>NZ_JBHSBC010000053.1:21091-173453 GCF_042650425.1 Streptosporangium jomthongense | reverse complement strand
GCGCGGCTGGACGGGCGCACGCCGTACGACGGCCACGGGGCAGGGCGCGTGCCCGGCGACCCCCAGCGCGACCGAGCCCAGCAGCATGCCCTCGAATCCGCCGAGCCCGTGGCTGCCGACGACCAGCAGCCCGGCGTCCGCCGCCGCCTCGATCAGGGCCCGTCTGGGGTCGCCACCGGGCAGCAGCTCCGACGTCACCTCCACGTCGCCGCCCGCCTCGCGGATCCGGCCGAGCGCGTCTTCCAGCGTGGACTCGGCGCCCTCGCGCATCCACCGGCCGACCTCGGCGTGCGGGGTGCCCTCACCCGCCTCCAGGGGCCAGGAGGGCATGACGTGCACGACCCGCAGGCCGGTACGGCGCAGCCCGGCCTCCCGTACGGCCCAGCTCACGGCTTCGAGCGCGGATCGTGACCCGTCGACTCCCACCAGGATCAATGGTCTCTCCTCACACGTGCGGATGGGTCTTCGGGGTTCAGGAACGGACGACCGCGACCGGGCAGCGCGCGTGGTGCAGCACTCCCCTGCTGACCGATCCCAGCAGCGCGGCGGCGACGGCCCTCCTGCCGTGCGAGCCGACCACGACCAGGTCCGCCGTGGCCGAGGCGTCGACGAGGGCGTCGACGGGGTGGGCGCTCTGGACGTCCTCCAGCACGGTCACCTCGGGGAACTTCTCCTGCCAGGCGCCGACCCGGTCCTTGACGACCCGGAACTGCGCGCGGCGGATCTCGTCCATGTCGTAGACGATCTCCGGCGCGAAGGCGTGCACCGGAAGCTGCCAGGCGTGTACGGCGCGCAGCGGGCCGCCGCGCAGCGCGGCCTGCTCGAAGGCGAAGGCCAGCGCGGGCTCGCAGTGCGGATCGTCGTCGACGCCGACGACGACCTCGCGGCGCGCCCCACCGCCGGGGTGGACGACGACCACCGGGCCGTGGGCGTGCACGGCCACCCGGGTGCTCACCGAACCGAGCAGTGCCCCGGTGAAACCGCCGAGCCCCCTGCTGCCGAGTACGATCTCCACCGCGCCCGCGGCCTGTTCCGTCAGGGACCGGACGAGGTCACCCTCGATCAGCTCGGTGCCCACCTCCACCGACGGCTGGCGTTCGCGCGCCTCCCGTTCTGCCTCCTCCAGGATCTTCCTGCCGCTCAGGACCAGGGGTCCCGGCCATTCGAGGGTGGAGAAACGGGGGATGTCATAGGGGCCGCGTTCCACGACGTGCACGATCCGCAGCGGCACGTGCCTGCGGAAGGCGTCGTCGGCGGCCCATGCGACCGCGTCCTTCGCCCCCGCCGAGCCGTCGGCCGCGACGACGACGTCACGGGTACCCCTGGCCGGGAAGTCTGTCATCTCGTCCTCCTCATGGGCGTGCGGATTCCTGCCTCAGGTCAAGTCTCTGCCGGGGGAACGGGACCCCCCAGAGGCGGCGGACCCGTCCGTCCCGGGACTTTGGACCCGGCCGGGCCTTCGGCGGGTGGGCACGTGGGGAGGCGACGGCCTCAGGGGCGGACCACGGCGACCGGGCAGCGGGCGTGCTGGAGCACGTCCCGACTGACGGACCCCAGCACAACCGAGCCGACCGCGCCCAGCCCCCGGGAGCCGACGACCAGCAGGGCCGCCCGGCCGGAGACGTCCGTCAGGGCCGAGACCGGATGGCCGTGAGTCACCTCCTCGACGACCTCGATCCCGGGATACATCTCCCGCCACGGGGCCAGCCGTTCCGAGACCACCCGCTGCTGTTCCCGCTGGATCCCGGTGACGTCGTGGGCGCTGTCCGGCATGACGGTGCGCAGCGGCACGTGCCAGGCGCACAGCGCCCGCAGGACGGCGCCGCGCAGCCGGGCCTGCTCGAAGGCGAAGCCGAGGGCCGCCGCGCCGTCGGTTGAGCCGTCGACGCCGACGACGACCTCCTCGCCGGGGCCGTCCTGCCCGGCCCTGACGACCACGACGGCGCCCCTGACGTGCCCGGCCAGCCGCAGGACCGTCGAACCGAGCAGCGCGCCGGCGAAACCGCCCGTCCCCCGGCCGCCGATGACGAGCTCGGTCGCGGTGGCGGCCCGCTCACGCAGGACGTCGGCGGGCGTTCCCCCGGCCAGCTCGGTGGTCACGTCGATGCCCGGCGTGCGTTCCGTCGCGGCCTGCGCCGCCTCGGTGAGCACCCGGTCACCGGCCTCGGCCATCGCGTCCTGCCACCCCTGCGGGGGAAACGCCGAGATCCCGTACGGCCAGCGTTCGACGACGTGCACGATCAGCACGGGCAGCGCCCTGCGGGCCGCGTCGGCGGCGGCCCATCGCACGGCGGCCGTGGCCGACGGTGAGCCGTCGGTCGCGACGACGACGGGTGCGGTGGGTTCGGGCATGCTCTTCCCCCTTCGTGCGGGCCGGTCCGCCCCGGGTGCCGCTCAGAGGCGGGCCGAGGAGGCGCTCAGCACGTCGTCGCGGTCGTAGGCGATGTCGGCCTCGACGTCGACGACCCCCTCGATCCTGCGGCCCGCCTCCACGAGCGCGGCGATCTGCGAGCGTCTGGCCACACGTCCCTCGACGCGGATCACGGACCCCTCGATCGTGATCGTCAGGCCGCCCGTGTTCAGCCCCAGATCGGCGACGGCGTCGGCCATCTCCGTCAGGATGTCGGCGGCGGGCCTGATGAAGACCTTCAGCAGGTCGGCCTGGTGCACGGTCCCGGCGATCTTCCCGCTGGCGGCGTCGACCACCGGCAGCTGCTTGATCCGGTTGGCGTGCATCAGCCGGGCCGCCTCCCGCACCGGGGTCTGGCGGGTGACGGTCAGCGCGGGCCTGCTCATGAGCTCCGCTGCGGTCCTGCCCGGCTTCTCGCGAACGTCCTCCCCGCTCGGCGGCCCGCTCTGGGCGGCGATCTCCTTCAGCAGCAGATCGGCCTCGGACACCACCCCGACGGGGCGCCCCTCGGCGTCGATCACCGCGACGGCCCCCACCTTGAAGCGGCGCATCGTCGCGACCAGCTCGGCGAACGTCGCCTCGGGGCGGACCGCGATGGCCACCAGCCCCATGACGTCCATCACCCGCACCGTCATGACCTGTCTCCCCTTCCTGCCATGCTCCCCCGTACCCAGGGAACGGCCGGGCACGTGTGTTCCTTCCCCGGCCTCCCCGGCCTCACCAGGGCCGGGACGACCGCGACAGGGCTCGGCGCCGTGCCGCGGGAGCGCCCCGTCCGTCCCGGAGAGGCCGGTGCCGACGACGACATCGTGGTCTCCGGCCATCGTGGTCACCTCCCTCTTCATGGTCGGCGCAGGACCGTGGGAAGCGGCAGGGCGGAAAGTCCCACCCCGCCGGGACCTTCCGCCTGCTTGCCCGGCTCCCGGCCCCCGCCGCCGGTTCCCGTGGGACGTTCGCCCCTACCCCGCAGGTCGGAGGACCGGGGAGCATCTAGGAAGGGGAACACGCGAGCGTGGCACGGACGGAGCAAGGTAATGACCATGACAGAGCCCGTCGTCGCCGGCGTCGACGGTTCCGAGGCCTCTCTCGACGCGACGGCCTGGGCGGCCACGGCGGCCGCGTTGCGGCGGGCGCCGTTGCGCCTGGTGCACGTCACCCTGCGCTGGGCCTACGACGTCCCGCTCGTCCCGCAGCCCGCGCACTGGGGGCCCGCGTCGCAGGCCGCCTGCCGTGAACTGCTCGCCCGGGCCGTCGAACGGGCGCGCGCCGAGGCCCCCTCCACCGAGATCACCACCGAGGTCCTCGACGGCGCCGCCGCGGAGGCGATCGCCGCCGCCGCCGGGACCGCGCAGCTCGTCGTGGTCGGCGGCCGGGGACGCGGCGGGTTCACCGGGCTGCTGCTCGGCTCGGTCAGCCGTGACCTCGCCGTCCGCTGCCCCTGCCCGCTGGTGGTCGTGCGCCCGCGCGAGGAGGGCGGCGGGGAGGTCGTCGTCGGCGCGACCGGGGAACCCGGGCAGGAGCACATCCTGCGCTTCGCCTTCGAGGAGGCGCTGCTGCGCCGCCTGCCGCTGCGGGCCGTACACGCCTGGACCCACCCGGTGGCCGCGTTCCCCGGTGACATGCAGCCGCTGGTCTACGACGTCGAGGGCGTCGGCCGCGAGGAGGAACGGCTGCTGGCCGAGTCGCTGGCGGGCTGGCGGGAGAGGTTCCCCGACGTCCCCCTCGTCGAACAGGTGGTGCACGGGCACCCGGCCGGAGTGCTCGCCGAGGCCTCGGCCACCGCGGAGCTGGTCGTCGTGGGTGCCCCGGGGCGGGCCGCGCTCCTCGGCTCGACCGTCCACTCCCTGCTCGGCCACGCCCGCGGGCCCGTGGCCGTCGTCCCCCGTCCGCCAGGCCACCGGCCGCCTGGTACGGCGCCGCCGGCATGACCGGTTTGGGATCTTCCCGATAATTGGCCATCTCATGACCGGGACTCGGCCGGATGGGATGGCCGCCCCACACACCGCACATGTTACTCTCTGTCACGATCTGATTACCTTGCGGTGCAACGGGAGTCCATGTGAAGGTCGCCTGCGTCGGCGGTGGACCCGCCAGCCTGTACTTCTCGATTCTGATGAAGCTGGTTGACCCGTCTCACGACATCACCATCTACGAGCGCAACCCCGCCGGTTCGACGCACGGCTGGGGCGTGACCTACCTGGACGAGCTCTTCGGCGACCTGCACAACGTGGACCCCGAGTCGGCGCGCGTCATCGGCGAGAACTCCGTCCGCTGGGACACCGAGGTCGCGTACTTCGACGGCCACACGACGGTGGCGTCGCAGCCCGGGACCAACGGCTACGGCATCGGCAGGCAGCGGATGCTCGACATCCTCACCGAACGCGCCTGCTCCCTCGGCGTCCACGTCGAGTTCGAACGGGAGATCGCCGCCGAGGAGGAGGTCGCCGGCGCCGACCTGGTCGTGGCGGGCGACGGCGTCAACAGCGTGATGCGTGAACGCCACGCCGACCACTTCGGCACCAAGGTCGAGACGGGACGCAACGTCTACATGTGGCTCGGCACGACCAAGGTCTTCGAGACCTTCGTCTTCGCCTTCGTGGAGACCGCGCACGGCTGGATCTGGTGTTACGGCTACCGGTTCGACCGCGGCCACAGCACCTGCGTCGTGGAGTGCTCCCCCGAGACCTGGCGGGGGCTCGGCCTCGACCAGACGAACGAGGCCGACAGCCTCGCCGTACTGGAGAAGCTGTTCGCCGACACCCTGGACGGGCACCCGCTGGTCGGCCGCTCCCAGCCAGGCGGCACCGCGCACTGGCTGAACTTCCGCACCCTGACCAACAGGAGGTGGCAGCGCGGCAACCTCGTCCTGGTCGGGGACGCCGCGCACACCACGCACTACTCCATCGGCGCGGGCACCGCCCTGGCGCTGGGGGACGCCGCCTTCCTGGTCAGGGCGTTGCACAGCGGGTTGCCGCTGCAGCCCGCCCTGGTCCGCTACGAACGTGAGCGCAAGGCCGTGATCCTCCCCGCCCAGCGCACGGCCCGCCGCAGCGCCCGGTGGTACGAGAACCTGCCGCGCTACATCGGCCTGCCCCCGGAGCAGGCGTTCACGCTGCTGTGCCAGCGGCAGTCCGCGCTGCTCCCGTACGTCCCGCCCCGGCTGTACTACCGGGTCGGCCATCTGGCCGAACTGGCCGGCCGGGCCCTCGCGCGGGTACGGCCGGAGCCCGCCGAGGAGTCCGGCCTGCCGCACAGCCCGGCGCGTGACCTGGCGCACGGCCCGGGAGACGACGCCGGGCATCCACACCGCTGAGGCGCCTCCCGTACGCCCGGGGACGCGTTAACCGTTCGCGTCCCCGGGGAAGCCCGGCTACCATGGCCGGACGCGAGGTTTCGCGAATTCCGCGACAAAGACCGAAAGAGTGGACATGGCAGGGGACGACGACATCTCCGGGTGATACCCGGGATGGCAGGCCGCGAGCAGGAGCGCTTGATGCGCCGCCGTGGTCGTGCCGTCGTTTCCTTCGTTCCCCTTTTCTCCCGCCACAGGGCGGCACGGCACGCCCTGCGCACATCTGAGGTCTTCGTCATGTCCGACGCGTCGTTCATCGTCTTTTCCAACGTCTCCTTCTCCTGGCCCGACGACACCCCGCTCTTCGAGGACCTGTCCTTCACCGTGGGCGGCGGCCGTACGGGACTCGTCGCGCCCAACGGCGCGGGCAAGAGCACGCTGCTCAAGCTCGTCGCGGGTGAGCACCGGCCGGCCCGCGGCAGCGTGTCCGTCGAGGGCGTGCTCGGCTACCTCCCGCAGAACCTGCCCCTGACCGGCGGCCTTACCGTGGCCGAGGTCCTGGGCATCGCCCCGGTGATCAGGGCGCTGGACGCCATCGAGTCCGGCGACACGAGCGAGGAGCACTTCACCACCGTCGGCAACGACTGGGACATCGAGGAACGCACCCGCGCCCAGCTCGACCGGCTCGGTCTCGGCGACATCCCCTTCACCCGGCGCCTGGGCACCCTCAGCGGTGGCCAGATCGTCTCCCTGGGCCTGGCGGCGCAGCTGCTCAGGCAGCCGGACGTCCTGCTGCTGGACGAGCCGACCAACAACCTCGACCTCGACACACGCCACCGGCTCTACGGCGTGATCGAGAACTGGAACGGCTGCCTGCTGCTGGTCAGCCACGACCGGGCGCTGCTGGACCGCATGGACCGCATCGCCGAACTCGACCGGGGCGAGATCCGCTTCTACGGCGGCGACTTCACCGCCTACGAGGAGGCCGTACGGGCCGCCCAGCAGGTCGCGGAGAAGAACATCCGCACCGCCGAGCAGGAGGTCAAGCGGGAGAAGCGGGAGATGCAGCAGGCCAGGGAGCGGGCCGAACGCCGGGCGGGCAACGCCGCCCGCAACCTCAAGAGCGCCGGGCTGCCGAAGATCTTCGCCGGGACGATGAAGCGTAACGCCCAGGAGTCGGCGGCACGCTCCCAGGAGACGCACGCCGCGCGGGTCGGCGACGCCAAGGCCCGCCTGGACGAGGCGGGCCGTGCCCTGCGCGACGAGCAGAGGATCACACTGGAGCTGCCCGGGACCGACGTCCCGGCGGGCCGCACCGTCTTCCTCGGCGAGCGGATGCAGGTCCGTTACGGCGAGCGCCCCGTGTTCGCCGGCCACGGCCTGGACCTGACCGTCCGCGGCCCGGAGCGGATCGCCCTGACCGGCCCCAACGGCACCGGAAAGTCCACCCTGCTACGTGTGCTCAACGGCGACCTGGAGCCGGAGGGCGGCACGGTCAGGCGGGCCGAGGGCCGCATCGCCTACCTGTCCCAGCGGCTCGACCTGCTGGACCCGGACCTGACCGTGGCCGAGAACCTGGCCGCCTCCGCGCCCGGCATGCCGCAGGCCGAGCGGATGAACCTGCTGGCCCGCTTCCTGTTCCGCGGCGCCCGCGCCCACCTGCCCGCCGGGGTGCTGTCCGGCGGTGAGCTGCTGCGCGCCACCCTGGCCTGCGTCCTGTACGCCGAACCGGCCCCCCAGTTGCTGCTGCTTGACGAGCCGACCAACAACCTCGACCTGGTCAGCGTCGGTCAGCTTGAGGCGGCGCTCAACGCCTACCGGGGGGCGTTCGTGGTGGTCAGCCACGACGAACGGTTCCTGGCCGAGGTCGGGGTCGGCCGCTGGCTGCGCCTGTCCGAGGGGCGGCTGACCGAGACGGCCCCACCGGCGGTGTGAACACCGGTCAGGGCTCGCGTTCCTCCAGGTGCTCAAGCACCGGGGGAACCGGCCCGGGGTGCAGCACGGCCAGGCGTTCGGTGGCGCGGGTCAGCGCCACGTACAGGTCGTTGAGACCGTGCGAGGAGCCGTCGAGCACGGCCTGCGGGTCGGCCAGCACCACCGAGTCGAACTCAAGCCCCTTGGACTGGCGGGCCGTCAGCACCACGACGCGTCGTTCCAGGTCGGGCTCACGCCCCCAGGAGGCGTCGGGGACGGCGGCGCGGACGGCCTCGGCCAGCCGTGCCAGGTCCTCGCGTGGCGTGATCACCGCGACGCTCCCCGTCCCCGCCGCCTCCCGCGCCGCCAGGCCGGCCAGCCTGGCGGGCAGGTCGGCCGCCTCGGCCCGGGCGCGCCACGGCCGGACGCCGCCCGCGCGTACGGCGCGCGCCGGTTCGAGATCGGGATGGATCGCCGTGAGCACCCGGTCCGAGGCGGACATGACCTCGGCCGAGGTCCGGTAGTTGACGGTGAGCCGCTCAAGCCGCCAGCGCGTCCCGAAGAACGGCTCCAGCGCCTGCGTCCAGGAGCGCGCGCCCGCCGTCTGACCGCTCTGGGCCATGTCGCCGACCACCGTGAACGAACGGGTCGGGCAGCGCCGTACCAGCAGGCGCCAGGCCATGGGCGGGACCTCCTGGGCCTCGTCGACGATCACGTGGCCGAAGGCCCACGTCCGGTCGGCGGCGGCCCGTTCGGCGACCGTGCGCAGATCCTGTCCTTCATGGCGGCCGGCGAACAACTCGGCGTCCAGCAGGTCGGCGGCACTGAGGAGTTCGGCCTCGTCGTCGTTCTCGTCCTCGCCGGAGCGCGAGCCGCGCGCGATGTCCAGGACGCCCTGGGCGTACTCGATCTGCCTGGCGCGCTCCCTGGCCTGCCTGGCCCGTTCGGCGCGGCGGTCCTCACCGAGCAGTTCGGCCGCCTCGTCGAGCAGCGGCACGTCGGCCGGGGTCCAGCCGCCGCCGGGTTCGCGCAGCAGCAGTTCCCGTTCGGCGGGCGTCAGCTGCGGCGCGGCCTCGGCCAGCCCCCTGGGATCGGCGAACAGTTCCTCAAGCAGCCGCTGCGGGGTCAGCGCGGGCCACAGCCACTCCAGCAGCGCGCGCACCTGCGGATCGTACGGCAGCGCCTTCAGCCAGGCCCGTTCCGCCTCCTCGAACTCGGCGTGCTCCCGCTCGTGCCGGTCGACCGGCGGCGCGTCCTGCCCGAAGAGCCCGGCCAGGTCCTTGGCCACGGCCTGTTCCAGCGCGGCGGAGTCGATCCGGCCCGCCAGGTCGGCCTCGATCTGCTCCTCCATCCCGGCGACCACGCCCGCCATGCGGCGGGCCAGCTCCTCGATGACGATCCGGCAGAAGACGGGCCTGGCGAGGTTGTGCGGCAGCCCGTCGGCACGGGCCCGTTCGGCCGCGTCGATCAGCAGCTCCGGCTCCAGGCTCAGCGGCTCGCCCTCGACGATCACCTCGACGGGCCCGCCCACCTCCGCCTGGCGTGCCCGTACGGCGGCGGCCAGCACCTCGGCCATCACCAGCCGTCCCTTGACCTCGGCGACCGCGGCGTCCTCCCGTTCGAGGGCCGTGACGCCGGGGAACAGCTCCCCCACCGTGGACAGCAGCACACTGGTCTCCCCCAGGCCGGGCAGGACCTGGCTGATGTAGCTGAGGAACACCGGGTTCGGGCCGACCACCAGCACTCCGCGCTCGTCCAGCCGGGGGTGGCTGTAGAGCAGGTAGGCGGCGCGGTGCAGGGCGACGACGGTCTTGCCGGTGCCGGGGCCTCCCTGCACGACCATCACCCCGGCGTGCGGGGAGCGGATGATCCGGTCCTGCTCGGTCTGGAGGGTGGCCACGACGTCGCGCATGCGGCCGGTCCGCTCGGCCCGCAGCGCCGCCAGCAGCGCGGCCTCCCCGCACAGCTCCATGTCCGCCGGGGCGGGGGCGGTGCCGTCCAGCAGCTCGTCGTCGACCCGGACCACCCTGCGCTCCCGGGTGTGCAGGTGGCGGCGCAGCCGTACACCCTGGGGGGCGGCGGCGGTCGCGGTGTAGAAGGCGCGCGCGGCGGGAGCCCGCCAGTCGATCAGGAGAGGCTCCTCGTCTTCCTCGGCGCCGCGCACCCCGATGCGGCCCAGGTAGCGGCGGCCGCCGTCGACCGAGTCGAGCCTGCCGAAGCACAGTCCGTGCTCGGCCGCGTCGAAGGCGGCCAGCCTCCGGTTCAGACGGCCGACCGCCGCGCCGCGTTCGGCCTGGGCCTGGGCCGTCTCCGCCGGTTCGCGCAGCACCTCGGCCAGTTCCCGCGCGAGTTTCTCACGGTGGATGTCGACCTGGGAGTGCAGCATGGCCAGGTAGGCCTGCTCGCGTTCGATCTCTGACTGCTCTGACTGCACCGGCACGGAAGAGGACAAGACTGCTCCAAGGCCAGGGGACGGGGTTCGGCACCGGGGAATCCTCGGGGTGCGCCCCACAGGTTCGCACGCTTCAGCCATAAATGCGAGCCGCGGGGAACCCCGTCGATCGCCCTGGGAGGGAGGCGGCTGTGGCCTGGGCGGCGACGTCCGTGGCGGAGTGTTCCGCCTCCCGCGCCAAAAGCAGGGAAAACGCAATTCAAAGCCACCCAGGAAAGGCCGGTTAACATTATACCACGCAATTAACGCCGCTTACGGTTTTTGCGCTTCCAGGAAAAGCGCAGAACACATTGCCGCTTTTCGAATTCCCTGCCGCTCCCCGAACGCGACCGCCGGCGGTGGCGCGGACCCTGCCAACGGTTGGGGGGTCCGCGTCGTCGTCCCGGCGGCCGGTGCGCTCGTACGGTTCTGACCGTGGCCGCCAGGCCACCTCCGTACCGTTACGACGAGGAAGAATCGTGCCTCTCTTGTCTTGTCCTCCATGACCCCGTTGGCCCCGTTGCGCCGTACGGCCGCGGCCCTCGCGCTCACCGGAACCTGCCTGGCCGTCCCGCAGGCCATCCACGCCCGCCGGGCTCCCCTGCCGGCCCCGCGTTGACCATGCTCCTCCAGCGGACACGCGGGTGGCCACCGGGGAGGCCCCGCCCCGGCCCCGCTGGGCTGATCCGATTGCCACGGTGACCGCCGGAGACCTCTCACGGGGCGCGTGACGCTCGCGTGTCAGGCGAGATCCCTAGACTCAAAATCGACTGAGTCATTACGAACGGGGAATCGCAGTGATCGATCGTCTTTCGCGTGCTTTAGCAGGGTTTTTGGTGTTATCGGCCCTCGGGGCGTGCTCGGCACCGGTTGCGGACCCGGTGCTGAAGGACCCGGCCCAGTGGCCGCTGGCCAAGCTGAAGCGCCTGCCCGACGACGGGGAACTGCCCGAGGGGGCGGACCGGGTACTGGCGCGGATCAAGGTCGGCTCCCACAAGCTGACCGCGTGGATCCATCCCTCAGGCCAGTGCGGGCTGGCCGGCTCCAGCAAGGACATGGAAGCCGACTGGAGCATGAGCAGCGACATGACCAGGTCCTCCAGGGATCTGATGCGGGAGGAGGGATTCTCCGGGCCGCTTGAACCTGCGACGACCGTCTCCACCGAGAGCACCTTCATCCTGGTCTGCACCCCCACCAGGATGCTGATCACCGTCAAGGGGCAGACGTCGAAACCCTCCGTCGAGGGCAACGCGTCCGCGCAGATCTACGGCGGCGGCCTCAACGCCGTCGTCGGCCCGCCGGAGGTCAGGAAGGAGTCACTGCCCGGAGCGACCGTGACCCCCGGCGGGTAGACGTCAGCGGGCCGGGACCCGGGGAAGCACCGGTACCAGGCGGAACATGCCCGTCATGAGCTCCGGTGGCTCCTGGTGCTCGGGGAGGAGTCCCGCCACGGCCCGCAGCACGTCGGTGACGGTCACCATCCCCGCGAGCCTGGCCGAGTCGTTCAGGACCGGGATCGCGTTCACCCCGGCGCCGACCATGGCCGCGGCGGCGTCGGCCAGGCTCGCGCCGAGTGTGGTGCGCGGGCAGCGGCGCCCGGCCACCAGGGCGCGGACGTGGACGTGTGACTGCTCCATCGGGCCACCGGACCAGTGGGCGGCCAGGTCCTCGCGGGTCAGCACGCCGTACAGGCGGCCGGTGTCGTCGACGACCGGCAGGTGGTGGACGTCGGCGCGGCGCATGATCTCCCAGGCCAGCAGGGGCGACTCGTCCGGCGGGACGGCGACGAGCGTGCGGCTCATGATCTGCGCGACGGTCAGGACGGTGATGTCGTTCATGCCTCACCCCTGGGACGTACGACGGCGACGGGGCAGCGGGCGTGGTGCAGCACGCCGTGGCTGACCGAGCCCAGCACGGCCGCGCCGACCCTGCCCAGCCCGCGTGAGCCGACGACGAGCAGGTCGGCCGTCTGCGACGCCTCGCACAGGACGGCGACCGGGTGCCCGATGACCACCGTCCGCCTGACCTCGACCTGCGGGTAGCGTTCCCGCCACGGTTCCAGCGTCTCGGCGGCCACGCGTTTCTCGGTGACGAAGGCGTCGTCGATCAGCGAGGTGTAGGCCTCGGCGTACGGCCCCAGGACGGGAGTCTGGACCGTGTGGACGACGTGCAGGACGGCCTTGCGCATCGCGGCCTCCTCGAAGGCGTACCGGAAGACCGCCTCCGGCGCCGGAGGGCCGTCGAGGCCGACGACGATCTCGTCGTGAACGTGCCTGCGGGGTTTCCTGACCACGACGACCGGGGCGGCGACGTGACCGGCCAGGGCGAGCGAGACCGACCCGAGCAGCAGCCCGGTGAACCCGCCGAGTCCCCGGCTGCCCACCACGACCTCCTCGGCGTCCTCGGCCTCGCGCCGCAGGACCTCGCCGGCCTTGCCCCGCTCGCGCACGGTCTCGATCTGCAGGCCGGGGGCGTGTGAACGGGCCTGGGCGAGCGCCGTGTCGAGGATCTCCTGGCAGTACTCGGTCATCGAGTCGCGGAATCCGGGCGGGGTCTGCAGCGGGATGTCGTAGATCCAGGGCGCGCACACGTGAACGATCCGCAGCGGGCGTCCGCGGCGCACGGCGTCGTCGGCGGCCCACTCGACCGCGGCCTGTGAGGCGGGCGAGCCGTCCACGCCCACCACTACATGTGCTGTCATGTCTCCTCCTCGGTTCCCTCCTCCATCCGACCGCTTCGGCCCCGGTGGGCGCAGCGGCCGAAAGACCCGACCGTGAGGGACTTCCGGCCCGCCGGCGCCGCAGGGCCCCGCGGCTCACCCGAAGCCGACGCGGTCCAGCCAGAAGTCGAGCAGCCGTTCGTCGCCGAGGATCTCGACGCCGCCGCCTCGGGCGGGGCGGCGGCGGTAGACGACCAGCAGCAGGGCGGTCAGCGGGCCGTGCAGGGTGACGGCCGCCGCCCCGCGCCCCCTGCGGCAGGTGACGGTGTCGCCGGTGAGGTCGACCAGCCACTCCGTCCCGGCCGACGGCCCGGTGTCGGTGGCGTGCAGGCCGATGGTGCGGCCGGGGCCGAGCAGTTCGCGCTGCCTGGGGTTGACGTCGAGCATCTGCGGCAGGGACGCCAGTTCCATCCACTCGTCGAGGGCGTCGACGACGACCTCCCGCCCGGCGGTGAAGTCCCGCCCGGCGGCCAGGGCGGCGTCGGCCCGGTGCACGAGGGTCTCGTGAGCGAAGCGGCGGGCCCAGAATCCCGAGGTCTCCATCTCGACGGGCACCCATGTCCGCGCGTCGGGCCCGGCCTCGCGCAGGGTGTCGGCCAGCAGCCGCGCGCCCTCGGCGAGCCAGGCGTCGATCTCCGCGGGGTCCTGTCCGGTGTCGGCGGGCAGGTCACGCAGCTCCGTGTCCGGAGGTGGCGTGGTGGCCCTGGTGCGCACGATCGTCTCGGCCCAGCGGTGACCGTACCCGACGTGCCGCAGCAGCTGGGCGAGGTTCCAGTCGGGACAGGAGGGCACGGCGGCCGCCAGGTCCGCCCCCGCCACGACCGCCCTGAGCTGGTCGGTCTGCGCGACGATCTCGGCGCAGTGGCGGTCGTGGCCCAGCGGGACCGGCTCGTGGACGGCGGTGCCGCCCAAGGGGGTCGGCTTGTTCATGGGTGTCGCTTTCTGGTCGCCTGCGGTGGGCCGTCCGGACGCCCGTGCCGCGATCCTCGCCGACACTCTGTGCGTCCGTTCGGTGACGCAAAGCTATCGACCGCGCCGCCATGACAGCCCGCACCCACGTCACGGCGGCGCGGCGCGGCCGTCGCGACGGTGGTGCTCAGAAAGCGGGAAAGGCCGGGCCCCCGGGACAGAACGGCTCCCCGGCGCCCCGGAAGGCCGCCGACGCGCGGGCCAGCGCGCCGGGCCGCAGCTCTTCGACGCGCCCGGCGCGGGCCAGTGTCTCCAGGGTCGTCCCGCCGAGGAAGGCCGCGCCCAGCTCGGCGGGAGTGAGGCGCAGGTCGGGGGCGGCGGCCGTACGCTCGCAGCCCGCCGTCCCGGTCTCGGCCCACAGCCGCAGACGGCCGGTGTTCCACGGGCAGAAGTCGTCGCGCACGTCCAGCACCACCTCAAGCGGCAGGGCGTAACGCCGTCCGGCCAGCGCCCGGGCGACGTCGACGAGCCGCACCCAGAGCCGGTCCACCTCGTGCGCGCGCACGGCGCGGGGGTCGGCCAGCAGGTACGGCAGGGCCTCGTCGGCCGCCCCCTCGTACTCGATCCACGGCACCAGGTCGATCCCGGCCAGGAAACGCCACAGCGCGGCGTAGGCCCGGCGGGTGACCGCGACGAGTTCCACGACCTGTACGGCGCGCCCGCCGTCGCCGTGCCCGTCCTTGATCCGGTAGAGGGCGTATCCGTCGGCCCGGCCGCCGCTTTCGCGATGCACGGCGTGACGCAGGGCGGTGGCGCCCTGCCGGTCCTGCGGGCCGTCCGCCAGCCGTATGTCCCAGCAGTTGCCGGGGCGGTCGGGCCAGCCGACGGCGCCGGGGCGGACGCGCTCGTAGACCTCCTCGACCAGGGGCCGCGCCTCGTCCCGTTCCAGCAGCCGGATCCGCCCGTCCCCGAAGTCGGTGCCCGGCAGGAAGGCCATGGAGCGTTTCTCGCAGCGCAGCAGGGCTCCGCGTGAGGCCGGGCCGTAGCCGTACCGGCCGTAGATCGGGGCCTCCGAGGGGCGCAGCGCGGCGATCGGCTCGCCGCCGCCCTCGTACAGGTCGGTGAGCTGCCTGCGCATCAGGCAGGTCAGGACGCCGCGCCTGCGGTGGGTGGGGGTCACGCCGACCCAGGTGATCCCGGCCGTCGGCAGCACGGCTCCGGGAACGGTCAGCACACGGGTGCAGGCCGCGGTGCCGCCGATGATCCGGCCCTCGTCGAAGGCGGCGAGGGTGCGTTCCAGCTCGGTCGCGGACCGTTCGACGGCGAGGTCCTCCTCGGTCCGGTCCTCACCGTAGGTGTCGGAGACGACCCGGGCCCAGGTCTCGAACTCCTCGCCGGTGACGGGACGGATCGGGTAGGTGTCGGACACCGGACCTGTCTAACGGATCGGGGCGCCGCGGCGCGACCGCTTTTCCCGGGGTACGGCCTCAGGGTGTCCCGGCGGGGCCGGCCAGTCCGTACAGCAGCAGGTCGGTGAGGGTGTCGACGACCGTGTCGTCGCCGACGGGCTCGGCGCGGGTGAGCATCGAGTATCCGAGCATGCCGAGCATGGCGCCCATCGCCGCCGCGACCAGCTCGGGGTCGCCGGGCAGCCGGTGGCCGCGTTCGCGCAGATACTCCAGGTGGTGGCGGAAGACAGCCGTCTCGGAGGTCAGGTCGTCCCATGCCCGGCCGTCGCCGGGACCCGCGCCGACGCGGGACTGGAACAGGGCCACCATGACGGCCCGATGCTCGCGGAAGACGCTCCAGGCGATCCGCAGGTGCTCGCGCAGCTGGTCGCGGTCGGTCAGGTCGTGCTCGCGCGGATGGCCGGCGCGCGCCACCTCCCGGTCGGCGCTGTCCTCCATCTCGGCCAGCAGTGCCCCGAGCAACTCCTCCCGGTCGGCGAAGTGCTCGTAGAAGGAGCCGGCCGAGCGTCCCGCCGCCGCCGCGATGTCGGTGATCTTGGTGTTGAGGAAGCCGCGCTCGGCGAACAGTCTCCTGGCGGCCTCAAGCAGCGCCGCCCTCGTCTCGGCCGCCTTCGCCTTGCGCACACCCGCCACCGTCACGCTCCGCCGTCTTCCCGCCCGCCCCCTCCGGGCGGGGTTGACAGCGGTCATCCTACCGAACACACTTTCACCAAATTCAGGTTCAGTGAATCAAACTTCAGTGAATGAGCATTCGGAGGTTGACGATGCGTGTCATAGTGATCGGAGCGGGCGTCGCGGGCTCCGCCGCCGCCCTGGCCCTGCGTCACATCGGCGCCGAGGTGACCGTGTACGAGGCCTACGCCGACCCCGCGGGCGACGTCGGCTCCTTCATCAGCCTGGCCGCCAACGGGCTGCGCGGCCTGGAGGCCCTCGGCTGCCTGCCCCGGGTCCAGCGCCTGGGTGTCGCCCTGCCCCGCCAGCGCATGTGGTCGGCCTCGGGCAGGCTCCTCGGCGACGTCCCCCGGGGCCGTCGCGGCGACGACCCGCTGCACAGCGTCACCCTGATGCGCGGCGCCCTGGTGGAGGCCCTGCGCGCCGCGGCCGCCGAGGCGGGCGCGGAGATCGTCACCGGGGAGCGCCTGACCGGCGTCACCGAGGCCCCCGGGGCCGTCACCGCCGGTTTCCTCGACGGCCGCCGCGACAGCGCCGACCTGCTCGTGGCCGCCGACGGCATCTGGTCGCTCGTGCGCGGCGTCCTGGACCCGGCCGCGCCGCGCCCGCGCTACGCCGGCCTGTACTGCGTGTCCGGTGTCTCCGCCGACGCGCGGGGCCTGGGTGTCGAGCCCGGCGTCTTCAACATGACCTTCGCCCGCAACGGGGCCTTCATCCACCTGGCCGCGGGCGACGGCACGGTGTGGTGGTCGGCCCAGATCGCCGACCCGCGACAGCCCCGCCTCGACGACGCCGCCGGAGCCGGATGGCTACGTGAGACCGCCGCGCTGTACCGGCGCGAGCCGGTCCCCTCGGCGGTCCTGGCCGCCGCCGTCGGCACCCACCCCACCGTGCTCATGCACGCCCTCGGCCCGGTCCCCACCTGGCACGGCGGCCGCAGCGTCCTCATCGGCGACGCCGCCCACCCGGTGGGCGCGGGCCAGGGGGCCTCCATGGCCGTCGAGGACGCCCTGGTCCTGGCCGCCGCGCTGCGCGGCCGGGCCCCGTCGGACGTTCCCGGGGCCCTGGCCCGCTACGACGCCGCCCGCAGGCCCCGCGTCACCAGGCTCCTGGGCGCCGCCAAGGACAACCGCGAGGCCAAGAAGGCCGGCCCCGTGGCCCGCCGGGCGCAGGCCGCCGCGATGCGCCTGTTCCTGCCGCTGTTCTACGACAGGAGCACCGCCTGGCTCCACGGCCACGACCCCGCCGCCGTCGTCGTCGGGTGAACGCCGCGTCAGGACGGGGAAGGACGGTGCCGAGGGTCGTCTCGCGGAGCCGGCGACCGGGGGTTCGTCTTCGGGTGCCGCGCCGGTCAGCCGAGGCCGGCGTCGTGGACGAGGATGGCCGCCTGCACCCGGTTGGCCAGGCCCAGCTTGGCCAGCACCCGGCTGACGTGCGCCTTCACCGTCGCCTCCGTCAGCCCTAGCTCCCGCCCGATCTCGGCGTTCGACAGGCCGCGCGCCACCGCCCTGACCACGTCCTCCTCCCTGGCGGTCAGCGCCGCGAGCCGCCCGCGCGCGGACTCGGCCCGCGAGGGAGCCCTGTCGACGAACGAGCCGATCAGCCGCTTGATGACCGTGGGGGACAGCATGGCCTGCCCCTCCGCGACCGTGCGGACGGCGGCCGCCAGATCACGCGGCGGGGTGTCCTTGAGCAGGAAGCCGACGGCGCCCAGCCGAAGCGCCTCGTGGACGTGGTCGTCCAGGTCGAACGTGGTGAGCATGATCACCTTGGGCGCCTCGGGGGCGGCGAGCACACGGGCGGCGGCGCTCAGCCCGTCGGTGCCCGGCATGCGCACGTCCATCAGGACGACGTGCGGCCTGAGCCGGGCCGCGGCGCCCACGGCCTCGTCACCGTCACAGGCCTCACCGACGACCGCCATGTCGCCCGCCGCCTCAAGTATCATCCGCAGCCCGGCCCTGACCAGTGCCTCGTCGTCGGCGATCAGCACGCGGATCATGCCGTGGGGATCCCGGCCAGTACCTGGAAGCCGCCCTGCGCCCGCGGCCCCGCCTCCAGCCTGCCGCCGACCAGTTCGACGCGTTCACGCAGCCCGACCAGGCCCCATCCGGAGCCGGGCAGGCCGCCGTCCGCCGTGGAGGGCCGGTTGCGGACGAGGACCTCCAGCTCGGTGGCCCGGTAGCGGAGGCGAACCTCGGTCTCGGCGCCGCCCGCGTGCTTGTGCACGTTGGTCAGCGCCTCCTGGACCACCCGGTAGGCGGTGCGCTCGGCGGTCGGCGCAAGCGGGCGCGCCTCGCCCTCGTCGTGGCGGCTGACCACGATGCCCAGGGCCCGCGACTGGTCGAGCAGCCGGTCCAGGTCGGCCAGCGTGGGCTGCGGGCCGCGTACCGGATCGGATGAGCGCAGCACGCCGAGCACCTCCCGCAGGTTCGTCAGCGCCTGCCTGCCCACTCCGCCGATCAGCGCGGCGGCCTCCGCCGTACGGGCGTCCGGGGCGTTGACCTCCAGCGCGCCCGCGTGCAGGACCATCAGGGAGACCCGGTGGGCGACCACGTCGTGCATCTCCCGCGCGATGCGGGCCCGCTCCTGGTCGCGTGCCTGGCCGGCGCGGAGCACCTGCTCGCGCAGCAGTTGCTCGGACTGCTCGCGCATCGCGTCGAACACCTGCCGCCTGGCGCGCACCCACAGCCCGGCGAACAGCGGCAGCCCCACCATGGCGCCGCCCAGGATCAGCACGTTGACGACCGTGCCCGCGACCAGCGCCCGATACCCCTCGCTCCGGTACGACACGAACCCGCCCAGCGCCTGCAGCGCGACCGCGCCACCGGCGTAGAGCCACAGGCCGCGGCGGCCGAGCCGCGTGCCCGCGTAGTACGAGGCGGCGACGGCGGCGGGCCACATCACCAGCCACGCGTAGGACAGCGCGCCCGCCGCGGCCAGCGGCCACAGCCGCCGCCTGGCGAAGGCCGCGGCCACACCGCAGCACGCCGCCACGGCCGTGAGCACCGGCACGGGAAGCGCCGAGCGCACCCCCACCGAACCGGCCGTCGCCGCCATGGACAGCAGGAACACCGCCACGCCGAGCGCCCAGGGCGCGGCCCGGTCGACGATCCTCGATGCCCGGTCAATCATGGTGAGAGGCTACAAGCCCGCCCGGACGGGACACCCCCTACGAAAGTCGCAGACGCCGTGTGACGTTCGCCGGGGACCGTACGGCGGGGCCGCGCGGCACGGTTGACCGCATGAAGAAGATGCTGGCCGCGAGCGTGCTCGCGTTCTCCGTTTCACCGGCGCCCCTGAGCGCGCCCCCGGCCGGGGCTCCCACGCCCGTGACGGCCCCGCCCTCGGCCGCCTCCCCGGTGCCCGCCTCCCCGGTGACCGCTCTCCCGGCGCCGACCGGCGCCTATCCGGTGGGCGAGACGAACCTGCACCTGATCGACTCCAGCCGCCCCGACCCCTGGGTCGCCGGCCGGGACGTACGCGAACTGATGGTCTCCGTCTGGTACCCGGCGCGCAGGGGCGGCGGCAGGCTCGCCCCCTACGTCACGCCGCGGGAATCGGAACTGATCATCAGGGCGGTGCCGCAGCTCGACGGCGTACCGGCCGACACCCTCGCCAGGACCACCACACACGCCCGCGCCGACGCCCCGGCGCTGAGACGCAAGGGCGGATGGCCTCTGGTGGTCCTGTCGCCCGGCATGTCGCTGCCCCGCGCGACGATGACGTCGCTGGCAGAGGAGTTCGCCAGCCGTGGCTACCTGGTGGCCGGGATCGAGCACACCTACGAGTCGGTGGCCACCACGTTCCCCGACGGGCGGACCGTCACCTTCGAGGCCGGCAAGGCCGGGCAGACCGCCGAGACCGGCGCCAAGGTGGCCCGGGTCAGGGCCGCCGACACCGAGTTCGTCCTGGATCGGCTGAGCAGGAGCAAACGCTGGAACCGGCTGATCGACGAGCGGAACATCGCGATGGTGGGGCACTCGGCCGGCGGCCAGAGCGCCGCCCACCTGCTTGCCGTCTCCAGGCGGATCAAGGCCGCGGTCAACCTCGACGGCACCTACAACCCCAGGACGCCGGCCCGGCCGCTGGACAAGCCCTTCATGATGGTCGGCAACCCGAGGCACCAGCCGCGAGCGGGCGGCCGGGACTCCTCATGGGAGGAGTTCTGGCCGCACGTGACCGGCGGCTGGAGGCGCTGGCTGACCGTGACCGGCGCCGAGCACATGAGCTTCGTCGACTACGCGGTGCTCCAGCCGCAGCTCGGGCTGCCCGGGGCCGCCCTCGACGGCGAACGCGCCGTCACGATCACCCGGAGGTACGTCACCGCCTTCCTTGACCTGCACCTCAAGGGCAGGCGCCGGCCCTTGCTGGACAGGCCGTCGGGAGATTTTCCCGAGGTGAGGATCTGGTAGACGGCCCGGTGCCCCGAGACCACACCGGACGGGTCGATAGCCGAAAGTAGCCGGTCGGATACAGACGGCGAACAGCCGTTTACTGCAGGATCCCAGGCGACAACACCGGCCCCGCCGGGAACATCTCAAGGAAAGCGGTTCACATGCGCATCGGCAGCAGGATCGTCACCTTCACGGTCACCGTCGTCAGCACCGGCGGCCTGACCCTGGCCGCCCTGGCCGCCCCGGCCCTGGCCGCCCCCGCCCCCCACACTCAGGCCGCCGTCGGCGGCGGGTACTGGGCACGCGGGTGCGACGCGGGACGAGCGTGCATCCAGCTCTCGGGCGGACGCCAGGGCGCGGGCGGGTCGTGGTGGAACGTGGACGGCTGCGGCTATCACACGATCAATGACCACTACAGGCGGGGCAGCGCCCACGGAAACGGTTTCGACGTCATCTACGCGGACCAGAGATGGGACCGCGTGCAGCCCTGGTCCAGCCGGCCACTGGACCCCGGCAACCTCGTCACGGGCGTCAACGTCCTCTGCTGAGCCACAAGCCGTCCAGGGCTCGGATCACATGGCCGAGCCTCGGAGGCGCAACCTGGCCGGTCGGCGGTCAGCGCCTCCACCGAGCGGGGCGAGATCAACCGATCTAATAACATAACGGGCGAAATGCACTGATCACCGCAATCTATGCGTGCCGCCTGGGCGGGAGACTCCACCGGCACATGCCCGGGAAAGCGAGCGCACCCATGAACGTCAACGGCTTCACGGCCCCCGGCTACGAAGGCGTCGCCGAGGCCTTCACCCGTAACTTCACCGATTCCGCCGAGGTGGGCGCCGCGTTCGCCGCCTACCACGACGGGCGGCTCGTCGCCGACCTGTGGGGCGGCAGCGCCGACCCGGACAGCGGCGCCCCCTGGCGGCGCGACACCCTGCAGCTGGTGTTCTCCGGAGCCAAGGGGCTCATCGCCGCCTGCGTGCTCCTGCTGGCCGAGCGCGGGCGGCTCGACCTCGACGCCCCCGCCGCCCGCTACTGGCCCGAGTTCGCCGCCGCGGGCAAGTCCGCCATCACGGTCACCCAGATCATGTCGCACCAGGCCAGGCTCCCCGGCGTCCGGGAGAGCTTCACCACCGGCCAGTTCCTGGACCCGGTCTTCATGGCCTCCCTGCTGGCCGCCCAGGAGCCGCTCACCGACCCCCGTGCCGCCTTCGTCTACCACCCCCTGACCTACGGCTGGCTCGCCGCCGAGCTCATCCGCCGCGTCGACGGCCGCAGCGCGGGCACCTTCTTCGCCGAGGAGTTCGCCCGCCCCCTGGACCTCGACGTCTGGATCGGCGTGCCCCGCGAGCACCACCACCGGGTGGCCACCACGCACGTCGCCCCCGGCTTCGTCTTCACCGACCCCGACGCGCCCCCGACCGGAGACCCGCTGCGCGACCTGGCCCGCAACCCCATCTCCGTTCCCGACGCCCCCGCCCTGTGGAACAGCGCCGGCTTCCGGGCCGCCGAGCTGCCCGGGGCGGGCGCCCACGGCACCGCCCGTTCCCTCGCCCGCTTCTACGCCTGCTTGGCGCGCGGCGGCGAACTGGACGGCATCCGCGTCCTGAAAGAGACCACCCTCAAAAACGGCCGCAGGCTGCTCAGGCACGGCATCGAGCCCCTCTGGAACAGCCCCATGGCCTACGGGACCGGCTTCGAGCTGCAGACCGCGGCGGCGATCTTCGGCCCGGCACCGGACGCCTTCGGGCACGCGGGCATGGGGGGCTCGCGCCACGCCGCCTGGCCGGCCGAACGCGTCGGGTTCTCCTACGCCACCAACCAGCTCCGGTCGGCGCCCAGCCCCGACCGGCGTCCGCTGCGGCTGCTCGACGCCCTGCACGCCGCCGCGAACTCCCCCGCCGATCCCGCCGGTCGTTGAGCGGCCCGGCCCGGGCCCTTCGCCGGGTCGGCTAAGGTGCCCTGAGGCGACATCTCACAGGGGAGAACACAGCACGTTGTCCGGCGACCACGCTCGTCCCAGCCCTACGACCGCGACCGACCCGCGTGATCTGCGCGCCGACTGCGCGAGCTGTTTCGCCCTGTGCTGCACCGTCCCGGCCTTCTCCGCCTCCTCCGACTTCGCCATCGACAAGCCCGCGCACCAGCCCTGCCCCAACCTCGGCGCCGACTTCCGCTGCGGCATCCACTCCTCCCTGCGCCGGCGGGGTTTCGCGGGCTGCACGGTCTACGACTGCTTCGGCGCCGGGCAGCGGGTCTCCCAGGTGACCTTCGGCGGGCGTGACTGGCGTTCCTCCCCCGGTACGGCCAGGCGGATGTTCGAGGTCTTCCCCGTCATGCGCGACCTGCACGAACTGCTGTGGTACCTGACACAGGCCCTCGCGCTCCCCGGCACCGCCCCCGTCCGCGACGCGCTCACCGAGGCGCGGGCCGCCCTCGAAGCGCTCACCCGGGAGTCTCCGGAGGTCCTCGCGCGGACCGACGTCATGGCGCGGCGCACGCAGGTCAACCCCCTCCTGCAGCGGGCCAGTGAGCTCGCCCGCGCCAACGCCCCCGGCCCCCGCAGGGACCGCAGGGGCGCCGACCTCATCGGCGCGAAACTCAAAGGGGCCGACCTCAGGGGCGCCAACCTGCGCGGCGCCTACCTCATCGGCGCCGACCTGCGCGGCGCGAACCTGACCATGGCCGACCTCACCGGAGCCGACACCCGCGGCGCCGACCTGCGCGGCGCCGACCTCGCCGGGAGCATCTTCCTCACCCAGGCCCAGCTCGACGCCGCCAAGGGCGACGCGGCCACCGGCGTCCCCGCCTCCCTCACCCGTCCCGCCCACTGGTGAGGACCTCCCCCTGGGGGAACAGCGCCCGTACCTGCCCGCGCAGCCAGGCGTGCGCCGGATCGGCGTCGTGACGCCGGTGCCAGGCCTGTGAGACGGCCATCTCCGGCAGGTCGAGCGGGATCGGGAAGGTGACCAGCCCCAGGGCGTCGATCATGGGCGCCGACATGCGGGCAGGCGCCATGCCGACCAGGTCGGACCCGCGTACGGCCAGCAGGACGGCGGTGAACGTCGGCACCGACCCGACGATCCGCCGCCGCAGCCCCCGCTCGGCCAGCGCCGCGTCGACGGGCCCCGCCGTACGGCCCCGGCGGGAGGAGACGACGTGCTCGGCGGCGGCGAAGCGCTCCGGGGTCACCGGGGAGCCGAGCAGCCGGTGGCCCGGCCGTACGACGCCCACCCCGTGGTCGTCGACCAGCGGCTCGACACGCGTCTCCGGTGAGGGGTCGGAGATCACCGCGATCTCCAGGTCGGCCGTCCCCTCGCGCAGCGCCCGCTGGTCGCCGTGCCCCTCCGGGACGAACCGCAGCCGGATCCCCGGCGCGGCGGCGCCGACGCAGGCCAGCAGGGGGGCGCAGACGGTGGTGGCCACCGCGTCCGACAGCAGGACGACGAAGTCGCGCCTGAGGGTGGCCGGTTCGAAGACGGCGGGTGTGAACACCCGCCGCGCCCCCTCGACGAGGCCGCGCACCTCGGCCCGCACGGCCAGCGCGCGCGGTGTGGGAACCATCCGCTGACCGGACCTGACCAGGACGGGGTCGCCCATCGCCTGGCGGATCCGGCCCAGGGCGCGGCTCATGGCCGGTTCGGACAGTCCCAGCCGCAGGGCGGCCCCGGAGACGCTGCACTCCTCAAGCAGGGCGTCCAGGGCGATGAGAAGGTCCAGACTTGGTTGCGTTTGGCGCATATATCTCATGATAAATATGCATTTGAGGTTAGGTTTGGGTCTTTTTACCGTGGCCTCGTGAATCGAACCTCCATCGTGATGTGCGCCGCGTCGGTCCTCGTGGTCTCCCTCGTCGCCGCGGTGAATCTCGCCCTGCCCGCCTTGACCGGTACCCTGCACCCCACCGAGAGTCAGCTCGTCTGGATCGTCGACGCCTACGTCCTGGTCTTCGCCTGCTTACTGATCCCGATGGGGGCGGCCGGGGACCGTCTCGGCGGCAAGGGCGTGCTGCTGACGGGCCTGGCCGTCTTCGCCGCCGGGAGCCTCGCCGCCGCCCTCGCCCCGCACACCGGTGCCCTGATCGCAGCCCGCGCGCTCAGCGGAGCGGGCGCCGCCATGATCATGCCCGCCTCGTTGTCCATCACCGTGGCCGCCCACCCGCCGCAGCGGCGGGCCCACGCCGTCGGCCTCTGGAGCGCCGCGAGCGGCGCCGCCGGGGTCGTCGGCAACGTCGGTGGCGGGCTGATCATCCAATACCTGCCCTGGCAGGCCCTCTTCGCCGTCCCCGCCCTGCTCGCGCTGCTGCTGGCCGGGGTCACCGGCCTGCTCGTCCCGCGTCAGCCCCGCCGTGCGGCCGCCGTCGACCCGGTGGGCACCGGCCTGCTCGTCCTGGGCTGCCTGGCCCTGGTCTTCGCCATCATCGAGGGCCCGGAGGCGGGCTGGACGTCCGCCGTCGTCCTGGGCGCCTTCGCGACCGCCGCCGTCGTGCTCACGGGATTCGTCCTGCACCAGCTGCGGATCCCCCGCCCGCTGCTGGACCCCCGGCTCTTCGCCCGGCGCGAGCTGCGGGCCGGGGCCCTCGGTGTGAGCGTGCTGTTCTTCGGGCTCTTCGCCCTGTTCTTCGTCAACGCCCGCTTCCTGCAGGAGGAGCGCGGCCTGTCGCCGATGGTGACGGGCCTGGCCATCCTGCCCCTCGTGATCCCCATGGTCGCGCTGTCCGGGCGGCGGGCGCCGACGCTGCCCGCCGTGGCCGGCGGCCTGGCGTCCGTGGTGGCCGGGCTGGGGTGGCTGGCCTGGGCGACGACCCTGCCCTACCCCCTCTACGCCGCCGGGCTGGTCCTGGTGGGCGCGGGCATGGGGCTGGCCCTGCCCGCGCTGTCCACCCAGATCATGGCCGGGCTGCCCGCGGGGCGGGCCGGGCTCGGCTCCGGGCTCAACAGCGCGGCACGTGAACTCGGCAGCGCCGTGGGCGTGGCGGTCATGGGCACCGCGCTGGCCACCTCGGGCCTGCGGGCGGGCCTGGTGATCGTGGCACTGTGCGTCGCGGTGGGCGCGGCGCCCGTGGTGGGCTGGCTGACGGGCACGCGCGCGCTCAGCGCCCCAGCAGGTGGTCCACTTCGGCCGTGAAGAGCAGGCCGGGATCGAACCCCATCCCCGCGAAGTGCCCGGCCAGTTCCAGGGACAGGACGCCGTGCAGCCGGGTCCACAGGACCAGGGCTCGGTGCAGGACGGCGGGCGGGGCGGGGTGAGCACCGGCCCATCCGCGGTGGCCGGCCAGATGCTCCTCCAACGGCGCCGCCGGGCCGTCCGGCACGGACTCCGCGCAGGCGTCGAGCAGCATTCCCATGATCTGCGATGAGATGACCGTGATGTCGTCGGGCGCGTGGTAGCCGGGCACGGGGGTGCCGTAGATGAGCAGGTAACGCTGGGGGTCGGCGAGCGCCCAGCCGCGGACGGCGTGCGCCAGCGCCTCCAGCCCGGCCCCCGCCTCGGAGAGCGGGCGCAGGGTGTCGGCCAGGCTCCGGTAGGCGTCGCCGACGAGCTCGGTGATCAGCTCGTCACGGCCGGCGTAGTAGCGGTAGAGGGCGGGCCCGCTCATGCCCATCCGTTTGGCGATGGCGTTGAGCGAGAGCGCGGAGGCCCCCGCCGTGGCGATCTGCTCCCACGCGCACTCCTTGATCTCCGCGCGCACCTGGGCGCGGTAGCGCTCCCTGGGGCTCTTCGCGTCCGTCTCCGCCAAGGCCTCCGCCTTTCCGCCCCACCGACAGGGCTACACCATCAAGGGATAGTTAGAACTTATCACGAATCCCGTTGACACCCTCCTCGCGGCTTGGTTATAACTTCTAACGAAAGCACATGCTTCTAGCCGATTCGGAGGAACCCGTGTCCCGCGCTCTCGCCGTCCTCGCCGTCCCGCTCACCGTCACCGCCCTGCTGGCGGGCGGCGCCCCCGCCGTGGCCGCCCAGCCGGGCCCCGCCCCCCACTGCCGGGGAGAGGGCCTCGACCCCGCCGCCCGCATCCGCCACCAGGCGGACATCCTCATCAAGGCACCCCTGAGCAGGGTCTTCGCCCTCCAGGCCGACGTGGAGCGCTGGCCCGGCTGGCAGGCCCCCGTCCTCACCGCCGAACGCCTCGACCCCGGCCCCCTGCGCGCGGGCTCGCGTTTCCGGTGGACCACCCCGGCCCCCGCCACCGCCACGACCCCGGCCACCGTCCTGCGCATCACCTCCACCGTCCGGCGGATCCAGCGCGACACCTGCATCCTGTGGAGCGGGCCCGCCGTCGGCGACGGCGTGCGCATCGACCGCGGCACCCACCTGTGGACCTTCACCAGGGTCAAGGGAGGCGTCCGCGTCCACACCGAGGAGACCTGGACCGGCCCCCAGGTCGAAGCCGACGTCCCCACCTCGACCGCGATCCTCGGCGCGGGCCTGCAAGCCTGGCTGCGCGACCTGAAGACCACCGCGGAGAGGCACCGGGTCACCCCGCCCAGTCCCATCCGGTGATCGCCGAACGCATCAGGCGCGCCGCGCCCGACAGATGACCGTCGGCCGCCCAGAACAACGTGAGCGTGCGGCGGCAGTCGGGGCTGTCGACCGCGATCCACACCAGCGGCACACTCCACACGGCCCGCCGCGCGAAAGCCGGGACGAGCCCCACGCCGAGCCCCGCGCCGATCAGATCGGCGATCGCGCCGGACTCGTCCGCCTCACAGACCACCCTCGGCGTGAGCCCCCTGGCCGCGAAGAGCCGCTCCAGCAGCCGCCGCTGCCAGTGCCCCCCGCGGGCGGCCACGAAGGACTCCCCGGCGAGTTCCTCGATCCCGACCGAGGCGCGTCCCGCCAGCCGATGGCCGGACGGCACCGCCAGCCCGACCTCCTCCTCCAGCAGACGGGCCGACTCCAGCCCGTCGGCGTGGATCGGCTGCGAGGCCACACACAGGTCGACCTCCCGGGCCCGCAGATGGCGCCCCATGTCCTCGGCCGGCATCCAGCGAAGCTCGGTCTCGACGCGAGGATGGGCCCGCTTGTAGGCCGCCAGCGGACCGGTGAGGGTCAGGAACGTCTCCGACGCCAGCCGTACGGCGCCCAGACCCTCACCGGCCGCCTCGGCCACCGCCCGCCTGCCCGCCTCCAGCTCGCCCAGGCACCGCTCGGCGTACCCGCGGAAAAGCCTGCCCGCGTCGTTCAGCCGGAGCCTGCCGCTGCGATCGAACAACGGCGCGCCCAGCTCTCCCTCCAGCCGGGCGATCGTCCGGCTCAGCGACGGCTGGGCGACGCGGAGCTCCTCCGCCGCCCGGCTCAGGTGCTCAAGCCGCGCCACCACCAGGAACTGCCTGAGCGCGTTCAGCTCCATCATGCCCCCCAAGGCATAACACCATAGCAATATTGATCTTGGACAGGATAACCCGCAGCCCATAGTTTCGGGGGCGCCACGACACCTGCGAACAGAACGAGAAAAACCTCATGACCGAAACCGTGCCTCGGACGACCCCCACGGGGTGGGCACTGCGCGTCCTCGCCGGCGCGCACACCGTGGCGATCATCGGCCAGCCGGTGTTCGCCGGAACCTACCTCACCGGCGACTACGACAGCCTCCACCTGCACGCCGTCGGCGCCGACGTCGTCACCTCCATCGGCTACCTGCAGATGATCGCCGCGCTCACGGCCTGGATCCGGCTGCGCCGGGCCTGGCCCTTCCTCGCCACCACGGCGGTGGTCGCCGCCGAAACCGTCCAGTACCTCGCCGGGCTCGACGGCGCGCTGTGGCTCCACATCCCCCTGGGGGTCATCACCGTCACCGCGCTCACCGTCCTGTTCGTCGCCCTGTGGCTGCGCCCCCTCACCGGCCCCCGGCCACGGACCGTCCGCCATGCCTGACGACATCACCCGGCGGCGGCTCCTGGGCATCGGCGGGACCCTCGGCCTCGCCGCCGCCGCCGGACTGACGACCTCGGCCGCCCTCGCCCGCCGCCCCGCCGTCACCGGCACCGAACTGCGCAGCGCCCTGCCGCTGCCGCCGCCCTTCCAGGTGCCCCTGCCCGTCCCCGCCACGCTGGCCCCGGCAGGCGCCTCCGGCGGCACCGACCACTACGAGATCACCCAGCGCGAGACGACCGCGGAGATCCTCCCCGGCGTCAGGACCCCGCTGTGGACCTACGAGGGCACCTT
Source organism: Streptosporangium jomthongense (assembly GCF_042650425.1). Classification (NCBI taxonomy): domain Bacteria; kingdom Bacillati; phylum Actinomycetota; class Actinomycetes; order Streptosporangiales; family Streptosporangiaceae; genus Streptosporangium; species Streptosporangium jomthongense. The sequence continues at coordinate 145,071 of NZ_JBHSBC010000053.1, read as the reverse complement.
CCCCGGCCCCACCATCGAGTCACGCCGCGGCCGCCCCGTCACCGTGACCCACCACAACACCCTGCCCGTACCGACCGTCGTCCACCTCCACGGCGGGCGAACCGCCCCGGAGTCCGACGGATACCCCACCGACCTCGTCCTGCCGGCGCACTGGCCGCAGACCACGCACGCCGCGCACGACGCGGGCGCCCACACCATGCACGACCCGCGGGCGGCCGTCACCAGGCTGAGCCGGGACTACACCTTCCCCCTCGACCAGCGCCCCACCCTCCTGTGGTACCACGACCACCGCATGGACTTCACCGCCCCGGCCATCTGGCGCGGCCTCGCCGGGCTGCACATCATCCGCGACGACGCCGAGGACGACCTCGGCCTGCCCTCCGGAGCCCGCGAACTCCCCCTCATGATCACCGACCGCGCCTTCTCCGCCGACGGCACCCTCACCTACCCCTCCCTCGATCCCACCCTCCGCCTGCGGCCCGGCGTGCGGGACCCCTATCTCGCCGGAGTCCTCGGCGACGTCATCCTTGTCAACGGCGCCCCCTGGCCCGTCCACGAAACCGACACCGCCCGCCACCGCCTGCGCGTCCTGAACGCCTCCAACGCCCGCCACTACGAACTCGAAGCCGTCACCGACACCGGGCGCCGCCTCCCCCTCGTCCAGATCGGCGCCGACCAGGGACTGCTCGCCGCCCCCGTCACCCATCACGCCCTTCCCGTCGCCCCGGCCGAACGCTACGACGTCGTCGTCGACTTCACCGGCCTGCCGGTCGGCAGCCGCGTCAAACTTCTCAACCGCCTCGGCACCGGCCGCACCCGCGACGTCATGGCCTTCCACATCACCCGCGCCACGACCGACGACAGCCGCGTCCCCCCGGTCCTGTCCACCGACCTGCCGTCCTGGCGCCCCTCGGACGCCGCCGTGACCCGCGAGTTCTCCTTCCGCGCCGGGCGGACGCACGGCGGGCACGGGTGGCTCATCGGCGGCCTCCCCTTCGACCCCGCCCGCTCCGACGTCACCGTCCGCCTCGGCGACGTCGAGATCTGGCGGCTGATCGCCGACGTCCACCACCCCGTCCACCTCCACCTGGTCGGCTTCCGGGTGCTCTCACGCAACGGCCGCCCGCCGCTGCCCCACGACGCGGGCCTCAAGGACACCGTCTCCCTGCGCCCCGGCGAGGCGGTGGAGATCATCACCCGCTTCGACGGCTACCGGGGCCGCTACCTCTTCCACTGCCACAACGCCGAACACGAGGACATGGCGATGATGGCCAACCTCGAGATCGTCTGACCCGCGCACAGGCCGCGGGCGTGACTATCGTTGCGGGGTGAACACCCCCGCGGCCGAGACCGACGTCGACGACGACCTGGTCCGCCGCCTGATCCGCCTGCAGCACCCGGACCTGGAGGGCCCGCTCACCCTCGTCGCCAACGGCTGGGACAACGTCGTCTACCGCCTCGGGGAGGACCTGTCCGTACGGCTGCCGCGCCGCCGGGCCGCCGCCGGCCTCATCGTCAACGAGCAACGCTGGCTGCCGGTCCTGGCCGGCCACGTCGAGGTCCCGCTGCCCGTGCCCGTCAGGACCGGCGTGCCCGGTGAGGGCTACCCGTGGCCGTGGACGATCGCGCCCTGGTTCGAGGGCCGCCCGGCCGCCGACGTGCCGCCGTCCGGCCGTTCCGGCCTCGCCGTCCCGCTGGCCGGCTTCATGACGGGCCTCCACCGGCCCGCACCACCCGACGCGCCGCGCAACCCCGTCCGAGGCGTCCCGCTCGCCGCCCGCGACCAGGTGGTACGGCAACGCCTGTCGTCCATCCCCCGATCGGCCGGGCTCCTTCCCCTGTGGGAGAGACTGGCCGCCCTGCCGCCCTGGCAGGGGCCCGCCCTCTGGCTCCACGGCGACCCGCACCCGGGAAACCTCCTCATCGGCGGGGACGGCCTGGCCGCCGTCCTGGACTTCGGCGACCTCACCGGCGGTGACCCCGCCACCGACCTCGCCGCCGCGTGGCTGGTGTTCGACGAGGACGCGCGTGAGGTCTTCCGGTCAGGCGTGGACGCCGACGAGACGACCTGGGAACGCGCACGGGGCTGGGCCCTCGTCATGGGCACCGCCCTGGCCGCCCACTCCGCCGACAACCCCGGCATGGCCGCCGTCGGCGACCACGTCCTCCACCAGGTGACTCTCCCCTAAGGAATCGAGCCTCACCGGCTCACCGCGGGGACGACGCCCTGCGCGGATACACGGCCGATACACGGCCGCGCGGTCACCGATACGAGGCCGCTGCGGCGTGGAGATCTTCGCCCCCCAGGGTGGGCGGCGTGCGCCCGAAGGCGTGCCCCGCGCGTTCGGAGGCGCGGGCAGGACCGTCGAAAGGTTCGACCGTGTTCAGCATCCGTGCACTACCGGGCAAACGCCTGACACCCGTGGCGATCGCGTGCCTGACCGGCCTGGCGAGTCTCGCAACCGCCGGCGCGGCCGGCGCCCACGCCGCCGAAGAACCTCTGACCTGGCGGAAATGCGCCCAGGCGGCCAAGAACTGGCCCGTCGCCGGCGACACCAGGACCGAATGCTCCACGCTGACGGTTCCCATGGACTACGCCAACCCGCAGGGCCGGAAGATAAAGATCGCCGTGAGCAGGATCAAGGCCACCGACCCGGGCAGGCGCCGCGGTGTGCTGGTCATCAGTCCCGGCGGCCCCGGCGTCACCAACATCGACGCGCCGGCGACGTACGCCGCCGGCGGGCTCGGCACGCTGGCCGCCGACCACGACCTGATCGGGTTCGACCCCAGAGGCGTCGGCTACAGCGACAAGATCAAATGCGACTGGGGGGATCCTCCGCCCGCCACGTCCGCCACCTCCCCCAAGGCGCAGGCGAGGGCCGCCTTCGACCAGGACGCCGCGTACAACAAGCGGTGCGCCGCCAAGGACCCCGGCTTCGTCCGGCAGCTGACCACCACGAACATAGCGCGCGACGTCGACGCGATCCGCGCGGCCCTCGGCGAATCGAAGATCAACTTCTACGGGGTATCCTTCGGCACCGCGGTGGGCCTGAACTACCGGTCGCTGTTCGACGACAGGGTGAACGCGATGTGGGTGGACTCGGTGATGCCGCCCGTCATCGACCTGGCCGCCATGGACGCCTCGGCGGACGCGCTCAACGAGAGACGCTTCACCGCGTTCGTCCCGTGGCTGGCCCGGCACGACACCGAGTACCACTTCGGGACGACCGACGCCATGGTCCGCAAGACCATATTCACGCTGCGTGACAAACTCCACCGCAAACCCCGCAAAATAGATGAAAACACCGTGATCAACGGTGAATGGGTCAGCCAACTCCTTGGAGGAGGACCGGGAAGCTGGGTCTCCTCCGCCAGAGACCTGGCCACCGTCCGTGAAGGCGGCGTCCCGCTGTCCGCGTCCCCCGGCCCGGGACCCGCGAAGACGTTCGGCTTCGACGACACCTCCCTGGGCCTGAACCTCATCCAGTACCAGGCGATCTTCTGCAACGAAGGCGTCGGCGGCCGCGACTTCGAACAGATGTGGGCGGCCGCGCAGGCCAGGAAGACCGCCTTCCCCGCGACCGGCGGCTACTTCGAACGCAGCGGCTGGTGCGGGCAGTGGCCATGGCCCGCACGCCCGTGGAAACCCGTCAGGGGAACCAGCCCGCTGCAACTGTCCGGCCACCTCGACGAGGACGTCACACCGTACGCGTGGGCGGTCGAGGCGTGGAAAGCCGTCGGCGGGACACTGCTGACCGTCCAGGACGGCGCGCACGCCTCACTGCGCCGGCTGCCCTGCGCCTCGAAGGTGATCGACTTCTTCCGCACCGGCCGCACCGCCACGGGCACCTGTCCCGGCGCGTGACGACCGCGACCCCTCCCACGAACGGACCCACGATGCGCACGTTCCGGCGAATCGGCGCGACACTGAGCGCCATCCTCCTCAGCCTCACCCTGCCGACGCCCTCCGCCCAGGCGGCGGCCACGGACTTCACCGGCACCGCCGTCGCAGGCGGCTGCTCGGGATCACTGGTACGGGCCCCTGCCACCACGGCCGACGACAAAGCCCTCGTCCTGACCAACGGGCACTGCTACGAGGGCGCGTGGCCGGTGCCGGACGAGGCCCTGGTGGACCAGCCGTCCCATCTCCTGATCGACCTGCTCGGCCGCGAAGGCGAACCGGCGGTCACCCTGCACGCGGCCAGAGCCGTCTACGTGACCATGACCGGCACCGACATCGCGCTGTACCGGCTGGAGACCACCTACCGGCAACTGGAACGCGACCACCGCCTCCGGCCGCTCACGATGTCGACGGACCGTCCCGCACCGGGCACGGACATCCGGGTGATCTCCGCAGGCACGAAGAAGATCTTCTCGTGCGGAATCGACACGCTGGTCTACCGGGTGCTGGAGGTGGGCTACATGACCAAGGACGTCATCCGTTACACCCCGCGGTGCGACACCGGCCCCGGCACCTCCGGATCCCCGATCGTCGACGCCGGAAGCGGCAAGGTCGTCGGCATCAACAACACCAGCAACCGCGACGGCCGCCGATGCACGCTGGACAACCCCTGCGAGATGAACCGCGACGGCGCCGTCAGCGTGCGCAAGGGCGCCTCCTACGGAACCCAGACCTACCAGCTCGCCGCCTGCGTGGCAGCGGGCAACGAACTCGACCTGGAACGCCCCGGCTGCACGCTGCCCAGGCCGGGCACGCGATCCGCGGATCCCCACACGGCTCCGGCCGCCTGACGGGCCGCCTGACGGGCCGCGGAGCGGCCACGAGCGACCCACGACGCGGCCCTGGCGCGGCCCTGATGCGGCCCTGATGCGGCCCTGATGCGGCCCTGATGCGGCCCTTGGCCGGCCGGGCGGCCAAGGGCCGCGCACCCGAAGCGCGCAGAGACGACGACGGCGGCGCCGGAAGAAACCGGTCAGGCCCGGCGGTCAGCCTGTTCGCTGAAGCAGGAGAGTGACGAAGCCCAGAACCCCCCGGTAGCCGTGCAGCCACATGGCGCGATGCTCCAGGGCGGCCGCCCGGACCGCTTCGGCGTCCGGGCCGGGGTTCTCATTGGCCCAGCGCAGCAACGTCCCCGTCCAGGACCACTCGTAGTCATCCCATTCCGACAGGTCGCTGGTGTACGCGTAAACCGTGTCGAAACCAGCGGACTCGGCGGCGGCGACCGTACCCGGCAGGTCGAAATACTCCGACGGCCCCGCCCCCAGCCGGGCGAGCGCCTCCGGCGTCGGCGCGCACTCCCAGAACCCCTCACCGACGAGCGCCAGCCCGTTCGGCCGCAGATAGCGCCGAACACGTTCGACGGCCGGGCCAAGACCCCCGAACGCGTGCGTCGCCCCGACGCAGATCACCAGGTCGTAGCGCTCGGCCACCGGGAAATCCGCAGCCGGCCTCTCGTGCAGCCGGACACGCTCCCAGACGCCCTGGACCTCGGCGTGCCCCTCGGCCGCCTTGAGCGCGTCGGCGGAGATGTCGACGCCGTCGGCGGTCGCGTCCTCGTAGAGCGCGAGCGCACGCAACGTCCACGCCGCCTCGCCGCAGCCGAGGTCCAGGATCCTCGCCCCCTCGGGCAACCGGGCCCGGCGCAACAGCCGGGTCACCTGCGCGCCGGAGACCGGCGCGGCGATGGGGTGGTCACGATGAGCGAGATGACTGATGAGCTGACGTTCCATGGCACCAATCTGTCCCATCTCCCACAGACGAGACCACACATTTCCGGCCCGACTCCGGAGGGCACCGGCCGGAGGCGGCACTCGAAACACTTCAGAAGACTGCGAACCTCCGGCCCGCCCGCCGCATCCAATCCGTACGTGAACACAATCACGAAGGCACTCACGATCGCCGCCCTGTCCGCGACCTCCGCCGCGACGCTGCTCACCGGCCCCTCCGCCCACGCCGCCACGGGGAACACCACCGCCTGCCCCACCCCGAGCAAGGCGGAGATCAAACGCTCCCACGACTCCAGGATCGACAAGCCCGCCAGAGGCGCGGGAGCCATCAAGGGCGTGCGCATCGGCTACATCCCCAAAGGCTTCACCTACGGCGGAGTGGTGGCCGGCAGGCACAACGGCGTCACCGAATACGGCTACCAGTGGGGAGACAACCGGGCCAACGCCGACCCCAAGCAGCGCAGCCTGTGGGTACGCGTGCTCTGCTGGCCGGACGCCAGGAGACTCACCGACCTGAAGCGCCTCCCCGTGACCTACGGAACCTTCGCCGAAGACGCGAAGACCACGACGATCGGCGGCCGTCGAGCACTGACGAAGCAAGGCGACGGCGCGCTCGGCGACGGGCGGTACGTCGGCTGGATCGAACGAGAAGGAACCGTCATCACCGTGATGGCCAGCACGCCGCTCGTCCCCGACCTCAAAAAGATCGTCGCCGGCGTCCGCCTCCCCTGACGCGGTGACCGGCTCACCGGCCGGCTTGGAGGAAGCGCTGGTCGCCGTCCTGACGACGATGCCGACCGGCGCGATCCGCCGGCCCCGTTCGAGCCGCACCTGGGAGCACCGGAAACCCCTCGCCTGCGGCGCACGCCGACCGACGCCCCGCGCGGCCGGAGCGATCTCATCGTCCGCCGATGCCGTGCCGCCGCAATCGGCGCCGGCCAGGACGAGGCCGTGCCTCTGGGGATGAGCGCGCCGGGCGCGCCCTCGCCACCGGCTGCCGAGTCTCCAAGCGAGCCGGTCCGCACCGCCGTACGGGCTCTCCTGGCCCGTCACCGAACGCCGATCGGGGGTGCTCGCACACCGCGCCGGGATCCCCGCCAAGGCCACTCGCCTGGGGCCCACGGCGCCCGGCGCCCGCTCACACGTCGGGATAGGCCATGAACACGGTGTTGACGGTGCGGGCGTCCTCGTCCGGCTCCTCACCCGAGTACTTCATCAGCAGCGCCACGTACTCCTCGAAGAACGCCTCCAGCCGGCCCAGCGACACGCGGATGCTCCCCCGCGAGTAAGGGAACGCGTCGTCCCAGCCATCCTGGCCGGAGGTGTCGGCCAGAGCCTGCTGGAACTGCTGGATGTCGGCGGCGAACGCCCGCGTGTTCATCTCGTCCAGCACGGCACGCGTCTTGGCGTCCTGCCGGCTGCGCCGGGGGAACCGGAAGTCGGCCATGACGAAGCGCCACCACCGCTCCCGCCCGTGCCCCCTTGCCGGCGCCTCCTCGACGAAGCCGTGTTTGGCCAGCTCACGCAGGTGGTAACTGGTGGCACCGGTGTTGAGGTCGAGCTCGCGGGCGAGCGTGGCCGACGTCGCGGGCCCGTGCTTGTAGAGGTGGTCGAGGATGCGCCGCCGCCGGGGGTGCGTGAGCGACGTCAGAGCCTCCAGGTCGGTGACCTCATGACGCGCGGGCTCTCCAACCATGGTCGACAAACTAGCTGTGCACAATCCGTTGTGCAACTTTCGCCGCCCTGACCTGGCCGGACGTCCCCAACAGTGCACAACCTGTTTGCACAATCCATTGTGCACAGTCATTGTGTACTCATGAACCTTGCCTGGAAGGCCCTCCTGGCGGCCGGAGCGACCCTGACCGCCCTGCTGCCCACCCCCGCGGCGCACACCCGCTCATGCGCGGAAGCGACAACCCCCTGCCACGGCGAACTCCGCGTCCCCCTCGACTGGTCGAACCCCGGCGCGGAGAAGATCTCCGTCGCCTACCTGTGGATCCCCCGCGGCGACCGCAGCCGCCCACCCCTGACCACCGCGATCGCCAACGGCGGCGGCCCCGGACCACTCGACCCCTCCTACGCCGGGCTCGCCAAGACGCTGCTCGGACCGCTGTCCGACCGGGTCGACATCCTCATGGTCGAACCACGCGGATTCGGCGAATCCTCGCCGCTGTCATGCCGCGGGCTCGACATCACCCGGCCGAACACGATCGAAGCGTGCGCGCACCAGATCGGCGACAGGGGCGGATTCTTCACCTCCGGCCAGGCCGCCGCCGACCTCGACGCCGTCAGAGCCGCACTCGGCGTCCGCGACGTCACCTTCGTCGGATCCTCCTACGGCACACTGCTCGGGCAGGCCTACGCCACCCGCTTCCCCAAGCACCTGCGCGCCATGTTCCTCGAAAGCGTCATCGGCACCGGCGAGGACGGCTACGCCGAACAGGGCTTCCGCAACCAGCAGAAACTGGGCCTCAAAGCCCTGCGAAACGCGTGCCGCCGCTCACCCGCCTGCGCCAGGCACAACCCCGACCCGGCCGCCCTGTGGGATGAACTACTGAAACGACTCCGCGCCCAGCCCGACCCGAAGCTACCCATCGGCCAGACCGGCCACCTGCTCACCGCCGCCGCCAACCCCGACGCCAGATCCACCCTGGCCGCGGCGAACGCCTACCTCAAAGACGACCCGGCCCCACTGCGCCGCCTGATGAACCGCGCCACGCCACCCCCGCCCGACAGATCCCCCGCACCGGCCCTGTTCACCTACTACTGCGGCGACACCAGATTCCCCTTCGACCGCGACGCCCCCACCGCCGAACGCCTCCGGCAACTCAACGCCTACGCGCGACGCCACCACCTCTACGCGCCCTACCGGCCCTCCGAAGTCACCGGACCGGTCGCCGACTGGACGCGACAGTGCGCCCACTGGCCCACCCCACGCCAGAGCCCACCGGCCACCGGCAACCGGCCGAACGTCCCCGTCCTGGCGATCAGCGGCCAGTTCGACTCCGACACCTCCCCGCTCGACGCCACCTCCGTGGCCGCCCGCCACCCCAGGGGACACGCCTACACCGTGCCCTTCGGAGGCCACGGCCAGCTGTTCGGATCCAACCCGCTCGGCGCATGCCTGCAGGGCGTCCTACGCTCCTTCATCGCCGACCCCACCAAGCCGGCGCACCCTGACTGCACCGCGGAGAACTACCGGCTGCTCGGCGACTTCCCCACACAGGCACGCGAGCTGGCCATGCCGTACGGCCACGAACTGAGCGACAGGCAACGCCGGACCGTGGCAGCGGCCTTCGCGACAGCCGCCGACGCGATCGCGCCCCTCAACCCGACCTCCCTCACCCCTGCGCCCCAAACCGAACCCGGCCTGCGCGGCGGCCGCATCCTGCGAACCGAAGGCGGGCCGACCACCCTCCACCAGGTCCGGTACGTCAAGGACGTCCAGGTCTCCGGGACCATCCGCCTCAACCCGAAAACCGCAACCGCGACCCTCACCACCGCGCCCGGGAACCGCCTGTCGCTGAGCTGGCGACCCTTCCGCGCAGAAAACCAGACCGAAGTCCACGGCGAACTCGACAACGAACCGTTCACCGTGCGAATCCCCACCCGGTAACCCCCTCACCCCGCCACTCCACGACAGGTGCAAGAACGCACGAAGCCGCCGCCCAAGACCACGGCCACGGGGGCCGGGCAGCATATCGGGGTGCCGGAGCGCGAGACGCCATCCGATGAGGGCGCCGTCGTCCTGGACATAGAGGGCGTAGCGGTCAAGGCCCAGATGTTCGAGCAGTCCGGAGGTGAGTTCGGCGAGGGCGTCGAAGGTGTAGGCGAACTCCCCCGCGAAAGGGGAGACCGAGTGGCCGAAGCCGAGGTGGTCCGGCGCGATGACAGGGTAGCGGTCGGCCGGCAGCGGGATGAGTTCGCGGAACACGAACGAGCTGGTGGGGTAGCCGTGCAGCAGGACGATCGCGGGGGCGTCGGCGGGGCCGGCCCGGCTGTTGGGACAGGCTCAGTGCCATGGTGATGCTCCTGGACGACCGCGACGACCTGGCCACCGTCCCGGCGGTCCTTCATCGTGCGACTATGATCACCAGGTGACGTGCGCGGGAAATTGGGACCATCTGGAACCGGCTACCAAAGAGGCCTACCAGCGCTTCGACGCCCTCACCGAGCAGGGCCTCGACCCCGGCCCTGACACCGACTGGCGCCTCTACGGCACCTACGCCCACACCAAGCTCTGGCTCAGCCCGCAGGGCGGCCACGACTACGACGAGCGCGTCCTGCGCCTGGTCCGCACCGTGGCCGCGCGCGCCGTCGACTGGACTCCCGGCGACGCCTGGAACCTGGCCGAACGCGCCGGATACTGGGCCCGCCAAGGCCACACCCGCCACGAGGAGCTCTATCGGATTCCGCTGTCAGCCGCCCACCTGCTCCATCCGCAACAGCGCCGCGACCTGTTCGGCCACCTGACAGACCTCGGAGAGCTCCAGCCGCTCCTGGAAAGCCTGCTCACCGAAGACGGCCCAGACGGTGCGGTCAGGAACGTGATCGGGGAGGCCGACCCCTTCGCCACGATACTGGCCGAGGAGTACGGCCTTCGCCTGGCCGGAATGCTGCCGCTGCTACGTCACTGGGCCACCGCTGACACACCGGCCCCAGGCGACGGCTGGTTGCGGGTCGTCTGCGACCTGCTCACTCCTGAGGCCGTCACCCTGGTCCACGAGCTGGTCACCCGCCTGGCCGCCTACCGGGGCGGCCCGTTCGTCTGTCATCACGCCGACATCAGCTGGAGCGAGGACCGCTTCCTGAAGGGCCAGACCGTTTCGACGGCGTGCGGCCTGATCTGGACCTGCGAGGTCATTGACGAGCCTTGGGTCCCGTCGCTGCTCGCCGACGCCGCCGTCACCTGCGGCACCGGCCACGACGGCCCCGGCTCCAGCTGCCGCAGCGAGACCGTCGCCAACGGGGCTGTCGGCGTGCTGGCCCGCCGGGGCGGGCCCGAGACAGTCACACCACTGGCGCTCATTCAGGCGCGCGTGCGGGCGGCGTCCGTACAGGAGAACGCCACTCGCGCACTCGATGCGCTCGCCGACGCGGCGGCGCTGACCCGCGACCAGCTCCTCGACCGCGCTCTGCCCGCCACCGCCGCCACGCCCAGAGAGGTCGAGCAGGCGCACACGGCCGCGCGCCACCGCCTGGAGCAGGCGCTCATCCACCAGCGTGAATGGACCTGGCGTGAGGTCGGTGAACATCTCCTCGACCACCCCGTCACCGGCCCCGACGCACGCACCCTGGTGTGGCGGACCCCCGGCGGCCCCTCTGGCCTGCCCGTCAGAACCGTCGACGGCTGGGAACTGGCCGGGCACCACCCCGAGGGCCCTGTCACGTTGTGGCACCCGGCCGACGCAAGCGCCGAGGAGGTGAGTGCGTGGCGCGAGAGGGGTCTGGCGCAGCCGTTCGAACAAGTCCTCCGCGAGGTGTACGTGAAAGAGCCGGACCGTGTCGCCGGTCATGTCGTGCGCTACGACCTGGCCCGGACGGAACTGATCCGGCACGGATGGACCGGCGTGTCGATCGGCTACTGGGAGCACGACTGCCACGAGGGGCAGGGCGAGGTGGTGCGCGACCTCGCGGGCTGGCAGGCCCGCTGGCTCCTGCGCGTCGTCGAGGGCATGTCCGACGAGGGCTGGGACCTGGACGCGCTGTGCGCGACCAACCCGATGACCTTCCACCGCGACGGCCAGAAGGTGCCCGCGGCGTCGGTGCCGCCACGGGTGCGGTCGGAGATCCTCCGGGAGGCCGACCTCACAGTCGCCGCCGCTTCGGCCGGCCCGGACGCCCAGCACCTGGTTGATTACTACGACGGATATTGGCACTAGAAGTCATGCGGCACCAACACGACGGGCACGTCGTCCAGCCACCTGGCCAGGCGCCCGGGCTGTCGAAGTCGTCGAGCAACCACACGCCCCACTAGCGCCAGGGCATGTGCTGAAGGCACCAGGTATTGCCGTCCGGGTCGGCGAAGTAGGCGTAGAGCACGCCGCCGGAGTCCTCGATCTCGCTGATCTCGACGCCACGCCCGACGAGTTGGGCGCGCGATGCCTCGATGTCGGCCACCACGAGGTGCAGACCGCGCAGAGTTCCTGGGGGCATGTCGAGTGTGGGCAGGCCTTCGGTGAGCGTGATCGAGCATGCCGAACCGGGCGGAGTGAGCTGGACGACGCGGACACCGGGCTTGGGGTTGACGTCGACGTCGAGACGGAACCCGAGCTGGTCCTGGTAGAAGGCCTTGGCCCGTTCGATGTCGGTGGTCGGCACCGGCACGAGTTCCAGCAGCAGCGTGCCAGGGGGCACAGGCGGGTTGCCGGAGTCCTCGGGAACTTCCCCGAGGTCGGCCGGGATCTCGGTGACTGGTGCGGATGCGTCGGTCATGGATGGCGCCTTTCGTCAGGGGAGGTGTGGTGGCAGTGTGGCGAGTACAGCGGCGAGGCGGTCGTATCCTTCGCCGGCGCCGCGTTGCATGGAGCTGCGCACGACCATGTCGCGAATTTCGGGCGAGGAGTACTGCGCGGTGACGGTCATGGTGGTGTGTCCGTCTGTCTCGTCCAGAACGGTGGTGACCAGTGCCGCGCCGTCGGCCCAGTCACGGTGGATCTCGGTCTGTGTGAGGCGTACAGGCGGCACGACCTCACGGAACAGCCCGTGTAGTTCCATCTCGGAGCCACCCGGCCCTGTTGAGACGAACCGCCAGACACCGCCTGGGCGTAGGTCGACCTCGCAAACGGTGAGCTGCCAGCCGCGGGCGCCGTACCAGCGGCGGAGCAGTTCCGGCTCGGTGAGCGCGGCGAAGACCAGCGGCGCGGGAGCGGCGAAGGTCCGGGTGAGGACGAGGCCGGTGGCACCGGACGCGACGACGTGCAGCCCGAGGCCGGGGTGGGGGGAGGTCACGTTTTGCCGTCCTGCAGGTCCTCCAGCAAGGCATCCAGTCGCTGATAGCTCGCTTCCCAGTAGTCGCGGTAGTCGGCCAGCCAGTCCGTGGCCGTCTTGAGCGGCTCGGCCACCAGCCGGCATGGCCGGCGTTGTGCGTCGCGGCCGCGGCTGATCAGGCCCGCCCGTTCGAGCACGCGCAGGTGTTTGGAGACGGCGGGCTGGCTCATCGCGAACGGCGCGGCCAGCTCGGTGACCGTGGCGTCACCCGCCGCGAGCCGGGCCAGGATGGCCCGTCGGGTGGGGTCGGCGAGCGCCGCGAACGTCGCGTCCAGCCTGTCGCTTGCAACCATTTCCATAACCCTCCGGTTCCATAACCTGATGGTTTTATATGTGCTAGCGTCCAGCTTTGTCAAAATCGCAGACGCTCGGGGGCAACCATGGGAAAGGTCTTCACACAGGCGTCGGTCTCGCTGGACGGGTACATCTCCGGCCCCGGCCAGTCAGGCTTCGACAAGCTGTTCGCCTGGTGCACGGCAGGCTCCGTGGCCACGCCAACGGCCGATCCGGACCGGCTGACCTACCGCACCTCCGAGGCAACGGCCCGCTACCTGCGCCGACTCCAGGAGACGCTCGGAGCCTGTGTCATCGGCCGGAACCTGTTCGACCTCACCGCGGGCTGGAACGGGCGGCACCCGGGCGGCGTACCGGTGTTCGTTGTCAGCCACCGCCCACCACCGTCCGGCTGGACGGCGACGACACCGTTCACGTTCGTCAGCGACGGCGTGGAGAACGCGATCGCGCGAGCCCGCGAGGTGGCCGGGCATCGCGACGTCGGCGTCGGTCCCGGCGGCACCGCGGCCGACGCGCTGAAGGTCGGCCTGCTCGACGAGTTGCGGCTGGACGTCGTGCCGGTGGTACTCGGCGGCGGCACGCCTGTGCTGGCCGGGCTCAACGCCACAGCACCGATCGGCTTCGAGCAGGCGGAGATCATCGAGGGAATCGGTGTGACCCACATGATCTATCGCCGCACGCCCCGGACACCGGGGTAATGCAAGAGATCCGCCTCTGTCGCCGACCGCCAACCGACCCGCCCCAGCGACCGATCAAATAGGCCCCCGCTCAGGCCCATGCCACCAGCCGCAAAGCAACGCCACACAACCGATCATGCGTGCCTTGACCCGGCAAGGCGGCAGAGCGCCATGCCACACCAGCGAGTAAAGGACGGGACAGCCGGCCCGAACTCCACCACGCCGCCCCAGCCGCCGCACAACTCCTTCCGCTCCAGCAGGCCGGGTGCGGCGTCGATGACCCGACGGCACATCTCACCCCGCGGAACCGACGATCACCGCGCCGAGACGAGCCGTGGATACGCCGCACCCTCGGAAGTCCCCACACGGCAGCGGAGAAGGCTCCGATCCCCGCCCGCCCCGCCAGGACATCGGCCACCGACCCGAACAGGGCCGGGGCACAGGTCTCACAGGCCCGCGTCCTCACGCATGTCGAAGGCGTCGCGGGCGTGTTCGATGGCGGGCATGTGCTCCGACGCCCAGGCCAGCAGGACGTCGATGGGCTGCCGCAAGGTCTTGCCGAGCGGTGTGATCCGATACACGATCGCCACCGGCCGCGTGGAGAGAACCTCACGTTCGATCACCCCGTTACGCTCCAGGCGGCGAAGAGTCGTGGTCAGCGACTTCTGCGTGACCGCGGGCATGGCCCGGCGCAGCTGGTTGAAGCGGCAGGGGCGTTCGCAGAGCTCGTTGAGCACACCGAGGGACCACTTGTCGAGCACCTGATCGAGGAGCTCGCGGTGCGGGGCGTCGATGCGGAGCCCGCCGTCGGTATCCATGGTGAAACCTGGTCTCGTTGAAGTGCCTTTCTCCTACTAGGTAGCTTACAGATACCTACATTGACAAGGAGAAACAGCCATGACCGTCAAGCACTTCACCCCTGAAGGCCTGCTCCAGCCCACCCCCTACCACCATGTCGCCGTCGGCACGGGCACCACACACGTCCATGTCAGCGGGCAGGTCGCCCGACAGGCCGACGGAACCCCGGTGGCCCCCGGCGATCTGGCCGGACAGGTCGCACAGGCCCTGCGCAACACCGCCGCCGGCCTGGCCGGCGCAGGCGCCTCGTTCGCGGACGTGTTGCGCCTGACGTTCTATGTGACCCGGTGGAGCCCGGAGAAGATCGGCGACCTCATGGCCGGAGTCGAGACCGTCGCCGAGGAGATCGGCCTTCGGCTCCCCATGCCCCCGGCCTCCCTCATCGGCGTCGACCACCTCTTCGAGCCGGACGTCCTCGTCGAGGTCGAGGCGACCGCACTGCTCGACTGATCCGGCGCACGCAGCCGTGCCCGGCCACGGCACGGCCACGCACGGCACGAACCGTTCAACGTGGCGTTCAGCGGGCGATGCTCTCCAGGTCCGCCACATCCTCACCGGAGAGGGAGAGCCCGGCACCGACGACCGGCACGCACCGCCGCGCAGCACCCACAAACGGAAATGTCCCCTACACCCCGGTCACGCCCCGGCCCCTTGCTGAACGGGCTCCGACCTGTCAGTGGGTTGTCACTGTGTTGTCAGCGCGCTTGGCCAGGCTTCACATCGTGAAGCACGAGCACGTGACGGACGTGAAGAAGGGCAGGAAGCAGTGACTCTCAACGGCAGGACAGCGCTGGTGACAGGGGCTTCGCGGGGCATCGGCCGGGCCATCGCGCGGCGGTTGGCGGCCGACGGCGCGCTGGTGATCGTGCATTACGGGTCCAACGAGACAGCTGCCCAGGAGACCGTCTCCCTGATCGAGAAAACTGGCGGCAACGCCTTCGCCGTCCGGGCGGAGCTGGGCGTTCCCACCGACGTGGACACGCTGTTCACCGGGATGGAAGCCGGGCTGCGCGAACGGACAGGGCAGGTGCGGCTGGACATCGTGGTCAACAACGCCGCCACCGGCGCCCCGGGGCCGATCGAGTCGATCACCCCCGAAGCCTTCGACCAGGTGTTCGCCGTCAACACCAAGGCGCCGTTGTTCATCGCCCAGCGAGCGCTTCCTCTGATGAACGACGGTGGTCGCATCATCAACGTGTCGTCGGCGGCGACCCGGATCGCACTCCCGGAACTGGCGTACGCCATGAGCAAGGCGGCCATGAACGTTTTCGGCCGCACCCTGGCCAATGCGGTGGGGGCCCGTGGCATCACGGTGAACACGGTTACCCCGGGCCCCACCGAGACCGACGCCAACCCGTGGATGCGCGGCAACCCCCAGGCCCAGAAGATGGTCGCGAGCAGCAACGCGATCCCCCGGGTCGGCCAGCCCGAGGACATCGCCGACGTGGTCGGCTTCCTGGCCTCTGACGCGGGCCGCTGGGTCACCGGGCAGGTCATCGACGCGTCCGGCGGTTGCTTCCTCGGGCCGCACATGTAGTGACCCACTACAAGATCCAGTCCGGGTTCGAAGACAGGCACTCAGGCAGGGCTGTGATAGCGCTCATGACCAGGTGGCGGAGACCACGGCATGCGCAGTGTCACCGCTGCCGCAACGAGCAGGGCTACGAGCAGGACGATCGCCATAAAGACCTGCCCGTGCAGTCCTAGGACGAAGACAGTCCGGTCGGCGAACTCCGGGTCGTAGGTGGCGGTCGCGGGGAACAGGAGCGCACCGATCATGCCGAGCCACGGGATGGCCAGGATGGCGGCGGCGTGCAGCAGCGTGTTCCGGCCTGGCCGTAGCGCGAGGGCCAGGCCGGTGAGGCCGAGGAGCACTGTCATCACCATGTATTGGGCATCGTGGAATTTGGCGTGGGGCGGCCAGGCCGGGTTGAAGGCGTGCTGTGCCGCCAGGTCGGGGATGACCAGGTCGGCGAGCACGGCACCGACCGTCGTGATCGCTGCGACGGCAATGATCAGGATTCGTGGGAGAAGCATCAGATCGTCCAGGTGTAGGCGGGGGTGAGCGAGCGGGCGAAGAACCTGGTGGGCAGTAGGGGAAGAACCGCGTCCCGCAGGATGGTCAGCGGCGTGGAGGTCCAGTGCGCGGCGGCGCCGGCCTGGCGGGAACGGCGGACGATCAGCTGGGTGCGCGGCCTGCGGGTGCGGTCGTACGCCTCCAGCCCTGCGCGTACGCCGAGGGTGTCCACCGCGTGCGCGAGCGTGACCGCATCCTCGAGCGCCTGGCAGGCGCCCTGCCCCAGGTTGGGGGTCATGGCGTGGGCCGCGTCTCCCAGAACGGCCACGTTCCCGCAGACGTACGCGGGCAACATGGGCAGCTCGTGGGTGTCGTGTTGCAGCACCGCCTCCTCTTGCGCGGAGCCGAGGAGCGCGGGGATGGGGTGGTGCCAGCGGGCGAAGCGTTCGCGCAGCTCATCCAGGCCGACGCGGGAGCCGGCCGGCGCGTTGGCCATCACGTAGCAGTAGATGCGGCCGTCGGGCATCGGCACGTGCCCGAACCGTTCGCCCCTACCCCACGTCTCCACGCTCCCCTCGACGCGCTGAGGCGGAGCGATGAGACGCCAGGTGGTGTAGCCGACATAGCGCGGACCGGGAAGGTGCGGCCAGAGCGAGCGGCGCGTCACGCTGTGCACGCCGTCGGCGCCCACGACGAGATCGGCGGTGGAGGTGCCGCCGCTGTGGCGGACTGTGCCGTCGCGCTGAACGTGCTGCACGTCGATGCCGGACCGCAGAGCGTCGGGCGGCACGACTGCTCTCAGCAGGTCGACCAGGGCGGCCCGGTGCACGGTCACCCATGATCCGAAGCGGCGCTTGAGGCTGCCCACGTCATTGCGGACCAGCCAGTCCCCGCGCCTGCTGCGGATCCCCGCGAGCGGGTCGGCCAGCCCACCGGCGCGCAGCCGCTCGCCCAGGCCGATGGCGTCCAGAGCGCGCAGGCCATTGGGCTGGATGGTCAGTCCCGCGCCCACCTCGGTGAACTCAGCGGCGCGTTCGAGGACTTCCACCTGCCAGCCTCGCCGATGGAAGGCGACGGCCGTGGCGAGTCCGCCGATGCCGCCTCCTACGATGATCACTTTCATGTTCAGGTCTCCTTGACGGTCAGTGCAGGCCCCGCTTGCCCGGGGCCCAGAACGGCTTGGTCTTGATCGAGGCCCGTGGCCAGTTGCGCTCGCGCACCAGGAAATCGCGCACCAACTGGCAGGTTCTCGCCTCCCCGGCCACGTAGGCGGCTCCGGCATTGCCCGGCAGGTCGAGTTCGGCCACGGCCGCGAGCAGCACCGGGGAGGCGACAGCGGGGGCGCCGTGGCGGTGGACGCGGCGCAGCGGCGGCGTCCCGGGCATGGGCAGGTCGTGCTCGGGGGTTTCGCTCTCCAGGACGCCGTACACCTCGGTCGAGGCTCCCAACGCTCTGATCATCGGTCCGAAGGCGGCGCCGGCGGTCTCCTCTCCGACGAACACGTGGTAGTCGGCCTCGCGGGTGAAGAAGTCACCTTGCGGCCACCAGAAGGTCACCCGGTTCCCGGGCCGTGCCGCCCGCGCCCACTTCAGTCCGATGCCGTCACCCGCGTACAGGTGGATGCGCAGTTCGATCGCCTTCCTGCCGGGGTCGAGGTCCCAGATCGTGTAGGTGCGCAGCGTCTCGGCCGGGCGCAGGATGCCCGACACCGACAGCGGGTCCTTCAGCTGGATCCTGACGTGCTGGCCGGGGGTGTAGGGGAAGGCGACGGGCTGGTCGGTTTCCAGCCGGATCCGGCGCATGGCGGGGTTGACCTGCTGGGCCACGGTGACGGTCGCCTCCATGGCGTACTTGCCGAACAAGCGGTCGCGCATCGTACGTGTCATGTCAGGAGTCCTTGCGCCGCCGAAGGCGGGCGGATCTGGACATCCGCCACCACACGGCCGTAACCAGCACCACGACCGCGAGAAGGATCCACCACGCAAGTCCCATGTTCGCTCCTTACGACCTCTAGGTTATTTAGAGGCATTAAGGAAACATAGATGCCCTAAGATGTCAACGGCGCCAAAGAAACAACACAAGGGGTGACGATGTCCGCACACACCAGCAGGCGGGAAAGGCTGCGCCAGGCCACCCTGGAGGAGATTCACGCGGCCGCGCGCAGGCTGCTGGTCGAGCAGGGATCGGCCGCGGTGACCATCAACGCGGTCGCCCGGCAGGTCGGCATGAGCGGCCCGGCTCTCTACCACTACTACGCCGGCCACGACGAGCTGGTCGGCGCGGTGACCGCAGACTTCTTCCGCGAGCTGACCGCCATCATGGAGCAGGCCCGCGACGCCCGCGCCGGCGCGCCGATCGGCGACCGCCTGCTGGCCGTCTGCCGGGCCATGCGCACCTGGGCCATCGCCCACCCGGCCGAGTTCGGCTGGATCTTCGCCAGCCCCATCGCACCGCCGAACCGCGGTGCCGGCTCGGTGCGTCACCAGGCCGCCCTGAGTTTCGAGCAGGTCCTGCTCGACCTGACGGTCGAGCTGTGGCGGACACGGCCGTTCCCGGTGCCCGACCCGGCCGACCTGTCCGCCTCCCTGCGCGAGCAGCTGACCGCCTACTCCGCCACCATCGATGGGCGACTGCCGCCCGAAGCCGCCCACGTCTTCCTGTCGTGCTGGATCAGGCTGTACGGCCTGCTGTGCATGGAAGTCCTGCACCAACTGGACTTCGCCTACACCGACCTGGAGCCCGTCTTCGAAGAGTGCCTGCGCGACCTGGCGGTCACCCTCGGCATCGACGACGACGCAGCGGCATGAATCCGACCGGGCGTCGGGAGCGGTACGGAACCGCGGGACTCCGAAGGGGCGGACCACGTACGGAAGAAACTCCAGAGCTGACGATGGCCCAACGCGACGCGCGGGCCATTCGTTGTGGTGGCGGGCCGCCTCACTTCTCTTCAGGAAACAGCCCTTCCGTGAAGTAACCCTGGCTGCATGCCGTCCTCCACGCCCAGCTCGGCCTCGCTCAGCCCGGCTCCGGATCGCGCCGAAATCACTTCACGAAAGGTAGCGGGGCTTCCCGACCGGCTCGATCTGGCCGACGACAGCCTGCCGGTGTGGACGGAGCGCTACCTCGAACTGGCCGTGCGCGGGGTCCGCTCGGCTGAGGTCAGCGCCAAGATCTCCCGGAATCTGCAGCGCTTCGCCGCCTGGATCACCGACGGCCTCGGGCGCGACCGGCTCTCGGCCGTCACCCCGCGCGAGGTGAGCGCCTGGCGCGACCACCTGGCCGCCGCCGGCAACCGCGGCCGCGACGGCACGCCCGCGCCGATGGCGCCGACGACCGTCAACAACCACCTCGCGCACGTCTCGGCGCTGTTCACCTGGATCACCGCGCACGCCTGAAACACTTCGGCGGTGACGGATGACGACTTCGCGCGCGTGGAAGCCCGCGACTGCCCGATGACCTCCTGCGCCGCTCCGGCCGGCTCGCCCTGCCGTACTGGGCGCGGCAAGGTGGCGGCGCAGTATCACACCGCCCGCTTGTCGCTCGACACCCAGCTCGACGCGCTCAAGGCCACCGGCATCACTCGCGCCGTTGTTCGCCCCGAACTCGAGCGAGCCCTCGCCCTGGCGGCCGAGATGCGGGCCTCGGGCCTGGCGGTCACTCTGGTCGTGCACGAGCACAAGCGGCTGGGGCGCGGCAGCGAACTGGTCGCGCTGGCCGAACAACTGCGGGCGGCGGGCATCGGCCTGGAGTCCTTGTCCGGCGAGCTGCAGGGCAGCCACGACCCGACGGGGATCGTCTTCACCGTGCTCACGGCACTGTCGGACATGGAGCGCGGGTACATCCGCGACCGCACTCTGGAAGGTCACGAGCCGACCCGCACCCGGGACAAGCACATCGGCGGCGCCACCGTCACCGACGAATCCATGCTGTCGATGGCGTTGCACCTGCGCGGCCGGAACCTCAGCCTGCGCGACATCGCCGCCCGCCTGGTCATCACCCGCGGCAGGAAAAAGGGCCAGCACCCCTCACCGGCCACCGTGCTGCGCATGCTCCGCGATCACGACGACGCGACCGAAGCCCCCGCCCCGTAAGGGGCCGTGAACTGAAGAGACGGCGCTCGTTTGGGGCTGGCGACACGTTCGTTAACGGCACCCCTACCGGGCTGGGCGGGCGATCAGCGCCTCTATGCCGTCCAGCAGGAGGTCGAGGCCGAACCGGAAGTCGGCGTCCTCCGTCCAGCCGGTGGAGTCCCTGAGCAGGCCGGAGCGCATCATGGCCGACAGTGCCGGGTACGTCGCGGGGTCCAGGACCTCGGTGAGTATCTCGCCGTACTCGGTGGCTCCCTTGGCCCTGGCCGCGAGCTCCTTGCCACCGGCGCCGAGCGAGTGCGTGAGTGTGGCGTCGGTGAGGGCGTAGCCGGTCAGCACCGTGGCGGCGTTGAACTTCTGGCCGTCGTCCAGCCCGGTACCGGACAACGCGTCCAGAGCCCGGTCAAGCCAGAGCAGTCGCCGCGGCCCCATGGGCGGGGTGCTCTGGCGCAGGTCCAGCAGCCAGGGCCGGGACAGCAGGAGGTCGCGGGTGAGCCGGGTCCACGTGGCGAGGTAGGCGCGCCAGGACAGGTTCTCGCGTTCGGGCGGTGGGGGCACGGCGCTGTCGGCCATGACGGTCAGCAGTTCGTCCTTGCTGCCGACGTACCGGTAGAGCGCCATCGGAGCGACGCCCACCTGGGCGGCGACGTTGCTCATGGAGACGGCGGCCAGCCCCTCGGTGTCGGCGATCTCGATGGCGGCCGTCGTGATCGTGGCCAGGTCCAGGCGCGGCCTCGGGCCTCTGCGCGCGGTGGGTTCGCGGTCCCACATCCGCGCCACGACGGGGGGCAGCTCTGCCATGGAACATCCTCTCGTGCGGCCGGAATCTGTGTACGTCATATAGCACAATAATCGTGTATGACGTACAGAGTAGGCTGTACACAATAAGGGAGGCGTCATGGAGATCCGTACGTTCGCACGGAGTGACCGCGCCGAGCTGCGCGAGCTGTTCGAGCGCGTGGGCGAGGGCGCTCCCACGGCGTCGCTGTGGGGGCACGTGGACTCGGAGGCGGCCGTCTACCTGGATCCCTACATGGAGCTGGAACCGGATTCGCTCTTCGTCGCCGTCACCGGGGGCGCCCTGGTGGGCTACCTGACGGGATGCCTCGACAGTGCGAGGTTCCCCGGGGAGGACGAGCGCATGGAGAAGGCGATGCGGACCTACCGGCTGGTCTTCCGACCCAGGCCCGCGGCCTTCTTCGCGCGCAGCCTGGCCGATCTGGCGTGGGCCGCGGTCCGCAGGGAGCCTGGCGTCGGCGAGTTCACCGACGCCAGGTGGCCCGCGCACCTGCACATCAACGTGGCACCCGAAGCGCGAGGGACAGGTGCCGCCGACGGGCTGATGAGCCGGTGGCTTGACAGGCTCAGGAAGGCCGGATCTCCCGGCTGCCACCTGCAGACCCTGGTCGAGAACACCCGGGCGGTGCGGTTCTTTGAGCGCATGGGCTTCGCCGAGCACGGCCCGGCACCACTGGTGCCCGGCCTCCGGCACGACGGCCGACGGGTCCACCAGCGGACGATGATCTGGAGTGCCAGCCGCACTGCTGAGGAGGCAGAGGCCGGAGCGCGGACGTCCGCCAAGCCTCAATAACCCCGCCACCATCAGACCGTAGGGACGGCGTGCCCGGGGACCGGCGTGCGCCCATTCGATGACAGCGGGCAGGTGCGGCACCGGTGCACCGCTTGCCGGACCTGCCCACTGTCGAACCCGCCGAGAGTTGATGCACCCCGACGACTCCGGCCGAGCACCGGGCCGGCTCCTTGCCGCTCACCCGGCCGCGCCACAGGACGGGCAACAGGACGCGGGCCGCGCAGGCGGAGGCCCGGTCAGCCGCGTCGGCGCAGTTCGGCGTTGATGCGCAGGGCCTCGGCGAGCTGATCTTCCAAGATGATGATGCGGCAGGCGGCCTCCAGAGCGGTGCCCTGGTCGACCAATTCCCGGGCGCGGGCGGCCAGGCGCAGCTGGTAGCGCGAGTAACGGCGGTGACCGCCCTCGGAGCGCTGCGGCTCGATCAGCCTGGCGGCGCCCAGACTGCGCAGGAACGCCGGGGTGACACCGAGGACCTCCGCGGCCCGGCCCATGCTGTAGGCGGGGTAATCCTCATCGTCGAGTTTCCGGCCGGGCCTGCCACCGGCCACGTCGGGGAGCGTCCGAGCCGCCTCCGTCTCCGCCTTCTCGGCGGTGTCCCGGGGGTGAGAGCCCGGGGATGTGACTGCTTGATCCATACAACCTTCCCTAACGCGGACGAGGGCCCCGGCGCCATGATGCGCCGGGGCCCAGAGGTTCAACACCATCTACCGGCCTTATGGCCGACTCACTGCTTCCGCACTGGCCGCCCGCAAAGGCAGGGGTGCGGGGATCGCGTAAGCGTAACCGTAAACCACCGTCCAATCCGTGGAGGTGCGGTACCCGTGCGACGAACTTCAGCCGACGACGGGCGATCCTGATGGCGTTCAACACTCCCTTCGGTATCTCTACTTCGACTTCATCTGTCACTACTTCGGCAGCGCGTCCACGGCCAGGACCCTTCGATCCTGCTGGCCCCGGCACGTCCGACCTTCTGCCTCCACTTGCACCACTGCTTGGGCAGCGCGTCAACGGTCAGGGCCCTTCAACCACGTTGGCCCTGGCACGTCCGACCTTCTGCCCGTCCACCTACGTCATCTCCTGCTATCCACGTCCGTCCGGGCAGTTCGTCGTGATGCCTACCCACTGCTCTGCCCTCGTGGATCCGTTCCTTGCGATGCCAGAAATCCTAGCCCCCCTTACGGCAGATGTCTATTCTGGCCACTACAGATTTTCGGTAGCGGCGAAGCCAGGACGAGCTCCCACCCGAAAGGGACAGGCCGGCAACAGCCCGGTCGATGCTGTCGCACAGCTCAACGCACACCAGCAGGCCGGTTTGGTCCAGCAGATACCACAAGCCCATGAAGCAGACCCACGAGCGACGGACGACCGGTGGCCATGCCCTCGACGCGTCGCCACAGGCGAGCCAGGAACCCCACGGCGGTGGAGTCGCAGAAGAGCCATCATCAGGAGCCCAGGCAACCGACACCACCCAACCGCCCTGGCTCAATCGAACTGACACCGACTCAGCAGAAGGCGGTGAACGTGGGGCGCGACTCGGTGAAGGTGTAGCCAACCTCGGCTTCAGCGGCAGCGCACTGCCGGACCCGTTCACCGCCCACGCCATGCAGGGCACTCCCGCGGACATGATCAGCGTCAAGACCCGCCGCGCACCGCCTCCTCGAGGCCATCCGCGAGAGACACCCACAAACACCACCCTGTACCCAATCCAGGAGGACACCCCAGGCCCCCTCGCGCCCGGCTTCGACAGCGAGACCTGCGATTCAAGACCACCGGCGATCCAGCCGAACACGCCGCCGACCGACTCACGCCCAACATCATCCGCGACCCAATCACCAAATCGTCGAACAACGCACGGCCGACGACCCCGAACCTGCACCACCTCGACGGCCGCGACCTATATGGCGAGACGGACCACGCCGACCCCGCCGGACACCACCGCATCGGCGAGAACTTCGCGCCCTGAGGCAGGGGCCGGCGCACGGTTCCGGCAGCCCGAACAGCCGATTTCGAGCAGCTACCTGCGAAACGCCGAACCACACCCCAGGGCCGCTTGGGTCTCCTTGAGGGAGGGTCTTTAGTCCTTTGTTGTTTTTGATCTTGAGGCCCAAGCGGGTGCCTTTACAATGTAGATCACTAACTTCAAGGAATGGGCTCCCGCCGGAGTGCACATCCGTTTACGCTGGAGGTGAACAGATGTGCACCCCCTGTCCCCCTTCCCATGGAGAGTCGCAGTGCCCCCTCAACCAGCCGAGGCGCCTCATCCGCGCCTCCTCGTCGCCGTCCTGGCCTTCTGCGGCGTGGTCGTGGCCGTCATGCAGACACTCGTCATCCCTCTCCTGCCGCACGTCCCCGCGCTCACCGGGAGCACCCCGACCGCCGCGAGCTGGCTGGTCACCATAACCCTGCTCAGCGGCGCCGTCTGCACCCCCGTTCTCGGACGGATCGGCGACATGTACGGCAAACGCAAGGTCCTACTGGCCTCCCTCGGCCTGCTGACCATGGGATCGGTGCTGTGCGCCGCCAGCTCCCAGATCGGCGTGCTCATCGCGGGCCGTGCCCTGCAGGGAGCCGCGCTCGCCGTCATGCCGCTCGGCGTCAGCATCATGCGGGACGAGCTCGCACCCGGCCGGCTGCTCTCCGCGGTGGCCCTGATGAGCTCCACCCTGGGCATCGGCGCCGCCATCGGGCTCCCCCTCGCCGCACTGGTCGTCGAGAACGCCGACTGGCACACCATGTTCTGGGTCTCGGTGGGTCTGGGCCTGCTCGACATCGCACTGGTACTGCGCTACGTGCCCGAGTCACCGCTGCGCGCCGGCGGCCGGCCCGACGTCCTGGGCGTGCTTGGCCTCTCCACCTCCTTGGTCAGCCTGCTGCTGGCGGTGACCCAGGGCGGCGACTGGGGCTGGACCTCCACTCCCACCCTCGCCCTGCTGGCCGCCGCCGTACTGATCGGGCTGCTCTGGGGAGCCCACGAACTGCGCTCCCCCTCCCCCATGGTCGACCTGCGGGTCTCCGCGCGGCCCGCGGTGCTGCTGACGAACCTCGCCGCCCTGCTGATCGGCTTCGCCTTCTACGCCAACTCGCTGGCCACCGCGCAACTGGTGCAGGAGCCCACGAGCACCGGGTACGGCCTGGGCGCCTCCATCGTCGTCAGCGGCCTGTGCCTGCTGCCCGGCGGTGTCGCGATGGTGTTCCTGTCCCCCGTCTCCGCCAGGATTTCGGCCGCCTACGGCCCCAAGGTCACCCTGGCGGTCGCCTCCGCATGCATGGCCGCCGGATACGTGGTGCGTTTCTTCACCAACCACCAGCTGTGGACGATCGTCCTCGGCGCAACCGTGGTGTCCGCGGGCACCGCCATCGCCTACTCCGCCCTGCCCGCGCTCGTGATGCGCGCGGTGCCGGTGAGCGAGACCGGCGCGGCCAACGGCCTCAACACACTGATGAGGTCGATCGGCCAGGCGGCGTGCAGCGCGGTCGTCGCCGCGGTCCTCGCCCACGTCACCTTCCAGGTCGCGGGCCGTACCGTGCCGACCCTGGGCGCCTACCTGACGGTCTTCGTCATCGCCGGGGCCGCCGCGCTCCTCGCCCTGGCCGTCACTCTGTGTCTACCGGGCGGACAGGCTCCGGCCCCGTATACCGTCGGGCAGGACCGTACGGCGGGCGCAGCCGAGCGCCCACCGGCGGCGCTCGCCCAGGAGAGCAGCCCATGAGCGTGCACACCACCGGAAGGCAGACCGAGGAATCCCGGGACACCGGAACCCGCAGCGGCCGGGACGCGATCCTGCGCGCCGCCCGGCGGGCCTTCACCCTGCGCCCGTACGCCGAGGTGACCTTACGCGGCATCGCCACGGACGCGGGGGTGAGCGCCTCGCTCATCGTCAAGCACTTCGGCAGCAAGGAACAGCTGTTCAACACCGTCGCCGACTTCGGTCCCGACACCGACGAGCTCTTCGCGGCCCCCCTTGAGGCGCTCGGCAGGCACATGGTGCTGACGCTGGTACGCAGCCGCCGCGAATTCCAGCGGGATCCGATGCTGCGTGTCGTGTTCTCCCTGGGCAACACCGATGAGCGTTCCCTGCTGCGGGACCGCTTCCACGAGCAGGTCACCGCGCGGCTGACCACGCTGCTCCCCGGCCAGGACAACGCCCTGCGGGCGGAACTGGTCGCGGGCCAGTTGCTCGGGCTCGGAGCCACCCTCGCGCTGCACCCCTCGGGCGCAGCAGCGCAGGCCGACGCCGAAGGCATCGCCGACCTCTACGCACCCGCGCTGCAACGCCTGATCACCGGCTGATCCGGCCCGCTGATAGCTTTAGGGCGTAAGGAGACGGGAGGGAGCCACAGGTGGTCGTCTTCGCGGGCCAGGGCGACGCGCGCCGTTCCATGGCTCTGCTGTGGCGTTCCGCCGGTCCCGCCGAGGAGTCCCGGCCCGGTCCGAAACCGGGACTCAGCGTCGATCTGATCGTGGACACGGCGATCGCCCTCGCCGACGCCGAAGGCATGGCGGCGCTGTCCATGCGGGCGGTCGGCGAACGGCTCGGACGTTCGGGAATGGCCCTCTACACCTACGTCCCCAGCAAGGGCGAGCTCGTCGACCTGATGTACGACCGGGTCCTGGGCGAGCTGCCGACCGGCTACGGGCACGAGGAGGGCTGGCGGGCGGCCCTGACGGTGTGGGCCCGCGACACCTGGGAGTTCTACCTGCGCCATCCCTGGGTGCTCCAGGTGTCGCAGGCCAGGCCCGTGCTCGGTCCCAACGAGTACCTCAGCCTTGAGACGCTGGTGCGCATCCTGCGTGAGACCGGCCTCGACGCCCCCCGGATCCGGGGGGTCGTCGGCACGCTGTTCCACTTCCTGCGCGGTTCGGCGGGGACGGTCTCCGAGGTACGGCAGGCCCCCGCCGCCACCGGCGTCTCCGACGAGGAGTGGTGGCTCGCCCGTTCGGCCACGCTGCTGGAGATCGCCCCCGGCCTGACCGAACGGTTCCCCGCCGTGGCCTGGCTCGAAGGCGCGACAGCCGCCACCTCCTCGCACGACGACGGCCTGCCCTACCTCGAACGTGAGGCCAGGAAGAGCTTCGAGACCGGCCTGGCCGTACTCCTCGACGGCATCGAGGCGACCGTCGCGGGCTGACACCGCTGTTCCGGCAGCACGTCCAGCCCTATGGCGAGGTACCGCTGGACGCCGCCAAGCGCCTGTTCCTGGAGAGCCGCAGGAGGGCGCCGGCCGCCGGGATGCCGGTCAGGCGGCAGCCGGTCGCTCCACGTCCTGGCGCGACGGCGGTTCGTGCTGATCACCACTGCCGCCACGGCCGTTCTCGCACCTGCTCTGTTTCGCCGTGGTGGCAAGCGGCGCGACCGGCGGGCTCAGTTCCAGGTCGCTCGCTTGAGAATCGTGCCGAGCCGGCTGTCGCTCCACCGGTCGAAGATGAGGATCTTCGACGTGGGCAGGTACCAGATCCGCTCCTGGTAGGAGACGCCGGTCCTCTTGGCCGACTGCGTCGTGCAGCCGACGCGCCAGACCCGGTAGGTGGCCTGGTGTCCCGCGCCCACCGGGCGGAGGGCACGTGCGACGAGCTTTCCGGGGAAGTCCTCCACGTAGCGCTTGTCGGGCGCGCAGGCCGAGAGCCCGTTACCCGGGTGGTATTGCTCCTTGGGATCGTAGGGGTTGCCGTGGCGGCCCAGGGAGATGCCCTCCGGCCCGACGAGGTAGAACCCGCGGCACTCGACGGCGAGCCGGTCGCAGCCGCCGGTCTTGACGTGGATGCCCCACATGTCTTCTTTTCCGACTTTCCAGGTCTTGGGAATCTGGAGCGTCATGCCGCGGAAGGTCAGCGGCTTGGTCGCCACGCTCTGCGCGGGCGCGCCGGTGAACAGGAGAGAGGCGGTCACAACCAGGGTCGTCAACATGATCCCAAGGCTAGGAAAGCCCGCTTGTGGCTCGGCTGCAACGCTCTTGTAGCGCGCTCGAACGGCCGCTCCGGGCTCCCGGCACCGTTCCTTCCGGGCCCTCCGGTCGTTCGCCGGAGGTGAGCGCGTTTCGAGGGAAGCCCTGAAGAGCCTGCGCATCGGGCTGACCGGCCCCGACCTGTTCGCCGTCCTCGGCTCCCTGCCCGGCTGGCCGGTGCCGCCCGGGCCGCCGAGCGAGTTCTCGGTGGACGACCGGCCCGCCGAGGTGCGTGAGCGGTGGCCGGCCGGTGTCGATCGGCTCATCGCTCACCACGGCTTCGGCCCCGACAACGGCATCCGCGAGGCCGCGGTCGAAAGCGGCTACCGGGAGGCGTGCCCCGGGGCGGACCGCAACTACCTCGGCGCTCCGGCCTGCATCCGAAACCACCGCAGGAAGGCCCGGCACCAGGACCGTCTCGCCGTGGAGACCGCCGGGCGGGCTTCGGCTCACCCGGCGGTGCCGTGATCGACAACGTCCTGCACCGGCTTACCGCCAACGGCTATCCGATTGATCCAGACGCCCCGGTCAAAGGCCCTTCAAGACACACTCAAGTGCCGACCGGCCTGCGGGCCCCCAGTTCGGCTTGCCGCCGGGCAGGCCACGGTCCCCGTTCTGGCCCATCAGCATCAAAAACAGGCTCTTCATCGCGGCCAGCCCACGCGCCCGTCGGATCGTCGCCTCATCCGCCTGTGCGTAGCCGTTGAAGAACCGTGAGGCACCCCCTGTGGGGAGCAACACCCAGGCGGCCGCAAGGTCCCACGCCGGGTCGCCGGCGAACACGTCGCCGAAGTCGACGACGCCCGCCAGTGTGCCGTCCGCCACGACGACGTTCGCGGGATGCAGGTCACCGTGCACCCACACCCGCGGGCCCTCCCACTCGGGAGCCGCGACCGCGTCGTCCCACACGGCCCGGATGTCGTCCTCGGCAAAACGCCCGAGATCCACGGTCCGCAGGAAGTACTCGAAGCCGTCCACGCACTCCTTGGGATGGCCACCACGGTCCGAGGCGTCCGGCGCGTCGGCGGGCGCCTCCACATGCAGCGCCTTGAGGAAGGCCGCCAGCATGTCGGCCGCGTGGTCCCCGCGGGTGATTGAGCCGTGGTCCAGCGGTGTGCCT
This sequence comes from Streptosporangium jomthongense, assembly GCF_042650425.1. Taxonomy (NCBI): domain Bacteria; kingdom Bacillati; phylum Actinomycetota; class Actinomycetes; order Streptosporangiales; family Streptosporangiaceae; genus Streptosporangium; species Streptosporangium jomthongense. Next base: position 115,805 of record NZ_JBHSBC010000053.1, on the reverse strand, counting down.
TCAACCCATGTCATGACGGTCCAGATCTTGGGGAAGCGTTCGGACGGTGCACCGCTCCGCACCGGGGTCGGGATCGGAAGCGGCAGCCGCGAGGCCAGCACCGGCAGCCAGCGCCGCTCCTTGAGCTGCGGATCGGGGCCGTTGTCCATCCGCTGCATCCGGACGACCAACTCCTCTCCCAGGCGCCACATCTGGTTGCCCCAGCCGCCCGCCACCTCGCGGATAGGCAGCTCGGCCAGATCCGGATGCTGTTCCCGCAGTAGGTCACGGACCAGATCTTCGCTGATCTCAATCTCGGATTCGATCATGCGAAGTCACAGTACTTGAGGTAGGCGGAGCCAGCCCTGCCTTGGGAGGATCCGGCTCCCGGTTCGATCTCCCAGGTTCTCGTGGTGCCCGGTGGTCCCGGGCACGCACCGACTCAAGGGGGTCGCGCCTTCCAGCCCAATGCCCCCGAGCCCGCCTTTCGCCGCCGCAGCGGTGGCGAAAGGCGGCATCCTCGTCGGCTCTCCGCCGGTGACGGGGAAGCCGTCGGCGGCCGGCTGCTTGCCGATCGTCCGGGGCCGGTCATCAGCTTAAGGATCTTGGCACCTGACATCCGTGAGTGTCACCGCATGCCGGGCACCGCGGAGAGAACGACGGACCGGACAGGCATCTTGACATGCCGATCACGCCAGCTAAGTTCCCCGATAAGGAAACTTTCCTAACAGTACGAGGTATCGACCTCGCGGAAGGAGCCAGCGCGTGAAAGTAAGACGTGCCGCCGCCACCCTCTCCGGCGGCGCTCTCATCGCCGCTGCCGTCGTCACCGGCGTTGCCACGCCCGCCCATGCCCTGCCCGACTCCTGTTCGATCTCCTACGGGAGCGACGGGTCCATCAGCTCCTACTGTTCCACCGGTACCGGCTACCACCAGATCGTTGTGTCTTACTGCTTCGTCAACCCGTGGGTCAACTACTGTGGCTCGGACTCGGGGCAGAAAGCCCCCGTCGGCGCCACCTCCACCGTCAGGCCTCCCGGCGGCGGGGCGATCAGAGGCGTGACCGTCTTGAAGTCAGAAAGCTGAACAGGCCCCACCGATCTCCAAGGAGGCGGACGTGGCTCGCGTGTGGATCAAGTGTCATCGCCGTGGCACCGGCGCCTCCGCCAGGTGACCGAACACGTCCGTGATCAGCCGTCAGGAGCGGTATCGGCCGGTGTCCCGGTTCCGCCGACGACCGAGGCGGCGCGCCCGACGAAGTGCGCGCCGCTGTCACGTACACCGCCGGCTCCTGCCAGGCCGGAACCGGTCTTTCCCGAGTACTACGGCAACCCCCCTCCAGCGGTGGGCGAACACGCCGTGACGAGACGGCGGCCGCGGAGCCCCGGCTGCGGTCAGACGTCCCCGAACATGCGGTTCCTGTCGCTCTTCGGAACATCAAGAGCACGAAGTGCCCGGTTCAGGGAGCCTTCCTCAAAACCGAAATGAGCCTTCATCGCGGCCTTGATGTCGTTGATCTGCCGGAAGAGCCGCTGTGGTGACGACTGTGAATCGTCGAGGCTCGCCTGGAAGTCGGCGAGCAAGCGTGCGAGGACCTCATGCTCACGCCCCAGGCGGGCGATCGTGGGCTCCAGCTCGGGCATCTGCTGCAGCAAGGCCGGGAAGAAGTCGCTGTCCTCGCTGCGGTGATGGCTGCCCAGGGCGGAGCAGAAGGTGTAGCAGAAGTCGCGGAGCTCGGGTTTGAGGCTCTGGGCGCGTTCGCCGGAGCGGATGGCCCTGCGGGCGTCCTCCAGCGCCTTTTCCAGGCGGTGGTGGACGTCCTGTAACTCCCGATGCCAGGCGAAGACGCGGTTGCGCAGCATGACGGCCCTCAGCGGAAGTCGTCGGCGTGCTCGTCGGCCCACCGCGCGAAACTCCGGGCGGGCAGCCCGGTGAGTTGCTCGACGACGGGCGACACGGTGGCGGGCGTTCCGGCGGTGGCAGCCCACATGGTCAGGAGTTCGTCGACGACGGAGCCCGGCATGCCGTAGCGGGACATCCGCTCGCGGGCCTGGTCCGGCGTCTCCTCGACGAGGGCGAGTTCACGGCCCAGCGCGCGGGCGAGGACGCCGACCTGCTCGCGGAAGGTCAGCGACCGCGGTCCGGTGAGCGAATACCGCCGGCCCGCGTGTCCACCCCTGAGCACGATCGCGGCGACGGCGGCGAGGTCGGCCTCGTGGACGGGAGCGGTCGCCGCGTCCGGGTACGGGACACGGACCGCGCCCTGGTACCGGATCATGTCGCCCCAGTGCCGCAGCGCGTTGGAGGCGTACGCGTTGGGCCGCAGATGGGTCCATTCCAGCCCGGCGTCGGTGAACGGCCGCTCGACGTCGGCGGGGTCGTCGTCGAGCCCGGAGACCACCACGACCCGCTTGACCCCGGCGCGTACGGCGGACGCGGCGAACCCGCCGGCCGCCCGCCCGGCGGAGAACAGGTACACCGCTTCCACGCCGGTCAACGCCCGCGCCAGCGACGCCGGCTCGCCCAGCTCACCGCCGACCACCTGAACGCCGTGCGGCAGGTTCGCGGTCTCGGGACGGCGGCTGAGGGCGCGCACCTCCGCGCCGTCCCCGCGCAGCGTGGTGAGGAGGTGCCGCCCCACCGGACCGGTCGCTCCGGTCACCAGAATCATTCCTGCCGTCCTTCCGTCGTCGGCGCTTGGCCGCGGTCGTTCGCGGCGAGCAGTTTCGGCAGCTGCTCCAGCAGGCTCTCGTGCCAGGCGATCTCGGCCCGCAGGCGTGCCGTGGTGTGGTCGAAGGTCATCGGCTCCAGCCCGCGCAGGTACGGCTCGGCCTGCTCACGCTGGTGCCGCCAGGCCGTCAGCCGGGCGACCAGCGCCTCACGCCGGTCGCCGATCAGTGCCCGCAGCTTCTCCTCGGTGAGGTCGTCGGCGTAGTGCAACGCGAGATCCACCGGGTCGGGCCGCAGCCGTACCTCACGCAGTGTCCGGTCGCGCAGCGCGATGAACTCCTCGCGCCCGGCCGCGGTGAGCGCGTACACCGTCCGCGCCGGGCCCGCCGCCTGCTCGGTGCGGACCACCTCGATCGCGCCTTCGGCGACCAGCCGGTGCAACGCCCCGTACAGGGACCCCACCTTGACGTCGGTCCACAGTTCGGTGCGGTCCAGTTGCGCCTGCCTGCGGATCTGATGCCCGTGCATCGGACCACGCAGCAGGGCGCCGAGCACGAACATGCGCGTGTCGCTCACCCGACTACTCAAACACGAGTAGTCTCAACTAGTCAAACGCGAGTAGTCGTGCCCGTTCAGACCCCGACACCGGCCGCAAAGCCGGGACGGCACAGCGGAGACGGACCGCGAAACGATCTTCTCCGAGAAGGCCGGCACCCGCGTCGAGGTGCGGCCGGAGTCCGCCAAGGCGTCGGGCCGCACCCGCACCCGCACCGGCGGCCCGGCCGCCGGACGGCGCCCGCCCGACCGGTACACCGGCGGCTGGAGCCAGGGCCAAGCCCGTCCCCGTCGTCGCGTTCACCCGGAACGGGCGACGAACCCCGAGGGTGGCCCGCGCCTGCCACAGGCCACCTCCAGGACCTCCCCGACCTGCCGTTTCACCCCTCCCACCGATCTCGGACCAATCTATGCACTTGCTGTTGCACGCACCGCGTGCATAATGAGTGCACGAGTGTACCGGCCGACGTGCCGTGTCCCGCCAGGTCGGTGCGGAGCTCATCCGAGGAAGACGAAAGGTCACATGTCATGACGAACCTGCTGGATCCCGCAAAGCTGAACACCGCCATCGAGAACGTCCACCGGGCCGGGGTTCCGGGCGTGTTCGCCGAGGTGCGCGCCGAGGACCAGGTCTGGCGCGGCGCCGCCGGGGTCGCCGACCTCGTCGTCGGCCGCCCCGTCACCGCCGACATGCGGCACCGTGTCGGCAGCGTCACCAAGACCTTCACCGCCGCCGCGGTCCTGCAGCAGGTCGAGAGCGGTCGGATAGGACTCGACGCACCGATCAGGCGCTACCTTCCGAAACTGGTCCCGGGCGCACGAGGTGATGCGATCACGGTCCGGATGCTGATCAACCACACCAGCGGCCTCGCCGAATACCTCCCCTACGCCTATCCCTCCCTCGGGCCGTTTCCCAACCTCGCGGACACCAGGCCCCAGAGCCTGGACGACCACCGGTTCACCCGGTTCGATCCCGTCGAACTGATCGAGATGGGGGTCACCGCGCCCGCCTTCAGCGCCCCGGGCGGCACGCCGGGGCTGTACTCCAACACCAACTACCTGCTCCTCGGCCAACTCCTGGAACAGGTGACCGGCACCACGGCCGAGAAGTACATCACTCAGAACGTCGTCGAGCGCGCCGGACTCCAGGACACCGGGTTTCCCGACGGGCCGCACCTCGGCGGGCCGCACTCGCAGATGTACGAGGCGTGGTTCGGCATGATCGACCCACCGCGAGACTTCAGCGTCTTTGACATGTCATATGCGGGTGTGGCGGGTTCGCTGGTGTCGACCGTGGCGGATCTCAACCGCTTCTTCGGCCTGCTGTTCGACGGCGAGATCGTCAGCCGGTCGTCGCTGGCGCAGATGCGACGCACCGTCACGGTCATCTCCCAGGAGGGCAGGACGATCGAGTACGGCCTCGGGACGTATCCGATGAAGGCCCCCGGCGGCACCACCTTCTGGGGCGGCGGCGGCACGGTCTGGGGCGCCGGAACGATCTCCATGACCAGCGCCGACTCCAAGCGGCAGATGTCCGTCGCGATCAACCTGCAGAGGTGGAGCAGGCTCGACTCCTCGGGCAAGCCGCGGCCCCACGCCATCGACGACGCGCTCACGGCCCTGTACGGCCTGGCGATGAACGGCTGACCGGGCCGGAGAACGCCGCTTTCACCGCGGCACGTCCCACACGGTGACACCGACGAAGGCATGCCACTGCCTCGCCCGCCCCGGCCCGCACCGAGCCGTGGAGACGGCGGTCGGCACGCCCGCACTGCTCCGCGAGACGAACGGCCGCGCAGGCGGAAGGGCCCTCTTCGGCCGGCAGGGGCCCGCAGAGAAGACAGGAGAACGATGACCACGACCGACCTCGCACCGCCGAGGGAGCAGCATCCACCCTCACCGGACGCCGACGACACGGGGGAACAGTCCGTTGCGGGACTGCTGCGCCCCTACCGATGGAGCTTCACCGCCGTTGTCATCCTGCAGGTGATCGGCGCCGTCGCGGGGCTGGCACCGCTGCTGGCGGTCGTCGAACTGGGGCGCGCCCTGCTGGCGTCTGGCCCGATCGATCACGATCGTGTCTGGTTCGTCGTGATCGCCGGTGCGGCCGGCTTGCTTGTCCGGCTGCTGTTCACGGCCGCGTCGTCCGGAATCGGGCACCTGCTCGACGGTCAGGTGCAACTGGCCCTGCGCCGGCACCTGGCGGAGCGGCTGGGACGTGTGCCGATCGGCTGGTTCTCCCGGCGCCGGACCGGCGAGCTGACCAAGGTGGTGGGCCAGGACGTCAGTGCCGTGCACCCGTTCATCGCCCACTCCCCCGGCGAACTCGTCTCCGCGTTCGTGGTGCCGCTGCTCTCGCTGGCCTACCTGTTCACCGTCGACTGGCGGCTCACGTTGATCACGCTGATCCCGGTGGTGCTGGCCCTGGCGCACGTCCCGCTGATGATGACCCCGGCCCGGCTGCGCGAGGAGAGGCGGTTCGACGCGGCCATGGGACGGATCGCCGATTCCGTCGTCGAGTTCGTCCAGGGCATCTCCGTGGTCAAGGCGTTCGGCGGTTCCGGGCGCGCCCACCGCAGGTTCCGCACGGCCACCGACGATTTCGTCGACGTCTACCACCGCTTCGTGCGCGGCATCTCGGTGATCGCCGCCGGAATGCAGCTGGTGCTGTCACCGCCGTTCGCACTGCTGGTCGTCCTGATCGGCGGCACCGTCCTGATCACGACCGGTGGCCTGCCCCCGGCCGACCTGCTGCCCTTCCTGCTGCTGGGACTGGGACTGACAGCTCCGGTTGCGGCCCTCATCGCCCACGGCTTCGACGACCTGCAGGCCGCCAGGCGCGCGGTCGGCCGGATTCGGGACGTGCTTGAGGTTGCGCCGCTGCCGGAGCCCGCGCGCCCGATCGCGCCACAGGGCCACCGGGTGGAACTGCGGGGCGTCCGCTTCGGCTACGAAGACGATCGCGAGGTGCTGCGCGGGATCGACCTGGTCCTCGAACCGGGCACGGTCACCGCGATCGTCGGGCCCTCGGGCGGCGGCAAGTCCACACTGGTCCGGTTGCTGCCGCGCTTCTTCGACCCGGCCCACGGTTCGATCACCCTGGGCGGCGTCGATCTGCGCCGGATCAGCAGCCATGACCTCTACCGGACGGTCTCCTTCGTCTTCCAGGACGTGCGCCTGCTGCGCGCGTCGGTCGCCGACAACATCATGCTCGCCGTACCGCACGCCGGTCTCGACGAGGTGGTGCGCGCCGCCCGGACGGCGAACATCCATGATCGGATCCTTGAGCTGCCACACGGCTACGACACGGTGATCGGGCAGGAGGCCGGGCTGTCGGGTGGCGAGGCGCAGCGGATCGCGCTCGCTCGCGCGCTGCTCGCCGACACGCCCGTCCTGGTGCTGGACGAGGCGACCGCGTTCGCCGACCCGCAGACCGAGCAGGCGGTACGGCAGGCGCTGAGGGCGCTGGAGGGCGATCGCACGATCCTGGTCATCGCCCACCGCCTTGAGACGGTCGCCGACGCCGACACCGTCGTGATGCTGGACAACGGGTCGATCGTCGAGCAGGGCAGGCCCGCCGACCTCCTGGCGGCGAACGGGAGATTCGCCGCCTTCTGGCGATCCAGGGAGTACCGATGATCCGCATGCTGCTACGCGTCCTGGGCCATGATCACGCCCGGCCGGTGCGTCGCACCGTGGCCTTGATGACGACGACCGCGATCGTCGAGGGTTTGTCCTACGCCCTGCTGGTTCCCGTGCTGCGGGCCCTGTTCGGCGGCGCCCCCGCGGACGCGCTGCCCTGGCTGATCGCGTTCGGCGGCGCGGTCGTGATCTACGCGGTGCTGCGCTATGTCAGCGATCTGCTGGGTTTCCGCGCCGGAATCACGCTGTTGCGCGGGATGTATCACCGCCTCGGCGATCATCTGGCCCGGCTGCCCCTCGGCTGGTACAGCGCCGGCCGGGTCGGGGAGGTGTCCGTCCTGGCCGGCCAGGGCGTGCTGGAGACGATGGGCGCGATCGCGCACCTGCTGGCGCCCTACGTCTCCGCCTTCGTCACCCCCGTGACGATCGTCGGCGTGATGCTCGCCTTCAACTGGCAGCTGGGGCTGGCCGCGCTGGCCGCCGTGCCGTTCGTGGCGGCGATCCAGATCTGGACCGGCCGCTCGATGGCCGCGGACGACGCAGGCCGCCACGAACGTGACGCCGAGGCCACCGGGCGGGTCGTCGAGTTCCTTCAGGCTCAGCCGGTGCTGCGCGCCGGCGGGCGGAGCGTCCAACGTTTCGCGTTGCTCGACGACGCGCTGCGGGAACTTCAGCGCGCTTCCCGCCGTACCGTGTTGTCGGTGCTGCCCGGCATGATCGGCTTGACGCTCGTGGTGCAGGCGATGTTCACCGTGTTGCTTGTTCTGGGCGCCTACCTCGCGCTCGGCGGGAGCATCGGTGTGGCGGAGGTGCTGACGATCCTGGTGCTGACCGCCCGCTGCGCCGATCCGGTCCTGTCGCTGGCCGACATCGGCGGCAAGCTCCGCGCCGCACGCTCCGAACTGGCCAGGCTCGACGCGGTCCTGCGCACCGAGCCGCTGCCGGAGGCACCGCAGCCGATCCAGCCGGTGGGTCACGGTTTGGAGGTGGAGTCCGTCGCCTTCCGGCATGGTGACCGCACGGTGTTCGACGACCTGTCGTTGACGGTGCCCGAGGGGCAGCGGCTCGCCGTGGTCGGCCCCTCAGGCGCGGGCAAGAGCACGCTGCTGCAGTTGCTCGCACGGTTCCACGACGTGGACGCGGGCGCGGTGCGCGTAGGAGGGGTGGACGTGCGTGCCATCGACACCGAGGTGTTGACGGCGCGGATCGCCATCGTCTTCCAGGACGTCCACCTCTTCGACGGCACGATTGAGGACAACGTACGGCTGGGCCGCCCCGAGGCCACCGAGGCCGAACTGCGGACGGCGGCGAGCGCCGCGCGGCTGGACGAGGTGATCAACCGGCTGCCCGGCGGATGGGCGGCGAAGGTCGGCGAAGGCGGCGCGCTGCTGTCGGGAGGCGAACGTCAGCGTGTCTCGATCGCTCGCGCGCTGCTGAAGGACGCGCCCATCGTGCTCCTGGACGAGGTGACCTCCGCCCTGGACCCGGTGAACGAGGCGGCCGTCCACGAGGGCATCGAACGCCTGATGGCCGGCCGGACGGTCGTGATGGTCGCTCATCGGATGCGAACCGTCCGGCGTGCCGACCGTATCGCCTTCCTCGACGGAGGCCGGATCGTGGAGGAGGGAGGCCACGACGAACTGCTCCGCCGCGCCGGCCGCTACGCCGACTTCTGGGGTGCCTCCCTGACGCCGGCGGACCACGACTGATCCGGGCCCGTTCCGGGCGGTCGGCTGGACCGACGACCGCCCGGAACCACCCACGCGTCAGAGCCGAGCCGCGCGCGAGGGCCGGCGTGCGGCGATCGCCACCCCCAGGGTGAAGGCGGCGTATCCACAGGTCACGGCCAAACCTGCCCATGGCGGGAGTGGGTAGTGGCCTCCCAGCGGTGACGGGTCCACGTCCACATGCGCGAACGTGGGGACGCTCTGTGTGATCGCGAACCCGGCGGCAGGGGTGATCGTCAGCAGCCACGGCGCCACACCCGCGGCCGCCAGCAGGTGGGGCACGACGACAAGCGCGACGGCCAGCCCGACGGCGACGACAGCCCGCCTGACCAGCGCGGCCAGGCCCAGAGCCAGCACGCAGGCGGCCGCGGTCAGCGCCGCGTAGCCGACGATCACCCGTAGTTCGGTACCCAGGGTGATCGGCTGGACCGGGTTCTGGTTGGCGCGCAACATCGCCAGGCCGGCAGGGACCACGACTCCCGAGGCCGCCAGCCCCGTCACGAACGCGGCCACGCCGACCACCGCGGCCTTGGCCGCCAGCGGCCGCGCCGGATGCGGCTCGACCGGCGGGCCGTTCCCGATCGGCCCGCTCCGGTGTCCCGCAGAAAGGAACATGACCGCCGCCACGAGCATCGGGACCAGTCCCACGGCCCCGCCGATCAGCATGAGGTCGGCGCGCAGACCGCCCTCCACCGTGGCGGGCCCGATGTCACCGCCCCCGGTCACGATGAGCTTGTCGCCGGACTCGACGACCCCGCCCGGGTGATGGGGGGTCCTGCCGTCGGACTCCATGACGACGCCGACGTCGTCATGGCGCCACGAACCGTTCGCGCCCTGCAGCGTGATCCGGTCGAAGGTCGCGGTGGCCTGGGCGAAGGCCTGCGCCATATCCCACAGGGCGCCTGGCGAGGCGGCGAACAGCCCGATCTCGACCGCCTCCGGCAGCCCGGTCAGCGTGACCGTGCCGATCTCGGTCCACGTCCTGCCGTCGTCCGACTCGTAGCCGGTGACGGTGTCGCCCGACCTGGTCAGCCGTAGCCACTGCGGGCCGTTGTGAGGACCGCCGGGCACGTCGTGGACGTAGTTGTACTGCATCCGCACGCCGTGATCTCCGGTGAGCATGACGGCGGCATACGGCGTGCCCTGTTCGAGGCTCTGCCTGACCAGGAGGCCGGCCTTCGCCCACGGCACCACCCCCTCCTTGACGTTGCGCACCCCGGGTACGGCGTCCGGCAGCCGGATCAGCCCGGTCATGTCCGATACACGGGCGGTGACGCCGCCGTTCCCCTTGAGCGTCTGGTGCACGAAGTAGTACTTGTCCATCACCGCCGTGCCGTCGGGTCCCACCAGGGGCGCGGGGCAGGGGCCCTCGCCCTTCCCGGTCACGCAGGTGCTGCGGGCGCCTGCGGCGATCAGCAGCCCGAGCGAAACGGTGACCAGCACGGAGGCCACCATGGCGAGCACCCGGCCTCGTGCGGAGCGGAACCTCGTCCACTCCGCGCGCAGCGTCCGAAGGAAACCGGCCCGCCGGACGGACCGGTGGGGCGTGAATGAACTCATGCCGACGGTTGTACGCGGCACCCGGTTCCAGCCAGGTCGCAGCCGCTGCGACCTGGCTGCGACCGGGGATCTGGCATCGTTGACCCATGCCTTCCCGACCCGGCGGCCGGACCGGCCGTCCTGCCCGCGCGACGAGCGGCGGTGAGCGGTGAGAGTCCTCGTCGTCGAGGACTTCGAGATCCTCGCCCGCTCCATCGGAACCGGGCTGCGCCGCGAGGGCATGGCCGTCGACGTCGTCCTGGACGGAACCACCGCCCTTGAGCGCCTGGCCGCCACCCGCTACGACGTGGTGCTCCTCGACCGCGACCTGCCCGGCGTCCACGGGGACGAGATCTGCAGGCGACTCGCCCACAGCCGCTGTGTGACCCGTGTACTGATGCTCACCGCCTCCGGCACGATCGAGGACCGTGTCGACGGGCTGGGTCTCGGCGCCGACGACTACCTGCCCAAACCGTTCGCGTTCACCGAACTGGTCGCCCGCGTCCGTGCCCTGGCCCGCCGTGCCACCCCGCCGCTGCCGCCGACCCTGGCATGTGGGGACATCACCCTCGATCCGGCCCGCCGTGCCGTGTTCCGGGCCGGTCGGCGCCTTGAGCTGAGCCCCAGGGAGTTCGCCCTGCTCGAATGCCTGCTCGCCGTACCCGGCCTGGTCGTCTCCGCCGAGGAACTCCTTGAGCGCGTCTGGGACGAGGCCGCCGATCCCTTCAGCAGCGCCGTCAAGCACACCGTGCACCGGCTACGGGCCAAGCTCGGCGACCCGCCCGTGATCGAGACCGTCCGCGAAGGCGGCTACCGCATCGGACCGTCATGACCTGCCTGCGGCTCGCCGGAAGGTCCTTGCAGACGCGGCTCGCGCTCGCCTACGCGGCGGGCATCTACGCCGCCGGAGTCCTCGTGCTCCTGTTCGTCGCCGTCCCGCTCGCCAGCGTCGACGCGGCCACGTCCGCAGGCCGTCCTTCGCCGGGTGCGACCGCCGAAGCCGGGCCCGGGATCGGCCCTCCCCGACTTCTCACGGGGTCCGCCGTCGCCCTGGCCCTTCTGATTCCCGTCGCCCTGACCCTCGGCTGGTTCGTCTCCGGCCGGTTCCTGCGTCCGCTGCGCGCCATCACCGCCACCGCCAAAATCATCTCCGCCGGCGACCTCCACCGGCGCCTTGACCTCGGCGAGTCCATGGACGAGCTGACCGAACTCGGCCATACCCTCGACGACCTGTTCGCCCGCCTTCAGGCCTCCTTCGACGCCCAGCGCCACTTCGTCGCCAACGCCTCCCACGAGTTGCGCACCCCGCTCGCCGGCCTGCGCACCCTCCTTGAAGTCGCCCTCGCCGACCCCGACGCCGACACCGACACCCTGCGCTCGGCCTGCCAGGAGGCCCTCGCCCTCGGCGAACACCAGGAGCGGCTCGTCCAGGCACTGCTCGCCCTGGCCACCGGCGAGCGCGGCGTCACCCGCCGGGACGCCCTCGATCTTGCCCACATCGTCGAAGGAGTGCTCGCCTCCCGCCGTCACCAGGTCGCGGAGAAGGGCGTCGACCTCACCGAACACCTGTCGCCCGCGGTGACGGCCGGGGACCCGGGACTGATCGAAAGCCTCGTCGCCAACCTCATCGACAACGCCATCCGCCACAACCTCCCGGACGGGCACGTGAGGGTCGCCACTCAGTCCTGCGGCACCCAGGTGGCCCTTACGGTCACCAACAGCGGACCGGTCATACCCGGTGACCAGGTCCAGCGCCTCTTCCAGCCCTTCCAGAGACTGGCACCCGATCGTCACGGCCACCACGACGGCTACGGCCTCGGCCTCGCCATCGTCAACGCCGTCGCCCAGGCGCACCGCGCCACCCTCATCGCCGGCGCACGCCCCGAAGGCGGCTTGTCCATCACCGTCTGGTTCGCCTCCGAAGCTCATCCGAACCATCCCTGACGTCGGGGAACGACCACGCGAGGGCGGCCGTTCACGCGCCGGACCAGAAGGCGGTGAGCAGCGCGTTGAGCCGCTCCGGCGCCTCGACGTGCGGGTAGTGGGCGCTGCCCGGCACCTGCTCGTGCCGTGCTCCGATCCGCTCGGCGGTGACGCGCGCGCAGGCCATGAGAGGGACACCGCCGCGCTCCCGGTACGGCCCGGGGGCCTCCTCCCAGGTGCCCGAGACGACCAGCTTGGGGAAGGCCGCCGCCCGCAGCGCCGGCAGCGGGAGACCCGCCTCCCAGCAGACGCGTTCGCGCAGCGCCGTGGCGGCCGCGCGCAACCGCCGATCGCCTGTCTCCGGCTCCGGCGTGCCGACCGAGTCGGCGGCGGTCCGCAGCCACTCCTCGGGTGTGAGGTCGGGAAGGTCGGCGTAGGCGGCGCGGTTGGCGCGCAGCGCCTCGGCCACGGCGGGGTGGTCGGCGGCCGCCTGGTAGCAGCCTGGCTCGACCAGGGTGAGCGAGCGCACCGCCTCCGGCCTGCGCGCCGCCGCGATCATGGCTCCGACGGCGCCGTAGGAGTGGCCGACCAGGTGCGCGCCCTCGCCGAGGAGTTCGGCGACGTCGTCGGCGTCGGCCAGGTAGTCGCCGGGGAACCTGTCCCCGGCGTCCGGGCTGCCGCCGTAGCCTCGGCGGTCCATCAGGAGCAGCCGGAACCGGCCGGCCAGCGGGCGTTGCGCCGCGAAACCGTACACCGGGTCGTCGCCCCAGCTCGTGGAGCCGTGCACGAGGACCGCAGGCGGCCCGGACTCAGGGCCGAGCACGCTCACGTGCACCTCACCCGTCAGCGGGCCGTTCGCGCGGAACAGCGGGGTGGGAGCGGACATCCGACTCCTCCTTAAACATCGTTTAACACTATTGAACGTTGTATAAGGGAATCGGAAGGCGACGTCAAGGCGGGTAGGGTGATCGCGTGCCGTCGTCAGAGTCCTCCGGCGGGTCCGTGTGGCTGCGTCCCGAGCGGCCGCCGCGCGACCGCCAGCTCACCCGCGAGCGGATCGTCGACGTGGCGGTCGCCGTCCTCGACGCCGAAGGCCACCGCGGCCTGTCGATGCGTCGCGTCGCCACCTCCCTCGGGGTGACCGCCGGGTCGCTGTACTGGTATGTCCACACCAAGGACGACCTGCTGGAACTGGCCCTCGACCGCGTACTGGCCGAGGTGAGCGCCGGCCCCGGCACGTCCGGCTGGCGGGACGGCCTGGCGGCGCTGGCCCGCAGCAACCGCGCCATGCTGCTGCGCCACCGGTGGGCCCTGTCCGAACTGACCGTCAGGCCCAACCTCGGCCCGAACGCGCTCGCCCTGGCCGAGACCGGGCTGCGCCTGCTGGAGCACGCCGGGTTCACCGGCTCCGACCTCGACGCCGCCATGGCCGCCGTCAACGACCACGTGGTCGGCGCGGTCATCGCGGAGGTCGCCTGGCGCGACACGCTGGCCCGCATGAGCGGGACCGGGTCCGAATGGGACGAGCGGGCGGCCGAGTATCTACGCCAGGTCGCCGAACGCCACCCGACGCTGGCCGGCCGGATGGCCGCCACGGGTGAGATCGACGTCGAGCATGAGAGCGAGCGGCGCTTCGCGTTCGGCCTCGGCTGCCTCCTGGACGGCCTCGCCACCCGGTGCGCGGCCCCGTCCCCGTCATAGCGCCGGCGACGTACGGCACCGCGACGGCTCGCGCGCGAGGGCGCCTGGGCGAGCCGTCGGCCGCGCCCCCGGCGGCGTGGGCCGCGGCGGGCGCCACCGTCCTGAGGTTGCACGACACGCCGTCGCCGCCCAGGCTCGGCCGGGCGGACCGGGGCGGCGGGACCAGCTCGGCTTCGGAAACCGACACCTGCTCATTGGTCAGGAATGGTGGGGAATCCCGGCGCGAGACGCGGTGGAGCTGTGGGATCGTGGGGGCTTTGACGCCACATCCTGCCCGCCGTACCCGGGGATTTGTCATGGAATTTCGGATTATGGGGGCATTGTCGATACGTGACGGCGCAGAGGATCGCACTCCCACCGCTCCGAAGCACCGTGACCTGCTGGCGATGTTCGCGCTCAACGCCCGCCGACCGCTCACCGTCGAGCGGCTGCGACAGCTGCTGTGGCCGCTGGAGGAGGGTGACCGGTCGGACTCGCTGATCCGCGGCTACGTCGGCCGGCTCAGGCAGCTGATCGGCCAGGACGTCATCACCACCGTGTCCGGCACGTACACGCTGGCCATCGACGACGACCAGCTCGACGTCGGCCGCTTCCGTCGGCTCATACAGGAAGGGCTGTCCGGGCGTGACAGCGGGAAGCTGCGGGAGGCGCTGGACCTGTGGCGCGGACCGGTTCTGGCGGACGTGGACCCTGACGCGCGGCGCTGGGCCGAGACCGGGCGGCTGCGCGAGGAACTCGAAGAGCTTCGCCTGCTCGCCCTGGAGCGCCGGATCGAGCTCGACCTGGAGGCGGGCCGGCACCGCGAGCTGCTGTCCGAGGTGCGGATGCTGGTCGCGCAGCACCCGCTCTGGCAGCGTTTCCGCGGCCAGTTCATGCTGGCGCTCTATCGCAGCGGGCGGCGCGTGGAGGCGCTGGCCGCGTACACGGCGCTGCGCGACGAACTCGACGGCGGGCACGCCATCGAGCCCGACCCCGAGCTGCAGCTTCTCTACCACCGCATGCTGCACGACGATGTCATGCTGCACGTCTCCGCGGGCCCGCCGGTGCTGTTGCCGCGGGACGTCGCCCACTTCACCGGCCGCGCCGACCTGCTCGATCAGGTGTTCTCCGGCCTGGTCGTCGTGCACGGCCCGGCCGGGGTGGGCAAGTCGGCACTCGCCGTACACGCCGCCTGGCGGCACAGGGAGCGTTTCCCCGACGGGATCCTGTACGCGGACCTGCGCGAGACCACCCGGCCCGGCGCGATCCTGGAGGACTTCCTGCGCTGGCTCGGCTGCCCGGCCCAGGCGGTACCGGCGTCGGAGGGCCGGCGGCAGCGGCTGCTGCGCACCTACACCGCCAACCGCCGCATGCTCGTCGTGCTGGACGACGCCACCGACGAGTCCCAGGTACGGCCGCTGCTCACCTCATGCCCCACCGTGATCACCAGCCGGTCGGCGCTCGGCGGGCTGACCGGCGCCGTACGGCTGCCGCTGGGCGTCCTGGACGACGGCGAGGCCCGTGACCTGCTCGTCAAGCTCATCGGCGAGGAGCGGGCGGACGACGGCGGGGTGCGGGAGCTGATGCGGTTCTGCGGCGGGCTGCCCATCGCGTTGCGCATCGCCGGATCCCGCCTGGCCACCAGACCGGGCTGGACCCCTGGTTACCTCGCGGGCCTGCTGGAGGACGAGCGCGTGCGGCTGGACCGTCTTCACTCGGGCGACCAGACGATCCGCAGCGTGTACGCGGTCGGCTACGAGGGCCTGCCCGTGCCGGCGCGCCGAATGACGCGGCTGCTGGGCGCGCTGTCGGCCCCCGACGTCGCCGACTGGGCCGTCCAGGTCTTCGGCGACCAGGCCGACGCGCTCGTGGACGCCGGCCTGCTGGAGGCGCACACCGTGGACGTGGCGGGTCAGGTCCGTTACCGCATGCACGACCTGACCCGGCTCTACGCCCGCGAGCGACTGGTCGAGGAGGAGGGCGTGCATGCGGTACGGGAGGCGCTCGCGCGGCTCCAGGCCGTCGTGATCGCCCGGGTGCAGGCGTCCCGGTTCCCGCTGGTCTCCGGTGAGCCGAGCATGCGCGGCTTCGTGACCGGGGACATCAAGGAGTCGGTCGAGTGGCTCGTCGCCGAGCGCGCGTTCCTCTCCGCCCTCGTCGGTGATCTGTACGGGGCCGGCCTCGACGAGGGCGCGTGGCGGCTCGCGCATCTGCTGGGCCCGTTCCTGGAACGGCGGCGCTTCCTGGACGACTGGCGGCCGGTCGCCGAGACCGGCCTCGCGGCGGCACGGCGCACGGGTGACGCCCGCGCCGAGGCCCTGCTCCTGCGCGACCAGGGCGACCTGTACCGGGCCGAGGGCCGGTGGGCGGAGGCGCTGGACCTGCTCACCCGGGCGCTCGGGGTGTTCACGGGTCCCGGTACGTCCAGCGGCAAGGAAGCCGCGCAGGTCCGGCGCAGGATCGGCCAGGTTCACCTGGAACAGGGCCACCTGGACGAGGCGGAACGCCAGCTGACCTCCTCTCTGCGCGCCTTCGGCGGCGGGAGGGCCGGCGCCGAGGCGCAGCAGGCGCTTGGCGCGGTGCTACGGCGGGCAGGCCGCCCCGGCGAGGCGGCCGACCGGCTCACCGCCGCCGCGGGCCTCTTCGATGACCGGGGCGACCGGCACCGGCACGCCGACACCCTGCTGGAGCTGGCCGAGGCACGGCTGGCGCAGCGGCGGGTGCCCGACGCCAGGGACTGCGCGCAGCGGGCCAGGTCCATCGCCGTACGGCTCGGCGACCGGCTGCTGGACGCGCACGCGCTGCTGGCGCTGGCCCGGGTCAACCGGGCTGAGGGCGACCGCGAGGCGGCGCGCAAACTGGCCGAGGACGCGTTCAAGATCTTCGACGGCATCGCCGACGAACCCGGCAGGGCGACCGCGCTGGACCTCCTCGCCGCCCTGATCTAGCGACCTGCTCTGACGGCTCAGCACCGCCCCTGTTGGCTTCCTGTCGTCAGTCCAGAGGAAGGACGCGCTCGTCGCGTTGGACGCGGGAGCTCGGCCCGGACGCCTCGAACTTGACTGAGCGGATCAGTACCGTATGGAGCATGGTTGCCCCTCTTGCCCCTGAGGATCCTCCGCGTCTGGGTGAGTTCGAGCTGCTGGGCCGCCTCGGGGAGGGCGGACAGGGAATCGTCTACCTGGCCCGCGACCCGGTCGGGCAACGGGTGGCGGTGAAGGTGCTGATCAGGGCCGACGCCGAGGCCCGCGCCCGTCTGGCCCGCGAGCTGGCGGCGGTGGAGAGCGTGGCGCCCTTCTGCACCGCCCGCGTGCTCACGGCCGTGCCGGACGGGCCACGGCCGTACGTGGTGAGCGAGTTCGTGGACGGGCCGACGCTGGCGGAACGGGTGCACGAACACGGCCCCCTGCGCGGCGGCGAGCTGGAACGGCTGGCCGTCGGCACCACGACGGCCCTGGCCGCCATCCACGCGGCCGGCGTCGTGCACCGCGACTTCAAACCGAGCAACGTGCTGCTCGGCCCGGACGGTCCCCGGGTGGTCGACTTCGGCATCGCCCGCGCGGACGGTGTCACCACCATGACCAGCGGGCTCATCGGCACCCCCGCCTACCTCACGCCCGAACAGCTGGGCGGCTCCCCCGCCTCACCCGCCTCGGACGTCTTCGCCTGGGCGGGCACCATGATCTTCGCCGCCACCGGCACCTCCCCGTTCGCCGCCGCGAGCGTCGCGGACGTGCTGAACCGCATCGTCACCCACGAACCGGATCTGTCAGCGGTCCCGCCGCCGTTGCGCGACTCGGTCGCCGCCGCCTTGGAGAAGGACCCTTCGCACCGGCCGACGGCGGGCGAGCTGCTGTCCCGCCTGATCGACCCGGTCTCCGGCGGCCGCGGCAGGTCGATCGTGGAACTCACCAGCCTGGGCAGCCGCCTCGCCGCAGAACCGGCCGGCGATCGGGGAACGCCGGACCCGGCCGGCGGCCGGGATCCTGCCGGGACGGCCGGTCATGAGGACACCGCGGGACCCACCGGGGAGCCCACGGCCCCGCCCTCGGCACGGGCCCCGGTGTTCATCGGGTGGGCCGCCGGGCGGGGCCGCCGTAGGGCGCTCGCCGTGGCGGCGGCACTGGTCGCGGTCGTGGTGGGGGCGCTCACCTGGTTACGGCCGTTCGGCGGGGCGGGGTCCCAGGCGTCCTCAGGCACCGGCGGGCCGGGCACCTCGTCCGCCTCCGCTCCCACCTCCGGGCCCCCGTCTGCCTCGCCGTCGAGCTCAGGAGAGGTCTCGCCCAGCGGGTCGGCGAGTCCGGGTGCGTCGGTGGCCCCGGGCGGGGGGCTGCGGGTGTCCGACACGTTCGGACGCACGGTCAGCACCGGATTCGGCACGACGGACGACGGGAAGCGTCACTGGTCGGTCGGCGTTCCGGAGAGCGACTACTCGGTGGACGGTGGGAAGGGCCGGATCACGACGTCCTCCGGAACCGGCTCCAGCGCCTACCTGGACGGGGTGAAGGAGACCGGAACCGACCTCGGCTTCACCTTCGCCGGCGACAGGCCCCCCACCGGGGGCGGGATCTACGTGACCGCCGTGGGGCGCAGGGTCCCGGCGGTGGGGAGTTACCGGGCGCACGTGAGCCTGCGGCCCAACGGCAAGGTCCTGCTCCAGCTGATCCGCTACGAGGCGGGCCGCGGTGAGATCGACCTCGCACAGCCGCTGTGGGTCCCCCGGCTGACAGCGGGCGCGGGCATCGCGATGCGAGTACGCGTCCAGGTCACCGGCACGTCGCCGACCACGATCCGCGGCAAGGTCTGGGCCGTCGGCGCGGCCGAGCCGGACTGGCTGCTCTCCGTCACGGACGCGACCTCCGGACTCCAGGTCCCGGGTGGGGCCGGCCTGCTGACCTTCTTGTCTCGTAAGGCCACCGACACCTCCGTCACGGTGACGGTGGACGACCTCGCCCTGACCGCGACACCGGGGTGACCTCCTGGGACGTGACCGGCCGAGCAGGACGTCGAGGGCCTCGACGTCCGCCTGTTCCCGTTCATGCCGTCCACGATGCCGGGTGACCCGGAAACCGGGCAGTGAGCGTCGCCGGCTGGCCGGGCCGGCCGGTTCTCCGGTGGGCGCGGGGTCAGGAAGGGCGGCTGACGGCGGTGATGCCGGCGAGGATGAGGTCGATGCCCGTGAGGAACTGCTCCCGGTCGTCGTGCCCGCGCATCTGGTCGGCGATGTCGTGGAGGAACGGGTGGTCACCGGCGTCGAGGCTCTTCCACGCCTTGGACACGGAGTCGAGGAATTCGGCGCGCCGCGCGCCGGCCCGAGGGACCCCGACGTCGTCCGCGGTGTCGGAGGACTGGGCGTTCTGGCTGGTGGCGCCAAGGATGTAGTGCACCAGCGTCGAGGTCGTGGCGAACCAGTCGCTCCGTGGAACGCCCAGCGTGCGCACGCACCCGCCGATGCTCTCGAAGATCCGGGGTGTCACCGTTCCCCAGGGGCTGCGGGTGACCTGCACGGCGAGCTGGACGGCGAGCCAGGGGTGTTCGGCGACCGCGTCGTACAGGCCGAGGGCGGCGGCGCGGATCCGCTCGCGGCCGGTGTCCTCGGTCCCGGGATCCGTCGTGGACTCCTGCGGGGCGGGAAGGGCGGCGACGACGACGCTCTCGGTCGCGGCCTGCAGCAACTCGCCCATGTTTCCGACGTGGTGGTAGATGGCCCCGGATCCGGTGGACAGGCGCTCCGACAGCGCGCGGACCGTCAGAGCCCCGGCCCCCGCCGTGTCCAGCAGCCCGACCGCCGCCTCGATGATGCGCTCACGCGAGAGCACCTGCCTGCGCCTTCGTGACTGGGGTGTCGGTGTGGTCATGCCCTCATCCTGTCAGTTTTGGTGCAGCGCTCCAAAATGGAGTACGGTTCCAAAATTGGAGCGTTGCTCCAATTTTGCCGCTTCGAGCTTCACGGAGCACGGTCCCGGCCCGTCGAGCCCCGGCCGATCCGGAAACTCGCGACTGGAGGAGAACCGACATGCGCGACGTGGTGATCGTGGGGGCCGGGCCGGTCGGCCTGTTCCTCGCCGGTGAACTCGCCCTGGCCGACTGCTCGGTCCTGGTACTGGAGAAGAACCCACAGGCCGCCTCGCCGTACTGGGCGCTCCCGCTGGGGATGCGGGGCCTGAACGCCGGGTCCGTCGAGGCGTTCCACCGCCGAGGGATGCTCACCGCCCTCCTGGACGCCTCACGCGTCGACGCGCGGCAGGTCGGCGCGCGCGAGGTGTCCGCCCCGCGCGACGTGAGCCATTTCGCGGGCCTGCGTCTGGACGCCGCCGACGTCGATACCGGTGCCCTCCCGCCCCGGCTGCCCGGCCCCGCGTCGGAAGGGATCATGACCAGTCTCGAAGCGGTCACCGGCGTCCTGGAGGAGCGGGCGGTCGCGCTCGGCGCGCGGATCGTGCGCGACGCCCCGCTCGAGGCCGTCGACCAGGACGGTGACGGCGTCCTGGCCCGGGCCGGCGGGCGTGAGTACCGGGCGCGCCGGCTCGTGGGATGCGACGGCGGACGCAGCGCGGTGCGCCGCCTGGCGGGCTTCGACTTCGTCGGCACCGAGCCGCTGTTCACCGGCTACGTCGCCCACGTCACCTTCGAGGACCCGGACAAGCTGCGCCCGGGTTTCAACTCGACGCCGACCGGCATGTACCTGCGCACACCCTTCGAAGGGCACCTGGGCATGATGGACTTCGACGGCGGCGCCTTCGACCGCTCCCGGCCGCTGACCCGCGACCACCTCCAGACGGTCCTGCGCCGCGTCTCCGGCACCGACGTGACGATCGACGAGGTCCACCTCGCCTCCAGTTTCACCGACCGCGCCATGCAGACCAGCGGCTACCGCAACGGCCGCGTCCTGCTCGCCGGTGACGCCGCCCACATCCACTCCCCGCTCGGCGGCCAAGGACTCAACCTCGGCATCGGCGACGCCATGAACCTCGGCTGGAAGCTCGCCGCCACCCTCCACGGCACCGCCCCCGAGAACCTGCTCGACACCTACACCGCCGAACGCCACCCCGTCGGCGCCGCCGTCCTCGACTGGTCGCGCGCCCAGGTCGCCACGATGAACCCCGGCCCCAACACCCCTGCCCTGCGCCGGCTCGTCCACGACCTGCTGCGCACCGCCGACGGCACCACCCATGTCTTCCGCGCCACCTCCGGGCTCGCCCACCGTTACGACCTGGGCGGCGACCAGCGGGTCGTCGGCTTCACCGCCCCGGACTTCCGCTTCCGCGACGGCACCCACCTTGGAGACCTGCTGCGTGAAGGCCAGGGCGTCGCCGTCGACCTCACCGCCGCGCAGAGCCTGCGGGAGACCACGGCCGGCTGGCAGGGCCGCGTCCGCCACGCCCCCGGCCCGGTCGCCGACGACCTCGGACTCGGCGCCCTGCTGATCCGGCCCGACGGCGTCGTGGCCTGGGCCGAGGGCCCCGACCCCGACCCCGAGGCGTTCCGGCGCGCCGCCACCCGCTGGTTCGGCGCCCCCACCGCCTGAGCGGCACGCGCCGGCACCCGTACCGGTCCGCCGCCTCCACGACGAGGCCCGGTGTCCCGTTGCCCCGGCCTCCTCCCCCGGATTCACACATTCCGATATAGGCATATGATGATGATCATGGCACGAGCAGCGACGACGTCGGACGTCTTCAACGCGATCGCCGAACCGCAGCGCCGGGAGATCCTGGCGCTGCTGCGGGCGGGCGAGCGGCCGGTGACCGAGCTGGCCCAGGAGCTGGGGATGACCCAGCCGCAGGCGTCCAAACACCTGCGGGTGCTCCGGGAGGTCGGGCTGGTGCGGGATCGCAGGGCGGGCAAACAGCGCCTGTACGGCCTCGACGCCCGGGGGCTGCGGCCGGTCCACGAGTGGACCGGCCGGTTCGAACGGTTCTGGAACGAGAGCTTCGACCGGCTGGACGCCTATGTGCAGGACCTCAAGCAGGCAATTCAGGAAGGAGACAACCGATGAGCGAGACGGGGCGGGGAGCGCCGGAGCGGTCCGCCACGGCCGACCGCGAGATTGTGATCTCCCGGGTCATCGACGCCCCCGGGAGCTGGTGTTCGAGGCGGAGCAACCAGGGCAGCCGGTTCACCGCAGGTCAAACAATCTGACATCCAAATGTAACGGGCCGAATATGATTCCCCCATGAGTCAAGGCAGCGCACGCAGGGACGACGGCGGCCGCGGGGACGCCGTGGACGCCGCCCTCGCCCAGTGGCGGCACGAGCGCCCCGACCTGGACCTGGCCGCGATGGGCATCTTCGGCAGGCTCACCCGGCTTTCCCGCCTCATCGTCCCCGCGGTCGAGGAGGCCTCCGCCCGATACGGCATGCGCCGCGGGGAGTTCGACGTGCTCGCCTCACTGAGACGCTCCGGCCCGCCGTACACGCTGACCCCCTCCGAGCTCTCCTCGGCGCTGATGATCTCGCGGGCCGGTATGACCAACCGGCTCGACCGGCTCGAACAGGCGGGGCTGATCGAGCGCACCCTCGCCCCCGACGACCGCAGGAGCGTGCGGGTCACCCTCACCCCAAAGGGTCGTGAGACCGCGGACGCCGCGCTCACCGAGCACGTGGCCAGCCTCACCCTGCTGCTGTCCGGGCTCACCGCCGAGGAGCGCAGGGTCCTCGACCGGACCATGCGCGTCCTGCTGCGCAGCGTCGGCAGGTCCGCCGCACGGGGCCGGGCCGCCAGGAGCCGTCAGACCGGTCCCGGGCCCCGTCCCCGCACGTGAGACGGTGAAACCGTTCCAGGGCTGACGGTCACCCCCGGTGGCGCCGTGTCGAAGCGTCCCGCGCGGCGAGGCCGTCCGCCGTGGACGCGAACCGACGACTGGACTCCCCCGGACCAGGGTCGGGGCTACCGTCGCCGCTGGTTCACCAGATAGGAGAGGGCCTTGGCGAAGGCGGTGTCGTGGTCGCCGTTCAGCTCCTCATCGCTGAGAACGCCGGGAACGGACAGGTGCGGCGGGATACCGGTCACGTCGAAGGAGGTCCCGTCCCGGGTCAGGAAACGCTCGTTGGGCAGCGCGAAGCTCCACCCGTTGGGCAGCCTCCGCCACAGGAAGTCGGAGAAGGCCCCCTGGGTGCTCTCCCCGATCCGCTCAGGCCGGGGTGTTCGTCCCGTCATGGCCTGGGTGAAGGTCTCGCCCGCGCTGATGGTCAGGCCACCGGTGAGCACGGCGATGGGTCCCGTGTACACCGGCGCGGTCGCCGGCCGTACCGGCACCTTGCGGGGGCGGGTGAACCGGAGTGGGTCGTCCGGGGTGTTACGGGCCTGCTTGGCGTAGGCCGGGTACGGTCTGCCGGTGAGCCTGGAGGCGAGCCGCAGGCCGAGCGCGTCGTAGCCGCCCAGGTTGACCCGGACGTCGATGATGAGGCCGCGTAGCCGGTCGGGACCCGAGGTGCGGGACGCGGTGAAGATCTCGTCGAGTGCCCGGTCCAGCTCGGCCGCGTTGGGTTCGAAGCCACCGTCGGCGTAGCCGTCGAACGCGCTCAGCCGCAGGTAGCCCAGCCCGTCCGGGAGGTCGGCGTACCCGATCACGCCCCGCCCCCACCGCTTCAGGGGTCCGCGGGTGTCGTTTTTCTCGACGAACTCCTGGACCCGTCTGTCGAAGGCCACGAAGGCCGGTATTCCGTCCAGCCGCCTGGTGCCCGGCCGCAGCGGCCTGGCGAACCGCCTGTCTCCCGCGAGGAGGGCGGTGTGCGCGTCGCCGAGTTCCCTGAGGATGTCACGCAGCACGGCGAACAGTTCCTCGTCCCCGGTGCTCGGGCTGATCCTGGATCGGTACCGGTCCCGGACGGCTCGCCAGTCGACGCCCTTGACGGCGAAGAACGGGTAGTTCTCGGCGAAGGTCGTCCAGAAGACGTCGAACACCTTCACCGGATTACCGGGCGTGGGGGTGGAGCAGGCCCCGGGCAGGCGGGGCAGCCTCCGCAACTCGATGGCGCCGACGCTTCCCGAATACCGAAGCCGCGCCCTGCCGGGCCCCCGCGTCCGGACGGTGATCCCCCGGCCGCCTTCCCGTGCCGTGAAGGACGCCGAACCGCCCGTCCCCGCCGTCTGTTCCGCCGAAAGCACTCCTGGCAGGCAGCTGATCGCCGTCGTGTCGAAGGTGGTGAGCCGTCCCCGGCCGATGCTGAAGATCGTGCCGTAGCCGTCGGCCCGCCAGAGCCCGTCCAGCGGCCCCCGCCCCGCGGAGGCGGCGCCGGCGGCCGGTGCCGCGACCTGTCCCGCTACGGCGATACCCAGGGCGGCCAGTACGGCGGCCGGCCGGCGGGATGTCCTTCCGCGCTTCGTGTCCCTGTCGTCGTTCACGGGACCCGACGCTAGGCGGCGGCCCCGGCGGGGCACGTCACACCACGGAGCCGTCCGGACCCGTCATACCTTGGAGCCACCCGGCCCGCGGGTCATACCCGGGTGGGAGGCCTGAGGTCGGCTGTGAGAAGGAGCTCTTCGCGAAGGCCGAGGACTACCGTGATGGCATGTCGCGCGCCTTCGCCCCGGCCGGAGCCACGGTCCTGCCCACGCTCCGGTTCGCGAGAGTACGAGCCGTCGCGCCCTGGGCGATCACCTGCTTCATGTTCGTGATGAACGTGGGGATGCTCGCCACCGTCTACGACGCCCCGGTCGCGCTGACGGTGCCGCTCGCCGCAGCCTGCGCGGCTCCGGTGATGATCTGCGGGCACCGGCCGGTGGCCGCCTGGCTGATGATCTACATCGGGATGCTGGTCACGCCGCCGTTGGTCTCGCCGCCGCCGGTGAGCAACCCGTGGCCATGGCCTCCGATGCCGGTGGTCGCCTACCTGGTCGTGCTGTTCGCGCTGGCTCGGCACCGGCCGCGACGGACGCTGGCGGCCGTCTGGGCGCTTTCCCTCCTCGGCGCCCTGGTGGACGTCTCCCTGGTGCCCGTGTCGTCCACGAACCCGGCCGTGGTGCTGCAGCTCGTGGCGGCCATCGTGCCGGTGCCGCTGTTCGCCGGCGACAATCTGCGCTGGCGCCGCCTGGCACAGGCGCGTGTCGCCGAGCAGGAGCAGGTCAGTGCGGCCGAGCGGGCCCGGCGCGAACTGCTGGAGGAGCGGACCAGAATCGCCAGGGAGATGCACGACGTGGTCGCGCACCACATGTCGGTGATCGCCGTACAGGCCTCCAGCGCGGCGCGCAGGCTCGGCGGGGTGCCCGCCGACGCCGAGCGGGAGTTCGACTCCATCGGGGCGGCGGCCCGGCAGTCGCTGGCCGAGATGCGGCGTCTGCTGGGCGTGCTGCGCAGCGACGACGCGACACCGCGGCGCTCCCCGTTGCCGGGCCTCGGCCAGATGGACGCACTGGTGGAGAGCGCCAGGCGGGCCGGAGTCCCCGTCGAGCTGACGGTGACGGGCCTGCCCGCGCGCATGCGGCCGGAAACGGAGCTGCCGGTCTACCGGATCGTGCAGGAGGCGCTCAGTAACGTGATCCGGCACGCGCCGGGCTCCGCCACGACCGTGGCGGTCACCGGGAACGGGACCGGGCTGCGGGCCGTGGTGGAGAACGCGCCGCCCGCGGGTGCGGGACGCGCCCTCGCCGAGCCCGCGGGCACCGGCCACGGGCTGGCCGGGATGCGGGAACGTGCCGCCGTGGTGGGCGGGGTCCTGCTGACCGGGCCGACGCCCCGGGGCGGGTTCCGGGTCGAGCTGACGCTGCCCCTGGTGCGGGCCGAGCACGAGGAGGGGCGCCCGTGACGATCCGGGTGCTCGTCGCCGACGACCACGCGATGGTCCGGGCGGGTTTCGGCGCGCTGCTGGCCGCCGAGCGAGACATCGAGGTCGTCGGCGGCGCGGCCGACGGCGAGCGGGCGGTGGCCGAGACAAGGCGGCTGCGGCCCGACGTCGTCCTCATGGACGTCCGCATGCCCGGGATGGACGGCCTGCGGGCGGCCCGGCTGCTCCTGGCGCCGCCCGGCGGGGAGTACAGGCCGCGTGTGCTGATGCTCACCACCTTCGACCTGGACGACTACGTGTACGAGGCGCTGCGCGCGGGCGCCAGCGGGTTCCTGCTGAAGGAGGCTCCGCCCGCGGACCTGGTCTCGGCCGTA
The DNA here is from genome assembly GCF_042650425.1 of Streptosporangium jomthongense. Taxonomy (NCBI): domain Bacteria; kingdom Bacillati; phylum Actinomycetota; class Actinomycetes; order Streptosporangiales; family Streptosporangiaceae; genus Streptosporangium; species Streptosporangium jomthongense. The sequence continues at coordinate 89,993 of NZ_JBHSBC010000053.1, read as the reverse complement.
CGGGTGGTGGCGGCCGGGGACGCCCTGCTCGCCCCCTCGGTGACCCGGCGCCTCATCGAGGAGATCGCCCGGTGCAGGCCCGCGCTGCCCGGCGCCGCGCCCCGGGTTCGGTCACTGACCGAACGGGAGTCGGAGGTGCTCCTCCACATCGCCCGAGGCCTGTCCAACACCGAGATCGCCGAGGCCCTCGTCGTCGCCGAGCAGACCGTCAAGACGCACATCAGCCGCATCCTGGCCAAACTCGATCTGCGGGACCGTGCCCAGGCGATCGTCTTCGCCTACGAGAGCGGCCTCGTCGTGCCCCGTTCCGGCCTTCCCGGCCGGACGGGCGGTCGTACGGCCTGATGGCCGCCGCCGAGAACGAGGACGGTCGGAGGCATCCGCTCACGGCGCGTCCTGCTCATCGGTTCTCGCGGTCGCCCGAGCCCGCGATGCCGGGCCGGCGCCGTGCGGAGAAGGGTGTCAGGGCTGGAGGATCCGCCGGAGCAGGGTGGCGTAGCCGCGGGGGTGCGCGGTGTTGCCGTTGTGCCCGCCGGGGAAGCGGACGACCTGGGTGCCGAGGAGGGCGGCCAGCGCCTCGGCGCACCGGTAGTCGAAGACGTGGTGCGGGGTGGTGGCTCCGACGGCCGGGACGATCCGGGTCCGGGTGTGGGCGATGCGGGCGACCGGGAGGGTGTCGGTGATGACGGCCGAGAAGTCGTGCCGGATGAAGTAGTCGAAGTTGGCGATCCGGTTCGGTGTCATCGGCTGCGGGGTGAGGCCGGGCTCGGCGTCGGGGTTGGCCGGGTCGATGCCCAGGACGTCGGCGATGGCCTTGAACGCGGCGGTCAGGCCCTCGCGCTCGTAGAGCGCCTGGACCTCGGCCAGTTCGCGCTCGTGCCGGGCCCGCCGGTCGTCTGGGAGCAGACGGGGCGCGACCGGCTCGTGGGCGACGAGTGTGCCGATCTGATCCGGGTGCCTGACCGCCACGTGCAGGCCGATGACCGCGCCCAGGCTGCAGCCGAGCATCCGGACGGGCTGGTCGGTGAGCTCGGCGAGCAGCCGGTGCACGTCGTCGGCGTGCTCGGCCATCGTCGCGCCGCGCGCCGGTTCGTCGAGCGCGCTACGGGACAGACCACGCCGATCATAGGTCACCACGGTGAAATCGCCGGCGAGGTGCTCCACCAGGTCGACGGTGCGGTCGGCGTCGCCCTCGCCGCTTTGCGAGATCAGCAGCATCGGGCCGGTTCCACGCACCTGGTAGTGCAGGGTGGCGCCGGGAACACGCAGCTCGCTCATGTGAGGGGTCCTTTCGGATGGTTCGTATGGCTTGTTCGCCAGGAGTCGACCATAAAGCATCAACCTTGATACATCAAAATTGATGCATCAAGGTTGATGTATCGTCTACCGGGTGAATGGAATCGAGCTGTTCGTGCTGGGCCGTACCTTGATGAAGCTCGGTGAGCGGGCGCTTCCGGCCGAGGGGGTCGGCGACCACGCGGCGAGCACCCGTACGGTCTTGATCGTGGTCAACGACCTGCGGGACCACCCGGGTAGCGCGGTGGGTGAGATCGCCGTCCGCACCGGCCTGCCGCAGAGCGCCGTCTCGGCCGCGGTCGCCCGGCTGCGCGAGGCGGGAGCGGTCGTCACCGAGCCCGACCCGCGCGACCGCCGCCGTTCCCTGGTCCACCCACGTGTGTCGGAGCGCGTCCAGGAGGTGCGCGCCGTCTCCGTCGACGCCACCCTCGCCGAGGTCCTCCCCGACGACACCGCCCTGGCCGAAGTGCGTTCAGCCCTGGAGACCCTGGCCCGCCATCTCACCCCCCGGGGCCCTGACAGGTGACCCTGGCCGAGGAGCCGCGTCTCGCCCGCCCGTACGGCCGAGCGGAGCCGGTTCGGTGCCGCGCCGTGCCGGCGGGCCGGACGTCGGGGTTGTTCACCGGGCGGGGAGCTCCCGCCTCCTCACCGGCCGCGTCAGCGGTGCGGCTCAGAACCGGTTCCTGAGGCGGTCGAGGACGTTCGGCCTCCGGAGGCCGTGCTGCCCCGGCGGGCGCTCAGGAGAGAGCGGCCGCAGCGTGGGCCAGCGATCGAGCATGCGGTCGCGCATCGTCGCCGTGAGGTCGCCGACACCGGCCAGGGCGGTGTCCGCGGTGACCTCACCGACGACGCCGAGGCGGTGGAGCAGCCGTTGCCGGGCGGTGGCCGTACCCCAGGTCCAGTCGTCCTTGACGAGCGCGGCCAGGTGGTCGGTCCCGTCACGGCGGGCCCGTTCGACGAGTGCGTCTCCCCGCAGCAACCACCCGACGCACGCGTCGGCCAGGTCGCCCCGGGGCCCGGTGCCCGTGGTGGTGTTCCAGGCGGCGTGATAGGCCTCCTCGGCGCGACGCAGCAGCGGCCCGGGCAGGGCGGTGGCGCACCAGCAGGTCGGGAAGGCGACGCGCAGATAGGCCAGTTCGACCAGGCCGTTCCCCAGGGCGGCCTGCTCGAAGTCGACGAAACGCGTTCCGCCGCCGGTGTACAGGTCATTACCTGGACAGGGGTCTCCGTGCAGCAGGGCGTGGCCCCTCTCCCTCCCCAGCCGGTCGAGCACGCCGTCGAGCTCCGCCCTGACGGTCGGCGCGACCGCGACGCCGAGCCGAGCAGCCAGCCGGAAGAAGGCGTCCAGGACGTCGGGGCCGGGCGGGGACCAGCGTGGCAGCGCCCCGGCGTCACCGGCGTCCGTCGTCGCGTGCAACCGGGCCAGCGCGGTCGCGTAGCCGACCGCCCAGTCGGCGGGCGGTTCACCGGAGTCGAGCCACTCCATGACCATGATCCGGTGGCCGGGGTCGGCGCCGAACAGTACGGGTACCAGGGGCGGATCGGCCCGTGCGGCCAGCCGCAGCGCGGTCACCTCGCGGCGGAAGCGCTCGTCGGCGTCCGCACCGCCGACGATCCGCTTGATCACCACGGCGGTCCCGCCCATGTCGGCGCGCCACACCCGTGAGCGCGGGCTGCTGACCAGGCGGCGCGGCCGGGTCACGGGGCCGTGGTGGGAGACCGCGTCACCGGCCAGGGAGGCGATCGTCCCGCGTACGATCTTCATTCCGCGAGGATACGTTCCCTCGGGACGCGCCGCCCGGCCCGATGACCGTGGCGTCCCCCGCGGGAAACGCCTCGGCGACGGCGTCACGACCGGCTCCATGCGGGCTTCCCGGCCCGCCACGGGGCGGGCCGGTGTCACCCGGTGTGCACGGCCGTACGGCCGGCGGATACGACATGTCACGCACCAGAACCAGGGTGATGTCAAAGCCGTAAAGGAATCTTGTTAACCGACCCGGCGCCACCGATATTGCGGATGTCTCTCTCGACCCCCCGGAGGCTCCGCGTGCCACAGGCAGTGCCACAGTTACGAGCAGTCCTCATCGCCCTGGCGGTGGTCGCGGCGGGCGTCACGCCCGCCAACGCGGCCCCGACCGTCCCCACCGGCACCTCTCCCGCCATCACCGTCGAGCGGGGGCGGAGCCAGCCGGTCTTCTCCTACGCCGACGCCGTCCGCGAGCACGTCTACGTCGAGTCGGGTGCCGACAGCGACGCCGACGGCCGCCCCGACCGCATCCGCGTCGACATCATCAGGCCGAGGGAGTCGGGCCCGAGGCTCAAGGTCCCGGTGATCATCGACGAGAGCCCGTACTACGACAACGCGGGCCGGGGCAACGAGGGCGAGCGGAAGGTCTACGACGCCGCCGGAAATATCACGAAATTCCCCCTCTTCTATGACAACTACTTCGTCCCACGTGGCTACGCCGTCCTCAACGTCGACATGAACGGAACCACCAGGTCCGACGGCTGCCCCGACGGCGGCGGCCGGGCCGACGTGCTGGGCGGCAAGGCCGTGGTGGACTGGCTGAACGGCCGCGCCGTCGCCCGCCGGGAGGACGGCACCCCCGTCGCCGCGGACTGGACCACCGGCAAGTCCGGGATGATCGGCAAGTCCTACGACGGCACACTGGCCAACGCCGTCGCGGCGACCGGGGTCCGGGGGCTGGAGACCATCGTCCCGATCTCGGCGATCAGCTCCTGGTACAGGTACCAGCGATCCAACGGGGTGGTCTACAACTACGACTACATGTCCTGGCTGGCCTCCTACGTCGACACCGACCCGGACGCCAAGTGCGCCGCGGCTCGGGCGCGGATGGACGCCGAGGACGGCGACGCGACCGGCGACTACAACCCCTTCTGGGCCGAGCGCGACTATCTCGCGGGCTCCCTCGCCGACGTCTCCAAGGTGCGCGCCAGCGTCTTCGCCGTGCACACCGTCAACGACCTCAACGTCAGGCCGGACAACTTCTCCACCTGGTGGCGGGCCCTCGCGGCGCGGAACGTGCCCCGCAAGATCTGGGTCGGGCAGTACCAGCACGTCGACCCCTTCGACTTCGCCGGGCGCCGTGACGTCTGGGTCGACACCCTGCACCAGTGGTTCGACCACTGGCTGCTCGGCGTGGACAACGGCGTCATGCGCCGTCCCCGCGCCGACGTGCAGGTCGGCGTCGATCGCTGGATCACCCAGCGTGACTGGCCGGAGCCGTTGTCCCTCAAGGTCCCCTTCCATCCGGCGGCCGACGGCTCGCTCGGCCTCGTCCCGGCGCGCAGGGGGCAGACGGCCTCCTTCACCGACCTGCGCCAGTCCGAGGAGACGATGGTCGCCGACGTCGGCACCGGGGCACCGGGCAGGGTGGCCTTCACCACCGGGAGCCTGCCCCTGGACCTGCGCCTGTCCGGGACGCCCGTCGTCGACCTGCGGGTAGCGCTCGACCGGCCGACCTCGAACCTGACCGCGCTCCTGGTCGACTTCGGGGAGGACACCCGGGTCGACTGGCGCCGTGGCCAGGGCGTCTCCACCCTTCCCGAGGAGAGTTGCCACGGCGAGAGCACGGCCGCCGACGACGCCTGCTACCGGAAGGTCGCCACCAACCTGGCCACCCGCCCGCTGGAGATCGTCGCCCGCGGCTGGATCGACGTGCAGAACCGCGACTCCCTCAGCGCGCCCACTCCCCTGCCGCCCGGCACGTACGGCAGGGTCCGCTGGGAGACCCTGCCGCAGGAGTACACCTTCAAGAAGGGCCACCGGCTGGGCTTCGTGATCGCGGGCACGGACGCCACCTACAGCTCGGAGAGCCCGACCGGGGCGGTTGTCACCGTCGACCTGGCCAGGAGCAAGGTGGTGCTCCCGCTGGCGATCGGCGCGCTGCACATCGGTGACGTGCCCAAGGAACTGGGCCCCTGGCGCGGCCCCGGCAGGGTGACCCTGCCGGTTCCCGAGCCGAACTTCTCCTGACCCTCCGGGGAGGGGCGCTCGCCGCCCCTCCCCTGACCGGCACGAACGGGGACACCCCACCCCATATTGCACCGACCGATGCAAAACGGGTAGCGTGCTCTCATGGCGAGGCCGAGATCATTCGACGAGGACCGGGTCCTGGACACCGCGATGCGCACGTTCTGGGCGAACGGCTACGAGTCGACCTCGACCAGAGACCTGTGCGAAGCGCTCGGCCTGGACCGCAGCAGCGTGTACAACGCCTTCGTCAACAAGCGTGAGCTGTTCAAGCGCGCGCTGACCCGTTACATGGACGCCACCACCGCCGACCAGCTGCGGATTCTCGACAGTCACGAACTGCCGGCGATCGAGCGGATCCGCGCGCTGTTCGCCGGGATCCTCAGGACGGAGGCGGAGAACCGGCGCGACGGCCACGGCCTCGGCTGCCTGACCGTCAACACCACGATGGAGCTCGCAGGCCGCGACCCGGAGATCGCCCTGATGCTCGGCCGCGACACCGAACGGCGGATCGCCGACCTGAGCGCCGTCATCGAGAGCGGGCAGCGCGCGGGCGACATCGGCTCCACCCGCGACCCCGCCGAACTCGCCAGGTTCGTCAACGCCGTGATCGCCGGGATCCGGGTGGCCGCCCAGGGGGGCGCCGACGACGCCACCGTCGCGGCCATCGCGGCCACGGCCATGGACGCCCTGGCCTGACCCCTGCCTTTTCACGCCCAAGTTCTACACCGATCGGTGCAAAAAGGAGCTCCCCTTGCCCAGAGCCGTCTACGTCCTGGCCATCGGCATCTTCGCCATGGTGACCAGCGAGTTCGCCGTCGGAGGCCTGATGCCCGAGATGGCGGGCGGACTCGGCGTGACCATCTCCCAGATCGGCTATCTGATCACCGCCTTCGCGGTGGCCATGTCGGTCGGCGGACCGCTGATGACCGTCGCACTGGTACGGATACGCCCGAAACCCGCGCTCATACTGCTGTTCGCCGTCTTTCTGGCGGGCAACGTGCTCGCGGCCGTCGCGCCCTCCTACCCGATCATGATCGTCGCGCGTGTCGTCACCGGTGTCGCCTCCCAGGCCTTCTTCGGGGTCGCCATCTCGGTCGCGGTCCGGCTGAGCCGCCCGGAGGTGCGCGGCCGTGCCCTCGCCGTCGTCCTGAACGGGTTGATGCTCGGCACCCTGCTCGGGCTGCCGCTGTCCACGCTGATCGGCGGGCGGCTCGGCTGGCGCGCCGCCTTCTGGGCCGTCGGCGCCCTGACCGTCGTCGCCGCGCTCGCCACGACGGCGGGCGTCCCCAGACTCGGGCGTGCCGACGGTGGCGGTCTCAGGCGGGAGATGGCGGTCTTCAGGAACGGCCGGCTGTGGCTGGCGCTGTCGACCAGCACCCTCATCATCGGCGCGACCTTCGCCGCCTTCAGCTATCTCAGCCCGATCCTCACCCAGGTCACCGGGTTCGCCTCGGAGACCGTTCCCCTCCTGCTCGTCGCGTACGGCGCGGCCACCGTGGCCGGCAATCACGTCGTCGGGCGCCTGGCCGACAGGCACACCGTCGGCGTCCTGCTGTCCGGGCTGGTTCTCAACACGGTCTTCCTGGCCGGGTTCGCGGCGTTCGCCCACCTCAGCGTTCCCGCGGTGATCGCCATGCTGGGCGTCGGGCTGGTCGGAGTGACCATGAACCCGGCGATGGCCGTACGCGTCCAGCGGGTGGGCAACCCTGGGCCGCTGGTCAACACCATCCACGCCTCCTTCATCACCCTCGGGGTGATCATCGGCTCCTCGGCCGGTGGGCTGGTCATCGACGGCTTCGGGCTGCGCGCCCCCCTCTGGCTGGGCGCCGGGCTGGCCGTGCTCGGGGTGGTGTCCCTCCTGCCCGAGCTCGGCCGTACCAGGGGGCGGTCACCGGCGGAGAGCCTCGCCCAGGAGCGCGCCGGAGCCGCCGCCACCTGCTGACACGCCGTCCAGGCCGGACCGGGAGAACGGCCCCCTTCAGACTCGGGCGCCACGGACGTTCCAGCACGACGCCGCACGGTTCGCCCGGCCTTCGGGGGCCGTCCGGGATCAGCAGACGCCGAGGTCGGCCCACACCCACCAGGCGTTGGCCGGGTCCTCAAGCCGGGTCCACCACCGGGCCTGGTAGATGTGCCCCTTGCGGGAGACCCTGTCGCCCTGGCTGTAGCTGTCACGGCCACGCCAGACGGGCGAGGTGCACGCGGGCGGGTACGGCCCGCCGGTGGTCGCGGGCAGCTCGAACCCCCAGCCGGCCTGCTGCCACTGCGGGATCAGCTGCCCGTAGGCGGCCACGGTCGCCGAGCGGTCGCCACCGCCGTCGTGGGAGAGCGAGACAGCCGTCGGGTAGATCTGCGAGCTCAGCCGCTGGACGAGCACGTCCGCCGGGGAACCGTCCCAGTCGGAGGGGTCCATCGTCCAGGCCAGGGCCGACATGCCGAGGGAGGCCGCGACCTGCGGCGAGGCACCCCAGGCGGCGTAGGGGGCCCTGAAGTACCTGATGGGCAGGTTGGGGTCGCCCGCCGCCGTGCGGATCGCGTCGTTGGTCGCGGTCAGGTCGGCGCGGATCGCCTCGGGGGTCCAGCCGGCGAGCGAGTCGTGGTTGACGGTGTGGTTGCAGACGGCGTGGCCGTCGGCGACGATGCGGCGCACCAGCTCGGGGTGCGCCTTGACCTGGTTTCCGAGCAGGCAGAAGGTGGCGCGGATCTGCCTGCTCCGCAGCAGGTCGAGGACCTTGGGGGTCCAGTCGGGAGAGGGGCCGTCGTCGAAGGTGAGGGCGACGACCTTGCCGCCGTTACGGGTGGCGTAGACGATGTCGCCGGTCGGCCCGTCCGCCAGGGCGGGGGTGGCGGTGGCCGTCGCCGCCGTTAACGCCACGATCATGCTCAGGACACGCGAACGCAGTCGCATAGGGGGCCTTTCGATGGGGGGAGGTCGAGGCGCCTTACTGGAAACCTTCTTTACCATAAGAGTGATCAAGGCAACAGTCCCGGAAGTTCAGGCTCCTCGTACGGCTTCGCCGAGCCAGCGGCGGGCCACGGCGAAGAGCAGGGAGGGCGGTACGGTCCCCGCCCCGAGCCCCACCTCGACCAGCAGGTCGAACACCTCCCGCCGCCGGGCGGCGACACCGATCGCGGCGTCGATGAACCGGGGGGAACGAGCGGCCAGGGCGAGCGCGTCGGTGGTCCTCAGATGCCGCCCGAGCGCCCTGCCCAGTTCTCCCCGGTACCGGGGCAGCGGGTCGTCCGGCGCCTGCGTCGCGGCCTCGCCCGCGAGCCTGCCCGACAGCAGGGCGTAGTAGATGCCCTCCCCGGTCAGCGGGTTGATCAGCCCGGCCGCGTCGCCGGCGAGCATCACCCTGCCCACCCCGGCCCCCGGCCTGCCCGGGGACAGGGGGAGGTGGTGGGCCCGCAGGTCGCGGGCGGGCAGGTGGGGCAGCAGTTCGGCGAGCCTGTCGTGCAGGACCCGGCGTCCGGGCAGGCCGGTCGCCCGCAGCCGGGGAAGCAGCATCCCGAAGCCGACGTTGGCGCTGCCGTCCCCGACGGGGAACGACCAGGCGTAGGCGGGCCATCCCTCCCCCTGCATGACGATGCGCTGGACGTCGTCGTCCAGGGGCACGTCCGCGTAACCGCGCACGGCGATCGCGGTGTGCCTGCCCGGGGAGGCCGGCATGCCGATGAGGCGCCGTACGACGGAGTTGGCCCCGTCGGCGCCGACGACGGCACGGGCCGTCACGGTGCCGTCGAGGACGACGTGCCCGTGCCGTACGGCCAGGGCGCGGACCCGGTGGCGCCGGACCTCCACGCCCCGTTCCCTGGCGGCCTCCACCAGGCGGGCGTCGAAGACCGCGCGGGGGACGACGTGGTTCGGTCTGGCGACCGTGGCGTCGACCCGCGCTCCCCCGGGCGAGACGATCGACAGGCGTCGCGTCGGCCGATGGTCGGCGATCAGGTCCGGCAGGCCCAGCAGGGCGAGTTCGTCGTGCCCGTGGGCGGCGATGCCGTCGCCGCACGCCTTGTCGCGGGGGAAGTCGGCCTTGTCGAGCAGCAGCACCCGGGCGTCAGGACGGAGTTGCCTGGCCCGCAGGGCGGCGGCGGATCCGGCAGGACCACCGCCGACGACCACAAGATCCCATATGTCGTCCACGCCGATGAGCCTCCCACCGTACGGCCCGGCGAAAACCCCTCGGCGCCTCCCTCCCGGCCCGGAAACCGGCCGCCGGGAAACCCGCGGCCGGTCATCGGAATTCCATTGTTTCGGTTGGAATCGGCCTTTCACCTCATCGGTTTCTCACAGCATCGGAAAGGCGGCGAAGACCGTCTCCGGCGCCAAGAGGGAATTCTCCTTGACGCCGGAGACGCCCCCCGGAGAACGGATGGCGTACGGCCTGGAGGCCGTCCCCCTGCCCGGCGGGCGGCCGTGTGGCCTCGACCGACCGGAGGGACATCCGGGATGTGCGGAGAGTTCGGGCGGGATCAGCCGCCGCCACCTCCACCACCTCCACCTCCACCTCCACCTCCTCCGCCTCCTCCGCCGCCTCCGCCGCCTCCGCCGCCTCCGCCTCCGCCGCCGCCGCCTCCGCCGCCGCTATGGTTACCGCCGCCACCGCCTCCGCCACCGCCACCGCCTCCGCCGCCTCCGCCGCCGCCTCCGCCACCGCGGTGGCATCGGCCGTGACGGCAGGGCCGCAGGACGAGACTGCTCTGGGTGAGGTGCACGGAACCGGCCGACAGGGCCTGAGGCGCCGTCGAGGCGTTGGCGATCTCAGCCGGCATCGTCACGGGGGCGGCGAGAGCGGAAGCCACCATCGCACCGGCCGCGAGAATCTGCTTGACCATGAGTGATCACTCCATGTCGTGATGGATGCGCCCTGGTGGTCCCAGGTCGCCGGGAACACCGTTCAGGCATCTCAAAAAGACGCCGACACGGCGTGGACTTAAAGACCACGCTAATGAGAAAGACCTTGAAAGGGTCACCCCAGAGAGGCAAAGGCATCGATTCCGTGCCATTACTCCAAACAATGTAATAACAATGAGTAATGAACGCGCCACTCTCCGCGATCGACACGACGAGGGGCGCACACCTTGAGGGAGGCAACCCCGTGGGGGTATGTTATGGTCATTCCAGTACCCCCCCAGGGTATCAACCGGGAACCGGAATCCCGAGAGTCCGGAATACGGTAGGGGGGTACCGTGTTGTGAAGGGTGAAGCGACCACCGGAGAGGAGAGGGAGATGAGCGGCTACACCGCGAACAGGGAGGACCACCTCCGGCGGCTGCGCAGGATCGAGGGCCAGGTCCGCGGCCTGCAGCGGATGGTCGACGAGGACAAGTACTGCATCGACATCCTCACCCAGGTGTCCGCGGCCGACCACGCGCTGAGATCCTTCGCCCTGTCCCTGCTCGAGGAGCACATGGCCCACTGCGTGGCCGACGCGGCCGCCAAGGGCGGGGCCGAGGCCGACAGCAAGGTCAAGGAAGCCACCGACGCCATCGCGCGCCTGGTCAGGTCCTGACCGGGCACACGAGAGAAGAACGGAAAGAGAAGACGATGAGCACCACCACATACACCGTCAAGGGCATGACCTGCGGCCACTGCGTCAGCTCCGTCAAGGAGGAGGTCGGCGAGGTTCCCGGCGTCACCGGCGTCGAGGTGGACCTGGCGACCGGCCTGGTGACGGTGAGCGGACAGGGCCCGGTCAGCGACGACGCGGTCAGGGCCGCGGTGCGGACCGCCGGATACGAAGTGGTCGATCCCGCATGAACACCCCAGCCAGGCTGGGGGCCTACCTTCTCGGCCTCGCCGTTCTCTTCGGCGGAGCCCTCGGCGCGGGCAGGGCGGCGGACACCGCCGGCCTCACCCCCCAGGCCACACCCCACACGACCGCCTCACCCGCCTCCGGCGAGACGTCCGTACCGGAAGGACTTCAAGTGTCGAACAACGGCTACACCCTGACTCCGCGGACCACCACCGTCGAGCCCGGCCAGGAGACGGACTTCCGTTTCACCGTCACTGGCCCCGACGGCAGGCCCGTCACCGGATACCAGGTCCAGCACGACAAGAAGCTGCACTTCATCGTCGTCTCGCGCGACCTCGGCGGTTTCTGGCACCTGCATCCCCGGGAGGCCGGGGGCGGCGAGTGGTCGGTGCCGCTGACGCTGCCCGCCGCGGGCGCCTACCGGGCGTTCGCCGACTTCGCCCCCGAGGGCGGCGACGCGCTGACCCTGGGCGTCGACCTGCTGGCCCCCGGTGACTACAGGCCCGCGGCGCTGCCCGCGGCGAGCCGTACGACCACCGTGGACGGCTACACCGTCACTCTCGACGGCGACCTGACCCCCGGCGCGTTGAGCAAGCTCACCCTGAGCGTCGCCAAGGACGGCAGGCCCGTCACCGACCTGCAGCCCTACCTGGGCGCCTACGGCCACCTGGTCGCGCTGCGCGACGGGGACCTGGCCTACCTGCACGTTCACCCCGATGGGGAGCCCGGTGACGGCAGGACCGCCGCGGGCCCCGGGATCACCTTCTACACCGAGGTGCCCAGCCGTGGCGCCTACCGGCTCTTCCTAGACTTCCAGCACGGAGGGGTCGTGCGCACCGCGAGCTTCACCGTGCGCACCGGCCAGGCCGCCGCCCCGGCCTCGGGGACCGGCGAGCAGGCCGGACACGGCGGCCACGGAGGACACGCCCACTGACGAGGGCGCGAACCGAGAACCGAGAAAGGAGAGACGATGTCCCCCCTCACCGATGACAGGGCCCCGGCTTCCGGCGGCGCGGTCGAACTCTCGATCGGCGGCATGACGTGCGCTTCCTGCGCCAACCGCATCGAACGCAAGCTGAACAAGCTCGACGGCGTGACCGCGACGGTCAACTACGCGACCGAGAAGGCCAAGGTGACCTACTCCGGGGACATCAGTCCCGAGGACCTGGTCGCCGAAGTGGCCAAGGCGGGCTACACCGCCAAGCTGCCCGACCCGCCCGCCGCGCCGTCGGCGGGCGAGAGCCGGGACGAGGAGGCGGAGGCGGCCGAGGAGCTTCGGCCACTGCGTGACCGCCTGATCACCTCCGTGGCGCTCGCCGTACCGGTGATCGCGATGGCGATGGTCCCCGCGCTGCAGTTCCCGAACTGGCAGTGGCTCTCGCTCACGCTGACCGCGCCGGTCGTGGTCTACGCGGGCTGGCCCTTCCACCGGGCCGCCTGGACCAACCTGCGCCACGGCACGGCGACCATGGACACCCTGGTCTCCATCGGCACCCTGGCGGCCTTCGGCTGGTCGCTGTGGGCGCTGTTCTTCGGCAGCGCGGGCACCACCGGCATGACCCACCCGTTCGCGTTCACCATCGAGCGCACCGACGGGTCGGGCAACATCTACCTGGAGGCCGCGGCGGGGGTGACGGCGTTCATCCTCGCGGGCCGCTACTTCGAGGCCCGTTCCAAGCGCCGCGCCGGCGCCGCGCTCCGGGCCCTGCTCGAACTCGGCGCCAAGGACGTGGCCGTGCTGCGTGAGGGACGCGAGGTCCGTGTCCCCGCCGACCAGCTCGCCGTCGGCGACCTGTTCGTCGTACGACCCGGCGAGAAGATCGCCACCGACGGCGTGGTCGAGGACGGCTCCTCCGCGGTCGACGCCTCGATGCTGACCGGCGAGTCCGTCCCGGTCGAGGTGCGGCCCGGCGACGCGGTGACCGGCGCGACCGTCAACGCGGGCGGCCGGCTGCTGGTCCGCGCCACCCGTGTCGGCGCCGACACCCAGCTGGCCCGGATGGCCAAGCTCGTCGAGGAGGCCCAGACCGGCAAGGCGCAGGTGCAGCGCCTGGCCGACCGCGTCTCCGGGATCTTCGTGCCGATCGTGATCGCACTGGCCGTGGCCACGCTCGGCTTCTGGCTCGGCACCGGGGGCGGCGCCTCGGCCGCCTTCACCGCGGCGGTCGCGGTGCTGATCATCGCCTGCCCCTGCGCGCTCGGCCTGGCGACCCCGACCGCCCTGCTGGTCGGCACGGGACGCGGCGCCCAGCTCGGCATCCTGATCAGGGGCCCCGAGGTCCTGGAGTCGACCCGTACGGTCGACACCGTGGTGCTCGACAAGACCGGCACCGTCACCGAGGGCCGGATGACCCTCACCGACGTGCACCCGGCCGAGGGCGAGGACCGTGACGAAGTGCTGCGCCTGGCCGGAGCCCTCGAACACGCCTCCGAGCACCCCATCGCCAGGGCCGTCGCCCGCGCCGCCGCCGAACGGGTGGGCGAGCTGCCCACGCCCGAGGACTTCGCCAACGTCGAGGGACTCGGTGTCCAGGGTGTCGTGGACGGCCACGCCGTGGTCGTCGGCAGGCCCAGGCTGCTGGCCGACTGGGCTCAGCACCTGCCCGCCGAGCTGGAGCGGGCGGTGGAGGCGGCGCACGCCGCGGGCCGTACGGCCGTCGCGGTCGGCTGGGACGGCAGGGCCCGCGCGGTCCTCGTCGTGGCCGACACCGTCAAGCCGACCAGCGCCGAGGCGATCGAGCGGCTGCGCGGCCTCGGCCTGACCCCGGTGCTGCTGACCGGCGACAACGAGGCCGCGGCCCGCGCGGTCGCCGCCGAGGTCGGCATCGACGAGGTGATCGCCGAGGTGCTGCCCGAGGGCAAGGTCGAGGTGGTCAGGCGGCTGCAGGCCGAGGGCCGCTCGGTGGCCATGGTCGGCGACGGGGTCAACGACGCCGCCGCGCTCGCCCAGGCCGACCTGGGCCTGGCGATGGGCACCGGGACCGACGCGGCGATCGAGGCCGCCGACCTGACCCTGGTCAGGGGGGATCTCCGGGCCGCGGCCGAGGCGATCCGGCTGTCGCGCCGTACACTGGCGACGATCAAGGGGAACCTGTTCTGGGCGTTCGCCTATAACGTGGCCGCGCTGCCACTGGCCGCGCTCGGACTGCTCAACCCGATGATCGCCGGAGCCGCGATGGCGTTCTCCTCGGTGTTCGTGGTGAGCAACAGCCTCCGGCTCCGCCGCTTCAGATGAAGTTCCGATGACATCGGGGCGGGTGCGGCACAGCGGTGCCGTACCCGCCCTCCGTGGGAGACGGGGACGCCATGGAATCTGGTTTCGGATATTTCGCTACGCATGACGCGGTCCGCCCGGGTGTGCTGGCCCAGTTGGTCGAGCAACGGGGTCACGACGCCCTTCTCTTCACCGAGCACACCCACATCCAGGCCTGGGGGGAGCCTCCCGTGCCGCCGGAGGGCGGGACGCTGCCGCGCAAGTACGCGCACACCTACGACGCCCTGACCGCCTGTACGGCCGCGGGCGTGGTCACGACCCGGCTGCGGGTCGGGACGGGCGTCTGCCTGGTGCCGCAGCACCACCCGATCAGCCTGGCGAAGACCGTGGCGAGTGTGGACCACCTCACCGGCGGCCGGTTCGAGCTCGGCGTGGGGGCTGGCTGGAACGAACCCGAGATCCGCAACCACGGGGTCGACCCGGCGCGGCGTTTCGCGGTGATGAAGGAGAACATCGAGGCGATGCGCCGCATCTGGACCCAGGACGAGGCCGAGTACCACGGGGAGTTCGTCTCCTTCGACCCGATCCTCTCCTGGCCGAAGCCCGCGCAGCGCCCTCATCCCCCCGTGCTGGTCGGCGGCACCGGCCCCCGGGTGCTCGACCGGGTGCTCTCCTACGGCGACGGCTGGCTGCCGAACTACGCGCCGGACGTCCTGGACCGGGTGGGTGAGCTCCGGCGCAGGGCCGAGGACGCGGGACGGACGGTCGTGACGGTGGTCATGGCCGCGCCGGCCGACCCCGCCGTGCTGGAGGCGTGCGAGCGTGCGGGGGTCGCCCGGGTGATGGCCTGGCTGCCGTCCGCGGGCCTTGACCGCCTCCAGCGGGAGATGGACGCCTTCGAGGCGGCGCTGGCCAAGGCGCGCGGAGAGTGACGCGCCGGACCTCCTGAACACGCCGGACGGCCCCGGCCGGGTTCTCCCCGGCCGGGGCCGTTCCGCGTTCGCTCACAGGTCCGCGCGGGACCGGTCACCGCACGCCGCGCCTGCCGTACAGGCCCGCGGCCGCGATGACGCCGACGGCCGCCAGGGCGATCTGGATGAGCAGCTCGATCCAGTCGACCCCCCGGGTGCTCGCCACGCCCAGCGCACCGGCGATCGCGGTGCCGATGAGGGCCGCGACGATGCCGATCACGATGGTCAGCCAGATGGGGATGCCCTGCCGCCCCGGGACGACCAGCCGGCCCAGCGCGCCGATGATCGCTCCGATGACGATGGCGGTGATGATGCCGGTGACTGTCATGGTCCACACTCCCTCTTGCTTGGCTGCCATCCGTATGCCCTTGAAAGTGAGGACAACACATGAAAAATCACGACCTACGGTGGCGATCGTCCTGTCCGGCGGAACGGGCACCGGGGCGGGCCTCGGGTGACAGGGCCGGAGGGAGCTCCTAAGGTGGACAACGTAAACGTAGTTGTCGAATCGGCGAACCAGGTTACCGACCGTGCCCAGTGATCCTCCCGGCTTCGAGCTTCCGCTCAGGCTCCTGATCGGCTTCCGGATGCTCATCGACGACCTCCACGCCGAGCTGGCCCGCCGGGGGCACCCGGGCATGCGGCCGATGCACGGCTTCGTCATGCAGGCGATCGGCGTCGAGGGCACCACCGCCGTCGAGCTCGGCAGACGCCTGGGGATCACCAAGCAGGCCGCGGGCAAGACCGTCGCCACCCTGGAGCGGCTGGGCTACGTCGAGCGTGCCTGCGACCCCGGCGACGCCAGGCGCAAGATCGTACGGCTCACGCCCCACGGCCTGGAGAGCCTGGCGCTCTCGGCCCGCATCTTCGACGACCTGCGCGAGCGCTGGGCGCGAACGCTGGGACGGGAACGCATGGGGGCGTTCGAGGCGGATCTGCGCGCGCTCACCGCGGGCCAGGTGTTCCGGCTCGACGTGCCCGGCTGGTTCGGCGACTGACCCCGTCCCCGCGGCCGGTCCTCAGCGCGCCTCCGCGGCCAGGCGGATGCCGAAGCCGATGAACACCAGGCCGGTCAGCCGCTCGGTGAGGCGGCGCACCGACGGCCGGGAGAGCCCGCCGCGCAGGGCGTGCGCGGCCCAGACCACGAGCACGAACCACGCCGCGCCCAGCAGGCCGTGCACCGTGACCAGCAGCAGGGTCGTCGGAAGCACGGCCGCGTCGTGGGGGACGAACTGCGGCAGCAGCGTCATGTAGATGACCCCGACCTTGGGGTTGAGGAGGTTGGTCACGAACCCGGTCCGCATGACCTTCCACGCGCCGGTCACGGGTTCCCCCTCGGGTTGTTCCCGGCGCGTCGCGGAGCCGGAACGGCTCTTCCACAGCGCCCGCGCGCCGAGCCAGGTCAGGTAGACGGCGCCCGCGATCCTGACGGCGGTGTAGGCGAGGTCCGAGGTGGCCAGCAGCGCCGTCAGGCCGAGCGCGGTCGCGATCCCCCACACGTAGCAGCCGAGGATCACCCCTGCCCCCGCGAGCGACCCGGCCCCCCGGCCCGAGGCGATCGTCGTGCGCAGCACGATCACGGTGTCCGGGCCCGGGGAGACGGTGAGAACCAGTGCGACGGCGATGAAGGCGAGCACGGCGGTGAGCACGACAGCAGTGTCCCATATTCCCCGCTTCGCCCAAGATCGTCGCTACGGTACGGCGACCAGGGCACGCGAGCGGTCGGTCGCGACCCGCAGGGCGATCCCCACCAGGGCGGTGGCCATCAGATAGCGCTGCACCCGCGACCACAGCGGCCTGCCCGTCAGGAAGGAGGCGACGGACCCGGCGCCCAGGACGATCAGGGCGTTGACCGACAGGGAGACGACGACCTGCACGAGACCGAGGGTCAGGCCCTGGGCCGCGACGTCGCCGTGCGCGGGATCGAGGAACTGCGGAAGCAGCGACACGTACATCACCGCGATCTTGGGGTTGAGCAGGCTGGTGACCAGCCCCATCGAGAACAGCCTGCCCGGCGGGTCGAAACGCGTCTCGCCGGGGGTGAAGACGGAGCCGCCCCCGGGGCGCACCGCCTTCCAGGCCAGCCACAGCAGATAGGCCGCACCCGCGAGCTTGATCGCGGTGTAGACGGCGGGCACGACCGCGAAGAGCACCGCGATCCCCGCCGCGGTGGCGGCCAGGTAGACCAGGAACCCGGCGGCGACACCCGCCAGGGAGATCATGCCCGCCCCCCGGCCCTGCGTCACCGACCGTGAGATCAGGTAGAGCATGTTGGGGCCGGGGGTGAGGACCATTCCGAGGGAGATCACCGCGACGGCGGCGAGGGAGCTGAGCGATACCGTCAATGTCATGACCGCATCCTGTCCTGCGCCCCTTCCCGCGGAGAACGGCCAATTCCACGAAGTGGCCCGGTCGCCTCAGCCGGCGGAGAACGGCGCCAGGGCCGCGACCGGGCGCAGGCGCATGCCGAGCCGCTCGTAGACGCCGATCGCGGCGCGGTTGTCGGTGTCCACGACCAGCGCGACCCTGCCGTGCGCGGCGATCAGCGACCGGAAGACGAAGGCGCACACCCGCCGCCCGTATCCCCTGCCGCGCAGCGCGGAGACGGTCGCCACCCCGGCGACGAACCCCACCTCCGGGCAGGACCAGGCGTCGGCGGCCGTGGCGACCAGGCTCCCGTCCGCCGCGCGCACCCCCGCCCAGCGGCGGATCCCCGGCAGCCCCGGTACGGCCCACGCCGCGGGGGCCGCCTCGGCCAGCAGGGCGGCGACCTCCGCGTCCCTCTCCTCAAGCCATCCGGTCTCCTCCTCCCCGGAGTCCTGCGGTGAGGGCGGGGTCGCGGTCTCCATCCACTCGAACGGCCGGACCGGGCCCGAGCCGGGCAACAGGCCCACCAGTTCCCCGGCCAGGTCCCGTTCCGCCATGACCCGGTAGGAGGGGGCCAGTTCCGGCAGCACCCGCCGTACGAGAACGGCGACCTGACCGGCGGGGCCCCGGACGGTGAGCCGGTCGCGGCGGTTGAGGTCGGGGCTGGCGACCGCGACCGCCTCCCCGTGCGCCCACGCCCGGATCCCGGGGCGCATTCCCTGCGCCGCCCACATGACGATCGTGTCGTCCTGGCAGGCGGCGGCCACGTCCTCGGCGGAGGTCAACTCCATGGGGGGCTCCAGAAAGGTCCAGAAAAATCCGGAAAGGGTAGAGCTACAGGATCGCGCCCGGGGTGTAGGCGGCCGCGGCCGGGTGGCGGGCGACGACCTCCTCGATCCTGACCACGACCGTCGCGACCTGGTCGGCGGCGGCGCCGGTGAAGGACAGCCGCTCCTGGAGCAGCTCCCGCAGCTCGGCCTGGCCGAGAGGGAAGCGCTCGTCGGCGGCCAGGCGCTCAAGCAGCTCGTTGCCCACGCCGCGCTCGCGCATCGCCAGCGCGGAGGCGACCGCGTGCTCCTTGATCACCTCGTGGGCGCTCTCCCTGCCCATCCCGGCGCGCACCGCGGCCATCAGCATCTTGGTCGTGGCCAGGAACGGCAGGTAGCGGTCCAGCTCGGCGGCGATGACCGCGGGGAAGGCCCCGAACTCCCCGAGCACGGTCAGCATCGTCTCGACCAGCCCGTCGAAGGCGAAGAAGGCGTCGGGCAGGGCGACCCGCCGTACCACCGAGCAGGAGACGTCGCCCTCGTTCCACTGGTCGCCGGCCAGCTCGCCCGTCATGGAGGCGTAGCCCCGCAGCACCACGGTCAGCCCGTTGACCCGCTCGCAGGAGCGGGTGTTCATCTTGTGCGGCATGGCCGAGGAGCCGACCTGCCCCTCGGCGAAGCCCTCGGTGACGAGCTCGTGACCGGCCATCAGCCGGATGGTCTTGGCCAGGGAGGAGGGGGCGGCGGCCAGCTGCACCAGCGCCGTGACGACCTCGTAGTCCAGCGACCGGGGGTAGACCTGCCCGACGCTGGTCAGCCGGTTCGCGAAGCCCAGGTGCCCGGCGACGTGGTCCTCAAGGGCGGTCAGCTTCGCCCGGTCGCCGCCGAGCAGGTCGAGCATGTCCTGCGCGGTGCCGACCGGCCCCTTGACGCCGCGCAGCGGGTAACGGGCGATGAGCTCCTCAAGCCGGGCCAGGGCGACCAGCAGCTCGTCGGCGGCCGAGGCGAACCGCTTGCCCAGGGTGGTGGACTGCGCGGCCACGTTGTGCGAGCGCCCGGCCATCACGGTGCCGGAGTGCTCGGCGGCCAGCGTGCCCAGACGGGCCAGCAGCGCCACGCACCGGTCGCGCACCAGCAGGAGGCTGTCGCGGATCTGCAGCTGTTCGACGTTCTCGGTGAGGTCGCGCGAGGTCATGCCCTTGTGCACGTGCTCGTGCCCGGCCAGCGCGTTGAACTCCTCGATGCGGGCCTTGACGTCGTGGCGGGTGACCCGTTCGCGCTCCGCGATGGAGGCCAGGTCGACCTGCTCGACGACCTTCTCGTAGTCGGCGACGGCCTCCTCGGGCACCGCGATCCCCAGCCGGGCCTGCGCGGCGAGCACCGCCAGCCACAGGCGGCGCTCGGCCACCACCTTGTACTCGGGGGACCACAGGCGGGCCAGCTCCGCCGAGGCGTAGCGGGCGGCCAGAACGTTGGGGATGCGAGGCTTGGCAGTCACGTTGCCTCAGTCTATTGCCGCCCGCGTTCCGGACCCGCCAGGGGGTAGGCGCGCCGCCGCCCGCCGTCCCCCTCCTGCGGGGTACGGCGGGCGGCGGATGGTGAGGCGGAGGTCAGCCGACCGGGGTCAGCCTGTCGTCCTCGACCTTGGCGTCGGCCTCGTGCCTGCCCGCCCTGGACCCGCGGCTCAGCCGCTCCTTGGTCCGTTCGAGGATCACGTACAGCGTCGGCACCAGCACCAGCGTCAGCAGCGTCGAGGACACCAGGCCGCCGATGACCACGATGGCCAGCGGCTGGGAGATGAACCCGCCGGAGCCGGTCAGGCCGAGCGCCATCGGGATCAGCGCGAAGATCGTGGCGACCGCGGTCATCAGGATCGGCCGCAGCCTCCTGCGGCCGCCCTCGATCACCGCCTCGACCACGCCCAGGCCGCTCTCACGGTACTGGTTGATCAGGTCGATGAGCACGATGGCGTTGGTCACGACGATGCCGATCAGCATCAGCATGCCGATCAGGGCCGGCACGCCGAGCGGGGTGCCGGTGGCCAGCAGCAGGCCGATGGCGCCGGTGGCGGCGAACGGCACGGAGACCAGCAGCACCAGCGGCTGGGCGAGGCTGCGGAACGTCGCCACCATGATCATGAAGACGATCGCGATGGCGGCCAGCATCGCCAGGCCGAGCTGTCCGAACGCCTCGCTCTGGTCGGCGCTCACGCCGCCGATGGTGTAGCGCGCGCCGTCGGGCAGCTTCAGGTCCTTCAGCTTGGCGGTCAGCGTCGTGGTCAGGGCGCCCAGGTCGCTGGCGGTCGAGGTACCCGAGACCGTCGCGCTGCGCTCCCCGTCGACCCGGGTCACCTGGGTGGGGCCGTCGACCCTGGACACCCTGGCGACCTCGGACAGCTTGACCGTGCCGGTCGCGGTCGGCAGCTTCAGCCTGCCGATCTCGGCCATGTCCTCGGGGGCGTCGCCGCTGCGCAGGATCAGATCGCTCGCCCGGCCGTCCAGGGTGACCTGGCCCAGCGTCGCGCCCCGGAAGGACTGCGCGACGAACTGCCCGATCTGGCCCTCGGTCAGGCCCTTCTCCGCGGCCTTCCTCCGGTCGACCCGGACCTCGATGCGCTTGGCGCTGGCCTCCAGGTTGGAGGAGACGTCCCGCAGGCCGCCCATGTCCGCCATCGCGCCGCGCACCGTCTCGGCCGCGCCGCGCAGCGTGTCGATGTCCGGCGCCTGCACGAGCACCTGGAGCTGGTTGGTCGAGCCGCCGCCCGGACCGCCCTGGGAGCCGCCGACGGTGATCTCACCGGCGTCCGTGAGCCCCTTGAACCGGTCGCGCAGCGTGTTCTCCAGCGCCGCGGTGTCGGTGCCGTCGGCCACCGTGATCGAGTAGGAGGCGCGGTCCCCGCCGCCGCCACCGGAGGCGGCGCCCATGAAGCCGCCACCGCCGCCCACGTTGACCTGGTAGGTCTCCACCTCCTTGACGGAGGAGAGCACCTGCTCGACCTTCTTGGCCGCCGCGTCGGTGGTGGCCAGGTCGGTGCCGGGAGGCATCTTCTGGGTCAGGGAGACGGTGTTCTGGCCGGAGGAGTCCAGGAAGTTGGTCTGCAGCTGCCCCGCCAGGCCCATCGTGCCCACGAAGATCACGACGCCGACCAGGACGGTGATCAGCCTGCGCTTGGTGGCGAAGCGCAGAACCGGCAGGTAGATCCGCTGCAGCGGGCTGCGCAGTTCCTTGGCCTCGGCCTCCTCGCGCATCGCGCGCGCCTGCTCGGGGCTGAGCACGGGGGCCTTGAGGAACCAGTACGCCAGGACCGGGATGACCGTCAGCGACACCAGCAGCGAGGCCAGCAGCGCGACCGTCACGGTGACGGCGAACGGGGCGAACAGCTGCCCGACCATGCCGCCGACCACCGCGATCGGCAGGAAGACCGCGACGGTCGTCAGGGTCGAGGCCGTGACCGCGCCGCTCACCTCGCGCACACCCGCCAGCACGGCGTCCCGCTTGGCCTCGCCGTACCCCAGGTGACGCTTGATGTTCTCCAGGACCACGATCGAGTCGTCGACCACGCGGCCGACGGCGATGGTCAGGGCGCCCAGGGTCAGCATGTTCAGCGAGTAGTCGCCGAGCCACAGCGCGATCAGGGCGATGACGACCGACAGCGGGATGGACATCGCCGTCACCAGCGTCGAGCGCACCGACAGCAGGAAGATCAGGATGACCAGCACCGCGAAGGCCAGGCCGAGCAGGCCCTCGGTGGTGAGGTCCTCGATCGAACGCTCCACGTACGGCGCCTGGTCGAAGATCACGCTCACCTTGGCGGAGTCGCCGATCTCCTTCTTCAGCTCCGGCAGCTTCTCACTCACCGCGTGGGAGATGGCCACCGCGTTGCCGTCCGGCTTCATGGTGACCGAGACGCCCAGGCTCGGCTCGCCGTCGGTGCGGGTCAGCGAGGTGCTGTCGGCCTGCGAGCGCTCGATCGTGGCAACGTCGCCGAGCTTGACGGGCTTGGGCGGCTTGGGGGCCGCCACGGCGACCGGCGGCCGCTGCGCCCCCGCGCCACGGGCGCCCTGAGCCTGCGCCGCCTGGGCCTGCGCCGTACGGCTCTGCTGAGCCCCCTGCTGCTGGAGCTGCGCCGGGGCGGCGGGCTGCAGGTAGAGGTTCTCCAGGTCCTCGATGGAGGTGATCCGGTCGCCGACCTGGACGGTCAGGGACAGGTTGTCCTCGGTGAGACTGCCCGCGGGGATCGGCTGGCCGTTGGCGCGCAGCACGTCGGCGACCGCGGTCGGCGCCAGGCCGTGCTTGGCGAGCTTCTTGGTGTCGGGGGTGACCACCACGGTCTCGTCCCGGGTGCCGGTGACCGTGGCCTCGCGCACCCCGTCGACGCCCTGCAGCGCGGGCACCATGATCCGCCTGATCCTGTCCGCTGTGGCCCGCTGGTCACCGCCCGCGGACACCGCCAGCACCAGCACCGGGATGTCGTCGGTGCCGCCTGCCAGGACCTGCGGGTCGACGCCGTCGGGCAGCTGGGAGCCGATCCGGGAGATCGCCTGCTGCATCTCGCTCACCGAGGCGTCGATGTCGGTGCCGTACTCGAACGACACCTGGACCTGCGCCATCCCCTCGCGGGAGGTCGAGGTCACCTCGGTGACCCCCTCAAGACCCTGGAAGCTGTCCTCGATGGGCTTGGTGACCTGCTCCTCGACGATCTCGGGGGAGGCTCCCAGGTAAGGGGCGACCACGAAGGCGCCGGGAAACGAAAGCGAGGGCAGCAACTGTTGTTTGAGCGAGGGGATCGCGAAGGCGCCGAACGCGCTCAACACGACCGCGATCATTATGACAAGGCTGCGGTTGGCAAGACTCAACCTGGCCAGGGCGGTCATGGGGGCGGACTCCTAAGGGCCTGAGGGGTACGACACAGTAAGTTCTCTCCAGCCTAACACTTCGCATTATGCGAATATTTAACGCTGTCTAGCTTTCCTGATAACCTTCTCAGGAAGCGAGAGGGTGAGTGTGGACGACGAACGCGACCGACTGATCAGCCGCATCGGTGAGCTACAGCGCGACCTGGGACGATTCCTCGCCCAGCGCAGGGCGCCCTCTCCGCTCTTCGACACCAACCTCACGATGCGCCAGCTCAAAGTGGTCATGCTCCTCGCCTACCGGGACTCCGCCTCGGGCCAGGACCTCGCGCACCACCTCGACGTCGGCCTCGGCACCGTCACCGGCATCGTCGACCGCCTCGTCGGCCACGGCCTGGTGACCCGCCGGGAGGACCCCAACGACCGCCGCGTGCGGCGGGTCGAGCTGACCTCCGCGGGCCGCACCCTCGTCGAGCGGATCGCCGACGCGGGCCTGGCCGACTTCCGCCACCTCCTCGGCTTCCTCGACACCCAGACCCTCCGCGACGCGCTCAGCGTCATGACGAGGATCGAGGCGGCCACCGCCGCCTTCGACCGTCAGGACTCCCTCTGAACCGCGAACGGGGAGCCGCCCTCACCGCTCCCCGCCTGGCCGTGTCCTTCTTCTTCCTGGCGCTGGGCACCGTCTCCGGCGCCTGGGCCGCCCGCATCCCCGCCGTCAAGAGCGACCTCGGCCTCAGCAACGGGCAGCTCGCCTACGGCCTGTTCGCCCTCACCACCGGCCTCATCGTCGGAATGCGCTTCGCCGGACGCCTCACCGACCGCTTCGGCAGCGCCCGCGTCATCACCCCCGCCGCCGTCGTCACGGCCCTGGCCGTCATCCCGCCCGGCTACGCCCCGACCCTGCCCCTGCTCATCGCCGCCCTCTTCCTGTACGGCGTCGTCAACGCCTCCCTCGACGTCTCCATGAACGCCCACGGCGTCGAGGTCGAGCGCGCCTGCGGCCGCCCCCTCATGTCCGGCTTCCACGGCATGTACAGCGTCGGCGGCCTCCTCGGCGCGGGAATCGGCGGCCTGTTCGCCTGGTTCGGCGCCGGAGCGGGCCCCACCCTGGCCACGACCGGCGTCACCCTCGCCCTGGCGTCGCTCCTGGCCGGACGCCACCTGCTGCCCCCCGCCCCGCCCGCCGCGCCGTCACAGGACCAGGCCACCGCCGGGACACGCAGAAACGGCTGGATCGTCCTCATCGGCGTGGTCGCCTTCGCCGGGCTCGTCGGAGAGGGAGCCGCCGTCGACTGGACCGCCGTCTACCTCTTCGAGGACCTGCGCTCCTCGCAGGGCGTCGCCGCCCTCGGCTTCGCCGCCTTCTCCACCGCCATGACGATCGGCCGCCTCGCCGGTGACCGGCTGGCCCTGCGCTTCGGCCCGGTCCGCCTGGTCCGCGTCTCCGGCCTGCTGGCCACCGCAGGCCTGGGGGCCGCGCTGCTCGTCGGCCAGGTCCCCGTCGCCGTCGCGGGCTTCACCCTGTTCGGCCTCGGCCTGTCCACGATCGTGCCCCAGGTCTTCTCCGCGGCCGGCAACCACGACCCGCAGCGGGCCGGAGCCTCCATCGCCCAGGTCGCCACCATCGGCTACGCGGGCCTGGTCGCCGGGCCCGCCCTCATCGGCGGGGCTGCGGAGATCGTCGGCCTGCCCGCCGCGCTGGGCATCCCCGTACTGCTCGCCGCGTTCATGTCCGCCTCGGCAGGCGCCCTGCGCCCGCCCCGCTGACCCCCTCCCGGAAAACTCCCCATATGGCGGGAAATGCCGCCAGAGTGATTTCCACAGGACGGAACGCATCGGGAAACCCCGAATTGCTCTTCCTTCACAGAAACGCGTCACCCTCAGTGAATCAACAGATTCAATATGGTGCGCAATCCATTTTGTCAAGCCGGTGGACAGCCAATCTCCCATAACAAGGGCCGGCACAATGACGCTGCGCATCCACCTGGAAGCCAACCGTGTAAATCAAATTCACAGTTGATTTTCACACATGTGATCGGCCTATGCTGACCCGTCGGCTCCCTTGGTTTCACAACAAACACCCATCGCGTGGGAAACGCGCCATTCGGCGTGCCCGCATGCCCAAAGTCACGAACACCGGGCGGCACCCACGCACCACAGAGGACGACGAGCAAGAAAAGAGGAGAATTCGGTGCCAGATCACTCCGCCACCCGGGGTCACGCGGGATCTCCCCCACAACGGCGAACCGGACGACGACTCGCCGCCGCTCTACTCGCCATAGCCGTCGGCGCACTGTCCGGCGTGGTCACCGCGGGCCCCGCCTCGGCCGAACCCGCCCCCGCCTACGACCACAGCAAGGACAAGGCCACCGCCCCCGGAACCCACGCCCCCCTGCCCAAGGGCTTCTCGACCACCCAGCTCACGGTGAAGTTCAAACCCGGCCTCACCGTACGGCTGCGCGGGCAGGGCCTGGTCGCCAAGGACTCCGGAGACACCGCGGACATCCAGAAGGTCCTGGCCAAGTACAAGGACGCCTCCATCAGGCCCCTGTCCTCGACCTCCGAGACGAAGACCACCGAACGGCGCCTCCAGCTGGAGAGGAAGACCGGCAGGCAACTGCCCGACCTCAACTCCTGGTTCGTCGTCACCGCCCCCAAGAGCGGCGTCGAAGGCCTGCTGAAGGACCTCAACGCCCTGCCCTCGGTCGAGATCGCCCAGGCCAGGCCCAACCTCGTCTCCCCCACCGAACCCCTGGCCTCACACCAGAAGTACCGCAACGCCACCGGCTCCCCGGCCGGCGGCGGCGTCGACGCCGACTACGCCAACGCCCAGACCGGCGGCAAGGGCGACGGCATCACCGTCACCGACATCGAGGTCCAGTCCCCGGTCATCCCCTCCTACGGCGCACAGACGATCGCCGCGGGCGAGGACCACTCCCTGATGGTCTCCTGGTCACCGACACTCGGGCAGGTGTGGGCCTGGGGCGACAACGGCCAGGGCCAGCTCGGCCTGGGCAACACCACGGCCAAGACAGTCCCCTCCCAGGTCCCCGGCCTGACCGACATCTCCTCCGTCTCCGCCGGCGCCGCCTACTCACTCGCGCTCAAGAGCGACGGCACCGTCTGGGCCTGGGGCGACAACAGCCAGGGCCAGCTCGGCAACGGCACCCTGACCGACAGCACCGTCCCGGTACAGGTCGCCGGAATCTACAACGCCGTGGGCATCAGCGCCGGCATCGGCCACTCCCTCGCCGTCCTGTCCGACGGCACCGTACGCGCCTGGGGCGACAACAGCCAGGGACAACTCGGCTACGCCGGCTCCGACTCCCCCGTCGCCATCACCGTCCCCGGCCTCACCGGCGTGGCCGCCGGACCGGGCACGATCGCCGCGGGCGGCGTCCACTCCCTGGCCCTGATGGCCAACGGCACCGTCAAGGCCTGGGGCAACAACGGCGCAGGCCAGCTCGGCGACGGAACCACCACCAACCACACCACCCCCGCCACCGTCACCGGCCTGACCAACGTCGGCCAGGTCAGCAGCCGCGGCGACCACAACCTGGCCCTCATCACCGGCGGCACCGTCAAGGCCTGGGGCGACAACAGCGAAGGCCAGCTCGGCGACGGAACCACCACCACCCGCACCACCCCGGTCTCCGTCACCGGCCTGACCAACGTCAACGGCGTCTCCGCAGGAACCAAGCACAGCGTCGCCACCACCTCCTCGGTCTCCTCGACCACCTACACCTGGGGCGACAACAACCAGGGACAGCTCGGCGACGGAACCACCACCGACAGACACTCCCCCACCGCCACCACCGCCAACAGCGAGGCGGCCGTGGCGGGCCTGGCCCACACCATCACCAAACTCGGCCAGTGGTTCTACGTCTGGGGCATGAACAGCAGCGGCCAGCTCGGCGACGGAACCACCACCAACCGGCACAGCCCCGTCGAACTGAACGGGCTGACCAACCAGTGGAACCTCTGCCACGAGGACCTCGCCGGACGCGTCGCGACCGGCGAGATCGTCCAGGTGCCGTCCCTGTTCGGCGACCCCTGCTCGCATGACTCCTCCGTCGCCCACGGCACCGCCGTCGCCGGAGTGATCGCCGCCCAGGACGACAACGGCGTCGGCATGGCCGGCATCGCCCCGAACGCCACCCTCCACGTGTCCGGCACCGCCGTACCCGACAGCGTCGCCTACGCCACCGCCCACTCCGGACCGGGCGACGTCATCCTGTACGAGGTCGCGGTGACCCCGTCCGGCGGCGGCGGCCCCTGGTACCCCTGGGAGGTCGACGGCAGCGTCTACGACCAGACCGTCCTGGCCGTCGCCGCCGGAGTGACCGTGGTCGAGGCCGCGGGCAACGGCGGCAACAACCTCGACGACACCACCGACACCTACGCCACCACCATCATGGGCCGCCCCGACTCCGGCGCCATCATGGTCGGGGCGGGAGCACCCCCGAGCCCCGGCGGAACCAACTGCACCGGCTCAAGCCCGGCCGCCGAGCGGACCGCCCTGTCCTTCTCCACCTACGGCTCCCGCCTGGACGTCCAGGCCTACGGCGCCTGCGTGGCGACACTGGGCGTCCCCGGCTGGCAGGAACTGACCCCCTCGGAGACCAACCCGAACAAGCTCTACAACGGCTCCTTCAACGGCACCTCCAGCGCCAGCGCCGTCATCGCCGGAACCGTCGCCGCCCTGCAGGGCGTCGCCAAGGTCAACAGCGGCGTGCTCACCCCCGCCCAGGTCCGCGACACCCTCAAACTCACCGGAACGGCCCAGCCCACCGGCGACCCCCACCACATCGGCCCGCAGCCCAACCTGCACGCCGCCATCGACGACATCCTGACCCCCTGACCCACTGACCTTCTGGCCGGAACCGAAGGCCGGTGAACGCGCGGGCCACGGGACGACCCCGTGGCCCGCGCCTCACTCCGCGACATGCCCCCCGTAGGTACCGAACGACCACCGGTTGCCCTCAGGATCGGCGACGACGAAGTCACGGGAACCGTAGTCGGTGTCCGTGAGCTCGCGAACCGGACGCGCCCCCGCGGCGACCGCCCTGGCGAACAGCTCATCGGGCGCGTCCGTCACGACATAGGCGCCGAACGTACCCGGCACCAGCCCACACGGATCGTCCGCGACGTCGCGCGTCCCGCCGAGCATGACACCGCCGCCGAGCGGCCAGGAGAGCTCGGCGTGGTCGACCCGCTCGCCGTCGCCGTACACCACGCTCTCCTCGAAACCGAACGCCTCGGTGAGGAAACGGATGAGATCACGAGGATTCCGGGCGCGCAACATGGGCCACACCCGGGGTTGTGAAGTGTTGTTGCTCATGAACCCGAGTCTTCCGCCAGCGCGGCACCCCAGGCTTGGACGTTTCGGAACTCCTCCGCCAGCCAGCGACTCGGCGGGCACCCCGCGAGCGCACCGAACTCCCTGGCCAGATGAGCCTGGTCGCAGTAACCGCACCCGGCCGCCAGATCCGCCAGCGTCAGCCTCTCCCCCAGCGCCGCCGCCCGCCGCAACCTCCGCCGCGCCCGGTCGAAACGCACGACCCGCGCCGCCTCCTTCGGCCGGAGACCGATCTCCGCGGCGAACCTCCGGCTCAGGTAACGGCCACTCCAGCCCGCCGCGTGGGCCAGCTCGGCCGCGCTCGCCGTACCACCGGAGGCCGTCAGCAACCCCCAGGCCCGCGCCACCTCGGCCGGCATCACCCGCTCCACACTCACCCGGGCCAGCAGCTCGGCGTCGAGAGCCGCGAAACGCCCGGCCCAGCCGTCGGCCCCGCCTTCGAGCACCCGCTCACGCAACCGCCCCGCCCAGCCTCCCGCGACCTCCGACAGGTGCAGGTCGGCGCCCGCCATCTCCCCCGCGGGAAGGCCGAGCAGCGCCCGCGCGCCCCGCGGCGTCAACGCCAGCTGGATGCCCGACTGACGCCCGTCATGGGTGATCAGCGCCGAGCTGGTGTGCAGACCGCCGACGAACGCGTCGTACCGCTCCGGCCCCGCCCTCCCGTCGGAACGCACCGCGATCACGAGCGGCTCGTCGAGGGTGACGATCAACGTGAGGTACGGCGACGGCAGGCCACGGTGCACCCTCGGCTCCGGCCCCGCCTCCCGATAGCCGGTGTAGCCCGCGACAAAGGGCCGCAAAACAGGCGGTGGCGCCTGCACGACGAACTCCATCCCGCCTCCAGCTTCCCGGCCTCAAGGCCAGTTTATTTGTGGTTTCCGTTGTGACGGCTTCGTCCGGAGCCGACGCCTTTACAAAGTAAATCAATAAGATGAACCGGTGAACGCTGGAGAGGCACGAGCGGTGGCGGAGCGGTGG
Organism: Streptosporangium jomthongense; assembly: GCF_042650425.1. Taxonomy (NCBI): domain Bacteria; kingdom Bacillati; phylum Actinomycetota; class Actinomycetes; order Streptosporangiales; family Streptosporangiaceae; genus Streptosporangium; species Streptosporangium jomthongense. The sequence continues at coordinate 60,432 of NZ_JBHSBC010000053.1, read as the reverse complement.
GTCGCCGAACACTCCTCGGACATCCCTGACTTCGCGGGCGCCTTCCTCAGCGGGTCGACGGCCTGGCTGCCCGCGGAGGCCGAGCTCTCCCCCTCCTCCGACGTCGACGTCATGGTCGTCCTCTCGGCCAGGCGGACCCCCCGCAAGCCCGGCAAGTTCCGCTACGGCGGGGCCCTGCTCGAAGTCACCTATCTGGGCTGGGAACCGATGCCCTCAGGTGAGGAGATCCTGGCCTCCTACCACCTCGCGGGCGCGTTGCGGGGAGAGACGGTCCTGGCCGACCCCACGGGTGCCCTGACCGCGCTGCGGGCCGCGGCCGCCGGGGACTACGCCAGGCGGAGGTGGGTCGTCAGGCGTTGCGAGGAGGCCGAGCGCAGGGTGACCGACGGGCTCGCGGCACTCGACGTCTCCGCTCCGCCGTACGACCGGGTGACGGGCTGGCTGTTCCCGACCGGTGTGACCACGCATGTCCTGCTCACCGCGGGGCTGCGCAATCCCACCGTACGGCTGCGCTACCTGGCGGCACGGGCGCTGCTGATCGAGTACGGCAGACCGGAGGCCCACGAGGAGTTGCTCGCGCTGCTCGGCTGCGCGCATCTGACCCCGGAACGCGTGGCGCACCACCTGGGGACGATGACACGGGCCTTCGACGCCGCTTCCGCCGGGCCCGCGACGCCGTACCCCTTCGCCTCGGACGTCACAGCGGCGGCGCGGCCGATCGCGGTCGGCGGCGGCCACGACCTTCTGGCTCGCGGGCACCATCGGGAGGCGGTCTTCTGGATCGCCGCGACCTACGCCCGCTGCCTGAAGATCCTGGCCCACGGCGGCCCCGGGGCGGCCGAGGCGTTCATGCCCGGCTTCCTCGACCTGACCGAGGACCTGGGCGTCGGCTCCGCCGCCGGGCTGCGCGAACGGGCGCTGCGGGTCCGCGACTTCCTGCCGCGCCTCAGGCGGCTCAGGGACCACGTCCTCGCGGCGAACCCGGGCATCGAGGACTGAGCCGGGTCAGCGGACGGGGCAAGGTCTCCGGCCCCGCCACCGCAGGCGTCCGTCTCGCTTGACCTCTCGCGCGTCAGTCCGGCAGCCAGTGCAGTTCGTGCGCCAGGGTTTTGGCGACGGCACGGATGCGGCGGTGTAGCGGCGACGGCTCACGTGGGAGGACCAGGTGGATCGTCAGGCTGGGCGCGCCCCGCAGCGGTCGCCAGGTGAGACCGGCCGGTTGTGCCGTGACCGCGGCTTCTCCGCCCGGGGCGAGGGTGGCCCCGTCGCGCAGGTCGCGCAGAGACATGTCGACAGTGACCGCGGGCGTGTGGAACCGGGGGTGTGGCCGGATGTCTCGGAACAGCGCGGACAGCTGATCGTAGATCACGGGGTTGGCCGCACGGTCCGGGAGCCGCAGCGGATACGCGGCCGCGTCGGCGATCTCGATCTCCGGGTGTTCGGCCAGCGGATGGTGCCGCGCCAGCAGGACCCCGACGCGCTCACGCCGCAGCAGGAACCGGCGCACGCCACGGCCCGGCTGTTCACCGCGGGTGATCCCGGCGTCGATGCGGCCGTCGGCGACCGCGGGGCAGATCTCCGGTGTCGCCATCGGGACCGCGCCGACCTTGAGCCCCGGGCTGCTGCGAATGAGCCTGTCCACCAGGGCCGGTGCCGTCTCGGCCCCGGCGGTGAGGCTGTATCCGATGCGCAGCGTGCCCAGTTCACCGGCCGCCGCGCTCCGGGCGGTGTCCCATGCCCGGTCCAGTGCCGCCAGCGCGGGCGGCGCGGACTCCGCCAAAGCCGCCCCGGCCGTGGTCAACACGACGCTACGCGTGTTGCGGACCAGCAGGGCCGTACCGAGTTCCGCCTCCAGTCGGCGCATCCGGGCGCTGAGCGCGGGCTGTGCGATACCGATCCGTGCGGCCGCGCGGGTGAAGTTCAGCTCCTGTGCCAGCACCAGGAAGTACCGCAGGCTCACCGTGTCCGGCGCCATGTGCCCCCTGCCGATTGATAACGATCCGTTCTGAGTCTATCCCGGACCGGTCTTTCCCCCGGCCGCACATCAAGCCCTAACCTGCGCGTACGGCGATTCGACCGGCCGCGGTACCCGCCGCCGGGATCGATCGATCCGAGTGCCGATTCGAAGTCGGACGTGTCCGGCCGAACACAGGAGGTTTCCATGGCCAAGGGCTACTGGGTCAGTGTCTACCCTGCCGTCTCCGACCCTGAGAGGCTGACCGCCTACGACAAGCTGGCCGGTCTGGCTGTCCAGGCTGGGGGCGGGCGCAACCTGTCCCTCCTGCCGTCCCGTGGCGGTCGAGTCATCGCCCACGAGGCCGGAATCACGCAACGCGTCGTTCTGATCGAGTTCGACAGCTTTGAACAGGCCGTCGCGGCATACGAGAGCGAGGCTTACCAGAAGGCGCTGGTGGCCCTCCCCGACGGCGTCGAGCGCGACTTCCGCATCGTCGAAGGCGTCGGCTGACCACACCCGCCCTCGCCCGGGGCGAACCGCTTCCCACGCGACAGCTCGGTCCAGCGAACACCAGGCGTCGATGACCGGGGCGCACCCTGCATCCGTCTGCCGCGTGCCCCGCCGGGGCTGCTCAGAGTCTGACTTCGAGGGGTTTCGACCTGCGGTTCCTCCGTCGCCGAAGCAGCCCGGGGGCGCGCCGGGATGGCGCACGCGGCGTCCGGCTCTCTCGCGAAGCGGTCGGCCGCGCCGCCGCGACCCTCACGAATCCGGATCACGACCACGTACGCCCGACGATCACGGAAAGATCCGTTGAACGGGTGTACCTGGTCGCACGGGTCCTACCGGCACTCCCATTCGCGCCGCAGGATCGCGTAGACGAACTCGTCCGTCCACTCCCCCTTGAACAGCTCGTTCTCCACCAGGTGGGCCTCACGGCGCATGCCGACGCGCTCCAGCACCCGGGCGGACGCCTCGTTGCGGGTGTCGAGACGGCCGATGATCCGGCGCAGGCCCAGGCCGTCGAAGCCGAGTTCGAGCAGGGCCATGACCGTCTCGGTCGCGTATCCCCTGCCGTGGTGGGCGGGGTGGAAGACGTAGCCGACCTCTCCGCAGCGGTGCTGTTCGCTCACCCAGAACAACATGGCGTCGCCGATCAGCTCGCCGGTCTCGGCCACCTCGACCGCGACGGTGAGCGGCTGGTTCTCCTCGGTCAGCGTCGTCTGCCCGATCCTGGCCTCCAGCGCCTTGGCGGTCTTCTCCAGGTCACCCGGCTCCCAGGGCACGTACCGTGCGACCTCGGGCAGCGACCGGATGACGTGCAGTTCCTCCAGGTCGTCGTGGGTGAAGGGGCGCAGGATCAGACGGGCGGTGCGAATGGGAAAGGCGGGGGAGAAAGGCTTCGGCATCCGGACAGAGTAGGGCAGCGACCCTGCGATGGGCGACGGTTTTTCCTCCTGGCGTTTCCGCTGTTCAGACGCCTTCTCCGGGCTCCCCCCGGGAACCGTACAGGTCGCGGAGCCCGGCGGCCGTCTCGGTCATCATGGCGCGCAGCTCGGGCGGTTCGAGCACCTCGATGTCCGCGCCCATTCGCAGCAGCAGCCAGTGGGCGTGCCTGGTCGACTCGGTCGGCAGGAGCAGTGTGGTCCAGCCCCGCTCGTCCGGCGGCTCCGCGTCGGCCAGGGCGGTGTCGACGATCTCGGCGCCGACGGCGTAACGGAGCATCTTCGTCGCCTCCGGCGCGACCCGCACCAGGGCGTGCCCGGTGTGCATGCGGGCACGGAACTCGGCCGAGTAGTCCCTCCAGAACGCGGACAGGTCGAAGCCCTCGGGCCGTTCGAAGCGGCCGTCGAGGATCTCGGCGGTCACGATCCGCGACACGCGGTAGGTGCGCGGGCCTCCCCCGTCGGCCGCCGCCACGAGGTACCACGTCCCGCCCTTGAGCACCAGGCCGTACGGCTGGGCCAGCCGTACGACCTCGCGAGGCCCCCAGCGCCGGTAGGTCATGCGGATCGGCCGCTGTTCCCAGACCGCCTCCGCGACGTCGGCCAGGAAAGGGGTCTCGTCGGCGTCGCGGTACCACCCGGGGACGTCCATGTGGAAGCGCTCGCGCATCCGGGTGGCGTGGGAACGCGGCTCCGGCGGCAGTGCGGCGAGCAGCTTCAGCTCGGCGTTCGCCGCGAGCTCCCCCAAGCCCAGTTCCGCCGCGGGCCCCGGCAGCGCCGCGAGGAACAGCGAGGAGGCCTCCTGTGCCGTCAGGCCGTTGAGGCGGGTGCGGTAGCCGTCCAGCAGCTGGTATCCCCCGGCGGGCCCCCGGTCGGCGTAGACCGGCACACCCGCCGACGACAGCGCCTCGACGTCCCGGTAGACCGTGCGGATCGAGACCTCAAGCTCTCCCGCGAGCTCGGTGGCCGTCATCCGCCCCCGGGTCTGCAGAAGCAGCAGCAGTGACAGCAGGCGACTCGCACGCATGCGCACCATTGTCCCGCAGCCGCCCCACAGCGTTCCCCGGTGTCCCCCGGCCTCCCCCGGGACGGGTGCCCCTCCCCCACGTGTCCGGCGAGGACGACCCGCCGGAGCTCACGGCCGGCGTTCCCGCTGCCTGCGGTACGCGGTGAGCATCTGGTTTCCGACGTCGACATAACTTTCGAACAGGCCGATCACGTCCTGGAGCCGCCGTCGCGCGGGACCGGGGCCGACCAGGTCCTCTCCTTCTCGCAGGGCGGCGATCAGGGTCCCGGCGCGCGCGTGGCTGGCCTCCAGCAAGGACGCGATTCCACCGGCGGCCTCGACCAGGAGCCTGCGGCTTCCCGGCTGGGGAATGGTCCTGGCCAGCCCCCAGGAGTCCAGCTGGCGCACGGCGGTGCTCACCGATCCCTTGCTCAGCGAGAGCTCGGCGGCGATCGTGTCCAGGGACTGCGGCTCCTCGCTCACCAGGAGCAGCCCGTAGACGCGGCCGGTGGCGTGCGGCAGGTTCCAGGAGGCCAGCAGGTCACCCACCGAGACGGTGAACGAGTCGCGCTTGTCGGCGTCCATCACCGCTCCTGACGGGTCAGCGTGTCGAGGAACGTCTCGATCGCCGCGTTGACGGCTCGCGGATTGTCCTGGGTGGACATGTGGCCCGCGTCAGGGATGACGACCTCTTCGACACCTTCGGCCTGAGCCCATCTGGGCATGGCCGAGGCGATGTTGCCGGTTCGGTCGTGCAGGCCGCGGATCAGGCACAGCGGAACGGGCGTGCGATAGCCGGGATCGGGGACGACCAGCTCGACGGCGGCCTTCCACACCTGGACGAAGTCCTCCTTGGGCATCTGGGAGAAGGCGCGCCGCGCGTCCGCCCGGGCGGACGGTGTGACCGCTGAGGCGTTGGCCATCAGCTCCGGGAGACGCCTGGCCGGAAGCGCCAGCAACATCGGCGCGGCCATCTTGAGCAGCACGCGTTCGCCCCAGGACAGCGGCCCGGTGTTCCATGCGGAGTCGATGACGATCAGGGCCCGCGCCAGGTGGCGGTCCCGCCGGACGAGGGCCTGGCCGAGGTTGCCGCCTAGAGACTGGCCTGCCAGCACGGGCCGGTCCAGCGCCAGGTGTTCGATGAGCGCGCGCAGGTCGGCCAGCGCCCGTTCCGCGGTGAACGGGCCGGCGGCCGGTTGGGACAGGCCGTGGCCGCGCATGTCCCAGACGACGACGCGAAACCCCCGGACGCGCAGATGTTCGGCCTGGGCGTCGAACATCACGTGGTCGGCCCCGGCGCCGTGCGTGAGGACCACCGGCACCCCCTCACCGCCGCTGTCGCCGTAACGCAGGTCACACCCGTCGAACGACAGCGCATCGGTCATATTTAGCATGTACTAAATATAGCAAATATAGCGATGCCACCCTCGCCGACCACCCGGCGAGGCGTCCGTTCGGGTGAGCGCGTGAAGGGCGCCACCAGGCGTCGCCAAGCGCCACCGAACTCCTCGGCACCGGTTTCCCGTCCGGGACCTCGTACGGCACGGCGGAGGAAATAACGACCGGCGAGGAGGTTGGGCACTTTCACAGCGGGCAAGGGCGAGTAATCAACCCGAGATCCCGACAAGGAGTCACAATGCTCACATTGACGGACACCGCTGCCCAGGTGATCAGGGACCTCAGTTCTCAGGTGGCGGAATCGGAGGACACCGGCGTCCGGATCGCCTCGCAGGCGGACGGCACGGGCTCACTGACACTGTCGGTCGTGAACGGCCCGGAGACGGACGACAAGGTGGTCGAGACGGACGGGGCCCGGATCTTCCTGGACCGGGCGGCCGCCGACATGCTCGACGACAAGGCGCTGGACGCGGACATCGGCGAGGGGGGCTCCGTGGCCTTCCTCGTCACCGAACAGAACCGCTGACCGCTTCCTGGCCGCCGGGAGGCGCGTCCTGGACGGACGGGCCGCCTCCCGGCGTTCCCCGGAAAAAAGGGGGTGCGGACCCGGGAGGGTCCGGGCGCACCGGGGAAGACCACGACGGGATCGGGTGCCACGCCCAGGCGTGGCACCCGATCCGCGGACGCGGCGCCGGTCCCCCGCCGCCCGCGCGTCCCGCTGTGTCACCGGATGAGCGCCCGCCCTGGCACGGTGACTACGGGGTTCGCGCGGCGGAAGGAGACCGCCGCCATGGCGGGACGGCTGGCCGTCCCGCCCACCGGTCCGCGCTGCACCGGCCCCACGGTGCGCCGGCCGGAGTATCCGGCACCGGTGGCCGCGCGCACGCGGACACCGGTCATGACGGGCCGGCGCGTCAGACGCGCTGCCACAGGGCGGGGACGTTCGGCGGCTCCCACCCGGGGTAGGCGGTGTGGCCCTGGATGCAGCGGTAGTTCGAGCCACCGTAGGAGACGACGTCTCCGGCGGCGTAGCTCGTGCCCGCGGCCCAGGTGCCACCCGGGTTGCCGGTCGGGGTCGGGGTGCTGCTGTTGGTGGGGGTCGGCGTGGGGGTGGGGGTCTGCGGCGTGCCCGTGAAGTTGAGCACGAAGTCGTAGGTCGCCTCCTTGCCCGAGCCGACCGTCCTGACGTTCATCAGCAGACGCGAGTCGTAGATGGTGTCCGTGCTGTTGCGGGGCTCACCCGGGAAGTACGTCTGGGTGGTCAGGATGCCCCGGCCGGGGGCCTGCACCTTCATGTGGATGTGACGGGTGCGGCCCGGGTACAGACCCGGCACGATCGTGGTCAGCTTGTAGAAGCCCTGCGCGTTGGTGAACTGGTGACCGCGGAAGGTGTAGCCGGAGTTGTCGTAGTTACCGGCGTTGTCCGCCTGCCAGAAGTCCATCAGCGCGTTGGCGACCGGCTGGCAGGAGCGGTTGAACACGTAACCGCTCACGGTCAGCAGCGTTCCGGGACCGGTCAGCGTGTCGCGCAGCGGGGAACCCGGCTTGAAGTACGGGCCCTCGGTCTGGGCGATCGTGGCCGCGTCGCCGTTGCCACAGAACGGCGTCGGGTCGAGCAGCTTGCCCTCTTGCTTGGCGTCCCGAGCCAGGGCGGGCACCCCACCCATCAGCAGCGGGATCGGGGCACCTATGATGGCGGCCTTCAGCAGGGTCTTACGGCTGATGCCCCTGGTGTCATTCTCTTCGTCGAATTCCTCGACGGGGATGTTCTCGGCGTCCACAATGGCCTCCTTGGCCTTCGGGGGGTCGTGCCTGGCCGCTCCTCCCGGCCGCGCACGGCGCCGACGAGGCCGGTGAGGGACCGGCGATGTGCGATGCCGCCGCGGGCGGGCCGAACGAACCAGGCAGCCTGGACTGGACCAAAGCTGACACCGTGCGGGAGTGGGTTGAACCCCACAGTTTTCTATAACTTCACGCTATGCACCTTTTTCCAGTAAACGAGCAGGTCAAGGCGTTCGCGGATGATTTTCATCTCGCGCCGCCCGTTTTCGGCCACGGGCGAATTGCTGGAATCGGCGGGTCCGTAATACCATGCCGAGCCGTTCGCCCTTCCCTGCTTCTGGCCGCATACAAGGGGTTACGCCTGGAGAGCACACTCTAGACCGTTCCATCCTTCTTGTCGGCGACCTCACGACTCCCGCGGACACGAGAAGAGGCCGGGGGGATCACCCGAAGTGATGGCCATCCGGGGACGGACAGCCCAGACGTGGCGGCGGGGGGACAGACGCGGCCGGCACCCGCCACAACGGCCCGCCGCCTCCCGGGCACCGTCACCGGGGGACCCGCACGACCCCCGATCCGGACAGGAAAACGGCGGCCCGCGCACTCCCCCAAACGGGATATTGACGCCCCCCAAGACCCGGTTTATCTTTTCTTTAAAGAAACTTTCCTAACCATAAGCGCGCTGACCTGCGACATCATCCTCATCTAATCGCCTTCGACGGCGACTTCGGCGCGCCCCGCCCCGGGGGCCGCCTTCTTGCCCGCCCAGGAAGGCCGCGACCCCGGCGCGGACCGGAAAGGCGGGCGGCACACCCGACGCCCACCCCCCAGGAGTCACGCATGAACGCCAGAAGCCGGGTCTCGGCCGTCTGCGCCACCGCGCTGCTGACCGCCACGATGGTGACCGGTACCGCGACGAGCGCCTCGGCGGCCCCAACGGGTTGCAGCTACCAGATCAACGGCCAGACCGCCAGCAGCTACTGCTCGGGTGGCACGGGCGAGCACCGTGTCTTCGTCCTGCAGAAGCACTTCCTCGCCGAGGTCGGATACATCCCGATCTACAGCGAATGGGCCCCGGCGGGCACGACCTCCTCGACCTGGATCACCGCACACCAGATCGTCTCCGTCCAGGTCCAGACACGCTGAACACTCTCTTTCCGTACGGCCCGCGCCCGTTGGCGGGGCCGTACGGAAGGGGATAGCGAGAACGGATACTTGGTCCTGATAAGCCATCCTGAGTGGTAATTCCACCAGTATGATCAACGCGCTGGCCTTCGCCGACGGAGGAGTCGCGGTGACCAAGTTGGAACGTGTTCCCCCGGGGGTCGATCCGACCGTGCCCAGCTCGGCGCGGGTCTACGACTACCTGCTGGGGGGCAAGGACAACCTCGCGGTCGACCGGACCTTCGCCGAACGGCTGCTCACGGTCGCCCCCGACGCCAGGACGACGGCCAGGGCCAACCGCGACTTCCTGGTCAGAGCGGTCCAGGTCATGGCCGAACAGGGCGTCCGGCAGTTCATCGACCTGGGGACCGGCATCCCGACCTCCCCCAGCGTGCACGAGATCGCGCACGCGGCCGACCCGTCCGCCACCGTGGTCTACGTCGACTACGACCCCGTCGTACGGCTGCACGCCGAGGTACTGCTGGCCGGCGGCAAGAACGTGACGAGCGTCCAGGCCGACGTCCGCAGGCCCGGTGACATCGTCGAGGACCCCGAGGTCACCCGGCTGATCGACTTCTCCGAGCCGGTCGGCCTGGTCATGGTCGCGGTGCTGCACTTCGTCACCGACGAGGAGGACCCGGAGGGCCTCGTCGGGGAGTTCGCCCGACGGGTGGCGCCGGGCAGCCATCTCGCGCTCTCACACGTCATGACCGAGAGCACGCCCGCCGCGCGGGCACAGCTGTCCTCGGGAACGGCGAACACCCCCATGCAGGTGACCTTCCGCCCGCACGAGCGGGTCCGCGCGCTCTTCGGCCCGTTCGACCTGCTCGCCCCGGGGCTGGTGCCCGTACAGGACTGGCGCTCCGACGACGACGGGCTGCCGCCGCTGCCCGGCGGGGGACCGTCCAGAATCAGAGTTGACGGAGGGCTCGGCCGTCTGGCGGGGCCTGTGAACAGCGGAGGTGCCCGATGAGAGTCGCCGTCGTCGGAGGGGGACTCGGCGGGCTGACCACCGCCCTGCTGCTGAGCCGGGCGGGGGTCGAGGTGACCGTCTACGAGCAGAGCGGTGAGCTGCGTGAGGTCGGCGCGGGCATCATCGTCGCCCCCAACATGGTGCGCCCCCTGGTCAGGGCCGGGCTCGGCGAACGGCTGGCCGAGTTCGCCGTACGCCTTGAGACCGCCTGGGAGATGCGGCGCTGGCAGGACGGCAGTGTGTTGTTCGCCCAGAAGATGGGGGCGGAGTGCCGCAAGCTGTACGGCGTCGACTGCTACGTCGCCCACCGGGCCGACCTGCTGGCCATGCTGGCCGAGGCGCTGCCCGAGGAGATCGTACGGCTCGACCGGCGGCTGACCGGCCTGCGGCAGGACGAGCGGGAGGTCGAGCTGACCCTCACCGACTCGGCGGGCCGGGAGAGCACGGCCGTCGCGGACGTGGTCGTCGGCGCCGACGGGATCCACTCCACCGTACGGCCCACGGTCGTGACCGAGGCGCCGCCGCGTTTCTCCGGGCTGTGCGCCTACCGGTGCCTGGTCCCCGCCGACGCCGCCCCCTCCCTGATGACCAGGCCGTCCCAGACGATCTGGCTCGGGCCGGGCAGGCACTTCGTGCACTACCCGGTCAGCCGGGGACGGCTGGTCAACGTCGTCGCGGTCGTGCCCGCCGGCGAGTGGCGCGTCGAGTCGTGGACGACGGACGGCCGGCTTGAGGACCTGGCCCGGGAGTTCGAGACGTGGGACCCCCGGCTCGGGGAACTGATCGCCGCCGCGTCGGAGACCAAGCGCTGGGCCATGTACGACCGCGGCCCCCTCGACCGCTGGACCGACGGGCGGGTGACCCTGCTCGGGGACGCCGCCCACGCGATGCTGCCCTTCCTCGGTCAGGGGGCCTGCCAGGCGGTCGAGGACGCCACGGTCCTGGCCGGATGCCTGCGGGAGGCGACGCCGGAGACCGCGGCGCGGGCGCTGCTGCGCTACGAGGAGATCCGCAAGCCGAGAGCCTCCCAGGTGCAGCTCGGCAGCCGGGGGCGCGAGGTGGTCAACCACCTGCCCGACGGTCCCGAACAGCGCAGGCGCGACGAGGGCTTCGCCAAGGGCGACCCGCTGCGGCAGAACGCCTGGCTGTACGGCCACGAGGTCGAGGCCGAACTGGTGCACTGAACCGGTGCGCCGGCGCCCGGCCATGGGAAAGGGGACGGCACCGCGGCCGTCCCCCTTCCTTTTCCGCTCCGTCCCGCAGCCGGCTCAGCCGGTGACCTCGACGCCCTTCCAGAAGGCCACCCGTCCCCTGATCTGGGCGGCCTCCTCCTTCGGGTCCGCGTAGTACCAGGCGGCGTCGGGGTTCTCCGCCCCCTCGACGTGCAGCGTGTAGTAGTTCGCCGTGCCCTTCCAGCCGCAGACGGTGGTGGTCTCCGACGGCCTGAGGTACTCGGAGGAGACGGACTCGATCGGGAAGTAGTGGTTGCCCTCCACGATCACCGTCTCGTCGCTTTCCGCGATGATCTCGCCGTTCCAGCGCGCAGTAGCCATGGGCCAAGGTTCGCACACGCCCCCGCGACGGATCGCGCGGGCCTCGGCCCCGGCGGGCCTCAGTGCCGGAACAGGTCCAGCAGTTCCTCGCCCCTGCGGGTACGGACGATCCACACCTCACGGCCCCGCCGTTCGCGGCTGACCAGGCCCGCCGCGACCAGCCGCTCGCAGTGGTAGGTGATCGCGCTGGGCACCATCCCCGCCCCGGCGGCCAGGGCGCTCATCGTGGCGGGCTGGTCCAGGGTGTGCAGCAGCGCCGCGCGCACCGGCCCGATCAGCGCCGTCAGCTCGTCGGCCGCCCGGGGGTTGGGCCCGTGCCACAGCGTCTCGGCTCCGGGGACCGGATAGGCGATCCACACCACCTCGGGGTGGTCCAGCTTCACGATCACGGCGTCACGCCCGGCCAGCATCGGCACCAGGATCATCCTGCGGTCGCCGAGGTCGTACCGGCTCGGCTCCAGGTCCGCGATCAGCAGCCCGTCCTCGCCGTACTGGATCCGCTCGCTCAGGGAGCTCAGCAGCACGTCGAGGCCGCCCCTGACGACGGCGGTGCCGACCCGCTCGACCTCCCGGTCCAGCAGGGACGCGGCTCGCGCCCACACCGGCCCCGTCGCGTCCCACACGTCCCCGAGCGCCGCCGCGTACCCCGCCAGCCAGCGTTTCGGCCGGTCGGCGGCCCAGCGCCAGTGCTCGGGCACCCCCTGCTCGCCGAAGGCCTGTTCGAGGTCGGCGGTCAGCTGCTCCTCGGGTACCGCGCGCAGCAGCTCGGCCTGCGAGGCGACGGAGAAGCCCTCGATCGGGGTCTGGGGCACCACGCTGTCGGGGACGACCGAGTATCCCGGCGCGCCGAGCGGCCTGACCGCCTCACGCGCCTGCGGGCCGACCGAATCCTGGATCACCCGCCGCCACCGCTCGGGCAGCCCCCTCCGTCTGCCCGCCAGCGCGTCGGCGATCACGGCCAGAGCCGTCAGATTCGGCGAGATCGACACCGAGACCCTCGGCGCCGAGGAAACCCGCAGTTCGCTCCACACCCGTGTCCCCGTATCCGCCCCCACCCGGGCAACCCTAGTGACCGACCCTCGGAAACGGCGACATTTCACTAAAGCTGGAAACTTCGGCAAACCGGTCGCACAGAGGGCCTCCCGGACGGCGTTCGAACGGCGGGCGGGTGGTTCACGGTCGGCTCACGGGTGAGAGGAGCCGGCGCGGGGGCAGGGGCGGGGCATGACACACGCCATCCACCGGACGGCCCGCCCGGGCCGGATTCTGGTCGGTACGGCCTCCTGGACGGACAGATCGCTGCTGGAGTCGGGCTGGTATCCCGAGGAGGCCTCGACCCCGGCCGCGCGACTGGCCTGGTACGCCTCGCGGTTCCCGATCGTGGAGGTCGACTCCACCTACTACCACCCGCCGTCACTGCGGACCGTGCAGGCCTGGCGGGACCGCACCCCGGCGGGCTTCGTCTTCAACGTCAAGGCGTTCTCCCTGCTCACCGGTCACCCGACCCGCCCCGAGGCGCTCTACAAGGACCTGCGGGACACGCTCGGCGAGGTACCGGAGCGCCTCTATCTGGACGGCGTCGGCCCGCGGATCGCCGAGGAGGTCTGGCGGCGCTTCCTCGGCGCGCTCACCCCGCTGCACGAGGCGGGCAAGCTGGGCGCCCTGCTGTTCCAGTTCCCGCCGTGGCTGCCCGCCGGGGAGCACGGCAGGCGGCGCGTCCTCGAATGCGCCCGCCGATGCGCGCCGATGCGGATCTGTGTCGAGTTCCGCAACCGGACCTGGATGGAGGGGGCCGGCCGCGCCGCGACCCTGGGCTTCCTCGCCGAGCACGACATCCCCTACGTGTGCGTCGACATGCCCCAGGGACACCCCTCCTCGATCCCTCCGGTGACGGCCGTGACCTCCGACCTCGCCGTGGTCCGCCTGCACGGCCACTCGTCGCGGTGGGTGGGCGGGAACGTCGAGGAGCGTTTCTCCTACCGGTACACCGAGGCCGAGCTCAGGCGGTGGGCCTCCCGGATCCTCGCGCTCTCCCGGAGCGCGGAGACGACCCACGTGCTCACCAACGTCTGCTGCGGTGACACCTCGCAGCGCACCGCCGCCCGGCTGGCCGCCCTGATCGAGGAGTCACGACAGGCCGGGGACGCCGCGCCCTCCTTCCGCGCCGGGGTCCTCACCCACCCCGCCGCGCGCCGCCCCCGCTGAGGGGTACGGCCCCGTTCCCGTGATCCGTCACCTGGCCCCGCGTCTGGGCGCCGTCATCGCCGCCCTGCGCTCGTCGGGACTCGTCCCACCCCACACCCCGTACATCTGGTGGGTGTTCAGGGCGTACTCCAGGCAGCGGTGCTGCACCGGGCAGCGGCGGCACACGGCCTTGGCCTGCTCGTACTGCTCCCGCCCCGGCCCCTCCGTGGAGACGGGGAAGAAGAGTTCGGGGTCCTCGGTGAGACAGAGAGAACGGCGCGACCAGTGGATGATGGGGATGACGTTGCCCTGAAGAGACATAGGCGATCCAATGACGGTGAGGAAGCTCGACGGTTGGCGGCTCGGCTTCTGGATCGCGTGCCCGCAGGAAGTACATTCATACCTTTTCGGGGGAAAAATCGGGGCGTCTTGACCTCGGATTTCCCTGAGAAGCCGCCCGTCAAGGGCACGATCTCCGAACCTCCGCGCTCCTTCCCGCCCGCCGATGACGGCCGCCGGAGGCCGGCGGCCCTCCCGGGCCGTCCGCCGAACTCCCTCAGGACACCCGTCGGCCCTGCCGTACGACCACGACACGGCCACGACATGGATATGGCACAGGTCACGTTCCACCCGTCTCTCAGCCGGAGCGGGCCACGATCTCCGGCCTCGCACGGCGTGCGGGACGCCGCCTGACGCGATCGACGTGGTCGATCTCGTCGGAAGTGTCGGGAAATATCCGTGCACCAATTCCCGCAAAGGGCTCGTTTGTCGCGCTTTTACGACATGTCAGTACCAGATACACCGGAGACAGAAAAAAGCGCCATCGATGACATATCACTGTCGTCCCCAAAGGACCAAAACGATCATATTCTATTTTTTGAGATAAACCCTCAGTACTTTACTTTCCAGTTGCTCGACAACGTTGAAATCCAGACCCTCGATGCACAATCATTGTCCCTGGCGATCCGCAGGGAGCCGAAAGGCACTCACGCTGATTCGCCCAGAATTTCCCATTAGTCTCCATGGAGGAATACCATGATCCGTCGCGTTATCGTCGGCGCGGCCGTCGCAAGCGCCCTGGCTGTCGCCGCCATGACGCAGGCCACCGCGGCCTCCGCTGCTACCGACCCCTTCCCGTCGCCCTACCACGTGCCGCCGTTCCACGTCGGCCACGACCAGGACGTCGACGTCACCAGCAGCGAGACCACCTGCTCCACCAACAACCAGGGTCTCGGCCTGCTCCTGGGCCTCGGCCTCGGCCTGAACCTGTGCGACGTCAACATCCCCATCCTCAGCCCTAGCAGCAACAACAACTAGGCGCCTGTGACGGCCGCTCATGTGCACAGCGGGCACCGTCATAGAGGCACGAGGATTCTCACGTAGCACCAACCCCTGACGCGAAGAGTGACTGGCCAGCGCTTTTCTCGTCAGGGGTTTTTCATGCCCCAAGCACGACAAACCGGGCGCGGCACGCCTTTTCATGTCAAACTTGAGACTTGACGGGCATGCCACACCAAAAGGCGACAGCCCGGCTTTCCTCGCAATTCCCGGCAAGCTCGTAAATCACCGATGAGCCCTGCCCTTTCCCTACAGCGGCGGCCCGGGAAAGACCTCCACCGATGCGGGGCGGGCCCCTGCGAGCGCGGTCTGTATGGTCATGGCCATGACCCTGCGCGTGGTGATCGCCGACGACGAGGACCTGACCCGCACGGGGCTGCGGATCATCATCGACTCCGAACCCGGACTCACCGTGGTCGGCGAGGCGGCCGACGGCGCCGGGGTCCTGACCGCCGCACGCGAACTGCGCCCCGACGTGGTGCTCATGGACGTGCGGATGCCCGCGGTGGACGGCGTCCAGGCCATCCGGCACCTGCTCTCCCCGCCCGAACCCCCCAAGATCATCGTGATCACCACCTTCGGCAACGACGACCTCGTCTACGAGGCGCTGCGAGCCGGGGTGAGCGGCTTCCTGCTCAGACGGACCCGCCCCGACGAACTCGTCCAGGCGATCAGGACCGTGGCCGCCGGAGACCGCCTGCTCTTCCCCTCCGCCGTACGCACCCTCGCCGCCCTGCACGGCGACGGCAGGACCGTCCCCGGCATCGGCAGGCTCACCGAACGCGAGGCGGACGTACTGCGCCTGATGGCACGCGGCCTGTCGAACGGTGAGATCGCCGTGGAACTGGCCGTCGGCACGGACGTGATCAGGACGCACGTGAGCGACGTGCTGTCCAAACTCGACGCCCGCGAACGCCCCCAGGCCGTCATCGCCGCCTACGAGTCGGGCTTCGTCTCCCCCAGGTGACACCGCGGGCCCCGTGAGCCACCCGGCGGGACGCCTCAGATGGGGGAACCGTCGTCCTCGTCGCCCTCCCCCGGCCCCGGCCTGCCACCGCCGCTCTCCGAAGGGGACGGCGAGGGGGTCGGCTGCCCCGGCTCGGTCGTCGCGGGAACCGGCGGCGGAGTCGGCACGAACGTCGTCTGCGGACGCGGCCTCGGCGGCGGCGCCCCCTCCTCCTGCCTGCGCAGCAGCACCAGCAGCATCACGGCCAGCAGCACCAGCAGCACGGCGAGCGTGACCGTGGCGAAAAGCACGGAACGACGCGTCTCGACGGGCGGCGGCGCTCCGACCGGCGGCGCGGGCAGCGCGGGCGATCGATCGCTCACCCAGTGCGGCGCGAAGTCGGGGCCGTGCCGCTCGCCGATCAGTGTGCCGCGCACCAGCACCGGTTCGAGGAAGCGCTCCGCCCCCGCCCTGCCCGGTTCGTACGGCGTCGCCACCCACGGCGCGTCTCCGCCGTCCATCGCCAGAACCTGGGGCATCGTGTCCGCGACCGCCGTACGGCCGCGGGCCGCCCTGACCATCCAGCCCCGCATCCCCGAACGGCTCGCCGCCGCCTCGCGGATGCCGGTGACGAAGCGGTCGCGGGCCGCGGGGTCGTGCGCGGCGCCCCTGGTGAGCACCGCGACCGAGACCTGCCTGCCGTCGGAGCCCTGCCCGAGGTAGACCAGCCCGGCGGGACCGACCCCCAGCCGCGCCCGCAGCACGAAGGGCCCCAGGTGGGGCGGGTCACCGTGCTGAAGCGGACTGGCCACGCCTGCCATGAAAGCACACGGCGCGGACGTCCCCTCGTCCACACGGGCACCGCGTTGTGGGTAGGAACGGGAAATGGGCACCCGACCAGCCGTGCGACCCGGCACTTCATTTGGTGGAATGTCAACATGACCGTCGCGGAAGAACTGCCGAGCGAGACCGACGCCGGACTGCTGCGCGAGGCCCTGGCCGAGGTCCGGCGGGTCATCGTGGGCCAGGAGCACATGGTCGAACGCCTGCTCGTCGCCCTGCTCGCCCGTGGCCACTGCCTGCTGGAGGGCGTGCCCGGGGTGGCCAAGACGCTGGCGGCCTCGACGCTGGCCACCGTCGTCGGCGGTGACTTCGCCCGCATCCAGTTCACCCCCGACCTGGTGCCCAGCGACATCGTGGGAACCCGGGTCTACCATCCCTCCCGCGAGGAGTTCGACGTCGAGCTCGGGCCCGTGTTCGTCAACTTCCTGCTGGCCGACGAGATCAACCGCGCCCCGGCCAAGGTGCAGTCGGCGCTGCTTGAGGTCATGGCCGAGCGCCAGGTGACGCTCGCGGGACGCACCCACCGGCTGCCGAGGCCGTTCATCGTGCTGGCCACCCAGAACCCGATCGAGTCCGAGGGCGTCTACCCGCTGCCCGAGGTCCAGCGCGACCGTTTCCTGTTCAGGATCCGGGTCGCCCACCCCAGCGCCCACGAGGAGCTGGAGATCCTGCACCGGATGAGCGTGACCCCGCCTGAGCCGAGGACCGTGCTCGACCCGGCCCGGCTGATCGCGCTGCAGGCCGCCGCGGAACAGGTGTCGGTGCACCACCTGGTCGCCGACTACGTGGTCCGGCTGGTGATGGCCACCCGCTCCCCCGCCGAGTACGGCCTGGCGGAGCTGGCCGACGACATCGAGATCGGGGTCAGCCCCCGCGCCACCCTCGGCCTGGTCGCCGCAGGCCGTGGCCTGGCCCTGCTGCGGGGCCGTGACTACCTGCTGCCCGACGACGTCCGCGACGTGGCCGCCGACGTGATGTCCCACCGCCTGATGCTCACCTTCGACGCCCTCGCCGACGGGGTCAACCCCGAGGACGTGGTCGGGCGGGTGCTGGCCGCCGTGCCCCCGCCCCTGGTCGTGTGGAACCAGGACTCACGGTGACGGGCGTCACCGGCGCCTCGGAGCGGGCGCTGCGACGGCTCGAACTGACCATCGTCAGACGCCTGGACGGCCTGCTGCACGGCTCCTACCAGGGGTTGCTGCCCGGCCCCGGCGGCGAGTTCGGCGACAGCAGGGTCTACGTCCCCGGTGAGGACGACATCCGCAGGATGGACTGGGCGGTGACCGCCCGCACGACCGTCCCGCACGTGCGCGACCTGATCGCCGACCGGGAGCTGGAGACCTGGGCGCTGGCCGACCTGTCGCCCAGCATGGACTTCGGCACGGACACGATGGAGAAGAGGGACCTGGTGGTCGCCGCGGTCGGTGCGATCGGCTTCCTGACGAGCCGGATCGGCAACCGGTTCGGCGCCTACGTCCTGCACGACGAGTACGTCCACCGGATGCCCGCCAGAGGCGGCAGGCCCGCCCTGTACGGCCTGCTGAACTCCCTGGCCCAGGCGCCCAGGGGCCGTCCCGTCGCGGACGCCCCCGACCTGGCCGAGGCGATCGAGGTGCTGGCCTCGGCGCGGCGGCGGCGCGGCCTGCGGGTGGTGGTCTCCGACTTCCTCGACGCCGCCCCGGTCCTCGATCCCGGCGCCGAGCCGCCCTGGGAACGGCCGATCCGCCGCCTGGCCGCCCGGCACCAGGTGCTGGCCGTCGAGGTGATCGACCCGCGTGAACTCGAACTGCCGCCGGTCGGCCTGGTCACCCTGACCGATCCGGAGACGGGCCGCGCCCGCAGGATCCGCCTGACCGGCAGGGTCCGCGCGGCCTACGCGCGGGCCGCCGCCGCCCAGCGGGAGGCCACCGCGGTGGCGCTGCGGCGCTGCGGGGTCTCGCACCTGGTGCTGCGCACCGACCGCGACTGGGTGGCGGACATCGCCCGTTTCGTCCTGCGGCAGCGGCGCACGGCCCACCTGGCGCACCGGTCCATCGTCCCCGGAGCGGCCAGATGACCTTCCTCTCACCGGCGTGGCTGTGGCTGTTCGCGGTGCTCGCGCTGCTCGTCGCGGGCTATGTGGTCGCCCAGTTCGCCCGGCGGCGCTACGCGGTGCGCTTCACCAACCTGCCGCTGCTGACGCTGGTCGCCCCCTCCGGGCCCGACTGGCGCAGGCACCTGGCTCCGCTGCTGTTCCTGCTGATGATGGGCCTGCTGGTCGTCGGCGCCGCCCGGCCCGCGGACTCCGTACGGGTTCCGCGCGACCGCGCCACGATCATCATCGCGATGGACGTCTCGCTGTCGATGGAGGCCGCCGACGTCCCGCCGAGCAGGCTGAGCGCCGCCAAGGAGGCGGCCCAGCGGTTCGTCAGGGACCTGCCCGAGCGCTTCAACGTCGGCGTCGTCGCCTTCGCCCGTTCGGCCTCGGTCGTGGTCTCCCCCACCACCGACCACCAGGCCGTCGTCACCTCCATCGGCAACCTCACCACCAGGGCCGGCACCGCCATCGGCGAGGCCGTCTTCAGCTCGATCGACTCCCTGCGCTCCTTCGACCAGCAGGCCGTCACCGACCCGCCGCCCGCGGCGATCGTGCTGCTGTCCGACGGCGACAACACCTCGGGCCGCTCGGTCGGCGACGCCATCGACGCCGCGATGAACGCGCGCGTGCCGGTCTCGACCATCGCCTACGGCACCCAGGAGGGCACCGTCTCGATCGACGGCCGCGACGTGAACGTGCCGGTCAACAAGACCACCCTGCAGTCCCTGTCCGAGGGCACCTCGGGACGGGCCTACGAGGCGGAGTCGGGCAGCCAGCTGCGGGAGGTGTACGAGCAGATCGGCACCTCGCTGGGCTACCGCACGGTCAACCAGGAGGTCAGCCAGTGGTTCGTGGTCGCGGCGATCGTGACCGGGCTGCTGGTGGCCGTGACGGCGGGGCTGCTGGGATCACGGCTGCCCTGACCGGGTCTCCACCGTTGGTAACGTTCTACGACGTGGCCCACTACTTCGAGGAGCGTCCCCAGACCGCCAGCCGCCCGGGCTCGGTCACGCTCGTGCTCCCCGACCTGCACCTGAGACTTGAGACCGACAGCGGGGTCTTCTCCCCCGAGCGGGTCGACCAGGGGACCCGCATCCTGCTGGAGAGCGTGCCCGCCCCGCCCGCGACGGGCGACCTGCTCGACCTGGGCTGCGGTTACGGGCCGATCGCGCTGACGATGGCCTCACGCGCGCCTGAGGCGACCGTGTGGGCCGTGGACGTCAACCGCAGGTCGGTCGAGCTGTGTGCGAGGAACGCCCGGACCGCCGCCCTTGACAAAGTAAGGTCGGTGCACGTCGACGAGGTCCCCTCCGAGGTGCGCTTCTCCGCCATCTGGTCCAACCCGGCGATCCGCATCGGCAAGGCCGCGCTGCACGAGATGCTGGCCCGCTGGCTGTCCCGGCTGACCCCGGACGGCCAGGCCCATCTGGTCGTCCAGAAGCACCTGGGCTCCGACTCCCTGCAGCGCTGGCTGAACGATCAGGGCTGGCCCGCCGAGCGCGCCGCCTCCCGCTCCTCCTACCGGATCCTCCGGGTCGGCGCCCGCCCCGCGGACCAGGAGCGGTGAGCGGGCCGATGGGCGAGACGAAGAACGACAACGGACGAGGAACGGTGAACGACCGATGACCGCCAACCCGCGCAGGCAGCTACGGCCGACCGACGTCAAGCGGCTCAACCGCACCTGGCGCAGGAACACCGGGGGACGCCTGGCCCTGATCGTCGAGTCGGTGACCGGCCCGTTCAACATCGGCTCCATCTTCCGTACGGCCGCCGCGTTCGGTGTGGACCGGATCTGGCTGGCGGGCAACGCCACTCCCCCGACCAACCCGAAGGCGCAGAAGACCGCCCTCGGCACCGACCGCCTGGTCGCCTGGGAGGAGCCGGTCCCCTCGGCGGAGGCGGTGCGGGCGGCCAGGGCCGAGGGGTTCACGGTGGTCGCGATCGAGCTGACCGGCGACGCCGTACCGCTGCACGAGGCCAAGCTGGACGGTGACGTGTGCCTGGTGGTCGGCGGGGAGGACCACGGCTGCTCCCCCGCGCTGCTTGAGGCCGCCGACGCCGTCTGCTACATCCCGCAGGTCGGCCGGGTCGGCTCGCTCAACGTGGCGGTCGCGACCGCCATCGCGGTCGCCGAGGTGCGCCGCAGGGAGTGGGCCGGGCTCCCGGCCGGGGGCGGGGTGACCGGAGGGCAGTGAGCGGCCCGCCGGAGGCGGGTGGTTCCCGAACGTTCAGCTTCCGGCGATGACGGGCCGTGCCCGTAACGGGCATACTCCTGCACGTGCAGCCCCGTTACGCCTTCCTCGACCATCCCGGCCCGCTCGCCTTCGCCCACCGGGGCGGGGCGGCCGAGGGCCGGGAGAACACCCACGCCGCGTTCGCCCGCGCCGTCGAGCTCGGATACACCTACCTGGAGACCGACGCGCACGCCACCTCGGACGGGGTGCTGCTGGCCTTCCACGACCACACCCTGGACCGGGTGACCGACCGGCGGGGCCGCATCGCCGAGTTGCCGTACCGGCTGGTGCGTCAGGCGCGGATCGACGGCGTCGACGAGATCCCGCTCATGGACGACCTGCTGGGCTCCTGGCCCGAGGCGCGCTTCAACATCGACGTCAAGGAGGCCTCGGCCATCGCCCCGCTGGCCGAGGCGATCAGGCGGACCGGCGCCTACGACAGGGTCTGCCTGACGTCCTTCTCCGACGAGCGGCTCGCCCGCGCCCGCGCCGCCGTCGGCAGGCCGGTCTGCTCCTCCCTGGGGCCGCGCGGGGTCGCGGCCCTGCGCGCCGCGGCCACCACCTCGGGCTACGGCCGCCTGCTGGCCCGGCTGGCCCGCGCGGGCGTGCCGTGCGCGCAGGTCCCGCTGGGCTTTCGCGGGCTGCGCGTCACCACGCCCGCGCTGGTGCGCACCGCGCACGCCCTCGGCATGCAGATCCACGTGTGGACCGTCAACGACCCCCGGGAGATGGAGCGCCTGCTCGACCTGGGGGTGGACGGTGTGATGACCGACAACATCTCCGGCCTGCGCGAGGTGCTCCAGGCCCGAGGGCAGTGGCACCCCGGCGCCGCCTGACCCCTCTCTCCGTGAGCGCACGACCCCCCGTCCCCCCGTGAGCAAAGGACGCCCATGACCGCAGGACAGGCCGTCGAGGAATCCCCCCTCGCCCGCCGCAGGCAGCAGCGCGGCTGGTACTTCTACGACTGGGCGAACTCCGCCTTCAACTCCACCGTGCTGACCGTCTTCCTCGGCCCCTATCTGACGACGATCGCCGAGAACGCCGCCGGGGGCAGGCCGTACGTGCCGGTGCTCTGGTTCGACGTACGGCCCAGCGCCTACTACTCCTTCGTGGTCGGGGCGGCGGCCGTCCTGCAGATCATCCTGATGCCCGTGGCCGGGGCCCTGGCCGACCACACCGGGCGCAAG
Source organism: Streptosporangium jomthongense (assembly GCF_042650425.1). Classification (NCBI taxonomy): domain Bacteria; kingdom Bacillati; phylum Actinomycetota; class Actinomycetes; order Streptosporangiales; family Streptosporangiaceae; genus Streptosporangium; species Streptosporangium jomthongense. The sequence continues at coordinate 38,348 of NZ_JBHSBC010000053.1, read as the reverse complement.
AAGGAGCTCATGGGGTTGTTCGCCTACGTCGGCGCCGGGGCCACGGTCGGCATGTGGTTCGTCTCCGACGGGAGATACCTGCTGGGCGGGGTGCTGTTCATCGTGGCCAGCCTGGGGTTCTCGACGGCGTTCGTCGTCTACAACTCGTTCCTGCCGGAGATCTCGACCGCCGACGAACGCGACCGGGTCTCGGCGCGCGGCTGGGGCTTCGGCTACCTCGGCGGCGGCCTGCTGCTGGCCCTCAACCTGGCGCTCTTCCTGGGGCACGAGACCCTCGGCGTCTCCGAGACCGACGCCGTGCGCATCTGCCTGGCCTCGGCGGGCCTGTGGTGGGCGGGGTTCACGATCATCCCGATGCTGAGGCTGCGCAACCCGGGATCGGCGGCCGGGGCGCACGGCACGGTCGTCACGGGCAGTTTCAGGCAGCTGGGCCGTACGCTCGCGGAGCTGCGCAGGTATCCGCTGACGCTGGCCTTCCTGGTGGCCTACCTGATCTACAACGACGGCGTGCAGACCGTCATCTCCTTCTCGGCCACCTACGCCGACAAGGAGCTGGGGCTGAGCCAGACCTCGCGGATCGCGGCGATCCTGATGGTGCAGTTCGTCGCCTTCGGCGGCGCCCTGCTGCTGGGCAGGCTGGCCTCCTCCTACGGGGCCAAGCGGGTCGTGATGAGCGCGCTGGTCGCCTGGATGGCCGTGGTCGGCGTGGCCTACTTCCTGCCGAGGGGCTCGGCGCTGCCGTTCTTCGCGCTGGCCTTCGCGATCGCGATCGTGATGGGCGGCACCCAGGCCCTGTCGCGTTCGTTGTTCTCCCATGTGATCCCGGCGGGCAAGGAGGCCGAGTACTACAGCCTCTACGAGATCAGCGACAAGGGTTCGACGTTTCTCGGTTCCTTCGCCCTGGGCGTGGCCCTGCAGCTGACCGACAGCTACCGGCTCGGCGTGCTGTCGTTGCTGGTGTTCTTCCTGGTCGGCCTGGTGGCGCTGGGAGCGATCAACCTGCCGAAGGCGATCAGGGCCGCGGGCAACAGGGTTCCCGAGCGCATCTGAACGGCCCGAGAACGGCTCTCTCCGCAGACCGGGTCAAGAAGGCGCGATTGGATCACCCCGGGTGTGGGAATCCACACACGGTATCAAGCGTTGTACGCCGTGGGAGACGAACCCCTCACGACGGGGCCCTCAGGAGGCATTGAGACATGGGCGAGCGTGCGCTACGCGGTACCCGACTCGGGGCGACCAGCTACGAGAACGACCGCAACACCGATCTGGCCCCGCGCCAGGAGGTGTCCTACACCTGCCCGAAGGGCCATCGATTCGACGTTCCCCTCGCCGCCGAGGCGGAGATCCCGGCGACCTGGGAGTGCCGGATGTGCGGTGCGACGGCGCTACGGGTGGACGGAGAACTGCCGGAGACCAAGAAGGTAAAGCCCCCGCGGACCCACTGGGACATGCTACTTGAGCGCCGCACCATCGAGGATCTGGAGGAGGTCCTCAACGAGCGCCTGGCCATCCTGCGCGCACAGCGCCGCAAGAGCGCCTGACCCGGCCCGCGCCCTTCGCGTCCCCCCGGTTCCTCGGTCGAGGAGCCGGGGGTCGGCGTCTCCGCCCCTTTTTCTCACCTTCTCGTCTCACCTTCCGGTCCTTGCGCCCCGTGCTCGGCACCCCCTGCCTGCGCCGATACTGAAAACGTGCTGAGCAGTCAACGCCTGCGGGTGCTCCTTGAGGTCTTCAGGACCGGGAGCATAGCCGGGGCAGCGCGTGTCCTGCGGCTCTCGCCGTCCGCCGTGTCCCACCAGCTGTCGAAGCTGGAGGAGGAGGCGGGTGTCGGCCTGGTCGAGCGGGGCGCGCAGAGCCTGCGGCTGACCGGGGCGGGACGGCGGCTGGCGACCAGGGCCCAGGAGGTCCTGGACATCATCGAGGCGGCGGAGAAGGACCTGCTGGCCCAGGCCAGGGCCGACGCGGGCCAGCTGCGGATCGGGTTCTTCGCCTCCGCCGGATACCGGCTGCTGCCGCTGGCGCTGTCGACCTTCACCGCCCGTCATCCCGCCGTCGAGCTGGACCTGGTGCTCGGCCAGCCGCACGAGCTGCTGCCCGACCTGGAGCGCGGCGCCCTGGACGTGCTGGTGGTCTTCGAGCACGCCCTCGACCCGTGGAAGGCCCCGGAGGGGGTCGAGGTCACCCACCTGTTCGACGAGCCACAGCTGCTCGTCGTACCGCTCGGCCACCCGGCGGGCCAGCGCCCGCGGGTACGGCTGGCGGACCTGGCCGAGGAGCCGTGGATCACCACCTACGGCACCGACACCCCGGTCTCGGTCCTTGAGCGGGCCAGCGCCCTTGAGGGGTTCAACCCGACGATCCGCTGCCGCAGCGACCATTACGAGGTGACGCTGGGGCTGGTCAGGGCCGGGCTGGGGGTCGCCCTCGTGCCCAGTCTCGGCGCGCAGGGCGCCTCGGGCATCCAGGTGTGCCGCCTGGACGGCCCGAGGCTCTACCGCAGGATCGGGGCGGCGGTCCGGCCGACCAACCCCAACCCGGCGCTGCGGTCCTTCATCGACTATCTGCGCGACGCCTCGGCCCAGATCCGCAACGCCCTGCGCTGAGCGCGGCTCAGGCGCCGGTGAAGACGCCGGGGACCCGGCCCCGCCAGGGCAGGGCCTCCTCCAGGTGGGAGGCCAGCCGCAGCAGCAGGTCCTCACGGCCGTACGGCGCGACCAGCTGCACGCCGATCGGCAGCCCGTCCCGGCTCCAGCCGAGCGGCAGGCTGACGGCCGGCAGCCCGGCGATGTTGAACACCACCGTGAAGGGGCCGTACTCGAAGAGGCTCTCGTGCCAGCTGGTCATGGTGTGGCCGGGGTCGTCGTAGCGCAGGGTTCCGTGCGGCGCGGGCAGCTGCCCCAGGGTGGGGGTGATGAGGAGGTCGTGCCCGGTGAAGAAGGCGCCGACGGAGCGGCTGATCCGGTTCTGCGCGGCGAGGGCGCCCATCAGGTCGAGGGCGCCGAGGTCTCCGGCGACGTCGAGGGCGTGCCTGGTGACCGCCTCGAACCGTTCGGGGTCAGGGGGCGTCCCAGGGGTCGTTCCCGGGGCCGCGGCCGAGGCGACGCAGGCGACGGCGACCGGCACGACGCCGCCGATCACGAGGTCCCAGTCGACCTCGGGGCTCGCCTCGGTGACGAGGTGGCCCATTCCCTCCAGGGTCCTGCCGGTCGCGACCGCCGCGGCGGCCACCTCGGGGTCGACCGCGGCGCCCGACCAGGCCGTGGTGGTGACGGCGATCCGCAGCCTGCCGGGGTCCGCGCCGATCTCCTCGGTGTAGCGCCTGGCCGGGGGCGGCGCGGTGTACTTGTCGCCCGCGGCGGGGCCGTGGACGGCGTCGAGCAGGGCGGCGGCGTCCCTGACGGTGCGGGTCAGCCCGAAGTCGCAGGACATCCCGAACGTCACCTCGGCGGCGTCGGGGCCGCTGGAGACACGGCCCCGGCTGGGCTTGAGCCCGACCAGGCCGCAGCAGGAGGCGGGGACACGGATGGAGCCCGCGCCGTCCGTGCCGTGCGCGAGGGGGACGGCGCCCGCGGCGACCAGGGCGGCGGCACCGCCGCTCGATCCGCCGACGCCGCGTTCCAGGTCCCAGGGGTTGCGGGTCGGCCCGTGCTTGAGCGACTCGGTGGAGAAGCTGACCACCATCTCCGGCACGGTGGTCAGGCCCAGGGTGACCAGGCCCGCGGCCCGCAGCCGGGTCATCAGCTCGCTGTCGTGGCCGGGGACCGTCTTCAGGCCCCTGCTGCCCAGGAAGGACGGCACACCCCGCGCCATCGGCCCGCTGTCCTTGATCAGGAAGGGCACGCCCGCGAGCGGCCCGTCCGCCGCGTGGTCGAGCGCCGGGGAGAACGGCGGCAGGGCCAGGGCGTTGAGTTCGGCGTCGGCCGCCTCCAGCGCCCTTCTGGCGGCCTGTTCGACCTCGGCCGCCGTCACCTCGCCCGCCGCGATCAGGTCCCGCAGCCCGACGGCGTCGTGACGTGCGTACTCGTGGAGCTCCACTGGCGTTCCTCCCGTCGGCGGGCCCGTGTCATGTCGTCCCGCTCCTGCCTTCGAACAGTGTTAGCGCGTTCCAGCGATGGATTTCCACTGTTTCTTGGGCTTTTCTGGCGAAGAGTGACAAACAGCCGGGGTTCCCTGCCCGTACGGCGGACGGAGGAGCCGCCCGCCGTACGGGGCCTCAGGAGTCCTGTCCGGTGAGCCCGGCCAGGGCTCCGACGCGCAGGCCCGCCTCGCGGACGCGCCGGACCAGGGCGTGCTCGCTCCCGGCGGGGCCGTTGGCCAGCACGGCGTAGCCGATCCTGCCGCCGGGGCCGATCATCACCCCGACGTCGGTCCGCACCCCGGTGTCGGTTCCGGTCTTGTTGGCCACCCACACCATCCCCCGCGCAGGCGCCCGGGGAACCTCACGGTCCTCGGCCTCGTGTGGCAGCAGGGCCGGGACCAGGCTCCGGTCGCCGTTGTGCGCCATCCAGCGCAGCATGAGCCGGGTCCACTCCGTGCGCCCGTCGAGCCCTGCCGCGAACGCGGCCAGCTCACCCGCCGTGCCGACGGCGAAGGTGGGCGGGTGCGAGGGCAGCCGGGGCTCGCGGATGCGGTCGAGGACACGGGTCCGGACGAAGCCCAGTTCGGCGGCGCCGCGCGCCACCTCCTCCAGGCCGACGCGGCGCAGCAGCGCGTTGGTCGCGGTGTTGTCGCTCACCGAGGCCACGAGCACGGCCAGGTCGGCGACCGTCCAGGAGGGGGCCGACAACAGGCCGAGCAGCCCCGAGCCGCCGCAGCGGTCCTCCTGGCGCAGTTCCACCGGTTCGGCGGGGTCGAGCTCCCCCGAGACGATCCGCCGGGCGGTCACGGCCAGCAGCAGCAGTTTGCCCGCGCTGGCGAGGACCATCTCGGTGTCCTCCCGGAGGGCGAGCAGCCCGGGCACCGAGACCGCGAGGGTGCCCGGTCCCTCCTGGTCCACCACCTCGGCGCTCATGCGGCCAGCACCCTTCCCGGCCTGGCGCCGGTCTCCGCGCCGTCGCGGACCACGGTCCGCCCGGCGACGACCACCCGGTGCACCCCGGCCGGCGGCAGGAGCGGGTCGGTGAAGGTCGCGTGGTCGGCGATCGTGGCGGGGTCGAAGACGACCAGGTCGGCGTGGGCGCCGTCGGCGATCACACCGCGCCCCCGCAGGCCGAACCTGGCCGCGGCCATGCCGGTCATCTTGTGCACGGCCGTCTCCAGGCTGAGCAGCCCCAGGTCCCTGGCGTAGTGGCCGAGCACCCGGGGGAAGGTCCCGGCCCAGCGGGGGTGGGGACGTCCGCCCGGCTTGGGCACGCCGTCTGAGCCGATCATCGAGTACGGCGCCGCGAGCACCCGCCGTACGTCCTCCTCGACCATGGAGTGGCTGATGATCGTGACCTCGCCCTGCTCGGCGACGAGCAGGGCGGCGGCCACGTCGAGGGGGTCCTGGCCGCGGGTGACGGCCAGCTCGGCGATCGTGAGCCCCTCCGTTTCGGAGTGGCGCGGCGCACAGGCGATCGAGATGCGATCCCAACCTCCGTTGCCGACGGTGTTCTCCCATCCGGGGACACCTTCGGCGATGGCAAGGCGCATCAGGTCGCGCTGGCCGGGGTCGGCCAGGCGTGCCGTCAGCGCGGAGATCCCGCCCTCGGAAGCCCATGGCGGAAGCATCGCGCCCAGCGCCGTACTCCCCGCAGTATAGGGATAGACGTCACATGTCACATCCATCCCGTCTGTACGAAGAGTGGAGATTCTGGGGAGAGTGCGCTCCGTACGGCCCCATGCGTACTTTCCCGCCGTCTTGTGGTGGGAGACGTGCAGCGGGGCGCCGCTCCTGGCGGCGATCTCGACGGCCTCCTCAAGCGCCTCCTCCACCCGGGACATCTCGTCGCGCAGATGGGTGACGTACGGCTTGCCGTGCCGGGCCGCGACGGCCGCGAGCGCGACGACCTCGTCCGTGCCCGCGTAGGTGCCGGGGGTGTAGATCAGCCCGGTGGAGAGCCCTGCCGCCCCGGCGGTCAGCGCCCGGTCGAGCAGCAGGCACATGGCCTCAAGCTCCTCGGGGGTCGCCGCCCGGTCGACGGGGCCCATCACCCCGCTGCGCAGCGTGCCGTGCCCGACCAGGGAGGCCAGGTGGTTGGCCCTCGGCACGGCGGCGTGCGCGGCGCCGAACTCCGCGAACCCCTCGTACATGCCGACGTCACCGCCGAAGTAGACCCGGTTCTCCGCGCCCATGGCGGCCAGCCGTCCCGGCAGCGCGGGGAACAGGCTCGAACCGCAGTTGCCGGAGATCTCGGTGGTCACACCCTGCAGCACCGAGGCCATGACCATCTCGCGGCCGAGCTCGCCGTCGATCAGGGTGACGCCGTCGGAGTGGGTGTGCACGTCGATGAAGCCGGGGGCGACGGCCAGGCCGGTCACGTCGGCGACCTCGTCGGCGGTGGCCGGGGCTCCCGGGGGAAGCAGGGTGAGGCGTCCGCCGGCGACGCCGACGTCGGCCGGGCGCGCGGCGTCCGGGGAGTCCGTCCCGTCGATCACGAGGCCGCCGCGCAGCAGCAGGTCGAAGTGGTTCACAACACCTGCCCGAGGAAGGCGCGGAAGCGGTCGTTGGCCGGGTTGGCGAGCACCTGCCGGGGGTCGCCCTGCTCGACGATGACACCGCCGTCGATGAAGACCAGGTTGTCGCCGACCTCGCGGGCGAAGCCCATCTCGTGGGTCACCACCATCATCGTCATGCCGCTGGCCGCCAGGTCCCGCATGACCGCCAGGACCTCCTGGACCAGTTCGGGGTCCAGGGCGCTCGTCGGCTCGTCGAAGAGCATGAGCTTGGGGTCCATGGCCAGGCTGCGGGCGATCGCCACGCGCTGCTGCTGGCCGCCGGACAGCTGGGCCGGGTAGTGCGTGGCCCGCTCGGCGAGGCCGACCCGTTCGAGCAGTTCCATCGCCCGTCTTCTGGCGGCCTCCCTGGGGACGCCCTTGACGACGACCGGGCCCTCCATGACGTTCTCCAGCGCCGTGCGGTGCGGGAACAGGTGGAAGCGCTGGAAGACCATGCCGATGTCCTGCCGCTGGGCGCACAGCTGGGCGGGACGCAGGTGGTGCAGGCGTTCGTCCCGCTCGGTGTAGCCGATCAGGTCGCCGTCGACCCAGATGCGGCCCGAGTCGATGGTCTCCAGGCGGTTGACACAGCGCAGCAGCGTGGACTTGCCTGACCCGGAGGGGCCGACGACGCAGACCACTCCGCCGACGGGCACGTCGAGACTGATGCCCTTGAGCACCTCGACGGGGCCGAAGCACTTGCGCACCGAACGGATCCGCACCATGGGCCGCGTGGACGCGCTCCCGGTGACTGCCGCGGCCATCACACACTCCCCTTGCCGAAGGGCCGCAGGTTGCGGCGGACCCTGGTCTGCAGCGCGTGGTGGCCGCGCTCGAACCGCTTCTCGATGAAGTGCTGGCCGACGCTCGCGATGGTGGTGAGCACGATGTACCAGATGGAGGCCACGATGAGCATCGCGATGACCTCGAAGTTGCCCAGGTAGATGCGCTGGGAGACGGTCAGCAGCTCGGCTCCGGCGATGACCGAGACCATCGAGGTGGTCTTGAGCATCGAGATGAACTGGTTGCCGGTCGGCGGGATGATCACACGCATCGCCTGCGGGAGCACGACCCGGCGCAGCACCTGCCGGTGCGACATGCCGAGCGCCTCGGCGGCCTCACGCTGTCCCGGATCGACCGAGCGGATGCCCGCCCTGACGATCTCGGCCATGTAGGCGCCCTCGTTGATGGCCAGGCCGAGCAGCGCCGCGGTGAAGGGCGTGATCAGCTCGTTGGCCTGCCACTCGATCAGCTTGGGGCCGTCGAAGGGCACACCGATGCCGAAGGAGGGGAAGACCAGCCCGATGTTGAACCAGAAGATCAACTGGACCAGCAGCGGGGTGCCGCGGAAGAACCAGGTGTACAGCCCGGAGGCGGCCCGCAGGACGGGGCTGCCGGACAGCTGCATCACGGCGGCGAGAACGCCCAGCGCCAGGCCGATCACCATGGACAGCACGGTGAGCTGGATGGTGACCCACAGACCGCCGAGGATCCTGCCGTCGGTCAGGTACTCGACGATGACGTCCCAGTGCAGGTTCTCGTTGACGATGATCGTGTAGAGCAGCCAGACCATGGCGAAGACGGCGACCACCGCCGCGATCCACCTGCCGGGCCTGGGCGGGCGGATCGCGTCGATGGGCAGGTGCGGTTCGGGCGCCGTCCGCGCGCCGGTGGCCACCTCGGGGGCGCCTGTCACTTCCACGGCTTGGTGTTGACCATCGTCTCGGACACGGCGTTTGAGGTCACGCCGTACCTTTCGAGGACCTCCTTGTAGCCGCCGTCGGCCAGCAGCTCCTGCATGGCCTTGGCGACGGCGTCGCGCAGGCCCGCGTTGTTGCGGTCGATCGCGATGCCCCAGGGGCCGGCGTCGTACTGCTCGGGCAGCACGTCGTACTTGCCGGTCTCCTTGGCGTACATGGCGGCGACGGGCGAGTCGACGATGGTGGCGACCGCGCGGCCCGAGTCGATGCTCAGCAGGCCGGTCGGCGCGTCCTCGCTCTGCATGATCTGCATCTTCTTGGCGCACTTGTCGTTCTGCCGCTGCCCGATCGCGAGGTTCGAGCTGCCCTTGGCGAGCACGACGACGCGGCCGCACAGGTCCTCAAGGTTCTTGACGCCCTCGGGGTTTCCCTTCTTGACCATGACGGCCCCGCCCGCGTTGAAGTAGTCGACGAAGTCGACGGCCGCGCGGCGCTCCTCGGTGTCGCTCATGGAGGACATGACGATGTCCCAGCGCTTGGCCTGCAGGCCGGGGATCAGGCCGTCGAAGGCGGCGTTGGTCACCTTGATCTTCAGGTCCAGCTTGGCGGCGATCGCGGCGGCGAGGTCGGGGTCGACGCCGATGAGCTCCTGGGTGCCCTCCTTGTACATCTCCATCGGGGGGTAGCCCTCCGAGGTCGCCATGCGCAGCTCACCGGTCTTGCGCACGGCCTCGGGCACCAGGTCCTTGGCGGTCTTGCCCGCCGCGGCGGCCGCGCCCGTGTTCGCGTCCGTCTCCGACGCCGAGCGCCCGCAGCCGCCCGCGAGCGCCGTGACGATCAGGGCGGCAGCAATGACGGAATAAGTCCTTTTTGTCATTTAAGCTCCTGTTTTGCGAATAGTTGAGCTTATGCTGCCGACGGCAGGTAACGGTCCCAATGCAGGTGAATGCTTGCGAGTCTGAGCATCGAAAACTTCGATGCTCAGACCGGACAAATGCCTTAAAGCCCTACCTTCGACCCCATGACCTTGGTGATCGAGAACGGCTGGCCGCGCACCACGACGTGGGCCGGTGAGGAACTCCACATCGGCGGGGTGGGCGTGCGGGAGCTCGCCGCCGAGTTCGGCACCCCCGCCTACGTCCTCGACGAGGAGGACTTCCTGGCCCGCTGCGCCGAGTGGCGCCGGGCGCTGCCCGACGGGGAGGTGCACTACGGCGGCAAGGCCTTCCTCTGCCCCGAGGTGGTGCGCTGGCTCGACACGGCCGGGCTCTGCCTCGACGTGTGCACCGGAGGCGAGCTCGCGGTGGCCGTGGCCGGCGGCATGGACCCGGCGCGGGTGGTCTTCCACGGCAACAACAAGTCCCCGGCCGAGCTGTTCCGCGCCGTCTCCTGGCGGGTCGGCTGCGTGGTCGTCGACTCCTTCGCCGAGATCGGGCGCCTGGCCGCCGTCGCCGCCGAGGCGGGGGTACGGCAGAGCGTCATGATCCGCGTCACCCCCGGGGTCGAGGCGCACACCCACGAGTTCATCGCCACCGGCGGCGACGACTCCAAGTTCGGCTTCTCACTGCGCGCCGGGCTCGCGGCCGAGGCCGTCCGCCGGGTCCTGACCGAGCCGTCGCTCGAACTGGCCGGGCTGCACTCCCACATCGGCTCGCAGATCACCGACCTGGCGGGGTTCACCCTGGCCTCGCGCCGGATGGCCGCCTTCCTGCGGACCATGGAGGACGAGAACGACGTGACGATCCCCAAGCTCGACCTCGGAGGCGGCCTGGGCATCGTCCACCGGCCCGGCGACCCGCTCCCCCCGCGTCCCGCCGAGGTGATCGCCGCGGTGCGCGAGGCCGTACCGGCCCACGTGCGGCTGGCCGTCGAGCCCGGCCGCTCCGTCGCCGGGCCGAGCGCCGTCGCGCTGTACGAGGTCGGCACGGTCAAGGAGATCCCCGGCGCCCGCACCTACGTCAGCGTGGACGGCGGGATGAGCGACAACCCCCGCCCCGCCATGTACGGCGCCGCCTACACCGCGGTCCTGGCCTCCCGCTCCTCCTCGGCCCCCGCCCGGGAGGTCACCGTGGTCGGCAAGCACTGCGAGAGCGGGGACGTCCTGGTCCGCGACCTGCCGCTGCCCGCCGACGTCCGGCCGGGCGACCTGCTCGCCGTCCCCGCCTCCGGCGCCTACCAGCGCTCGATGGCCAGCAACTACAACCACGTGACGCGCCCGCCCGTGGTCGCGGTCCGCGACGGGTCCGCCCGGGTGATCGTGCGCAGGGAGACCGAGGAGGACCTCCTGCGGCTGTACGTCTGAGCCTCCCGGCCCTCACCGTGCTCTGGGTGCCCGTTACCGGCCGAATCCGGCCAGATACGGCGTCGGCACCGTAGCGTGCAGAAGGATTTCCCTGAAAGACCGCTCACGGACAACCCAGCACGGACCCAAGGGAGGTCTGCCATGTTACGCAAGACCCATCTGGCCCTGATCGTGGCCCTCGGCGCCGGCGTCGTCTCCGTCGGCGCCGCGGCGGCGGCCGAATCGGCGTCAGGCCACTCCGGATACCAGGCGTACACCGTGATCAAGAACGCCGAGGGGGCGGCCGTCGGCACCCTCAGGATCGACCACGAACGCTACGGCAAGTCCAGGGTGACCGTGGCCGTCAAGGGCCTGACCCCCGGCTACCACGGTTTCCACATCCACACCGCCGGGATCTGCGACCCCAAGTCGACCGATCCGGCGACCGGCAGCCCCTTCTTCAGCGCGGGCGGCCACTTCAACCTCGGCACCGGCGGCCACGGCGACCACACGGGCGACCTGCCCGCCCTGCTGGTCGGCGCGGACGGCACCGGGAATGCGTCGGTGGTGACCGACCGCTTCCGGGTCGGCCAGCTCCTCGACAAGGACGGCAGCGCGGTCATCGTCCACGGCCTGCCCGACAACCTCGCCAACATCCCCTCCCGTTACGCCGACGCCAACGGCAAGACGGGGCCGGACGAGGCGACGCTCAAGACCGGTGACGCGGGCGGGCGGATCGGCTGCGGCGTGATCACCGGGCGCTGACCCGTTCCCCGGCCCGGTCCTCGCCGGGACCGGGCCTGGGAGGGGTCTCAGGCGATCAGGCCCCACGGTTCCGAGATCCGCGAGGCCAGGCGCGGCTTGGCGTCGGCCCACCACAGGACGGACCTGGCCAGGGTCGCCGCCGGGTCGGTCACCTGACGCGTCGGCTCGAACGGGTCGGCCATGCTGGTGTAGCTCTCGAACATGCCCAGCAGCCGCACCGCCTGGAGCTGGATGGGCGACAGGTGCTGCTCGGCGAAGGGCAGGAAGAAGCGGTGCCAGCGCCTGGGCGAGATGAACGGCGGCACGGCCACCGGCGGGATGCCCCGTTCCGCGCGCCAGCCGTTGAGCGTGCCGCAGGTGACGTCCAGGAGCGTCTGCAGGGTCATGCAGGCGCCGCCGCCCGCGATCGTCTCGACCCTGAGGCCCTCCGGCGGCGGCCCGGTGACGGCCTCCGCGATCACGTCGGCCACCAGGTCGACCGGCGCCACCTCCGCGTATCCCCCCGGTTCGCCGATCACGGCCGCGGCGAGCCCGGAGACCAGGGTCTGCAGCAGCGTGTACGGGCCGGAGAAGCGGGCTATCGACCCGTCGTCGTCCCGGCCGAGGATCAGCGGCGGCCGTACGATCGTGACCGGGCCCCGGTGGCGTTCCCGCACCAGCTCCTCGCACCTGGCCTTGGACCACTCGTAGCCGTTGCGGTAGCGCCCGAACCCCTCGTCCTTGGCGTAGGGGTCGTCGGAGCCGCCGACGTAGGCCGTCGAGACGTGCACCAGGTGGGTCTGCGGCGTGAGCAGGCCGAGCACCGCGTCGAGCGGCCGGACGTTGGAGTCGAGCGCCTCCTGCGCGTTCATCGTCCACCGGGTGGAGGCCGCGGCGTGCACGACGACGTCCCAGGGGCCCCGCAGTTCCTCGGGGGGCGGCCGGACGCCGATCTCCCAGCCGATCTCGCCCTCCCCCTGGGGGCGTCTGGCCACCCGGACCAGCTCGACGGGCGCGCTCCCGAGGGCACGGCACAGCTCGGTGCCGACCACCCCGGTCGATCCCGTCAGCAGCACCCGCCGCGCGCCGCCCACACGGCCGCTCATACGGCGGCCCGCAGCACCAGGGACACGTTGTGCCCGCCGAAGGCGAAGGAGTTGGACAGCGCGACCGGCGAGCCGATCCGCCTCGGCGCCCCCGCGACGAGGTCGATCCCGTCGGCGCACTCGCTCTTGCCGAAGTTGGCCACCGGCGGCACCAGCCCCGCCTGGGCCACACCGAGCGAGATCACCGCCTCCAGTGCCCCGGCCGCGCCGATCAGATGACCGACGACGCCCTTGGGGGCGGTCACCGGCGGGCAGCGGTCGCCGAAGCAGGTGGCCAGCGCGCGGGCCTCGGCCCGGTCGTTGAGATAGGTGGAGGTGCCGTGCGCGTTGACGTGGCCCACGTCGGAGAAGGACAGCCCCGCGTCCCGTACGGCCATGGCCATGCAGGCGGCCGCGGCCTCGCCGTCCTCCCGGGGCGCGACGATGTGGTGGGCGTCGGAGGTGCTCCCGTAGCCGAGCACCTCCCCCAGTACGGCGGCGCCCCGCCGTCTGGCGTGCTCCCAGTCCTCAAGAACCAAGAACGCCGCGCCCTCCCCCATCACGAAGCCGTCGCGGTCGGCGTCGAAGGGACGGCAGGCAGCCGCCGGGTCGTCGTTGCGGCCGGACAGCGCGCCGATCCGCGCGAAGGAGGCCATCACCATCGGGGTGACCGGGGCGTCGACGCCCCCGGCGACCATGACGTCGCACTCACCGGAACGGATCTTGAGCATGGCCTCGCCGATGGCCGTCGCCCCGCTGGCGCAGGCGGTGGCGTAGGTCAGCGTGGTGCCCCTGGCCCCCAGCCGCATGCCGATCCTGGCGGCCGCGGAGTTCGACATGATCTGCGGCACGGTGAACGCCGGAATCCTGGCCGGGTCGTGTTCGCAGCGCCGCAGCACCTCCTCGGTCGCGCCCAGGCCCGCGACCCCGGTGCCGACCGCGACCCCGACTCGCTCGGGCGCGAGGTCCTCAAGCCCGGCCCCCTCGGCGGCGTCCGCCGCGGCGGCCAGGGCGAGCGTCGTGCCGCGGTCCATCTGGCGCCGCTGGCGGAGGGTGAGGTAGTGGTCGAGGTCGAACTCCGGGACGGTGCACGCGAACGTCACCGCGACCTCGTTCCTGACCAGCTCCTCGACCGTCGCCGCGGTCGGCCGGGCCTCGATCAGCCGCCCCAGAAGCGCCTCGACGGTGTTGCCCGCAGGGGACTTCACCCCGAGGCCGGTCACCGCGACCCGTCTGCGGCCGCTCATGCCGGGTGCGCCGAGATCCGCGCGGCCACCAGGTCGACGGCGTGACCGATGTTGCGCATGTCGAGGAGGTCCTCGATCTGCATCCGGACGCCGAGCGCCCGTTCGAGCCGTGCCCCGATCTCCATGAGTTCGAGGCTGTCCACGGCGTACTCCGCGCCCAGGTCCGTCTGCTCGCCGATCTCGGCCTGGTCGACCCCCAGGACCTCGGACACCTTCTCGATCATCAACTCGGATATTTCGGCTCGGTTCATCGTCGTTCTCTCATCAGGTGTGGTGCTTGGGGGCCAGGGACGGCGCGCACTCGTCCAGGTCGAGCGAGGCGGGCACGCCCAGCGCGCGCCTGCCGAGGAACTGCCGGGTCGCGACGGGGGTCGGCGGGTGGAAACGGACGGCCTGGGCGTCCCGCCACAGCCGCGCCAGCACGCCCCCTCTGGCGTAGGACGCCCCGCCGCACGCCTCGGCGATCGCCGAGACGAGGTCGGGCACCGTACGCACCGCCTGCTGCTTGACCGCGAGCGCGGCGGGCAGGAGCCGCTGCGGGTCGGCGCCGGCGTCCATCCCGGCGGCGACCGCCGCGCAGCCCGCCTCCAGGGTCAGCAGCGCCGCGTACGGGTCGCCGAGCGCCGCCTGGTAGCTCGGCAGCCGCGCCCTGGTGCTGCCCAGGTGCGCGATCCGCTGGGTGCCGAGCAGGTCGCGCCCGGCACCCAGGGCCGACTCGGCCAGCCCGAGGTAGACCGCGGTCGCGGTCAGCGAGAACCAGATGACGCCCGCCGCCAAGACGTCGTCGTCCTCGGCGCCCGCGGGGGCCTGGTAGAAGACCAGTTCGTCGGGGATCACACAGCGGTCGAGCACCAGGGTGTTGGAGGCGGAGCCGCGCATGCCCATCGCGTCCCAGTTCTCCACCACGCTCAGCCCGGGGGCGTTGGTCGGCAGCATCGCGACCAGGACCTGCGGGGCGGCGCCGTCCTGGCCCGGGGCGGCCACCTGGAGGCAGACCAGGTCCGCCTCCGCGGCCAGCGAGCACGGGTACTTCCTGCCGGTCACCTCCCAGCCGCCGGGCACCCGCCCGGCGGTCAGTGTGGACCTGGTCGCCGAGCCGCCCAGGTTGGGTTCGGCGAAGGCGGAGGCGACCAGCCGGTTCTGGGTCGCGATGGCCTCGATGAGCAGCCACGACACGTCGGTGTTGCGCCGCCAGTGCTCGACCGTCAGGCCGATGGTGAAGATGTGCATGTTCACCGCGACCGCGAGCGCCGGGTCGGCCCTGCCGAGCAGGCGCTGCGCGGCGCACGACTCCAGCAGGCTCGCGCCCTTGCCCTGGAAGTCCGTGGGGATCGCGAGGGCGGGCCAGCCGATCCTCCGCAGCAGGTCGAGGCTCGCCGGGTCGGGGCGGCCGCTCTCGTCGGCCGCCGCCGCGCCCGCCGCGATGCTCTCCAGGGCGTCTGCGGGCATGAGGGCGCCGACGTCCGGCCACAGCTCACCGGACGGGAGGCCGGTGCTCACCGTCGTGCTCACCCGCGTCCTCCCCATGCCGCCCCGGCCTCCTTCAGCGCGTCGTCGAGTACGGCCATCGCCCGTCCGACCTCGGCCGGGCCCGCCACCAGCGGCGGGAGCAGCCGAAGGGTCCGCGGCCTGCTCAGGCACGGGGAGACCAGCAGGCCGCGGCTGGCCAGTCCCATCTGGACCTCGCCCGCCAGCTCGGTCCCGGCGAAGTCGACGCCCCACAGCAGTCCTCTGCCGCGGACGTCGGCGACCAGCCCGGGATTGTCCTCACGCAGCGTCCGCAGGCCCTGTTCCATCAGCCGGGCCAGCTCGGCGCCGTTGTCCGCCGCGGCCTCGATCCCGGCCAGCGCGGCCGGGACCGCGGCCGTCGCCAGGGGGTGTCCGCCGAAGGTCGCGGTGTGCCGGAACGGGTCCTTCAGCAGCGGCTCGTAGAGGGCGTCGGAGCAGACCAGGGCGGAGACCGGCACGACGCCGCCGCCGAGCGGCTTGCCCAGCAGCACCGCGTCCACCTCGATCCCGGCCGCGAGCGCGACCGAGGGGTCGCCGCAGCGCCGCAGGCCGCACTGGATCTCGTCGGAGACCGTGAAGGCGCCCGCCCGCCTGGCGTCGGCGCTCCAGCGCCGCAGCACCTCGGTCTCCAGCGGGCGCACGCCGTTCTCCCCCTGGACGGGTTCGAAGACGACCGCCGCGACGTCGGTCTCGGCCGTCACCCGCGCCACCGCCTCCGGGTCGTCGGGGGCGACGTGCAGCACACCGTCGAGCAGCCCGGTCAGGCCGTCACGGAAACGGTCGTGGTGGGTCAGACCGAGCGCGCCGAGCGACTTGCCGTGGTAGCCGCCCTCGACCGCGACGACGACGCGCCTGCCGGTCGCCAGGCGGGCGAGCTTCACCGCGGCCTCGACGGCGTCGGCGCCGTTGATGCCGAAGTAGACCCGGTTCAGGCCGCCGCCGAGATACTCGCTGACCCGTTCGGCCGCCAGGGCGGAGACCGGGCTGGCCAGGCTCCTGGTGGAGGTCGGCATGACGTCGAGCTGGCGCCGTACGGCGTCCACGACGGCCGGGTTGCGGTGGCCCAGGAGGGTCACCGCATAGGAGCCGAAGTCCAGGACCGAGCGGCCGTCCGACAGGAGCACCTCGCAGCCCGAGGCGCTCTCCTCGACCGCGCCCTGGCCGGCGAACTTGCCGCTCAGTGCGATCCCCGGGGACATGTGCCGCTGAATCCTGCGGAAGGTGACCCGTGCGATGTCGGGAGCCGCGGCCCCCGGCGGGGCGGACGGTTCCAGCACGTGGCGATCCAACGTTTCCCTTTCCTTACCTTCTGCGTGCCCGGTGAGAACACGGACCCGCGTTGTGCCGTGCGGTCAGGCGCGGTCAGGCGACGGGGCTGACGTCGCTGTTGCGGGTGCTCAGCCGGGTCAGGATGGCCCTGGAGTTCTCCTCAAGGGCGCGGGCCGCGACCGGGTTGAGCATGTCCGCCATGAGCGGGATGCCGATGTCGAACTCGACGTGCAGCTCGATCGTCGTCCGTCCGGCGCCGTCGTCGGTGACCTGCCAGTAGCCGTCGAAGTAGGCCAGGTCCCCCTCGATCTGCTCGAACTCGATCCTGCGGCGCTCGTGGTCCACGTTGTCCCGTTCGACCCACTCCAGTTCGGAGCCCTTCAGCAGCACCGCCCATCGGCTGGTCCTGCCCGTCTCCGACTGGTCGAGGATCGTCACGTCGACCACCTCGTCCATGTAGGTGGGGTAGTCCTCGCAGTCGAGCAGCACCTCCCAGATCCGCTGGGCGGGCTCGGCGCTCGTGTGCGTCGTCGTCACGGTGGGCACTGTCGTCTCTTCTCTCTTCGGCGGGCGGGTTCGGGGGCGTCAGGACCAGGCCGCGGGGAACGCGGTGGGCAGTCCTGAGGCCTCGTTGAGGGGCAGCAGCGTCCTGGTGAGCCTGAGCGCGGGGAACAGGCCGGAGGGCCCGCGGATCGAGGCGGGGGGCGTGGTGAAGCCGAGGTCGCGCTCCAGTTCGGCGACGTAGTCGCCCACCCTGGCCGCGGCCTCGCGGGCGGCGGGGACGTGGGG
>NZ_JBHSBC010000053.1:0-21086 GCF_042650425.1 Streptosporangium jomthongense | reverse complement strand
CGATCTCCTCCTCGTCGAGTCCCGCGTACGGGTCGGCCAGCACGTCGTGCTCGTCGGGCGGCAGCCCCTCCCGAAGCAGGGACCGTACGGCCAGCGCGCGCACGACGGTGTCCCTGGCGACGAACCTCGCCACCTGCAGGAGCCCCTCGTCGAGGGTGCCGAGCAGGTCCTCGTAGCTGGCGTGGACCTCGAAGAGCAGCTCGAAGACGCCGAAGCACTCGTGGGCGGCCCATCTGCGCGGGTCCCGCACCGGGGTCAGGCCCGTCTCGCGGCTCTCGTCGTTCACGTCGTGCTCCAGTCGATCGACAGCCACAGCAGGTCCTCCCGTGCCAGCTCGCGGTGCGTCCGCGTCATCTCCGTGCTCGCGCCGGTCCAGCTCCAGCCGGGTTCGCCGAGGGGGGCGAGCTCCCGCTCCGGCCCCTCGGCCCCGCGCAGCGCCCACCGGTGGACGAGGGCGCGCCCGCCGTGGGTGTGCCAGGTCTTCAGCCCCGCGGCGGGGGTCAGGCACACCGCCGGGTCGTCCGGCAGGTCGAGCCTGGCCGCCAGCCCGTCGAAGAGCTCCCCGGTGCGGCGCAGGTAGTCGTGGGCGTCCCCGGTTCCGGCGGGCAGGTCGAGGAAGCGCCCGTACAGCGCGGCCAGCTCGGTGTCGCCGAGCCGGTCGAGTTTGGCTCCGACCCACTTCTGCCCGAAGCACAGCTCGCCCCTGGCGGTGGCCAGCGCGTCGAGCGCGGCGACCCCGGCCCTGCCGAGCCGTTCGGCCGCGGCCAGCGGCCTGGTCTCGCGCAGCAGTTCGCAGGCCAGCCGGTAGCGCACCGCCTCCGTCCGCCACCAGCGGACCGTCGCGTCGGCGACGGGCTTGCGCCGCTCGCGCTGCCAGTCGAGCCAATCCTGGTCTCCCCGCAGCGGCAGGCCGAGGATCAGCCGGTTGAGCTGGGCGAGCTTCCTGCGGTAGTCCCGCCAGGCGGAGCGGTCCGCCTTCGCCGTTTCGCCGGGGGCGCCCAGGGCGTCGGCCGCGCGCCGGATCGAGTCGGCCCTGATGTAGTTGACGTCGACGGCGACGCCGAGGCTGAAGGAGGTGATGGGCAGGCCCGTCACCTTCGTGCTCTCGACGACGACGTGGACGTCGACGTCGCTCATCGGGGTGCCGAACCCGTGCACCACCGAGCCGGCCGCCGACATCAGCAGGGGCTCGCCGAAGCTGGTGTCCACCTCCGCGACGAGGTCGCCGGTCGTCCTGCCGTGCGCGGCCAGGCGCGCGCCGAGATATCGCGCCATGTCGTCAGGCGATGTCAAGGGGTCTCCTTCTAGTACAGGTCGTATTTCTGGCGCCGGTAGTCGAAGGCCGTCGCGGCGACGGCCCCCAGGACCACGGCGCAGCAGCCCAGGACGCCGATCGACTGCAGGACCGGACCCCACTCCCCCCGCCCCGAGGTCGCCTCGTCCAAAGCGCGCAGGGCCCAGTGGTGCGGGGTCAGCACACCGACGGCCCTGGACAGGGCGGGCAGGTTCCCGTCGGGAACGATCGCGCCGCCGACGCTGCCCGCGGTGATCAGGAAGATGTAGAACAGGCTCTCGAAGGTCGAGGTGTCGGCGGTGACGAGATAGAGCACCACCCCCATGGCGCAGCTGACGCCGAGCAGCGTGACCGCGATCGCGAGCAGCTGCCACACCGAGCCGTGGACGGGCGTGCCGTAGAAGACGACGGCGATGGCGGTGAACAGGCTCAGCTGCGTCAGGCCGATCCCCGCGATGGGCAGGATCTTGCCGAGCAGGAAGGCGCCCCTGGGGGGCCGGTGGAGCGCCTGCCGCACCCAGGTGTTGCTGCCGAACTCGCGGAACAGCGCCAGGCCCGTGTAGTGGGTGGTGGTGAAGCTGAACATGACCGCGATGCCGAGCATGGCGCGCCCGTGGCTGCCCTCCCCCGCCACGGCGGAGCCGAGGGTCAGGGCCAGGGTGGCGGGCACCGCGAACATGAAGACCAGCGGGGTGCGCATCCGCCACAGCACGAGCAGTTCGGTCGTGGCGTAGCCCGCGGCGACCGACCAGAACCCGGCCCTGTCCTTGGTGGAGCCCTCAGTCGTTCTCACCGACGCTCCCGCGTAGTTCGGGGTCCAGGGAGATGATCTCCCGCAGGTTCCTGCTGGTCAGCCGTACGGACTCGACGGCGGAGGCGGCGTGGCCCTCCCGCGCCCAGCGGGCGAGGGTCTCTGCGGCCTGCCCGACCGTCCCGGGGGCCGGGGCGCGCAGCGTCAGCGGGCCGTCCTCGCCGCCGACCCGCATGAGCAGCTCGCTGTGGTAGCCGCCGAGCAGGTCCCGCAGCGGGCCGACGCCGACGACGGTGCCGCCGGAGACGACCGCGACGTGGGTGCAGGTCTCCTCGATGTCCTCGGGGTAGTGCGAGGTGACGATCATCGCGTCGCCGTCCTGGCGCCACCGGGCCATCAGGGCGACCAGCCTGGTCCTGGTCTCGAAGTCGAGCGCGCTGGTCGGCTCGTCGAGGAAGCGGAGCCTTGGGGCGTGGACGAAGCTCGCCGCGATGTGGGACAGCCGCTCCCACCCTCCCGAAAGGCGGTGCACCGGGGTCCGCGCGACCTTCGCCAGGCCGAAGTCCTCGATCGCCCGTTCCGTCGCGGCGGCGACCCGCCCGCGCGGCAGGACGAGCCTGGCGGCGTGGGTGAGGTTCTCGGCGACGGTGAGCTTCTTGTAGAGGGAGATGCGCTGGCCGGCGACGCCGACGTGCCGCCGGGTGTCCCCGCCCGTCCCCTCCTGGCCGAGGACGACCTCTCCGGCGCGCCTGCCGGGCACGATGTCGAGGATCGCGTTGATGAGGGTGCTCTTGCCCGCGCCGTTGCGGCCGAGGACGCCCAGCACCTGGCCCCCGCGCAGCCGCAGCGTGACGCCGGTGAGGACCGGCTGGGAGTCGCCGTAGGCGAAGGACAGGTCCGTGACGGCCAGCAGGTGGTCCCCGGTGGCCTGGTCCGCGGGGGTCCCGCCCTCGCGGGTGAGGCCGCTCATGACAGCCGCGCCGCGACGACGCCGGCCACCCGGTGGGCGTTCGCCATGGCGGTCAGGGACGAGTTGGTCGCGCCCGAGGTCGGCATGAAGCTGGAGTCGGCCACGAACAGCCCCCTGGCCTCGAAGCACTCGCAGTCGCGGTCCAGTACGGCCTGCGCGGCGTCGTCGCCGAAGACCGCGCCGCCGTGGTGGTGCGCGGAGACCAGGTCCTCGCCGGAGGGGACGGGGTGCACCCGGGTCTCGACGGCGCCGAGGGCACGCCCGATCCTGGGGAGGATGGCGGTGACGCGTTCCTGCAGGAGCAGGTCGGCCGGGTGGGGGGTGTAGGTCACCGTCGGCACCCTGGCGCCGAAGGCGTTCCTGCGGGCGCTGAGCGAGACGAACTTGCCCGCCGAGGGCAGTGACTCGCCCTTGAAGCTCACCTTGACCACGTAGTGCCCGCGTTCCGCCCGCAGGAAGCGGGCCAGTTCCGGGCCGCGCATCCGCAGGTTGCGGACGTGCCTGGCCGGTGACTCGGCGACGTAGGCGTCGTAGAGGGCGAACTTGCCGCCCTTGCGCAGCGGGCCCGTCTCCCCGAGGTCGTAGAAGTCCTTGATCACGACGTTTCCGTAGAGTCCCGCCAGGCGGTCGGCCAGGTCCCGCTCGCGCGGTTCCGCGGTCACCAGGTAGGCGGTGCGTTCCAGGGTGAAGGTGAAGCGCCTGCCGAGCAGGCCGTTGCGGTCGGGCAGGTCCGAGCTGAGCAGGATGCGGTTGGTCTCCAGGGCGCCCGGGGCGAGCACCACGGTGCCGCACCTGATCCGCCGGGTCCGCAGGTCTCCGGCGTCGTCGCGCTGGAGGTACTCCACGCCCTGGACGGCTCCCCCGTCGACCAGGACGCGGGAGACGTAGCAGCCGCCGAGCAGGCGCACCCTGGGGTCCTCGCGCAGCGTGCCGTACAGGTCGACGTACCAGTTGGGGCGGGCCAGCATCGGCCGGCCGCGTTCGGCGGGGCGCCCGGTGACGGGCGAGACCGGGCAGGTGTCCCAGGCGCGCCCGCCCAGGCAGCTCTGCCCGACGTAGGCGTTCAGGCCGTCACGGCCGAGCCGGTCGACCATCAGCCGTTCGAGGTGACTCGGCCCCGGCCTCTCCAGGTACGGCCCGCCGTCGAAGTCCCGGTAGGCGGCCTCGGTGTGGCCGTAGGCGCAGCCGAAGGGCCGCAGCCTCCCCTGGATGTGGGCGTAGGCCCGGTCGAGTTCGGCGAAGTCGATGGGCCAGTCGCGCACCTCGGGGCCGAGGGCGCCGCCGTACGCCGAACGCATCCGCAGGTCACTGGGGCGGAAGCGGGACAGCTGGCCGTACCAGAGCCAGGAGCCGCCGCCGGCGAGCCGGGAGGCCCACCACTTGCGCAACCGCGCCGGGCCCGCGCCGGGGGTCCGCAGGAGCACGTGGTCCTCCCGGGGGTCGACGGTGAGCGGGCGGTCGAGGATCAGGCTTCGCTCGCCGGGGAAGGCGTGGCCCTCCGGCTCCCAGAAGGCGCCCCGGTCGAGGACGGCGACGTCGCCGGCGCCGGAGGCGCCGAGCAGCCGTTCGAGGGCGGGGGCGCCGGTGAGCCCGAAACCGACGACGACCGCGTCAGCCGAGCTCGTCCATCGGGTGCTCATAGCCAACCTCCCTCCGCCAGCGCGGGGATGAGAACAGCACGTCGTTGACGCAGGCGCACACCGACTCGGCCGACGCGCGGGCCCGCTCGTCGGGGCCGTCGAGGACGCGCCTGAGGTCCTCCCAGCCGCGCACGCCCGCCCCGGCCAGGTCCGCCGAGCCGAGCCCGCGCTCCCGCGCCGCCGTGAGCACCTGCCCGGCGAGCGGCTCCAGGGACGCCTCAGGCAGGCCGTAGGCGTCCAGTACGGCCGCCACGACGTCCGCTAGAGCGTCGTCGCTCGCCATTTCTTCTCCTGTTCGGTGGGCTCGTCGGCCAGGGAGCCGTGCGCGCGCAGCCACGCCAGCGTCTCGCGCAGGCCGTCGGCGAGCGGGGTGGCCGCCCCCGCTCCCGTCCGGTCGAGACGGGTGGTGTCGAGCGTCAGCTCCAGGTCGCGGAAGGGGAAGTAGGCCCGTGCCGGGACCTCCTCGTCGTGGACGTGCACCGCCCTGTGCCCGGTCCCGGCGATCTCCGCGAGCAGGCCGAGATAGTCGGTGAAGGAGCAACTCCCCGGCCCGCCGACGTTGTAGACGCCGGGGGGAGGCGTCCCGGCGCACGCCGCGGCCACGGTCTCCGCCAGGTCGCGGACGTGGCAGAACTGGATCCCGGTACGCCCGTCGCCCGGCACGAAGATCGGCTGCCCGGTGAGCATCCTGGCCCACAGGAAGCTCTCCCTCGGCTCGGTGTTGCGCGGGCCGTACACGTAGGGCGGCCGCAGGACCGTCAGGCCGGGCAGGCCGGACAGCAGCCGCTCGCACTCCGCCTTGTCCTCGCCGTAGCCGCCCCAGGCGGGGTCGCCGTCCGCCGGGTCGTCCTCGTGGAAGGGCGGGCCCGCGTGCCCGCGCCGGTAGACCGCGGCCGAGCTGACGTAGACGTACCGGACGGCCCCGGCCACGGCGGGCGTGTCCAGGACGTTGCGCACGTGGACCGGTTCTGTGCCCGAGACGTCCACGACCACGTCGTAGCTCCCGCGCAGGACGGCGCGCGTCGAGGCCGCGTCCCGCCGGTCGGCGACGACCTGGACGATCCTGGGGTCCCACAGCGGCCGTGTCCCCCGGTTGAGCACGGTCACCTCGCAGGAGGGCAGCAGCGCCTCGACCACCGCCCGCCCGACGAACCGGGTGCCGCCGAGCACCAGTGCCCTGGTCATGGGCCCGGAACGGTGACGGGTACGGCGGCGAGCCTGCGCCAGGCGTCCTGGAGCAGGTGGTCGATCCGCTCTGCTCCCTCAAGACGCAGGATCGGCACCCTGGAACCGACGCCCGTCAGGAACGCCTCGGCCCGCGCCCTGAGGTCGGCGGCCAGGTGCTCGCCGATCCCGGACCACCAGTCCTCCTCCGGGTTGTCCGGGGTGTAGACGTTGGGCCGCATGAGGGAGGCGATCTCCCCGGGGTCCGTGACCTCGCGCAGCAGGGGGTCGCGTCCCCTGGCGACGTCCGGCAGCACGATCATGCCGAGCGGCGCGCTCAGCTCGAAGTCGGCGCCGGTGATCGAACGCAGGCTGGTCAGCGGGACGGTCACCTTGGAGTCGCTCTCGCCGCGCCACAGGCGCTCCTCGTCGACCCCCCGGTAGTCCTCGGGGATGAAGGTGTCCCAGCTTCCCGGATACTTCTGCAGCGTGCCCGCCAGGACCCGCAGGCGGGTGGGGACGCCGAAGACCCGCAGCCGCCCGGTGGCCGGGTCCTCGGCCAGGTGGACCTTGTCGACCGACAGCGGCCTGGCGCCGGTCCTGACGATCGCGTCGAGGAAGCAGGTCGTCTTGCCCGAGCGCTTCGGCCCGGAGAACAGGACGGCCCTGCCGTCGACGACGACGGCCGAGGCGTGGACCTGCAGCTGCCCGCGAACCTCCAGGGTGCGCTGGATGACGTGCAGGATCAGCAGCGCCAGGTCCTTGTGGACGGTCGGCGCGGCCGGGTAGGCGCCGCCGACGACGAACGTCAGGCGGGTGTAGCCCGCGTCGGCCAGCAGCCAGGTGGGGGTCTTCACCGTGCGCAGCAGCACGGCCTCCCCCGCCCGCCAGTGCTCGACGGGGAGCCTGCCCTTCTCCGTGCTGCAGTAGGAGATCATCGCGGGCGCCGGGGCGGCCAGCCGGGCGGCGGCCTCCTCAAGGCGCCCCACCAGGGCGTCGTCCGCGACGAACGTCATCTCGACGTCGGGACGTCCCCCTGCGGGCGGGCCCGTGTGCGAGCCGAGGTAGGCGTGCAGGGCCTCGAACAGGGCCTGGTCACCGCAGCGCACGTCCAGTTCGAGGCCCGCGACGTTCCAGGCCGCGGCGACCTCGCACCGGGCCTTGGCCGCGGCGTCCTCGACGTTGCCGAGCAGTTCCTCGGCGCCGGTCAGAGCACTCACTTGTCTCACTCTCCGAACTCGGGACGGTCGGTGGTCACGCGGGGGCCCGACGGGCGGCGCAGCACGGTGTGGGGTGTGGAGAAGCCGTTGAACTGCGAGGAGTAGGCGGTGGTGTACGCGCCCGCGGAGCCGACGAACAGCAGGTCGCCCTCGGCCAGGTCCTCGGGCAGCTCGACGCCGGTCGCGAAGGTGTCCTGGCTGTCGCAGGTGGGCCCGGTGACGTTGTACCTGCGCGGCGGGCCGCTCTCCCGCTCTCCGGAGATCGGGTAGACCAGCGCGCCCGCGGTCTCCAGGACCTCCATCATCCCGTTGAAGACGCCCAGGTCGGTGTGGGCCCACCAGGTCCCGCCCCTGCGGACGACCTGCAGGACCCGGCAGACCATGACCCCGGCCTCGGCGACCAGCGCGCGTCCCGGCTCGGCGACGACCTCGACGGGGTACGGCAGCGCATTGAGAAGACCGGTTATGTGCCGTCCGAATTCCCCGATGCCGGGGACCGGCTTGTCATAGCGCGCCGGAAATCCGCCGCCGATGTCGAGCATGGCGATTCTCACGCCTTTTTCGGCGAGTCGTTCCATGATTTCGGCCGCGTCGCGCAGCGGGGCGTCCCAGGCGTGCGGATCCGTCATCTGGGAACCAACGTGAAAAGCGATTCCATGGGGTTTCAACCCCATTTTTCCGGCGCCGAGGAGAAGGTCGCAGACATCGTCCTTCGAGACGCCGAATTTCCCCTCGCTCGGCACGACGCTGGTCGCCTGGCCGGTGCCGAGCCTGGCGTAGACGTGCGCTCCCGGCGCCGCCTGTGACAGTTTCGCCATTTCGTGCGGCGAATCGACACAGAAACGCCACACTCCGGCGTCGTGGCAGCGGGAGATGTGCTCGCGGGGCCGTACGGGATTGCTGTAGAGCACCTCGGCCGGGTCGACGCCCACGCTCGTGAGCAGTTCGAGCTCGGGGTGGGAGGCGATCTCGAAGCCGCAGCCGAGCCCCCGCAGGTGCCGCAGCAGCGCCGGGTCGGGGTTGCACTTGACCGCGTAGTGGACGCCGACCGAGGGGAAGGCCGCGCGGAAGCCGGTGAAGGCGGCGGTGACGAGGTCCTCGTCGAGGATCAGGCAGGGGGTGGCCAGGCCGGCGTCGCCGGAGACGGGCACGGCGGGTGTCAGGTGCGCGGGGATCGTCACGGGCCCTCTCCCAGGATCTCTCCGAGGATGGCGCGCGCGGCCTCCAGGTTCTCCAGGTGCCGCCGCGGGGAGCGGCCTCTGACCAGGACCTGGAAGTTGTAGGTCCGCAGGTGCCACAGCAGGCGCAGGATCGCGATCTGCCGGGTGAAGACGGCCCGGTCCCTTCCGGATCGTTCCAGATAGCGCGACAGGACGGTCTCCTCCTGCGCGGCCGTCAGCCAGTCGGCGCGCATCTGGTTGAAGTCCGCCGCCGCGACCCGGAACCGCGCCGCCTCCCAGTCGAGCGTCCACAGCTCCCCCGACCGGTCGACCAGCCAGTTGCCCCGGTGCACGTCGCCGTGGCACAGGCAGGGCCGTTCGTCCTCGAAGCAGGCCATCGCGCCGATGAGCAGGTCAGCCGCGCCGGTGAGCTCGCCCGCGTGGGCGGGCAGCAGCTCGCACTCGCGCCGCAGCAGGCCGAGCAGGTAGGCGGGCACCGCCGTACGGCTGAGCGGCCCGCCGACGTCGCCGAGGCCGTCGGCGGGGATCGCGTGCACGTCGAGGAGCCGGTCGGCCAGCGCGGTCAGCACCTCGGGGTCGTCCCAGTCGGGGGTGTGACCGTCGACGAACTCGAAGACGGCGAACCGGTCGTCACCCTGTTCGTCCGGGACGACCTGCAGGATCTCGGGCACCCTGATCCGGCCGGGCAGCAGGGGGCCGACGAGGCGCTCCCCGGCGAAGGTCTGGCCGTAGCAGGGGTCGTCCAGGACCCGGTGCCTGACGAACACCGCTCTTCCGCCGAGGGTCGCGGCGTAGGTGTCGTTCAGCGGCCCCTTGGTGATGGGCCGCCCGGCCGCGCAGAGCCGCCGCAGGTCGTGATGCGTCCACTCACCCACGGGCGAACTCCTCGGGCGAGAGCAGCCGGGGGAGCTTGTCGACCGACTTCACCCAGTAGTGGCTCTCCCTGATGGGGTTCGCCGCGGGGCCGGGCAGGCCGTGGCCGCCGTCGAGGGCGAGCCTGCAGTACAGGTCGGGCATGTTGACGCCGAGCGTGGCCAGGAAGTAGATCGAGGAGTAGAACCTGGCGGGCTGCACCTCGGTGGGCAGCGCCGTGCCGTCGTGGCCGTAGGTGAAGTCGACGCCGATGATGCCGTGCGGCCGGGCGCAGACCGCCCGCACGCACCGCAGCGCCAGCTCGTGCAGTTCCTCGTCCCAGAAGGTGCGCTGCGCCCCGGTGATGCCGGTGACGCCGGAGACCGACAGCGTCGCGTACTTCCAGGAGACCCGTTCCCTGAGCTGGGAGCAGACCAGCTCACCGTCGTTCCAGAGCCCGCTGAGCGTGGCGGTCCGCTTGGACAGGTGCTCGGCCGCGGTGAAGTGGCCCCAGCCGGAGTGCTCGTCGAGCCAGGCCGTGGCCAGCGGCATCGACCCGGTCGCGATGGAGCCCGCTCCCCCGCTGCCGCTGCGGCGGCGCAGCCACACCTTGGGGTGGCGCGCCATGATCTCCTCCAGGTCGGCCGGTGAGTCGACCAGGACGGTGTCGGGAACGGGCAGCTCCGCCTGCCTGAGGGCCTGCCAGGTGGCCCACTTGTCCTCCATCCTGTGGTGGTCGTCCCGGTCGGGAAGGAGGGTGGGCGCGACGAGGTCGTCTCGGGACTCGGCGACGGCGAGCAGTTCGGGGCTGGTGTCGGCGGCGTAGATCAGGTCGGCCGACTCCCGCCCGGCGATGTCGTTGACCTGTTTCACCAGGTCGGCGGGGTCGTTCCAGGAGACGAGGTAGCGGGCGTCCGCCTCGCTGGCGTGGAAGTCCTCAAGGGTGGTGTCGACGCCGACGGTCCGGTATCCCCCGGCCAGGGCGAGCGAGCGGGAGAAGTTCAGTCCCGTGCCGTCGCCGGAGCCGACGATGAGGACGGTACGGAGGTCAGAGGACGGGGACATGGGGGAGTCCAAAGGTCGCCGGGTGACTGCGGATCTTGTCACGCAGGTCGGCGGGGGCCTCACCCTCGGTGCGCACCCAGGGGTAGAGGGGCTCGGTCAGCTCGGGGTTGACGAAGTACATCAGGGACATGCGCCGGTCGAGGCCGAGGTTGCGCACCTGGTGGTCCAGCGCGCCGACCTTTCCCCCGGTGAGCTCGGCGAAGACCGAGCCCGGCATCAGGACGACCTCGTCGGGGGCCATCTCGACCGGCAGGCACTCCCCGTCCGGCCAGATCTCAAGGCCGGGGGCGGTGGTGTGGATGACGGTGACCAGGTGGCCGTCCTCGTGCCGGTCCTGGAGCAGGTCGCGCTCCCCGTCCGCGTGGGTGTAGTTGTTGACCTGCAGGTAGGAGGCCGCCTCGAAGGAGGGCGCCTGCGCGTCCCCGATGATTCCCGCGACGTGGCCGACGACGTCGGAGACGAGCGCGGACAGGTGGTTCCGCCAGGCCAGGAGCGCGTCCGTCAGGGAGGTCAGCTCCGCGGAGTTCGGCACGAGGTCGAGCCGGTCCGACCACAGCGTGAAGCAGTCGTTCAGGTCCGGCCGGTCCGCGGTGATCGAGTACTCCATGCCGAGCGGGCGGTAGCCGAAGTTGCAGTCGGCGCTTGAGTAGCGCGCCTTGGTCGCGTCGGGCAGGGAGAAGAAGCGCCGGCACTCGTCCAGGGCGGTGGCCAGGAGAGCGGCCTCCTTCGCGCCCAGTGTTATGCGCGCATAGCCGACCCCGAGTAGTTCTCGAGCGTAGTCAAGGGTCTTGTGTGGCATTTCGAGGATGTCCCCCGTCGTACGAAGGTTTGGCGGTGGCAAATGCCAGGCAGAGCGCGATCGCGCGGCCGTCGGTCACTGGTCTCCCGACCAGCGCCGCGAGCGAGTGTATAGGAGGTGATCAAAGCAAATAAATGGTGAATTTTCAGATTAAAGTCACCCAAAGTTGCGACTTCGCTACGCACCTAAATGACCGCAGACCAACTCGGATGTGCCGTACGCGAGGGGAACTCATGTTTTTGGGTTACGGACGCAACCGGAGAACTCTCCAGATAACGCTCTCTCAATTCCGGACACGATACGACCGAGACGTTCCGGTCGGTCCGGAACTGCGCCCCCACCCCTCACGGCATCCCGTACCGCCACCCGGGCCGCCGGTTTCGGACAGGACTTTAATAATTTATTCGCGTCACTAATGAGAACGGTCCAAGGGAGGGAACAAAGCGTTTTCCCCATGGTCAACGGGCTTCCGGCATGGCACACTGATCGCGCGCCGGGCCCCTTGAGGGCGAACCGAGGGTGAACCGAGGGCGGACCGGCCGACGGCGTGCCCGCGCGCATCCACGCGTGTCCCGGGCCGTCCATGTCACGGACCTCCCACCGGCCCGGCGATCTCCCCGGCGGTGTGGAGCGTTCCGGACCTCCCCCGCGACCCGCGAAGGAACCGACCGTGGACCACAGCCTCTCCCCCGCGTCCGGGGACATCCCGGGGCAGGCGCCGGTGATCGCCGTCTTCGACCTGGACGGCACCCTGGTCAGGGGCGAGTGCGGCGAGTGGTTCCTGCGCTGGCTGATGCGGCGGCGGCCGTGGCGGCTCGCACTCCTGCTTCCCGCCCTCCCGGTGATCGCCACGCTGCGGGCGCTGCCCAACGTCAGGACGCGCAGGGCCGCCCTGTCGGGGCTCTGCTGGTTCGCCACCGTCGGCAGCGACGACGCGGAACTCGACCGGCTGGCCGGCGTCTTCGCGACGGGGCACGCGGGAGCGGGTTCGGCCAACCCGATGCGCGCGGGACTGGACCGGCTGCGTGAACACCTCTCCCGGGGCGACCGGGTCGTGATCGCCAGCGGCTCGGGGACGCGCGTCGTCAGGGCGGTCTGCGCCGAGCTCGGGCTGGACGGCGTGGAGATCGTCGCCACCCGGGAGAGGCGGAGGCTCGGCGGGCTCGTGGTCGGCGAGCGCTGCCTCGGTGAGGGAAAGGTGCTCATGCTGCGGGCGGCGGGGATACCGGTGCCCTTCGGCTACGCCTACTCCGACAGCGCGGCCGACCTGCCGCTGCTGCTCGCCGCCCGGCGCCGGTTCGCGATCAGCCCGTCGGCCCCCCATCTGAGGCGCATCATGGCCGGGACCGACGGCGACTGCGCGGTCCTGCCGTGGCGGACGGAGCCGTCAGGCCGGTGACCGCCCTCCACGGGGAGGGTCTCAGATCCCGTACTCGACGGTGAGCACCGCGCGGGCCAGGGCGTGGTGGTTGATCGTGCCGGAGAAGATCGCGGCCGTCTGGTCGGGGGTGACCTCGGCGCTCCGCACGCCGAGGGCGTGGACGGCGAAGACGTAGCGGTGCGGTGGCCCGGGAGGCGGGGCGGCCCCGCCGAAGTCGAAGGTGCCGTAGTCGTTTCGTCCGTGGATCGCGCCGCCCGGCAGACCCTTCATGTCACCGCTGCCCGCTCCGCGCGGCAGCTCGGTCACCTCCGCCGGGATGTCGACCAGCAGCCAGTGCCACCAGCCGCTGCAGGTGGGCGCGTCGGGGTCGAAGCAGGTGACCGCGTAGCTCAGCGTCCCCTCGGGGGCGCCGGACCAGCGCAGGTGCGGGGAGAGGTTGCCGGACTCGTAGACGTGCGCGTCGGGCAGGACCCCGCCGTCCACGAGGTCGTCGCTGACGACGTCGAACGCCGGAACCCGGCGTAGATGGGCATAGGGCAGCGGCGCACGCTCGGCCATCGTTCTTCCGTTTCTCCTCGGGAAGCGCCGGCCTCCCGCCGGACGTCATCCGGCAGTGGATTGTTTCTCCGCCCGGAACCTTTGTCAAGGGTTGACAATTGTATGGGACCTGAGGGCATACTCCGCTTTTGGAGCATCAATGGCAAAGCGGGGTTGCCAGTCGGCACCCGGCGTCACGCGACGATCCTGCGCCCGGCCGACCAGACGATTCACAAACCCGCATCCGACAGCGCGGAGTTTCCATGAGCAATCCATTCGAGGATGGAAACGGCATTTCCTCCCCCCGGCCCTCGGCGCGGTTCCGCGCTCTTCCCGGCCCTGTCCTCAGAAATTCCGCGCGTCGCAGGTGCCGTACGGCCTCGCCGCCCTCCTGAGCGACTCCCCGGTCTTCTCCTTCCGGCCCCACGCCGCTCGTATAGGGCGGCCGTACGCCCGGTTACCAGGGGTGACCGTCCGGGCGGACACGGGACGGACTTCTCTGACTTTCCTCTCGCGGGCGAATCCGAATTCAAACGCGAGCTTACCGGGGGCGGTGTGGTTCATGCCCTCCCGGCGTTCCACCGATGTCCTTCCGGCGTTCTCCCGGCGTCGGCGCCAAGGACCACACCAGAGTACGGAGTTTCCATGAGCAATCCATTCGAGGACGAAGACGGGCGCTACCTCGTCCTGGTCAACGGTGAGGGCCAGCACTCCCTGTGGCCTTTTTCCCAGGAAATTCCCAGGGGATGGGAGGTGGCGCTCGGGGAAAGCAGCCGCCGGGACTGTCTTGAATTCGTCGAGGCGAACTGGACCGACATGCGGCCCCGCGGCCTCTCGGCGTCGCGGGAAGGTCTCCCGGCCTTATGAGAAGAGCCCCCGCTCCCGGTCGTGCCCGGCGTGTTCCGTCCCGTCGGCGGCCGGGCGGCTCCCTGGTCGCCGTGTCATGAACCAGGAGGCCCGATGAACCCGCTTTCCCGCCGTGAGAGTCTCGCCCGGTTGTTCGAGGCGCGGGTCGCGGCGGACCCCGGCGCCGAAGCCGTGGTCTGCGGCACCACCCGCCTGACCGCCGCGGAGCTCAACGCCCGCGCCAACGCCCTGGCCTGCCGCCTCACCACGGCCGGAGCCGGACCCGAGACCCCCGTCCTCGTCCTGCTGGAACGATCCGCGGAAACCGTCGTCGCCCTGCTGGCCGTCGCCAAGGCGGGCGCCGTCCACGTCCCCCTGCACCCGGCCTATCCCCCGGAGCGCATGGACTGGATCAGGCGGGAGACCGGCGCCAGGCTGGCCGTGACCGACACAACCCACCCCGGGCACGGCCTCACCACCATCCAGGTCACCGGCGAGACCCACCCCGGCGACCCTCGGCACGACACCGACCCCCGGCAACTCGCCTACGTCATGTTCACCTCCGGCTCCACCGGAACCCCCAAGGGCGTCGCCGTCACCCACCACAACGTCGCGGCCTTCGCCTCCGACCGCCTCTGGCGGGGGCCCGGCCACCGGCGGGTGCTGCACCACACGGCGCCCTCCTTCGACGTGTCGATGTACGAGCTGTGGGTGCCGCTGCTCAACGGCGGGACGGTGGTCGTCGCCCCGCCCGGCGTACTCGACGCGCCCACCCTCGAACGGATGCTCCACGAGGAACGCCTCACCGGCGTGTTCCTGACCACCGGACTGTTCAACGTCCTGGCCGAGGACTCACCCGAGGTGCTGGCGGCCGTACCCGAACTGTGGATCGCGGGCGAGGCCGCCTCCGCCGCCGCGGTCGGACGGGTGCTGGCGGCCGGGGGTGACGTCCACAACGGCTACGGCCCGACCGAGACCACGGTCTACGCCACCGCCCACCACGTGACCGAGCCCGGCGACGTGGTCCCGATCGGCGGGCCGCTCGACGGCACGGCCGCCTACGTCCTGGACGCCGCGCTGCGGCCCGTTCCCACCGGGGTGCCCGGGGAACTGTACATCTCCGGGGACCACCTGGCCCGCGGCTACCTCGGCAGGCCCGGTCTCACCGCAGAACGCTTCGTCGCCGACCCCTACGGCCCGCCCGGCACCCGCATGTACCGCACCGGCGACCTCGTCCGCAGGCTTCCCGGCGGCCTTCTCGACTATGTCGGCCGGATCGACGGGCAGGTGAAGGTCCGCGGTATCCGGGTGGAGCCGGGGGAGATCGACGCCGTCCTGCTGCGTCATCCCGATGTCGTCCAGAGCGTGACCCTGCTACGCGAGGACAACTCCGGCGACAAACGCCTCGTCACCTACCTCACCACCCGGAACCCCACCGACCCCGGCCACCTGCTCCAACACGCCCGGCGAACCCTGCCCGCCTACATGGTCCCCACCGCCCTCGTCATCCTCGACACCCTCCCCCTCAACCACAACGGCAAAGTCGACCGCGACGCCCTGCCCGCCCCGGAGACGACGACGTCGGGCACGGCGCCGCGCACTCCGGTCGAGGGGATCCTCCGTGACCTGTTCGCGCAGGTGCTCGCCGTACCGGGGATCGGGGTCGACGACGACTTCTTCGCGCTCGGCGGGCACTCGCTGCTGGCCATGCGGGTGGTGGCCGGAATCAGGTCGGCGCTCTCCGTCGAGGTGCAGGTGCGGGAGGTCTTCGAGGCGCCGACCGTCGCCGCGCTCGCCACGGCGGTCGAGAGGGCGAGAGGACGCGGGACCAGGCCGCCGCTGGTCCGCTCGGAGGACTCCGGGGAGCCGTTGTTCTCCTACGCCCAGCACCGGATCTGGATCGTCGACCGGCTCGCCGAGTCCGCCGGGCTCTACACCATTCCGCTGGTCCTGCGCCTGTCCGGGCGGCTGGACCGGGCGGCGCTCGCGGCGGCGCTGCGTGATGTGGCCTTGCGGCACGAGACGCTGCGGACGGTCTTCCCCTCGCCGGACGGCCAGCGGGTGCTCGACGTCGTCCCCGGCCTGACGGTCACGGAGATCGGCGAGGCGGAGCTCGGTCCCGCCATCGAGCGGGAGGCCGCGCGCCCCTTCGACCTGTCGGCCGAACCGCCGGTGCGGGCGTGCCTGTTCGCCCTCGGGCAGGGCGACCCCGACGAGCACGTGCTGGTCGTGCTGCTGCACCACATCGCCGCGGACGGCTGGTCGATGGCGCCGCTCAGGCGCGACCTGGCGACGGCCTACGCGGCCCGCACGCGGGGTGAGGCCCCGGAGTGGGAGCCGCTGCCCGTGCGTTACCGCGACTACACCCTGTGGCAGCGCGAGCTGCTCGGGGACGCGGCGGACCCGGACAGTCTCATGAGCGCGCAGACCGGTTTCTGGCGGCGGGCCCTGGCGGGGCTGCCCGAGGAACTGCCGCTGCCCGCCGACCGGCCCCGGCCGACGGTCCCGGGGCACGGGGGCGGTGCCGTGCCACTGCGGATCCCGCCCGAGCTGCACGGGCGGCTGCTCACCCTGGCCAGGACCGGTCAGGCCACGTTGTTCATGGTCCTGCAGGCGGGGCTGGCGGCGCTGCTGACCAGGCTCGGGGCGGGCGGCGACATACCGGTCGGCTCTCCCGTGGCGGGCCGTGCGGACGAGGCGCTGGACGACCTGGTCGGCTTCTTCGTCAACACGCTGGTGCTGCGCACCGACACCTCGGGCGATCCGAGTTTCCGTGAGCTGCTGGCCCGGGTCAGGGAGGCGGACCTGGCGGCGTACGCGCACCAGGACGTGCCGTTCGAGCATCTGGTCGAGGCGCTCAACCCGGTGCGGCTGCCCGGCCGCAACCCGCTCTTCCAGGTGATGCTGGCCCTGGAGAACACCCCCGACGACAGGACCGAGGTGCCCGGTCTGACGGTGACGCCGGACCCGGACTACTCGTTGTACGGCCTCAGCGGCGCCAAGTGCGACCTGCTGTTCGGTCTCAGCGAGGGGCCGTCGGGAATCCACGGGGTGCTGCAGTACGCCACCGACCTGTTCGACCGCGGCACGGCCGAGTCGATCGCCGGGTGGCTGACGAGGCTGCTGGAGGCGGTGGCGGCGGATCCCGACGTCCGGATCGGGCAGGTCGAGCTGCTCACCGCCGGGGAGCGGCGTGCCCTGGTGGAGGAGGGAAACGCCACCGCGGCGGCGCTGCCGTACGGCGACCTGGCCCGGTTGTTCGAGGCGCGGGTCGCGGCGGACCCCGGCGCCGAAGCCGTGGTCTGCGGCACCACCCGCCTGACCGCCGCGGAGCTCAACGCCCGCGCCAACGCCCTGGCCCACCGGCTGATCGCGGCGGGGGCCGGCGCGGAGACCCCCGTCCTCGTCCTGCTGGAACGATCCGCCGACGTCGTCGTCGCCCTGCTGGCCGTCGCCAAGGCGGGCGCCGTCTACGTCCCCCTGCACCCGGCCTACCCACCGGAGCGCATGGACTGGATCAGGCGGCAGACCGGCGCCAGACTGGCCGTGACCGACACAACCCACCCCGGGCACGGCCTCACCACCATCCAGGTCACCGGCGAGACCCACCCCGGCGACCCGGTCCGTGAAACCGACCCCCGGCAGCTCGCCTACGTCATGTTCACCTCCGGCTCCACCGGAACCCCCAAGGGCGTCGCCGTCACCCACCACAACGTGGTGGCGCTGGCGGCCGACCGTCGCTTCGCCGGGCACGACCGGGTGCTGTCGCACTCCGCGTTCGCCTTCGACGCCTCGACCTACGAGGTGTGGGTTCCGTTGCTCAACGGCGGGACGGTGGTCGTCGCCCCGCCCGGCGTACTCGACGCGCCCACCCTCGAACGGATGCTCCACGAGGAACGCGTCACCGGGGTGTTCCTGACCACGGGGCTGTTCAACGTCCTGGCCGAGGGCTCACCCGAGGTGCTGGCGGCCGTACCCGAACTGTGGACGGGAGGTGAGGCGGCCTCCCCCGCGGCGGTCGAACGTGTGCTGGACGCGGGCGGCGTCGTCACCAACGTCTACGGCCCGACCGAGACCACGACGTTCGCGCTGTCTCACCGGACGGCGAAGACGCCCGCGGGCACCGTCCCGATCGGCGGGCCGCTCGACAACACGCGCGCCTACGTCCTGGACGCCGCGCTGCGGCCCGTTCCCACCGGGGTGCCCGGGGAGCTGTACATCTCCGGGGACCACCTGGCCCGCGGCTACCTCGGCAGGCCCGGCCTCACCGCAGAACGCTTCGTCGCCGACCCCTACGGCCCGCCCGGCACCCGCATGTACCGCACCGGCGACCTGGTACGGCGCCGCGCCGACGGGAACGTCGAGTTCGTCGGCCGGGCCGACGGGCAGGTGAAGATCCGTGGATTCCGGGTGGAGCCCGGGGAGATCGACGCCGTCCTTCTGCGTCACCCCGACGTCGTCCAGAGCGTGACCCTGCTACGCGAGGACAACCCCGGCGACAAACGCCTCGTCACCTACCTCACCACCCGAAACCCCACCGACCCCGGCCACCTGCTCCAACACGCCCGGCGAACCCTGCCCGCCTACATGGTCCCCACCGCCCTCGTCATCCTCGACACCCTCCCCCTCAACCACAACGGCAAAGTCGACCGCGACGCCCTGCCCGCCCCCGTGCGGGGGGAGGCGGCCGAGGAGGAACAGGGGCCGAGGACCGAGGCCGAGGAGCTGGTCGCGGAGGTCTGGGCCGAGGTGCTCGGGGTCGAGCGGATCGGCGTGCGCGACGACTTCTTCGCCCTCGGCGGCAACTCGCTGCTGGCCATCCGGGTCGCCGCCAGGATCAGGGCGGCCGTGGACCTGGAGATACCGGTCAACGCGGTCTTCACCGACCCCACGGTCGAACGGCTGGCCGACACCGTCGAG
Organism: Streptosporangium jomthongense; assembly: GCF_042650425.1. Classification (NCBI taxonomy): domain Bacteria; kingdom Bacillati; phylum Actinomycetota; class Actinomycetes; order Streptosporangiales; family Streptosporangiaceae; genus Streptosporangium; species Streptosporangium jomthongense. The sequence goes on along the minus strand of NZ_JBHSBC010000053.1, from coordinate 2,466 downwards.
GCGCTGCTCATCAACGACATAGAAGGAAGAACCGCCTGATGACCGACCAGCTGTCGGAGCGTGCCGGCGCCCTCACCGCCGACAAACGCGCCCTGCTGTCACAGCGACTGCGCGGGCGGGCGGGGAGCGCGACCGTCCTGCCCCGTCCTCCGGGGACCGAACCGCCACCGTCCAGCGGGCAGGAGCGGCTGTGGTTCATGGAGCAGCTCGCCCCGGGGAACGTCGCCTACACGCTTCCCGTCGCCATGCGCCTGAAGGGGGAGCTGGACGTCGCGCTGCTCGCCGAGGCTTTGACCGCGCTGGTGGCCGGGCACGAGGCGTTGCGGATGCGTTTCCCCGCCACCCAGGACGGGCGGCCGAGGGTCGTCGTCGACGAGCCGTGGCCCGTCACGCTTGAGGTCACCGAGGCGGAGGACGTGGAGCGGGCGGCCGAGATCCTCGGCGCGGAGGCGGCCCGGCCGTTCGACCTGACGAGCGACGCGCCGCTGCGGACGTCGCTGGTCCGCGTCGGGCCCGGCGACCACGTGCTCATGCTCCTCGTCCACCACATCGTGAGCGACGGCCGGTCGCTGGAGATCATGACGGGTGAGCTGCTCGCCCTGTACGGCGGGCTGCGTGAGGGCACCCCCGGTCCGCCGCCGGGCCCGGCCGTGCAGTTCGGCGACTTCGCCGTCTGGGAGCGGGAGCGGCTGGCCGGGCCCGCGGCCGAGGCCGACGGCGCCTTCTGGCGCGCGGAACTGGCCGGGCTGCCCGACCTGGAGCTGCCGACCGACCGTCCCCGGCCTCCCGAGCAGCGGTTCGAGGGCGCGGCCCACTCCTTCACCTGGGACGCCGAGCTGACCGAGACCGTACGCGAGCTGGGCAGGGCGCACTCCGTCACGCTCTACATGACCCTGCTGGCGGCCTACCACGCGGTGCTCGCCCGGCACGCGGGCCAGGACGACTTCGCGATCGGCTCGCCGGTGGCCGGACGGCCCTACCGGGAGCTTGAGGGGGTGGTCGGCGCCTTCGTCAACATGGTGACCCTGCGCGGCCGTACCGGGGCGGACCCGACCGTGGCCGAGCACCTGCGCGAGACCAGGCAGACCGTGCTGGGCGCGCTGGCGCACCAGGACTACCCCTTCCACCGGCTGGTCAACGACCTGCGGGTCGAGCGGGACCCCGGCCGGTCCGCGGTCTTCCAGGCGACGTTCACGCTGGTCGACCGGGCGGTCCGTGAGACGACCGTCGCGGGGCTTGAGGTGAGCCCGTTCGACCTGCGGCTGCGCGCCACCCAGTTCGACCTGGCGCTGTACGTCAGCGAGACCCCCGAGGGGCTGAGCGGTTTCATCACCTACCGGACCGACCTGTTCGAGGCCGTGACCGTCGAGCGTGTCGAACACTCGATGCGGCGCTTCCTGCGGCAGGCCGCGGCCGATCCCGCGCTGCGCCTGTCCGAGGTGGACCTGCTCGGCGAGCGGGAGCGGCGCACGCTGCTCGGCGAGTGGGCGGGCACCCGTACCTGGCGGCCGCAGCATCGCACGCTCGGCGAGATGGCCGAGGCGCAGGCGGCGCGGACCCCGGACGCGCTCGCCCTCGTCGCCGGGGAACGGTCGCTGACCTTCGCCGAACTGCACAGCCGGGCCAACCGGCTGGCCAGGCGGCTGCGGGAGCTCGGTACCGGCCCCGACACGCGGGTGGCGATCTGTCTCGACGAGACCGTGGAGGCCGCCGTCGCGATCCTCGCGGTGCTCAAGGCGGGCGGCGCCTACCTGCCGCTCGACCCCGAGCAGCCGCGTGAACGGATGGACCTTCTGCTCGCCGACGCCTCGGCCGTGCTGCTGGTCACCGACTCGGCGCTGCGCGAGCGGGCGAGCGGTTTCACCGGCCCGGTCGTCGAAATGGACCGGCTGGACGGCCCGGGCGACGACACGCCGCTCGAACCGGTGGCGGGCCCCGGCGACCTCGCCTACGTGATCTACACCTCCGGCACGACCGGGCGGCCCAAGGGGGTCGGCGTCCAGCACCGGCACATCGTGGCCTACCTGGAGTACATCCGTCAGGAGTACGACATCGTGCCCGGCGCCACCTTCGGCCTGCTCCAGTCGCTCGCCTTCGACTTCAGCATGCTGATGTTCCACCTGCCGCTCACCGGCGGCGGAACCCTGCACCAGCTGCCCCGCCGCGGTTCCGGGCCCGAACTGGCCGAGGCCGTGCGGGGCCTCGACTATCTGAAGATGACGCCCTCCCACCTGGCCGCGCTCGGCGCGGAGGTCGAGCCGGAACGGCTGCTGCCGCGCCGGGCGCTCGTCCTGGCGGGTGAGGCGTCCCCGGCCGCCTGGGTCCGTGACCTGGCCTCCCGCGCGGGCTGCGCGATCTTCAACAGCTACGGCCCGACCGAGACGGTCGTCGCGGTGACCGGCGAGCGGGTGGACCCGTCGGCCCTGTCCGGCGGTACGGCCTGGCCCGTCGGCCGCCCCTTCCCCC
>NZ_JBHSBC010000052.1:0-5329 GCF_042650425.1 Streptosporangium jomthongense | reverse complement strand
CCCAAGGGCATCACGATCACCCACCAGAACGTGATCGACCTGGTGATGGACAGGTGCTGGCGGCAGCCGTACGAACAGCGGATCCTGTTCCACGCGCCGCACGCCTTCGACGCCTCCACCTACGAGCTGTGGGTGCCGCTGCTCTCCGGCGGCCAGGTGGTCGTCGCGCCGGCGGGCAACGTGGACGCGGCCGGGATCCGTGCCCTGGTCGGACGGCACGACCTCACCCACGTCCACGTCACGGCCGGTCTGTTCCGGGTGATCGCCGAGGAGGACCCCGACGCCTTCGCGGGGGTGCGGGAGGTGCTGACCGGAGGCGACGTGGTCTCGCCCGCCGCGGTGCGCCGGGTGCGCGAGGCGAACCCCGGTGTCACGATCCGGATCCTGTACGGTCCGACCGAGACGACGCTCTGCGTGACCCAGCTCGAGGCCGGGCCGGGGCGGCTGTCCATCGGCCGCCCGATGGACAACACCCGCGTCTACGTGCTGGACGAGGGACTGCGGCCGGTCCCGGCCGGCGTCGCGGGCGAGCTGTACATCGCGGGCACCGGCCTGGCCCGCGGTTACGTGGGCAGGCCCGGTCTGACGGCTGAGCGGTTCGTGGCCTGCCCGTACGGCGGGCGGATGTACCGCACTGGGGACGTCGTCCGCTGGAACACCTCCGGGGAGATCGAGTTCGTCGGCCGTAGTGACGACCAGGTGAAGATCCGTGGCTTCCGGGTCGAACTCGCCGAGATCGAGGCCGTGACCGGTGAACACCCCTCGGTACGGCAGGCGGTCGTGGTCGCCCGTGAGGACCGGCCGGGAGACAAACGCCTGGTCGCCTACGTCACCGGGGAGGCCGTCCCCGAACAGGTGCGTGAGCACGTCGCCGCCCGGTTGCCCGCCTACATGGTGCCGACGGTGATGGTCCTGGACGCCCTGCCCGTCACGGCCAACGGCAAGATCGACCGGCGCGCGCTGCCCGCACCCGACTTCGGCACGGCCGGTGGTCGTGGCCCGCGCACCCCGCGGGAGGAGATCCTGTGCGGCCTGTTCGCCGAGGTCCTCGGTCTCGAACGGGTGGGCATCGACGACGGCTTCTTCGACCTGGGCGGCCATTCGCTGCTCGCGACCAAGCTGGTCAGCCGCATCCGCACCGTTCTCGGCGCCGAGTTGCCGATCCGCTCCCTGTTCAACGCCCCCACCGTCGCCGGTGTCGTCGACGAACTCCCCAAGTCCGGCCCGGCCAGGCCCGCGTTGCGGCCCAGGCGCTGAGCAGCCCGTGATCTCCGTCGGAGGAAGACCATGATTCCGCTTTCCTACGCGCAGCAGCGCCTGTGGTTCATCGAACAGCTTGAGGGGCCGAGCGCCCTGTACAACACGCCGCTCGTGCTGCGGCTCGGCGGCCGGATCGACGCCGGAGCCCTGGAGGCCGCCCTCGGGGACCTGCTGACCAGGCACGAGGTGCTCCGCACGGTCTTCGTCTCCTCTGACGCCGGGCCGTACCAGGAGATCCGGGAGGCCGGGGCCCGGCCGGTGCTTGAGGTGCTGACCTGCGCGGACGACGCCGAGGTGCGGCGGGCGGTCGAGCGGGCGGCGGGGTACGTCTTCGACATCTCGGCCGAGTTGCCGGTGCGGGCCTGGTTGCTGTCGCGTGGCGCCGATGAGCACGTGCTGGTCCTGCTGCTTCACCACATCGTCAGCGATGGCTGGTCGGTGGGCCCGCTCTTCGTCGATCTGGAGACGGCCTACGAGGCGCGGCTGGCCGGGCGGCTCCCGATCCAGGAGCCGTTGCCGGTGCAGTACGCCGACTACGTGCTGTGGCAGCAGGACCTTCTCGAAACCGTTCAGGATGAGCAGCTCGCCTACTGGCAGGGCGCGTTGGACGGGGTGCCGGAGGAGTTGGCGCTGCCGTATGACCGGGCCAGGCCTGCTGTGCCGAGTCATCGGGGTGGGGTGGCCGGGTTCGGGCTGGACGCGGAGTTGCATGGGCGGTTGGTCCGGGTGGCGGCCGAGCGTCAGGTCAGCCTGTTCATGGTGTTGCAGGCGGCCGTCGCGACCCTCTACAGCCGTCTGGGGGCCGGGACGGACATTCCGCTGGGGACGCCGACGGCTGGACGTACCGATGAGGCGCTCAACGACCTGGTGGGCTTCTTCGTCAACACGTTGGTGCTGCGGACGGACTTGTCGGGGAACCCGACCTTCGCCGAGTTGCTGGGCCGGGTTCGTACGGCGAATCTGGACGCCTACACCCATCAGGATGTGCCGTTCGAGCGGCTGGTGGAGCATCTCAATCCGGAGCGGGTCCCGGCCAGGCATCCGTTGTTCCAGACCGCCGTCACCCTGGACAGCCAGACCCCGCTGCCCGAGGAGTTCGCCGGACTGGAGTGCCGGGAGTATCCCTTCGACCTGGACATCGCCAAGTTCGACCTGTCCTTCTCCTTCACCGAGACTCCCGATGGGCTGACCGGTCTGCTGGAGTACGCAACCGACCTGTTCGACCACCACACCGCCACCACCCTGACCGAACGACTCCTGCGGGTACTGCTGGCCGTCGCCCACGACCCGGACCTGCCGATCGCCGCCATCGACGTGCTCGCCCCCGAGGAGCGGGCCGAGATCCTGGACGAGTGGAACGAGACCGCCGGTCCGGTGGCCGGGGGAAGCATTCCCGAACTGTTCGCCGAGCAGGTCGCGCGCACCCCGGACGCGGTCGCGCTCAACCAGGACGAGCGGACGCTGACCTACGCGGAACTCGACGCCCGCGCCGAGCGGCTGGCGCGGCGCCTGACGACCGAGGGGGTGACCAGGGAGACCCCGGTGGTGCTCTTCCTGGAGCGTTCCTTCGAGGCGGTGATCGCCGTCCTGGGGGTGCTCAAGGCGGGTGGCGTGTACGTTCCGCTCGATCCTCGCTATCCGGCCTCGCGCATCGAGGTGATCCTGCGGCAGAGCGGGGCTCACCTGGTCCTGGGTGACGAGACCGCCCGGCGGGTGACGTTCCCGGACGACATGACGGTGCTCGACGTCGCCACCCTGCTCAACGAACCGGACGTAGAACCCACCGGGCAAAATATGCCCATTTATCAGGATCAGCTGGCGTACGTCATGTTCACCTCGGGGTCCACGGGGGTGCCGAAGGGCGTGGCCGTCACCCACAGGAACGTGGTGGCGCTGGCCGCCGACGGCCGGTTCCGCAAGGAGGAACACCGCCGGGTGCTGGTCCACTCTCCCCTGGCCTTCGACGCCTCGACCTACGAGCTGTGGGTGCCGCTGCTCTCCGGCGGTCAGGTGGTCGTGGCACCGCCGGGCGAGCTCGACCTGGACGCCATGTCCACGCTGCTGATCGAACGGCGGCCGACGGCGGCGTTCTTCACCACGGCGTTGTTCAACCTGCTGGCCGAGCACGGGTCGCGTCCCCTGGCGGGGGTGCGGGAGGTGTGGAGCGGCGGCGAGGCCGGATCGGTCACCGCGATGCGCCGGGCCGTCGAACGCTGCCCGGACCTGGCCTTCGTCCACGTGTACGGTCCCACCGAGACCACGACCTTCGCCACCTGCCACCCGGTGCGGCGCCCGTTCGCCTACCAGGCGGTTCCGCCGATCGGCGGCCCCATGGACAACATGCGGGCCTACATCCTGGACGAGGCGCTGCAACCGGTCCCGGCCGGGATCGCGGGCGAACTCTACCTCGCGGGCGAAGGCCTGGCCCGAGGCTACGTCGGCAGGCCGGACCTGACCGCCGAACGCTTCGTCGCCTGCCCGTACGGCGGGCGGATGTACCGCACCGGGGACCTGGTCCGCTGGAACACCTCCGGACAGATCGAGTTCGTCGGCCGTACCGACGACCAGGTGAAGATCCGTGGCTTCCGCATCGAACCGGGTGAGATCGAGGTCGTCGTCGCGGAGCATCCCTCGGTACGGCAGGCCCTGGTGATCGTCCGGGAGGACCGTCCCGGCGACAAGCGGCTGGTGGCCTACGTCACCGGGGACGCCACCCCAGAGGGAGTGCGCGAGTACGTGGGCGCCCGGCTGCCGGCCTACATGGTGCCGTTCGTGGTGGTTCTCGACGCCCTGCCGGTCACGGCCAACGGCAAGATCGACCGCCGCGCGCTGCCCGCCCCCGATCTCAGCGTGTCCGAGGGTCGCGAGCCGCGCACTCCCCGGGAGGAGATCCTCTGCGGCCTGTTCGCCGAGATCCTCGACGTTGAGCGGGTCGGGGTCGACGACGGCTTCTTCGACCTGGGTGGGCACTCGCTGCTCGCGACCAAGCTGGTCAGCCGGATCCGCACCGTCCTGGGAGTCGAGCTGCCGATCAGGGCGCTCTTCCAGAACCCGGACGTTGCCCGCCTGGAGCGGTACCTGGCCACCGAGCAGGCCGGTACCGTACGGCCCGCCCTGACCGCCATGACCCGGCCGGAGCACGTCCCGCTGTCCTTCGCCCAGCAACGCCTGTGGTTCATCGAACAGCTCGAAGGACCCAGCGCCCTCTACAACACCCCTCTGGCCGTACGGCTACGCGGCCCCGTGGACACCTCGGCGCTCGACGCGGCGCTGACGGACGTGGTGACCAGGCACGAGGCACTGCGGACGACCTTCCCGTCGGTGGACGGCGTGCCGTACCAGAAGGTGCTTGAGGACGCCCGGCTGACGCTGAACGTTCGGGACTGCGCCGACGACGAACAGGCGCGGGCGGTCGTGGAGGAACTGGCAGTCGGGGTCTTCGACATCTCGGCCGAGTTGCCGGTGCGGGCCTGGTTGCTGTCGTACGGCGCGGACGAGCACGTGCTGGTCCTGCTGCTGCACCACATCGCCGGGGACGGCTGGTCACTGAGGCCACTGTTCGACGACCTGGCCGTCGCCTACCAGGCACGATTAGCCGGAGACTCCCCTGACTGGGCGCCGCTGCCGGTGCAGTACGCCGACTACGCCCTCTGGCAACGCGACCTCCTCGACACCGTCCAGGACGAACAGCTCGCCCACTGGCGCAAGGCACTGGAGGGGGTGCCGGAGGAGTTGGCGCTGCCGTATGACCGGGCCAGGCCTGCTGTGCCGAGTCATCGGGGTGGGGTGGCCGGGTTCGGGCTGGACGCGGAACTGCATGGGCGGCTGGTCCGGGTGGCGGCCGAGCGGCAGGTCAGCCTGTTCATGCTGTTGCAGGCCGCCGTCGCGACCCTCTACAGCCGCCTGGGGGCCGGAACCGACATCCCGCTCGGCACCCCCACGGCCGGACGTACCGATGAGGCGCTCAACGACCTGGTGGGTTTCTTCGTCAACACGTTGGTGCTGCGGACGGACTTGTCGGGGAATCCGACCTTCGCCGAGTTGCTGGGCCGGGTTCGTACGGCGAATC
>NZ_JBHSBC010000051.1:0-45000 GCF_042650425.1 Streptosporangium jomthongense | reverse complement strand
TCAGGCCTTCCTCGCGTCGTCCGAGATCTCCCAGCCGGATCGACAGGTTGTTCAGGCTCATGGCGAGGTCGGGCAGGTGGGCGTCCGGGTGTGTCCGGGCCAGCTTCCGGTAGATATCGGTGGCTTCTTCGATGGCGGCCAAGCCCTCTTCCCGTCGTCCGAGATCCCCCAGCCGGATCGACAGGCTGTTCGAGCTTAACGCGAGGTTGGGCAGGTCCTGGTGGTCGCGGTGCCAGGTGGTCAGGCGGGTGGTGAGGTCGACGGCCCATCCGGCCAGTACCTGGCTGTACTGCGGCAGGTGGTCATGCCAGGCCTGCACGGTGGTGTGCGGCAGGTCGGGAACGTTCAGCATCTGCTGCAGGGCGTCCAGCAACGGGGCTGGGCGTTCGGCCTGGGGAGCGACCTCGATCGCCGCCGGTACCAGCACCGCAGCCTGGCGTGCGCACAACGCGGTCAACGCCGCGTCCAGGCTGCCGGCGAAGACGCGGTGGCCGGCCGCCCGGGTGTAGATGGTCAGCAACTGCACTGCCTGGGCCGTATCGGCTCCGATGGTCAGTCGGTCGGCAAGGCCGGGCCGGGCGGGCAGGTGGCGGCCGATGAAACGCTCGGCCACCAGGTCCGGCTGCAGCGTCCCCCAGGGCTGGTGAGGGTCGGTCGGCGGGTAGAGGGCGGCCAGCCAGTCGCGTACCCGCTCACGGCGTTCGGCAGTCGACTGCTCGGCCAGCGCGGGGAGGCGGGCCAGCAGCGCCAGGGCCTGGGAGTGGTCGGCGGCGCCCAGCGCGGTGGCCGCGGCCAGGGCATCGGTCAGGACCTGAGGCAGCACCAGCCCATCGCGGGTACGGTCATACAGACCGAAGACGACCGCGGCGGACCTCCAGTAGCGCTCCTCGTGTTCCAGTAGCCGGTCCTCCACCCCGGCCGCCTCCGCCCAACCCGCCTCGTGGCCGCCGTCCACAGCCGTTGCGCCGGTGGCGGCGTCCAGCAGATCGGCCAGCGCGCTCATGTGCAGGGTCAGCGCGTTCCCCCGCTGCGCCGTGCCCAGCGCGGCCGGCAGGGGCAGGGCAGCGGCCAGGGCGCTCCACGACTCCCCGGCCCCGGCGAGGGTCGGCGCCTGTTGCAGGGCGTGGGCGAAGGCGAGCGCGGCTTGGCGGTAGGCGTGTCCGCGCTCTGCCGGGTCCTGCTCCAGAGCCTGCAGGTCGATGAGGGGAGCGTGCTCCAGCAGGGCCCCGTTGGTGTGGGAGGCGCGTTTGAGGCTGTGCCACCACGAGCCGGCGGTGCGGGCCACCAGCAGTACCTTCAACGGGCAGAGGCTCTCCAGGCGGGTGGCGGCCTCCAGCAGGGCGGTGACCTGATCGGTGCGTGATTCGGCGTAGTCGATGACCACCAGCAGCCCGGCGGCGGTGTCGGCGATCACGGCCAGATCGGCAGGGGAGGCGTTCGGGCGCAGCCACAGTGTGCCCCACCCGGCGGCGGCCAGTTGCCCGGCCAGGTGGGTGGCCAGGCGAGTCTTGCCCTGCCCGCCCACACCGTGCAACAGAAGCGCCCCGAACCCCGGCAGGTCGGCCCAGGCGTTCAGTCGCGCCAGGACGTCCTGGCGGCCGTGGAAGGGCACGATCTGGCGGCGCGCCCGCAGCAGGCCCGCCGGTGAGACCCCGATCCCGCCGGGCACGACGACTGCGGCGGGGTCGGCCGCTTCGGCCAGGTGCTGGAACTCGATCGGCTCCAGCACCACCCCTTCCCTTTCCTCGATCGCGCTGTGCTCGCCCAGCACGGCGCGGAAGGCCGGGTCGTGGTGCAGCACGTAGGCCGGCACCGCCTCCAGATGGCTGTGACCGCGCCCTGCCGGATCGGCGGTGATGACCCCGGCCAGCAGGTCCCCGCAGAACAGCGCCGCCCCCGACATGCCCGCCCACGGCGAGGATCCGTCCATCGGCGCTTCGGGGGCGGTGCCGGTCACGGCCATGACGTAGCGGTCGCCCACGTAGCGGTCGCCGGGGTTGAGGGTCCCGGAGGGCTGCAGCAAATCAGCCGGACGGCCCTCGCGCTGCACCAGGGCGGGCAGCCCCCAACTCTCGCACGGGATGCCGGGCCGGTAGGTGAGGGTGCGGCCCCAGCGCACCGCCCGGCCCGGCGGCGGCCTCCAGGCCTGGTCGTCGATGACGACCAGGGCGGCGTCGTCGCACCCACCTGGTGTGCCCGACCACACCACGCGCCCACAGTAGGTCTGCGGATGTCCGGGATGGAACACCTCCACCGGTGAGCCGGTCGGGCCGGTCACATGGGCGGAGGTCAGCACCAGTCGCGGCCCGACCACATACCCCGACCCCCGCCCGGACGCGGCCACCGAGGTGGTGGTGACGACGGCGACCACCCGCTGACGCTGCACCCGCGCTCCCTTCCGCAGAAGGCCCCGGCATCGGCGCCGAGGCCCTGGACTGGTCGAACAGCAGGCCGGACAGTCAGCGGCCCAGGTGCCCGCCGACCTCGCCCGGCCCGGCGATCTGCCCGGAGGTGTCGGTGATCAGCAGGTCACCGCCATCGCGGTGCTTGGGCGTGAGTGTGACGCGAACGGTGTGGGTCCGTGCCCGGCTCACCCCCGCTTCGGCGTCGGCGGAGACGACCCAGGCCTTGAACCCGGCCTTGGCCTTGGCGTCGGCCTTCAACTCCACGGCGAACTCCAGCTCGATCGGCCCCACCGCGAACGCGATGTGGCTGCCCGCTCCGGTGACCGCCGCCTCCAGCAACTCGTCACGCAGCCCTTCGACCGCCTTGGACAGCTCGATCTCCACCCGCCCACCCCTTCCGCCACGCGATCTCTCAACGTAAGACAGACGCTCCGCCCGCCGCCCGGGTTTCCCCGCCATTTCAGGCGATTACGGATCGGTAGGGTCTCGCGGGGAACAGGTGATCAGGCGTCGAAGGCGCCGGTGTTCACGCGGCCGATGAATGAGCGCCACTGGGCGGGGGTGAAGGCCAGGGCGGGGCCGGAGGGGTCTTTGCTGTCGCGAACGGCGATCAGGTTGGGGAGGTTGGTGGCGACCTCGATGCAGTTGCCGCTTTGGTCGCTGAGGCTGCTCTTGTGGAACTTGGCGTTGGTCAGGTCGGGGGTCATGGGGTTCCTCGCTTTGGGTGAGCGGGTCCTGACCTTCACTGTGTGAGCTGCCCCTGACATGCACAAGGCCCCAGCGCCGTACGGTGCCGGGGCCTCGAAGAGAGATCAGGCGGCGAATGCGCCGGTGCTCACGCGGCCGACGAACGAACGCCACTGGGCGGGGGTGAAGGCCAGGGCGGGACCGGAGGGGTCTTTGCTGTCGCGGACGGCGACCAGGCCGGGGAGGTTGGTGGCGACCTCAACGCAGTTCTCGCCGGCGCCGCTGAGGCTGGACTTGCGGAACTGGGCGCCGGTCAGGTCAGGGGACATGGCTGTTCCTCGCCTTCGTCGGGTTCCTGGTCCTCACTGTGTGAGCGTCCCATCGCACATGCAAGACCCCGGCGCCCGTGTGGGTGCCGGGGTCCAAGAGCGAAGATGCTCAGGCGTCGAAGGCGCCGGTCCTTACGCGGCCGATGAACGAGCGCCACTGGGCGGGGGTGAACGCCAAGGCCGGGCCGGAGGGGTCCTTGCTGTCGCGAACGGCGTGTCCACCTTCGGGTAGTGAGGCCACCTCGACGCAATCGCCTCCATCTGCGCTACTCAGGGAGGACTTGCGCCAGGTGAGGTTCTGGGCCTGGGTGCGATCCACGGTTTTCCTCACTTCAGTTGTTCGGCCAGGTTCATCATGCGCGCCACTGAGGCTTCCACTGATAGGGCGCTTCCTCGTATGTGGTCGTATTTGAGCGTATAGCGCTCAATTTCCTCTGTTCCTTCGAGGTACAGGTCTCCGTTGGTACCCGTTTCGATGTAGACAAGCTCGGGGTCGTCCGGGGTGGGGTACGACAGGATCGTGAACGCGCCTGACATGGACGCATGAGCGCCTGCCGTGTTCGGAACCACTTGGATGCCAATGTTCGGACGAGCCGCCATGTCGATCAGGTGGTGAATTTGTGCACGCATGACCGCAGGGCCTCCCACGTGCTTGATGAGTGCCGCCTCGTCGAGGATCACCCACAGATTCAGGGGGTGATCGCGTTCCAGGATCTGTTGCCGAGCGAGACGGGCATGAACGCGCCGTTCGACCATGTCTTGATCAACAATCATGCCGCCGCGAAAGACAGCACGTGCGTAGTCGGCGGTCTGGAGCAGGCCTGGAACGAGCAGGGCTTGGAAGACGCGGATCTTCGATGCCTCGGTTTCGAACTCTACGAGGCTGCCTCCCAGTTCGGCACGTAGCTCCCCTTCCCACCATCCCCGTTCACGTGCCTGACGGGCCAGGGTGCTCATCGCCTTCCGTACGGCCTCATCGGTGACGCCGTACACGTCGAGCATGTCGGTCACATCGCTGACGGTGGGTCTTCGCCACTCGTTGCGTTCTATCCGGGTGACCTTGGATGCGGGCCATCCGAGAAGCTTGGCCGCCGCTTCGGCGGTGAGGCCAGCGTCACTACGGGCTCGACGTAGTGCGGCGGACAGGCGCCGTCGTCTCACCGTGGGGCTGTAGATGTGGGTCATCGGGGGTGCCTCCTGGCTTGAGAGGCTCACGGTAACTTATTTTTGGGTATTGCTCATTTGGGTATTGCGAGTTTACCACCGAAGCGGCACTATGAGTTCCCAGGCAACGACTGTGAGTGAGGGAATCATGGCAGAGCTGGCTGCGACAGGTTGCGCCGGACGGCACTTCGGCCTCCGGGGCTGCTCAGTCGTCGGCGGCCTGCCACTCGTCCTTGGGGCGGACGAAAGTTCCGACGCCCACCTCCCCTCGCACGAAGCCCTCCTTCTCCAGCCGGGCTATCGCCTTACGGATGGTGTTGCGGGCCAGGTCGGGCCACTCCTGCTCCAGTTGGCTGAGACTCGGGATCGGAAACCCGGTCTTGTATGTCCCGGCCTCCAGGCGCTCTCGCAGGATGTCGTACACCTGCTTCCATCTGGCCCTATCTAGCCGCCATCCAGGGAATGACTCCAGAGATCCGCTCACGAGCCAGACCGTAGAGGGCTGGCGCCTTGCACGCTCTTGTGGCATAGGGCGAGATAGCCGCGAGCCTACCGTGGTAGGGCAGGACACACTAGAGCGCCTACCAGGCAACTTAAAAGAAACGACCTGCCCGGCGTTGCACCGCCGGGACAGGCCCTCTATCAGGAAGGTAACTCCTGACGTGAGTAAGAGTAGTGCTCCGGGCTTTGGCTCGGGCACGTCGATTCGGGACGGTTGTGGCTGTTTCGCCGGTGCCGTGCCGCTGCCCATGGGGTGTGCCCGGTGTGGGCATTCCCCCTACGCCCACGGCTGTTCCGCCCAGGACGGGCATGAGTACGTGCAGCCGTCCGGGGTGTTGATGGACGCCCGGCTTCAGGCTCGGCGTGCGTACGGCCCGCAGGTTCTTCCGGCGCCTCGGCCTCCGGTGGAGGTCGCGCCGGGGGAGGTGGTTCCGCTGGTGCCCGGTCAGCGTCGTCCCGATCCTGATCCTGAACCGGGGGCGCCCGCGATGGTTCCGGCCGCGAACGCCGTACCGCATGGCGTTGTGGAGCCCGACCCCGTGCCGGTTCCTGTGGACGACCCGGTTGTGGTTCCGGAGCTGGTGCCTGTCGCGCCGGTACGGCCTGCCCGGCCGTCGCCGCCTCGGCGAATCCGGCGTCCGTTCTCCACGGTTCCTCGGCCGGGGGTCATCTGGACGAGGGTGCGTCAGCCTGGTCGCCTGGCCGTACGGCCTCGATGTCCCGGTGCTCGTACGGCCTGGCGGCCGGTTCGGGTTCCGGCTGTTTCTTGTCCCGCAGGGCAGGCCCGTCTGGCGATCACCCCGCCCAGGCACGCCTCTGATCGGATCACGGAGGTCCAGATCATGCAGCACACCCCCGACCGGCCGGTGATCCCGGGCTGGCGGTTGCTCATCAGCAGCGCGGGCCGGTTCTGGGCCTTCCGCGACCGGCCCTTCCCCCGCCTCGCCGTACGGGCCGGGGCGGAGTCGGCGGTGGACGCCGACACCTTCGAGGAGGTCCAGGCCGTCATCGCCGCGCAGGAGGAGAAGGCCCGCACCGTTGTTGAGGGGGTGCCCTCGTGACCGGACGGCACCGCGACGGCCAGCCGTACGAGCCGGTGTACCGGAGGGTGTGGGACGGCCCGGCGAAGGCGGAGGCCGAGCGGATCGACCAGGCGTGGGCCGACTGGACCGTCCTCTACAGCCTGGGACGGCGCAGCTTCTACGCGGTCGCCGCCTGGGGCGGTTCTCGGCCGGTCATCGTCGAGGACCCAACCGGCGACGGGTTGGAGGAGCGGATGCGGGAGGCCGAGATGATCCGGGCGATGAGGCCTGCTCCGGCGCCGGTCCGGCGCAGGCGGGGTGGGGCCGGTCGTCCGTCTTCCGGGGTACGGAACGAGGAGCCCGGTGGGGAGACGGTGTCCGCCGGAGGACGTTCGCCGGACGGGAGGGCCGCGTGATGCCGACGGCCCGGGTGCCTCGTCAAGGGGCCGAGTTCTCCGATCGAGCCTGTGACACCGTGCAACAGGCTCATCCCGGTTGGCTGGTCTTCCACAGCTCGCGGTCCGGCCTGTGGAGCGCCTACCGGAGCGCCCTGCCCGGCAGGCCGTACGCCGGGGACGCGCTGTTGGTGCGGGCGGAGTCGGCCGAGGAATTGGACCGCAAGCTGGCCGCCCAGGTGTCTCCGGCGGTGCCGCCGAGCATCCGGGCCGTCGCCGTCGCCCGTGCCCTCCAGAGCGCTCGGGCCAGGCAGTCCGCCCGGATCTCCCGGGCCGTTCAGGCCGTTGGGTCAGGCCGGTCCACGGCGTTGCGCGGGTTGCTGCGCTCCTGAAGCCGGTACGGCGGGCGGAGGAACCGTATCCGTCGTACCCCATGAACGTGCGGCTCAGGTAGGAGGGACCTGGGCCGCACACCCTCGCAAGACGGCTCCCACACACGCTGAGCGTGTTGGGGAAGGGGGAGCCGTCTGGCGCACCGGCCCCCTCCCCGTGGGGCCGGTCCTCCTCCAGGGTGCCCGGCCGCATGCTCCCCGGCTCGGGGCCGGGCACCCGCCCCGCGAAAAGGGTCGAAGCCCTGACCTCACGGCCCGAACGACGTGTGTTCCCTGCCCGCCTCCGAACCGGGACGACCATGACCGACGACGAACGGCGCCTGATCGACCTGCTCATCAGCACCCACCCCGCCTGGCGGTACGAGGAACACGACCTGCCCGGCCTGCCCCGGTGGTGGGCCGTCCGCTACCACCCCCTGCGGCCCGACCAGCGCAGAGCCGGAGCCAGGGACGTGCTCGGCCGTACCACCCTGCACCGGCTGGCCAGAGCGCTGGCACGCCACGACCAGATCCTGCACACCCTCCGCTACTGAGACCCCCAGGAGTTCCCCATGGCCGCCCTCAAGGCCGTCGCCCCCGACGGCACCTTCACCACCGGACCGGACACCGTCGAACGACTCCTCACCCCTGGCGAGGTCGCCCGGATCTTCGGCGTGGACCCCAAGACCGTCAACCGCTGGGCCCTGACCGGCCGCATCCCCTCGGTGCGAACCCCCAGCGGCCAACGCCGCTACCGCCAGAGCGACATCGGCGCCCTGCTGAACGGGTAGGCCCGCCGTACCATCAGGTCACATTGAGGCTCCGCGACCCCGACGACCGTGGTGTGGGGGATCCGGGCATCGTGGAGCAGCCGAGCACGCCGAGTGGAGGACCCGTCCACGCACGGCTGACCGGTCGGCGAGTCCGTTTTGTGGCGCTGCCCGAGCACCGTCCCAAGCCCAATGTGGGCAGGCCGTGACGACCCGGCGGACTTCCTCGACACGGAGATCGGGGAGACAATGGGGCCGCGCAGATCTCGTCCAGAGAAAGCGGCTCCGATGGACTTTCGCGACGACGTGGACCTCGACGCCTCCCAGGTCGAGGACGTCGGCGGCGGTGGCGGCGGGTTCCCCGGCGGGGGGCTCATGGTCGGCGGCGGTGTCGTCGGTGTGATCGTGCTGGTGGTGGCGGCGCTGTTCTTCGGGATCGACCCGGCGGCGCTGCTCGGCGGCGGTGACGGTGGTGCCGGTGGCGACGGAGGGGCCCGGCGCCCCGCGACCTCCGGCTCCGACCTGGGCGCCGAGTGCCGCAAGGGCAGCGACGCCGACCAGTCGGACAGGTGCCGGGTGGTCGGCGTGGTCAACAGCGTGCAGGCCTACTGGCGTGAGGCGTTCACCGAACGCGGCAAGGGCGCCTACCGCAACACCAGGACCATCCTGTTCACCGGGGGAGTGAACACCGGATGCGGCCAGGCCAGTTCGGCGGTCGGCCCGTTCTACTGTCCGGCCGACGGTCGCGTCTATCTCGACCTGGGCTTCTTCGGCGACCTTGAGAGCCGTTTCGGCGCCAGGGGAGGTCCGTTCGCCCAGGCGTATGTGATCGCCCACGAGTACGGTCACCACGTGCAGAACCTGATCGGCACCTCCCGGCGGGTCGGCGACGACCGCAGGGGGGCCGAGAGCGCCTCGGTCAGGCTGGAGCTCCAGGCGGACTGTTATGCGGGGGTGTGGGCCAAGCACGCCGTCGAGACCGGCTTCTACACCGGCCCGTTCACCGCCGCCGACATCCAGGAGGCGCTGGACGCCGCGGCGGCCGTCGGCGACGACAGGATCCAGCGGCGCACCCAGGGCAGGGTCGATCCCGAGGGCTGGACACACGGCAGCGCCGAACAACGGATGAAGTGGTTCACCACCGGCTACCGAACGGGAGCCCCCGCCGACTGCGACACCTTCTCCGGCGCCCTCTGAGACCCGTCACTTCACCGGTCGCAGGGCGTCGGCGGCGGCTCTGACGAACGCGCGAACGAGCGGAGTCTCGTCCGAGGTACGCCAGACGAAGGCCCACCGGGAGCGGGGGGCGTCCCGGATGGGGACGAAGGCCAGGCTGGGCCATGGGTAGAAGTCGACCGCCTCGGCGGTGACCCCGGCGGTGGCCTGGCCCGAGGAGACGACACTGAGTGCCTCCTGCCAGGTGGTGACCCTGGGGCCGCGGCGGACGGGGCGGCCGGAAGGGGTGTGCCGAGGGTTGAAGACCTCCTCCATGTGGAGGGGGATCGACTGGCCCTCGACCACGACGCAGTCGCCGAGATCCTCAAGACAGATGCTGTCCCGTCCCGCGTAGGGATGGTCGGCGGAGACCATCAGCATCACCTCGGAGGTGTGCGAGACCGGTCCGACGGTCAGCTCGGGCTCGCGGATCGGCAGCCACAGGTAGGCCACGTCCAGCTCGCCCGACTTGATCAGGTCCAGGGGGGAGGCCGGCTGGATCTCGCGGTGCTGGAGGCGGGCGTCCGGGTGGCGGGCCAGGAACAGGTCGAGAACGTTCTTGATCCGCAGGGAGTACGGGCCGGTGGTGCCGAGGGTCAGTGTTCCCGCGGTGCCGTCGGCGGCGGCCTGAGCGGCCGCGATCCCCTGCTCGATCTGCCGGTGGCCGCTCTTGAGCGCCTGGTACAGCTGCTCGCCGAGCGGGGACAGGCGCACGACTCGGGTGGTGCGGTCGAACAGGGGCGCGCCGATACGCCGTTCCTGCTTTTTGATCGTCTGGCTGACGCGGGCCGGGCTGATGCCCAGCCGCTCGGCCGTACGGCTGAAGTGCAGCTCCTCGGCCGCCACCAGAAAGATCTCGATCTCTCGCATCTCCACGGGCGGCCTCCGGATTATTTAGTTCAGGGTTAAAAGACGTTATCGGATCCGTCGTTGATGCGACGCTGACGGGTCGGGGAGGCTGGGGTGCGGAAAGGCTTGGAGGTTCGGTGCCCGTCGGCTATCTGTTCCCTGTGACGCTCGTCGCGGTCGGCACGCTGTTCGCGCTGCGGCCGGTGCCGTTCTCACGCCCGCTCGGCCGGGTGAGCTACTACTTCGGCCTGGCCGCCAACGAACTGCCGTTCGCGGCCTTCTTCTGGCTCCTGCTGCTCCCGACGGCGCTGGCGTTCGCCGAAGGCGACATCGACTCGGCAGGCGGGTGGGCGGTCGTCGCCCTGGCCGCCGTGACCACGCTCGGACTCGCGGTCGTCGCCCGTCGCGCGCTCGGGGAACGGGCACGGGTGGAACACGCCCTGGACCAGGGGCTGGGCATCGGATGGCGTGCCGCCCTCGATGCCGACCTCGCCGAAGGGCTGCGGCGCCGTCCCCCGCTGGCGCGTGTCCTGTTCCTGCCCGTCTTCCGGCGCCGCCTGGACGTCCGGCGCGTGGCCGACCTCTCGTACGGCGACGCCGGTCGGCGCAACCTGCTCGACGTCTACCACCACCGTTCGCGCCCGCAGGGCGCACCGGTCATGATCCACCTGCACGGCGGCACCTACTCCGGCGGGCGCAAGAACAGCCAGTCGCTTCCCCTGCTCCACCACCTGGCCGGTCAGGGATGGGTGTGCGTCAGCGCCACCTACCGGCTGCGGCCCCGGGCCCAGCACCCGGATCACCTGATCGACCTCAAGAAGGTCATCGCGTGGGTGCGCGAGCACGGCCACGAGTACGGTGCCGACCCGTCGACGCTGTTCGTCGCGGGCAGTTCGGCGGGCGGGCACATGGCGGCGCTGGCCGCGCTCACCCAGAACGACCCCGCCTTCCAGCCGGGCTTCGAGGACGCCGACACCTCCGTGTCCGGCGCCGTCTACCTGAACGGCTGGTACGGAACCTACTTCGGCCAGGGGCCCGAGTCCTCGCCGCTGGCCCACATCACCGCCGACGCGCCGCCGTTCCTCGTGGCCCACGGTGATCTTGATCCGATCGTGCCCGTCGCCGAGGCCCGGCACTTCGCCGACCGCCTGCGCGAGACCTCGGCCGCCCCCGTCGTCTACGTCGAGTTGCGCGGCGGGAACCACGCCTTCGACCTGTACCACTCGTTCCGCTTCGAGGCGGTCGTCGACGCCGTCGAGGCCTTCACCGCCCTGGTGAGATCGCGGGAGAGGGCATCCCGGCCCTGAAGCCTGGCGAAGGGCGACACGTGCTCCGTGAGGAGTGCCCGGCGCGCCCGGACCTGCGCGGCGGGCGCGCCGGGGTGGGGTCAGATGTGGAGCTGGGTGCAGACCGACTTGACCTCGGTGTAGGCGTCGAGGACCTGGTGACCCATCTCGCGGCCCCAGCCCGACTGCTTGTAGCCGCCGAACGGCAGGGCGGCGTCGAAGACGTTGTAGCAGTTGATCCAGACCGTGCCCGCGCGGATCCGCCCCGCCAGGGCGTGCGCCTTGGAGATGTCACGGGTCCAGATGCCCGCCCCGAGCCCGTAGACGGTGTCGTTGGCCTGGGCGGCGATCTCGTCCAGGTCGGAGAAGGGCGAGGCGACCACGACGGGCCCGAAGATCTCCTCACGGACGAGCCGCATCTCCGGCCGCACGTCGGTGATCACGGTCGGCTGGACGAAGTAGCCCTGGTCGCCGTGCCGGTCGCCGCCGGTCACGGTCCTGGCGCCCTCCTGGCGGCCCGAGTCCAGGTAGCCGGTCACCCGGCGCAGCTGCTCGTCGGAGACCAGCGGCCCCATCTGCGTGTCCGCGTCGAGACCGGGGCCGAGCCTGATGCCGCGGGCGATCTCGGCGACCCCCTCCACGACCTCGTCGAACCGGCTGCGGTGGACGAAGAGCCGGGACCCGGCGATGCAGCACTGGCCGTGGTTGAAGAAGATCGCGTTCGCCGCGCCCCGGACGGCGAGGGCGGGGTCGGCGTCGTCGAAGACGACGTTGGGGCTCTTGCCGCCGAGTTCCAGGGTGACCTTCTTCAGGTTGCCCGCCGCGGCGTGGACGATCAGCCTGCCGACCTCGGTCGAGCCGGTGAAGGCGACCTTGTCCACGCCGTCGTGGGCGGCCAGCGCCGCTCCTGCGGTCTCGCCGTACCCGGGCAGGACGTTGACCACGCCGTCCGGCACCCCCGCCTCGGCGATCAGCTCGGCCAGTCGCAGGGCCGAGAGCGGGGTCTGCTCGGCGGGCTTGAGGATCACCACGTTCCCGGTGGCCAGGGCGGGGCCGAGCTTCCAGGCGGCCATCAGCAGCGGGAAGTTCCACGGGATGATCTGGGCGACCACACCGACCGGCTCGCGCAGGGTGTAGGCGTGGAAGGTCGAACCCGGCACCGAAAGGGCGATCGTGTTTCCCTCGATCTTGGTGGCCCAGCCCGCCATGTAGTGGAACAGGTCGGCGGCCAGCGGGACGTCCGCGACCCGCGCGACGGACAGGGGCTTGCCGTTGTCCAGGGATTCGAGCTGGGCCAGCTCCTCGGCGTGCTCCAGGATCAGGTCGCCGATCCGCCAGATGATCCGTCCCCGTTCGGAGGCGGTCATCCTGGACCACGGGCCGTGCTCGAAGGCCCTGCGGGCCGCGCGTACCGCCCGGTCGACGTCCTCGGCGTCGGCCTCGGCGACGTGCGCGAGGGTCTGGCCGGTGGCGGGGTCCGGGGTGGCGAAGGTCCTGCCGGACGCGGCGTCGACCCATTGGCCGTCGATGAACAGTTGGTGGGGGCTGGTGATGAAGTCCTCGACGCTCTTGTCCAGGGCCACCGTCATTGGCGTTGGCTCCCTTCCTGTTCGAAGGCGCTCCGTCAGGCCGTGCGTCCGCCCGTGCCGATGAGCGTCCCGGTCCTTGGGAGGGCGGCCCGTTGGACGAGTAGCCTTCATGACACTATGCGTGAGGAAAGTGCACAAGGTGTGCTTTGGGTGGCCTGAGGGTCACCGTGGATGAACGGCCAGGGCCAGAGCGTCGGCGATGCGAGGGGCCAGGGCCGCGGCCTGGGCACGGATCTCCGCGATGGCCGTCGTCTCGTAGAGGGTTCCGCGCAGCGTCGGCCCCAGCGTGAAGATCCGGTCGCTCGGCCGGCCCGTCGCGTCGAGGACGGCGCCGCGGGGATCGGCGTCGATCCCGAGCCGCAGCGCGTCCTGCCGTACCACGCCGTCGGCGACCAGGCGGGACAGGAAGGGATCACCGGCGACGCCGCTTCCCGGGCCGGTCGCGTTGACCAGCCAGCCGACGTCGAGTCGCCTGACGGTGCCGTCGGCGCTCACCCGGGCGCTGATCCCCCCGGGGCCGGTCGTGGCCCGGACCAGCCGGCCACGGAGCACCCGCAGCCTGCCGTTCGCCCGCAACTCGCCGATCCTGGCGGCCGTCGCGGGAGGGATGCGGTGCCGGTGGACCTCCCAGTGGCGCGCGACCAGGTCGAGGAAGCGCCGCCGGTCGTCCGGGCTCAGGTTCGCCCACAGCCGCTGGGTCCGCGGGCGCAGGCCGTCGACCACCGCGGGCCAGTCACCCCCGTTGTCCCGTACGGCCAGCCGTACGGCGCGCAGCAGGGCGGCCAGGCCGAGTGGTCCCTCGGGGATCGCGGCCTGGACCGGGGGCGGCACGGGGCAGGGATGGGGCAGGGGCAGCAGGGCGTGCCGCGACAGCGCGTGCACCACCGTGCCCGGGTGCGCGGAGGTCACCGTGAGCGCCACGTCCACCATGGTCAGCCCGGTCCCCACCACGAGGACCGGCGCGCCGTCACGGATCCTGGCCAGGGCGCCGGGGGCCCACGGGTCGGCGACGTAGCGGCGGCTGCCCGCGTCCACGACCCTCGGCCAGGGGGCCTGGGGGCGGTTGCCCAGTGCGAGCACGGCGGCGTCGGCACCGATCCGGCCGCCTCCGGAGAGCTGGACCCGCACGTCGGGGCCCTCGTCGGGGCACTGTAGGAGGGCGGTCGCCGTGGCGGTCACCCGGCGCACCACCCGGACGGGCCGGTCCTCGGCGGCGGCCAGCAGGTCGCGCAGGTAGCGCCCGTAGGCCTGCCGGGGCAGGTAGCCGGAGCCGTCGACGTCGAGCCCGTTGTCCCGGGCCCAGCGCAGCAGGTGCCCCGGGTCGTCGTCCAGCCCGCTCATCCTGTCGGTCGCGGCGTTGAGCAGGTGCCGGGGGTCGGTGGTCGAGTAGGCCTGGCCCTGCGCGTGCCTGCCGTACTGGTCGATCAACATGATCTCCAGTGGCATGGCACGCGCCCGCGCCAGGCGGAGGAGATGGACCGCGGCCAAGGTGCCGCTCGCGCCACCACCCACGATGACGACAGATGGAGATCCTGACACGGCGTCCATCATACCCACTATCCTGGTAGGATATATGGGATGTATTGCGTGGACCCCTGGTAGGCGGGGGTTCTGCCGCCATCGACCCCCGCCCTGTCAGGTGGTTCTCAGCCGGCCGCCATGGAGGGGTAACTCGGTTCGGGGCTGCGGCTGTAGCGCTGGCGGTGGGCACGGGGTGACAGGCCCCGCCGTTTGGCGAACTGCTCGCGGAAGACCGCGACGGAGTTGTATCCGACGAGCCGGGCGATCTCCTCGATCCGCAGTTCGGTGGTTTCGAGGAGTTCCTCGGCGCGGCTGAGCCGCTGGGCCAGCAGCCAGGAGTGCGGCGTCGTGCCCATGGCGGCCCGGAACTTGCGGGCGAAGGTGCGCGGGCTCATCAGGGCCTGGGCGGCCAGGTCGTTGACGAGCAGGGGTCTGTCCAGGTTGTTGCGGGCCCAGTGGATGACCCCGGCGAACAGCGCGTCCTCGTCGCCGGGCACCGAGCGGGTGATGACCTGGGCCTGGTCGCCGTCCCGGTGCGGCGCGGCGACCAACGCGCGGGCGACGACGTTGGCCACGGCGGCGCCGTGTTCGCGGCGTAGCAGGTGCAGGCACATGTCGATGCCCGCGATGATCCCGGCGCCGGTGATCACCAGCCCCTCGTCGATGTAGAGGGTGTCGGCGGTCACGGTGACGTTGGGATAGACCTGGGCGAAGTCATCCAGGAGGTGCCAGTGGGTGCTCGCGCGCAGTCCGTCGAGCAACCCGGTCGCGGCCAGCAGGTGGGTGCCGGTGCAGAAGGCGGCGATGATCGCGCCGCGCCGGTTGGCCGCGCGCAGTCCGGCGACCAACTCGGGGGTGGGTTCGGGGCGGGTGTCGTACCCCGGCATCAGGATGATCAGTTCGGCCTTGTCGAGGCGTTCGATACCGTGCTCGACGTGCATCGACAGGCCCAGGTCGGTGCGGAGCGGACCGGGCCGCTCTGCGCACACCGTGAAGTCGAACGGCGGAAGCTCGGCTTCGAGGCGGTCGGCGAAGATCGCGCCTATCCCCCCGATGTCGAACGTGCTCACGCCATCCGTGGCGAAGACAACCACCGATCGGAAAGCGGACATCCGGTCAGCCGACCGACAGTGTGACGGTGGACAGTTCTACAACCGTCTGACTATTTCTCATGGAACAAGTGAACCCTAGAAACCACGGTTTGGAACGTCACTTCGATTAATGTTCATGGATTTCGCCTCCGGTGGTGGTCCGGGTGTGGCCTGAGGGACGGAAGTGGCGCCGGAGCGCGGACCGTAGGCGGTGCGGTACGAGGAGTGGTCGATCCGGTGAGGCGGAAATCCCCTTTCTCGGCGGGTGACCGAAAGGCGCGGCGGACACCTGGAATTTGGATGGGTGGAGAGACTTCACACGGGCATCCGGAAACCGCGGCGGGGAATCTCCAGTCACCTCGCCTTCGCGAGCGTCGTCCTTATCGTGCGGTCCCGTGGTGATCCCGGCGGCTTGTGAGGAGGTCCCGTGAACGCCTCGATGCGGAGCACCTCGTGGAACGCGTGTGCGGCACGCCTTCCACCCTTGGAGACTTACGGCACCGCCCGTCACGCCTCCTGTCAGGATCGTTCGACCTTGGTGACCTTGCTGATGATCATCACCGTGCCATCCGGGCCGTCCGGCAGGCAACCGTCGGGAATCTTGATGCCTGCCGGTGGGTTTTTGCGCCAAGTGGAAGCGCCACCACCACCGGTGATTTTGTCGCCTTCCAATACAGGACCCATGCCGGGCACGTCCACGCCACGCCTCTTGCCGTCGATGACGGGCTGGGTTCCATCGGGCCATACGGGTGTCGCCTGCGGATCTCCAGGACCGGGCATCACCAGTCTGAGACATTTACTTTCGGCGTCGTACCTCAGTGTGCCCATGATTATGGCCGTCATGGAAATCGAGGAGCGGTGGACGATGGCGAGAGGGTCTTTTCCCTCTATGCTCAATCCACTGCTGGAGCATCCGGTGGTAAGCGTTGGAAGGGCCGCTAATGCGACGAGCCATGCGTATCTTCTTGCCTGATCACCCGTGTGCATCACATCATTGAACCACATGTGGGGTCAGGGCCCCGGCGAGTTTGTGATTCGGCCGACCCGATCCATTCGGTCCGGTCTTGAATAGATCGAGGACGCGCCGACGGTCGTAGACGCGGCGGCCCGCCCTCGCGCAGCAGTGACCTCGTTAAAAGTGTTCTACTTGCTCACGGACGGCATCGGCCTCAGCATGTGGGGCATGTCCAGACGTTCCAGTTGCTGCCCAGCCCGGTCGAGTCGTTGACGCGATCCGTGGCCACGAAGTACGCCGATGTGTCGAACACGGAGTAGCTTTCCGCGGAGGTGATTCCCCAGGCCCTGTTCCCGTAGTACAGCGGCCCCCCGCTGTCTCCCGGGTCCACCATGTCGTCGGTGACGATGTTTCCCTTGTACGTCTTGCCGTCGGTGATCCAGTCCTCGTCACTGATGTCGACGTTCGTGTCGGTGATGTTGTCGCAGGTGGCGCCTGTGGTCCTGCCGAACTTACAGACCGGTTGTCCGACGACGGGAGACGTCCCCACATCGTGGGCGTATCTGGGGAGGTTCCAGTCATAGTAGAACGTGCGGGTCTGCGTCATGCTCGTTGTGCTGCTGCTGTCGTATCTGGCCAGATCGTAATCCTGCGCGCGGAACCATCGCGACAGAGTCGTGGTGTCGGTGTCGTAATTAGAGTGGTTGCGGTATGTGTAGTATTGACTGCCGTCAGCACAGTGCCTTGCGGTGAGGCTGCCTTTGGCGCCGGTGGACGAAATAACGTTGAATCCGTTCGTGCAATTATTCGACCCGTTGAGCAGCCCGCCGCCGCGGATATACTTGTCGGTCCTCCGCAGCAGTAGATTGTCGTCAAGCTGAATGTTGATTTTGATGGCGGGGTTGTCCGGGGCGGAAGGCTGGATTGACGTAACCGCGCGTGAACGCGCCGCATCGTCGGACGGTTTTTCCTTCAGCCTCACGGTGATGTTCACCTCGCCGGTTTCGGCGTTGTACCTGCCTACCGTCGAGGCGACCTTCCCGCTTCGGTGGAGACTGAGGAGCGCGGCTTCCCGCGCCGCCTGTAACTCCGCCTCGGAGAATCCGCGTCCAGGGAACAGCCTTACTTCCACCGGCAGGGTTTTCGCGAGTTCGAGTGCCTTGGCCGGCACCTCGCCCTTGAAGCCGATACGGACTCCACGGCCCTCGTCCACTATGGCGATGTCGGCGATCACCTCGGCAAACTCCGAGCGCAGCCGGGAGGCCAGGGGGTTGATCGCCGGACTCCAGGCGTAGCGATCGATGGCCTCCTCGAAGGAGATCTTTTCTGACTGCGCGTACCGATTGAGGTCGATGAGCTCGGAGAACGGGATGCCGTCAACCTTGATGGTTGGGTCGGGGACGGGGCCGTCAGGCATGTCGCCCTGTATCGAAGGGTTGTTCTTCAACTCCTTGGCGGCATACTTATCAAGAGCCTGCTTCAGGGATATGCCCTGCGCCTTGGCCTCCTTGGAGAGTCTGTTCAGCGTGGGACGGTCGGCCTTGGGCTGCTGGTCCCGTGATAGGGTGATCGGTTCCTTGGCGGCGGAGCCTGGCTGCGCCATGGCGAGACCGGGAATCAGTGGGATCGCAATCGTGAGGGCTGCTGCAAATGCGAGTCCGCTCTTCATTAAGACCCTTCTTCTGATGTCAGGTGTCAGGTGCCACAGAAGCGTTAGCCATGTTGGGGGAGAAATGGTGAGGTGTATCCATGCTGAACATCGCAACGTTCCGCTGCGGCAGCCTCGCCTGAGCAATTGGATTTTACTGGATCATCATCAGAAAATTTCAGACATTTGTCAATGGACAGTTTGCATGACCCCGAGGCTCCAGTAGTACTTATCGATCCTTGTTGTGTTGTCGCTGGTAATGGGCTTTTCGAGCGCGCGGTGGCGTAACCGCCAGGCCGACCAGTGCCGGATACGCTGCCCGTCGATGGGCGGCGGGTTAACAACGCGAACAGGCGACGAACCTCATTGGCAGAGATCGTCGGCGGTCCCGCCAAGCCCGCGCCTCTTTTCCCGGACGCTTTCGGCTCATCCCCATCCGGGTCGCCCGTTCACAGCGCCGGACCCCTTTGGCACCGGGGCCGCGGGAGTGCCACTGCCAGGCGCTCGTGGGGAGCCTTGCCGCAACGGCTCGGGGCACGGACCTTGCCTGCTCCGGTGGTGATCTGGCGGGGCGGAAAGCCATTTCTCGGCGGGTGACCGAAAGGCGCGGCGGACACCTGGAATTTGGGATGGGCGGAGAGACTTCACACGGGCATCCGGAAACCGCGGCGGGGAATCGCGGTTCCTGGCAGGAAAACGCATGTCCTCTCCGGGCCACGAAGAGTTCATCCCGCCTTCGGCGGGCGTCGTCCTCGTCGCGCGATCCCGCGGTGATCCTGGCGGTGTCCGCCCCTTCGTGGTCTGTGAGGAGGCCCCGTGAACGCCCCCCGTCGTCTCCGGTCCGTTCCGCTCGCCGTCACGCTCGCCGTGATGACGTTCCTGACCGGCCTGGTCGCCGTCACCCCCGCCGACGCCGCCGTCTACTCGACCTGCACCGTCTCCCGGTGCTCCGACGCCCGCTCGGCCGCCTCGACCTGGGCGGCCAAGGGATACCCGACGAGCAGCGGGTGGTACTCCTGGCCCGACGGCCGGTACAACTACACCGGCGGTCAGTTCTACAACCGTGAGGGGCAGCTGCCCTCGGGCGCCACCTACTACGAGTACGACGTGTACTCCCGGGCCAGGGGCGCGGCGCGTGACGCCTACCGCATCGTCGTCAACCGCTCCACCGGCGTCGTCTGGTTCTCCCCCAACCACTACACCGACTTCTACCGGCTCTGACCCCACCGGTACGGCAGTGTGGCCGTCACCTCGCCGTTGTTGTGCCTGTCGCGCACCCTCCAAATCGTGAGAAAGTCCCCCTGTCGGGGAGGGCCGGCTCCCGCACCGGCCCCTCCGTGACGTCACTTCGCCACGCCCTGACGGGGGGCCTTATGAAGCGTTGGGTGGCCGTCGTCGGTCTGCTGTTCTGCATTTCGATTGTGGAAGGCACCCCGACCTCACGTTACAGAGCATTCGCCAGTCGCCGGTTCCGGAACCCCTGCTTCTCACAATTGGATACACCGGCATACCCTTCTTTCTTTTCATGCTGGTCATAGGCCCTCGAATCAGGGGGCCACACAGAAGGGCCATCAAGGAGCACCGCCGGATCCTGGCCAGCGCGTACAAGATCGGTGACAGTGCCGGAGTCGCTTACGCGCTCCGAAGCCTGGGAATCATCCACACCGATATCAAGGATCTGTCGATCGGTTTCGACTACGCCACCAAGAGCTTCACCCTTCATCGGCAGCTGGGAGTTGACGTCACTCCCGACCTGCATCTTCTGGCTCGTCAACGTGAGCTGATGGGTGATTCCAAATTCCTCAAGAAGATTCGTGAGGCGCTTGACGAGGCGACCTCAGACGACCTCGCTCGGCTACTCGGAGAATCCGAAACCCGCGAATACCCGCAGGAGCCCCCGAACGGGGTGTGACATTCCCGTCGTGCGATGGTCGTCCACGCCGTTCTGGCTCACCCGGAGACCGGCGCGGCGGAATCATCCGCCCGGTCGTCGGCGTCTTCGGCGCCTCGATTTCCTCAAAATCGTCGGTTCCGACCATCGTGCGCTGGGAGGTTCTCCGCCGCGCACATCGGGACCTCCCTGACCGGATGATCGGGGAGGTCCCCGATGGCGGTTCCCCGGTGACGGGGCCGACACTGGGCGCACACGTGACCCGGTCCGTGTGCGCCCCGCCACGACCGGGGCGCTCGTACCCCCCGGAGCGAGCCCCATGGCGATGCGCGACGCCACCCCCCAGAACGCCTCCCTTCAGAACGACGCCGCCCCTCAGAATGCCTCCCAGAGCGGTACGGCCTCCCGAAGCGGTGGCCCCTCCTGCCGGAACGGCATGGTCCCTCAGAGCGGCACGACCTTCCAGAACGGCGCGGCCTCGCGAAGCGACGGCCTTTCCCCTCGGGACGGTGCCACCTCCCGAGGTGGCGACCCCTCCCGGGGAGGGCGGGTTCGCAGGCGTGTCCTGCTGGCCGCCGTACCGCTGCTCGCCGCCGGGGCCGCCGGGCTGTTCCTGCGCGGGAACCCACCCCGAGGGGCCGTGGTCTCCGAGGCCGTCGACCGTACGGTTCCGCCGGGCTCGACGCTGACGCCGTGGGGACGGGCGCCCGCCGGGGTCACGATCGGGTCCGGGGTCGCGGTGACCGGAACGGGTGAGGTGTTGCTGCTGCACCGGGGCGGCGGGGCGTTCGCGGCGGACCGGATGATGGACGTCGATCCGGTCGTCGTCCTCGACGCGGGCACCGGGGAAGTCACGCGCTCCTGGGGAGCGGGGATGTTCGCCTCCCCGCACGGCGTCTCGGTCGACGGGAAGGACCGGGTGTGGGTCACGGACGTGACGACCAACCACGTCACGGTGTTCACCGGGGACGGGCGGCTCGAACGGACGATCGGGCATGACTACGGCTTCGGCCTCGACACCTGCCTGGCCGTACGGAACACGCTGACGAACCTGCGCTGCACCGGGGACCCCTACATCTTCGCCAGGCCGACCGACGTGGTGGCCGGAGGGAACGGACGGGCCTTCGTCTCCGACGGCTACCGCAACTCCAGGGTGGGGGTGTTCGACGCCGACGGGCGGTTCGCCGGGGCGTGGGGCGAGCCGGGAGATCGTGACGGCGCCTTCTCCATCCCGCACGGGATCGCGCTGCGGGGCAACGGTGACGTCGTGGTCGCCGACCGGCGCAACGCGCGGGTGCAGGTCTTCTCCGCCGACGGCCGGCACCTGGCCACCCACTCCTCGGCCGCGATCGGCAGGCCGTACGACGTGGCGGTCGGTCCCGGTGACGTGCTGTACGTGCTCGACGGGGGTGACGCCCTGGACGAGGAGGGCGGGCGGCACCGCGGCTACGTCGTCGCCCTCGCCGGGGACGGGTCGGTGACGCGGCGCTGGGCGCTGGCGGACCAGGACGCCGACCCCCACCAGCTCGCGGTCGGCCCGGCGGGCGAGATCTACGTCGCCGCCCTCAACGGCCCGCCACTGTGGCGCTGGGCTCCCCGCTGAACGCCCAAACCGGTTGAACCTTCGCGTAGCCGCCCCAGGCGGCTGGGCCCTGGCACAGTCGTCCCAGGCCGGTTGGATCTTCGCACAGCCGTTCCGGACCGGCTGGATCCCGGCACGGTCGTCGCAGGAAGCGCGACCGTCACAGGAGGCGCAGGCGCAGCCAGGTGACCAGGCGGGTCTGGGGGTCGGACAGGTCGAGGCCGTCGGCGGCGAGTTTGCGGACGCGGTAGCGGAGCGTGTTGGGGTGCACACCAAGCCGCCGGGCGGCGGCCCGGACGTCCCCGTGGCTCTCGATCCAGGCCAACGCCGACTCGGCCGTCTCCGACAGCGCTCCCGAAGCCCGTGCTCCCGAAGACAGCGCTCCCGAAAGGGCCCCCGAAGACCGTGCTCCCGAAAGGGCCCCCGAAGACCGTGCTCCCGAAAGGGCTCCCGACGACGGTGCCCCTGAGGACGGGGTTCCCGAGGAAGGCGTCCCGGTGGGCAGGGCGGGGTCCGCCTCGTGCAGGAGCAGGCCGGGATGGTCCTCCAGGAGCGCGCGCAGCTCGATGAGCGTCGCCGCCGCGCGAACCTCGTCGATCGTGCCGACCGCCGAACCCGGGCCGCCGGCCGGGCCTGATCCGGCCGTCGCACCCGGGTCGGCGGCCGAGGCGCGTAGGGCGGCGAGTGCGAGGTCGGCCTCGCGGCGGGAACGCGGCAGCGCCTCAGCCGGGACCCGCCCGCCGATCGCGGCGACCAGCCGCCCGCGCCTGCCGAGCTGCCGGACCAGGTCGGCGGCGATCTCCCTGAGCGTCGTCAGGTCCGGAGTCGGGACCAGGCAGTAGACGGTCTCGGCGCGCAGCACGCAGGCCGCCGAACGCCGGTAGGCGTCGAAGTAGGTGGCGACCCCGTCGAGCAGGTGTTCCCCGGGCGGGTCGTCGGCGCCGAGGGAGAGCCCGGCCACGGCCAGCACCGCGATCCCCGCGTCCGGGTCGAGACCGAGGCGACGGCAGGCGGTCCGCGGGTTGGTGCCGTCCAGGGCCTGCCCGACCAGCTCGCCGTGGCGTTCCCGGTCGGCTGTCCTGGCCGTGCGCGCCCGCAGCAGGTGCGCCGCCGCCAGCCGGGCGAACTCCTCGACCAGGACGAGCCTGTCGTCGGGAAGCTGGTCACGTCCTTCGAGGACCCACAGCATGCCGAGGGGTTCCTGGCCGCCGCGAATGCCCGCCCCGACCCGCCAGATCGTGTGGTCGGCGGTGTCGTAGGGCGCGTTGGTGAGGAAACGCAGCGCGCGGCCGGTGGTCAGCAGCAGCCGCCTGGTCTCCCGTGGGGCGTTGCGCTCGGGCACGACCCGGTTCAGGATGACGTCGCGTTGCAGGTCGTCGTTGACCTGGCCGGGTACGGCCGAGTAGGCCAGCAGCCGCCACTGGGTGTCCACGATCCCCACCGGCCGGTCGAGGGTCTCGGCGATCAGGTTGACCAGCGTGTTCAGGTCGCCGACCGGGACACTGCCCAGGTCGCCGCCCGGCGCCGCGACCAGGTTCTCGCCGAGCAGGACGGTCTCCTCGACCAGCGTGTGCAGGTGGCTCCAGGACATGGCCGACTCCAGCGCGACCAGCGCGACCCCCGCCTGGGCGGCGGCCTCGGCCAGCGGCGCGGCGTCCCGCGCGTCGGCCCGCAGCACGGCGGCCGTGGCCCCGCCGAGTCCGCGCAGTGTCGCGGCGGCCTCGGGGGACCCGGCGGTCAGCCCGACCAGCAGCACCATCGACCCGGGGCGGGGCGGTACGGAACTCAGCGGATCGTGGATCGCGGGCCCGGAGACCGGGACCTCGACTCCGCGCGGGGCGCCGACGACCGTCACGTAGCGGGTCCCGATCCGCTCGACCACCTGGGCGAGTGACGGTTCGAGGTACTCGACCTGGTTCATCCGTGCAGTATCGGCCAACACCCGGGGTGATTCCTCGTCCGATCGGCCAAGGAATTCCGGACATTCTTCACCCATGGTTAACGCATGGACAATTCCTGGGGCTCAGTGCGGGTTCTCCGGGACGCGTACGGCACGCCGCTGATCGACGCCTCCACCGAGCCCGCCGCCTACTTCGGGCTCGGGTACGCGCAGGCGCGGGACGACCTGCACGGCGTGCTCAGGCAGTACCTCCTCGTCCGCGGCGAACTCGGCGAGCCGGAGCGCGACGCCGTGCACCGGCGCTGGCAGGTGCTCGAAGAGGCGAGGCGGGGACTTGAGTCCATGCCCGATGACCTGCGGACCTGCTACGAGGCGTTCGTGGCCGGGATCGGCGCGTGGATGGAGGAGCACCCCGAGCGGGTCCCCGACTGGGCCCCGCCGCTTGAGGCCGCCCTGCCCATCGGCGTCAACCGGATGGTGATGCTGTTCTGGATCATCACCGACGGCGTCGAGGCGCTGCGCGCCGCCGGGGTGCTCTCGAACGAACCGGCCTCGGAGAAGGACGTCGGCTACGCCCCGCTCGGCTCGAACGCCTGGGTGGTACGGCCCTGGCGGACCGCGACCGGTGAGACGTTCGTGGTCAGCGACCCGCACCTGCCCTTCAGCGGCGCGTTCGCCATGCACGAGGCCGTCGTCAGGGCCGGTGACCTGCACTACGCGGGCTTCTGCTTCCTGGGGGCCATGCTGCCGCCGCTGGCCCACAACCGGACCTGCGCCTGGGGGCTGACCACCGGGGGTCCGAGGGTCTCCGACGCCTACCGGATCGCCGTCCAGGGCGACCGCTACCTCCACGACGGGGAGCCCAGGGAGGTCCTGCGGCACGACGGCCACGAGTACGTCGTGCACAACGGCGTGGTCGCGCCCGTCCTGGCCAGGGACGCCGAGGCGGTCTACGTGGTGTGCACGCCGTACATGGGGCTGGCGGGGGAGACGGAGCGGCAGTTCGCGGCCATGGTGCGGGCCCGCGACGTGGGGGAACTGAGCGCGGCGCTCGACGCGTGCGCCTTCCCGCCGCAGAACGTGCTGGCAGCCGACGCCTCGGGCGACTGCCTCTACCAGCGCACCGGGAGGGTGCCGCTCAGGCCCCCGGAGCAGGGCGGGGGAGTGCTCGACGGCAACACCTCGGCCACCGCCTGGCTCGGCGTCAGGCCCGCCGCCGACCTGGTACGGATCGTCAACCCGGCCTCCGGCTACCTGCAGAACTGCAACACGGCCCCCGACACCGTCACCCCCGACCCGGCCCTGGCGCCGGAGCGCTGGCACCCGGACGTCTTCAACGACGAGCCGGGCCGGGACACCAGCCGGGGCAGGCGACTGGCCGAACTGCTGCCCAGGGCCTTCTCCGTGAGCCTGGAGGAGGTGACCGCGTGGGCGCTCGACGACAGGTGGCCGGACACCGGGGTCTGGCAGGCCAGGCTCCGCGAGGCCGCCGCCGCCG
Organism: Streptosporangium jomthongense; assembly: GCF_042650425.1. Classification (NCBI taxonomy): domain Bacteria; kingdom Bacillati; phylum Actinomycetota; class Actinomycetes; order Streptosporangiales; family Streptosporangiaceae; genus Streptosporangium; species Streptosporangium jomthongense. The sequence goes on along the minus strand of NZ_JBHSBC010000051.1, from coordinate 20,331 downwards.
AGTTCGGCCGGGTCGGCGCCTGGCCCGCCGAACACCGGAGGCTGCTGCACCGGCTGCTCGCCTTCGACGGTCACGCCGTCCCGGACTCGGCGGACGCCACGGCCTGGGTCGCCTGGCGGGAACGGATCTCCGACGACGAGGACCTCCTCGGCGCCGTCGAACGGGCCGCCTCCCGGACGTACGAGGTCTACGGGGAGGGGCACCGGCTGCCGACCGGGGCGCCGGGCCGGGGCGGGGCGCTCGGGCTCGACGTCTCCCTGCGCTCGACCTACTACGCGGGCGGTACGGCCTTCGCCGGCGGTCCCTGTCTGCGGATCGTCGCCCTGGGCGGGGACGGCATGCGCTCCTGGAGCGTCGCGATGCCGGGCCAGGCCGCGCTGTACAGCCGGGGTGAGGTCAAGCCGATCGTCTTCGACCCGTCATGAGGCCCGCATGAGGCTCTATCCCGTCTTCGCCGTCGGCATGCTGGCGATCACCGACGCGTTCGTGAACCAGGCCCTCAGCGTGCTCGCCCCGGACATCACGAGCTCGTTCGGCGTCTCGACCGGCACCCTCACCTCCCTGCTCGCGATCCAGCTGCTGGCCGTCGGGGTGGCGCCGTTCCTGATGTCGGCCGTGGTCAGGGGCCGTCCGATCCGCGCCCTGGTCTCCATCGTCACCGGCCTCGTCTGGAGCGGGTCGACCTTCGCGATCTCCTTCGCCGGGGACATCTGGACGCTGGGCGCGTTGCTGCTGGTCAGCGGGCTGGCCAACGGCAGCCAGATCGCGCTGCACTCCCCGCTGCTGGCCGACGTCTACCCGCCCGCCGTCCGGGGGAGGGTCCTGGCCCTGTACGGCGCCGCGATGCCCGCCGGAGCGATCCTGAGCCCGTTGACGGTCTCCGCGCTGTCCGGCTGGTTCGGCCTGGACTGGCGGGCGGTCTACGCGGTGCTCGGCGTGCTGTCGATGCTCGGCTGCCTGTCGGCGCTGCGGCTGCGGGACCCGGGGATCGGGCGGCGCGAGGAGGTGACGCCGGACGGGAGCCCGCTGCGCTCGCCGACGCTGCGCAGGGTCTTCGCCGCCTTCGTCGCCTACGGCATGCTCCTGGTCCCGGCGGCGACGTTCCTGTCGGTCCACCTCAAGGAACGCTGGGGCATGGAGACCGACGTGCGGGGTCTGTTCACGGCGATCTCCTCGGCCGGGGCCGTCGTCGCACTGGTCTCCTTCGGGAGGCGGCTCGACGCGATCTTCCAGGCCGACCCCGGGAGGGTGCCGGTCGTCGCCGCCCGGATCGTCGCCTGCTCCGCGCTGGCCTTCGCGGCGGGCGCGGCGGCCCCGGTCCTGCCCCTGACGCTGCTGGCCTTCTTCACCGGCCTGGTCCTGACGCCGATGATCGTCCCGATGGTCACGTTGATCATGATCGCGGTCACCGGTCCGGCCAGGCGCAGCTACATGGCCAGCCTGTTCGGGGTGGGCCTGGCGATCGGCGGCCTGGCCGGGGCCGCGCTGCTGAACACCGTGGAGAAGACGTACGGCACGGCGGGGGCGGTCGCCTCGATCGCCCTGCCCGGCCTGCTCGCCGGGGTCCTCATCGCCTCGACGGCCCGTACCATCCGTGCTGAGCTGGTTCCCGTCCGGGAGGAGAACGTCAATGTCTAGTGTCTTCGGAGAGCAGGGGTACGCGACCCTGCCGGACGGACGGCGGCTGCACCACGTCAGTCAGGGGCAGGGGCGGCCCGTCGTCGTCCTCGAATCGGGGCTCGGCGCCTCCCGGGTCGAGTGGGGGCTGGTCATGCCCCTGGTCGCCGAACGCACCAGGGTCGTCGCCTACGACCGGGCCGGGTTCGGCCGCAGCGACCGCGACGCGCACCGCCGTGACCTGGACCGCATGGTCGAGGACCTGGGGCACCTGCTGGACGCCCTGGGCGAGGAGCGCTACATCCTGGCCGGGCACAGTCTGGGCGGCCCGATCATCCGTTCCTACGCCGCCGCCAACCCCGGGCGGGTCGCCGGGCTCGTGCTCGTCGACCAGGCCGTCGAGGACCTCGACTTCTACTACTGGCGAAGCGTGCGGGCCATGACCATGGCCATGCAGTCCGTCGTGATCGGCCTGGCGCGCCTCGGCGTCAAGGTCGTCCCGGCGGAGCTGCGCCGCGTCCTCGCGCTGTTCCCCCGGGAGATGCGGCAGGAGGCGCTGGCCGAGATGACCAGCGTGGCCGAGCTGCGCACCACCCGCGCCGAGTACGCCGCGCTCGCCGGCGGCCTCGCCCGCCTGCGCGACTCGGGGGCGGCGCTGCCGCCGGTCCCGGTCACGGCGATCAGCGGCGCGCTCTCCCCGAGCAAGGTGGAGAGGCGTTTCCGCCCCGCGCTGGTCGCCGCCCACAGGAAACTCGTCGAGGACCGGCCCCTGGGCCGTCACGTCCTGGCCGAACGCTCCGGCCACATGGTCCCCCAGGACGAGCCCGGCCTGGTCGCCGAGGAGATCCTCAAACTGGTCGGCTGACCCTTCGGGAGATCAGCCGATCTGTTCGGCCAGGGCGACGATGATGCCCGACGGGCCACGGAGGTAGCAGAGCAGGTAGCTGTCCTCGAAGCGCGTCACCTCGCCGACGAGTTCGGCGCCGTGGGCGCGCAGCCGGTCGAGGGTGTCGTTGATGTCCGTGACGGCGAACATGACACGGTGCGTCCCCAGCGTGTTCACCGGCGCCCTCTCCGGCTCCGGGCGGATCCCCGCCGGGGTGTGGTACTTCGCCAGCTCAAGCCTGCCGTGGCCGCCGGGGACGCGCATCATCGCGATCTCGGACCGCATGCCGTCGTCGAGCCCGACGACACGGGCCGCCCAGGCCCCCTCGATCAGCATCCTGCCCTCAAGCTCCATGCCGAGCTCGGTGAAGAACGCGATGGCGGCGTCGAGGTCCTCGACGACGATGCCGACGTTGTCCATCCGTTCGATCACGGTGGTCCTCCTTCGTCGCGGCTGTCGTGTTCCGGGGCGGAACCGACACCACGATCCTGGCACCCGGCGACCGGTCACCCGGCCGGCAGCAGGACCCCCGCCGTCAGCGGGGCCACGACCTTGACGGACTCCAGGGCGATGTAGGCGTGGTGGGCGTGCGAACGGGGGCGTCAACCCCGGCCGGCACCATGCCGAGCCAGACATACGTCACCGCCGTCGCGACCGCGTGACCCGTCGCGAACGCCCCCTCACCGGTTTCTCCCGAAACCAGGTCAGTCGGGAGAGGGAAAATCCCCTGGGCAGGGCCCGTTTTTCCAGAAAACGCGACGCCGGGACCGGGTCAAACCCCTTTCACGGAAGGTGGAATAAACGCGGCCCCCATTTGGCCCCCAAATCAACCCGCGATATGGCCGGGGGGCCCGAACTGGGTTAGTAGTGGAATCGCACCGGGGGCATTCACCAAGGGCACATTCATCAGGCAAGGAGGAGAACGGGTGCATCGAATCGTCTCGATGTTGCTCGCCATGCTCGCCGCGACGATGACGGTGAACGAGTCAGCGCTCGCGCGGACGGAGACCGGCGACCCCGGACAACCAGGGCAGGGAGATCCCGTCCCGGCCGACACGCTGCGTCTGCTGTGGGCCGCCTCCCACGGCGGGCAGGACCTGGCGCGCGAGCTGGCCGGGAGCGGGCCGAAGCTGGGGGTGTTCACCCGGCAGGAGGACCTGTGGTGCTGGGACGTCACCCCCGACTCGGCGGGAGAGTGGCTGGCCGGGGTGATCGGCTCAGGCGGCACCGCGCTGGGCGAGGCCCGGCTTGAGGCGCTGGAGACGCTGGTCAGGCCGTACACGGCGATCACCAGGGCGGCGGACCCGGCCGCCGACGTACGGCTCACCCCCCGGGAGCACGACGTGCTGCGTCTGCTCTGCGCGGGCCTGAGCGCCGTGGCCATCGCCCGCAGGCTGGGGTTGTCGCCGCGCACGGTGACCAAGCACCAGGAGCGGCTCTACCGCAAGCTCGGGGTGTGCGACCGGGTCAACGCCGTGCTGCTCGCCCAGCGCCTCGGCATCGTCGCCTCCTTCGAACGCGGGGCGGGCAGGTGACCGCACGGGTCACACACCGGCCAGCCGCCGCCTGCACCGCTTCCGCACGGGTTCCAGCTCGGCCACGTCGGCACCGGGCAGCCCGAGCGCGGTCTCGACGTCCCGCAGCGCCAGGTCGGCGCTGCCCGCCGCCTCGTGCGCCAGGCCACGGTTGAGCAGCACGTCGGGGTCGGGGCCGAGCAGGTCGAGCACCCGGGTCAGGTCCTCGACGGAGGAGGCGGGACGGCCCAGCTCGAAGGACGCGACCGCCCGGTTGACCAGCGCCGCCGCGTATCCGGGGTCGCCGTCGAGCGCGGCGTCCAGCCACCGGGCGGCCTGCTCGGCGTCGCCGTACTCCAGGGCGATCGTGCCCCGCATGCACAGCAGCTCCGGGTCGGCGGGCCGCAGTTCGAGGCCCGCGACGACGTCGGCCTCGGCCGCCTCGAAGTCCCCGAGGCCGAGGAGCAGCTCGGCGCGCCGCATCCGGGTGGCCACGTCGTCCGGCTCCATCTCCAGCACGTAGCCGAAGTCGGCCAGCGCGCCGTCGGCGTCCCCCACCTCGGCGCGGGCGGTGCCCCGGTTGTAGAACAGCTCGGGGAAGGGCGGGGCCATGGCGACCGCCCGGTCGTAGTCGGCGAGCGCCGCGTCGAGGTCTCCCCGCCTGCGTGAGATCTTGGCCCGTTCGCACAGGTAGTCGGTGTAGTACGGGTCCATCTCGATCAGCACGGTGAAGTCGGCGTAGGCCTCGTCCGTCCGGCCGAGCGCGGCCAGCAGCCGGGTCCTGTTGTAGAGCAGCTGCGAGCGGTGCACCACCCACTCGTCGGGTTCCAGCATGGCGTCGAGCCGTTCGATGCCCACCCGGATGAGTTCGAGGCCGTGCTCCAGGTTGCCCCGGTGCATCTCGATGAGCGCGAGGGCGTTGTCGTTGAATACCTGGCGCAGGGTGCGCTCCCTGGCGTCGGGGAGCAGGGCGGCGATGGCCACCGCGTTGTTCTGCCAGGCCAGCGCCGTCTCGTGGTCGCGGGGCGAGAAGAACCGGGTGTACAGCATGGCGATGCCGTAGCTGGAGATCATGTGCGCGTTCGGGTCGGTGTACCGCCTGCGCAGGTCCATGTAGAGGTCGAACGACTCGTCGAGGCGGTGCAGCGGCACCAGCGCGTTGGCCGCCAGCGCCGTGAACCGGCGGAAGTCGTCGGCGTTGGCGACCGGGTCGGTCACCGCCCTGCCGCGCAGCCCCATGTCCAGGGTCATCGCGGAGAAGCCGATCTCCGCGCTGATCCGCAGCCCCTCGGTGAGGGCCTCCCGGCCCAGCCCGCCGGGGTCGGCGCCGCGCTCGCGGTGGTACGGGAGCGCGCCCATCCTGGTCCCCAGGTCCGCGTCCGGGGTCAGTTCCTCGGCGCGCAGGTCGTGCAGCCGCCGGACGAACTCCGGGTCGGCCGTCTCGTAGGCGGCGATCTCGGCCGGGTCGTCGCTGATGCCGTCCGCCATGACGTACGCCCTGACCAGCTCCTCGACCGACCGCCCGTCGGGGGAGGGCTCGCCGGGCACGGCCTGGACGGTCTCCGTGTGGCGGGCCAGCGCCCCTTCGAGCTCCCCGGTCAGGGAGGCCACGGGAACGGTGGAGACGACGACCCGCAGCCTGCCGGGGTCGGACCTGCGCAGGAGCAGCGCGACGAGCTCCTGGGTGGACGGCTCGGCGGCGTGCGCGTCCTCGAACACCAGGAGCGGCGCCGGGTCGCCCGCCTCGGCGAGCCGCCGCGCGTGCTCGTTGAGGAACGTCACGATGCCCTGGTTCATGCACCGGATCATCTGGGAGCCGTAGAAGCGGGTGCGCTCCTCGAACGGCCCCTTGAACGCGAGCTGCTGCGGCGCCTCCCCGACCAGCTCCGCCAGCTCGGGGACGCCGTAGAGCAGCTCGACCCGGTGCCGGTCGACCAGTTCGGGCCAGCGGGCGTACGCCTCGGGCAGCACGGCCCGCAGCAGCGTGTCGACGCCCGTGTAGGGACCGCGCAACCGCTGGTGGCACACGGCGACGACGGCGCGCCCGCCGTCCGGCTCCTCGGTGGCCCGGCGCAGCCGGTCGGTACGGCGGTCGCCGACGATCCTCAGGTGGGCAGGCATCTCTAGTTCACTCCCTTGGTGGTTGCCGGCTCGGCGACCGCCCGTGGCCGGTCCTGGCGGGCTTGCCTGCGCTTGCGCCGGGCGAGGTAGACCGGTGTGACGAACCAGTTCACGAGGATGAGCAGCCCCAGCGCCCCGTCCCAGAAGGCCGGGGTCGTCACGCCGCCCTCCATGCTCCGCAGCGCGGTCTGGACGTACTGCACCGCCACGGGCAGCGACCCGAACACGGTGATGAGCAGCATGGCCAGGACGCCGAGGCTGATGAAGGGGCCGTACCACCGGCCGACCCTGCGGTCGTACTCGGTCCACTGCTCCTCGTCCACGAGCCGTTCCGGGCGCCGCAGCAGCCGCCAGATCCGGTTGCGCAGCAGCGCCGTACTGGCGTTGTGCAGGTCGTGGCAGTTGAGCGCGGTCGCGAACACGTAGTAGAGGTCGGTGCGCAGGTAGAGCTGGAACTGCCAGGCGAAGCGCATCAGGACCGTGAAGGCCAGCGCGAGACAGACCCGCCCGGTCAGTGAGAAGGCGCCGTCGGCGGTCCTGGTGAGGTGCGCGGCCAGGCCGAGCAGGCTGAAGACGACGACGTCGCACACCATCCCCACCAGGAACGGCAGGTAGCGTTTCCCGCGTTCGACGCTGAGCAGGCCGTTCATCTGCGTCTCGAAGACGATGTACAGATAGCGGTTGCTGACGCTGAGCCTGCTGCGCAGCCCGAGCCGCCGCCCGGCGAGCATGTGGAAGGCCTCGTGCAGGAAGACCAGCGGCAACTGCCCGAAGATGATCCCGAACTGGACGACGAGCAGCGAGTCGGTGAAGAAGATGTGGTGGGGGCTGGGCAGGATGCCGGTGTCACGCAGGGCGGTGAACAGCCACACGCAGAACACGGCGCCGTAGAGCACCCACGCGAGGGGGGAGAACGCGGCCTCCCCCAGCCTGCGGAACGGCAGCCGCCTGTCCGGGTCCGGTGCGGTCACGTTCCCGTCGGGGGTACTGCCTGAGTCACCGCCGGAGCGGACGAACCCCAGCTCGTGCAGTGTCTCAAGGAACTCGTCGATGTCGACCTGCTCGCCGTAGGTGGCCTCGTACCACCGCGCGGCGTGTTCCGGCGGCATGCCCCGGGTCATCTCCCTGAGCAGGGCGGCGCCGTCGCTGGGCAGCACCGCGTACGAGTCCGCGTCCACCCTGCCGACCACCACGTCGTCCCCCTCGGAGACGAAGCTCAGCTCGTGGAAAGCGATCCTGACGTCGTCCACGCCCTTCAAACCCTTCCGCCGTCGTTCCGGTCCCTGAGAGGCCGGATGGCTGTGCGCACGGATCGGTGCGCACAGCCTCGTTCCGTTACCCGGCGGCTACTAGTTGGCCTGGGGGTAAGGGCAGGAGCACGTGGCGCTGGTCAGACGGACGTCGCCGGCGCGACGGACAGTGATCTTCTTCATCTTCGTGGTCGGCTTCATGTCTCCTCCTCCAAGAGAACGTCCCGGGGCCGGAGCCACGGGCGTCACCGGTTTTTTCGGCGACACGACAAAGGATGCATGGCAGAAACGGCTGTCGATATCAGGAGAAATGCGTATACGTAGGAATTCTTTTCGCAGGTAGATTCGCAATGCGCCACGGGGGCGGCGAGAGGCGAGCCGCCCGGGGATATGCGGGAAACCGCGGTCCGTGTCTTCCCGCACGGACCGCGGTTTTCTTCCCGAGAGGCCTCACCGGTGGCGGATAGCGACCACGGAGATCCAGAGCATCGCCGTGATCGCGCCGACGGCCAGCGTCAGGGAGCCGGCCGTACCGCCGGTCATGGCCCACAGGTCACCGGCCAGCAGGGCGGTGCCCGCGCCGCGGGAGGCGACGGCGAGCCCGCGCTCCCCGGTACGGCCGAAGCGGTGGCCCAGGACGTAGCAGGCGGCGATCAGGGTGCCGAAGGCGAGCGTGCCCGCCGCCATGTGGCCGTAGGCGTGCCAGCTCAGCGCCTGCGGCATGCCGTACGGCGTGCCGGCCGGGAAGCCGTCGCCCGGGTCCATGACGAGGAGACCGGCGGCGACCATGCCGACGCCGTAGGCCAGGACCAGGCGCGGCGCCCACCGCCCGCCGGGGCCGCCCTCAAGGGCCCGGCGCAGACCGCTCGCCCCGGCGACGGTCAGGAGCCCGGCGAGGACGAAGTTGGCGATCTGCAGCCAGCCGAGGGAGCCGTTGCTCAGCGCGCTCAGCGGGTGGCGGAGCAGGTCGAAGCCCTCGCGGGTCGCGGCCTGGGCCAGGGAGACGGCCGCCCACAGCGGAGCGGCGACGGCCAGGCAGGTCAGCGAGGCGCGAGAGATGCGGGAGGTGACGGGAGCGGTGGTGGAGGTGGTGCGGGGGAGCTGGACGGCGGTCATGTCGTTGGCCTTTCTGCGCCGGGTTCTTCGCTGACACGTCGATCGAGCGATGTGACAGGGAACGCCACCGTTCCCTGTCACATCGCTCGATCGACGTAGGGGCGGAGAATGGAACAGCACACCGAGGAAGAGGAACCACCATGCGCTACCTGATGACCACCAAGCCCTCCGAGACCGCCCCCGACGAGCGGCTGTACGCCGAGATGGCGGCCTTCGTCGAGGAACTGACGGCGGCCGGCGTCCTGCTGGCCACCGGCGGCCTGGAGCCCGCGGGCGTACGGCTGGTCTCCTCCGGTGGGGAGATCACCGTGACGGACGGCCCGTTCGCGGAGGCCAAGGAGGCCGTGGCCGGGTTCGCCCTGGTCGAGGTGCGCTCCAAGGAGGAGGCGGTCGAGCTGGCCCGCCGTTTCCGCAGGATCGTCGGCGACGGCGAGAGCGTCATCCAACAGGTCTTCTCCTGACCTTCACCCGACCAGGGCCTCCCCGTCACCGCGGGGAGGCCCTGGTCGTGTCCGGCCCCCGGATCAAGGACGTGCGGGCCGTACGGAACCGGTTCGGCGGAGCGAAGGCTCTCCCGACGAGCCGGTCACCACGACACCGTGGTCCGGCATTGTTCCTGCTGAGGCGCATTCCGGGCATATGCGGATTGGATGCGGGTGATTTATCGCGTTATCAATGTGGATATGACCCCCGTTGTCACCGAGCGCCACCCCACGCGCTTCCGAGAGGCCGAACAGCGCGGCCGGGACATCTCCCGTCCGATGCTCCGGCTCACCCGCGTCGGCGCCGAGGTCGACGAGTCGTTCATGGAACGGCTCCGCGCCGCCCTGCTGGAGCGTGACGAACTCGGAGCCGACCTGGCCGGGGCGATGCGCCTTCCCCCCGGCGACCCCGGCCGTGTCACGCACCGCCAGGTGGCCGCCGCCCTCCGCGTCGCGCCCCACCGGGCGGACGACCTGCCGCCCGCGCTCAGGCGGTTCATGGACGAACTCGTCGAGGTGCCCGAATGGGTCGACTGGGATCGGGTCGAGCGGGGCGCCGTGGCCTTCCGCTACCTCGGCCGCAACGCGAACGACGTGCTTCTGGACCTGTCGCTGATCGGGGGCTACCGTTTCGGCGGACCGGCCGACCTCCTCGTCCTCACCGAGGGACTCGGCGGCGACAACACGCTCAGGCGCCTCGCCGAGACCCAGAAGTGGACGCACGAGGTCACCCGGCCCGGCGGCATGCGACCCGGCGCCGAAGGGTGGCGGCTGACCGTCCACGTGCGCGCGATGCACGCCCTGGTCAACTCACGGTTCGAGCCGCGGTGGGACAGCGGGCGCTGGGGGCTGCCGGTCAACCAGGCCGACCAGGCGGGAACGCTGGGCCTGTTCGACGCCGCCGTGATCCTGGGCTGCCTCGCGCTGGGGGTTCCCCTCAGCCGCAGGCAACGCGACGACCTCATGCACCTGTGGCGCTACGTCGGATGGCTGATGGGCGTCGCCCCCGACTTCCTCACGGACGAGGAGAACGTGCGGCACCGGATGAACTACCACATCCTGCTGTCCGCGGGGGGACAGTCCCAGGCGGGCAGGGACCTGGCCCGCGTGACCGTCGACGCCCAGCGCATGCGCGCCTTCGGCCACGGGAACGCCCTGGTCGAGCGTATGCACCAGCGCTACGAGCGGGCCCGCGCCCTGAGCATGCTCACCGCGTTCGTCGGTCTGTCCGGCATGCGTGACCTCGGACTTCCGGCCCGCCTGCCGTGGGCGCCCGTCCTCGCGATCGTGGGCAACACCTTCCGTTACCGCGTGCTCGGCGCCCTTCCCGGCGGACGCCGCCGCGTCGAGGAGTGGGGCGCCCGCGCCCAGGAACGCGTCCTCGCCTCCACCTTCCGCGACCAACCGGCCCAGGTGGGCGGGCTGCCCGAGGCGCACGGCGACCAGCGCGCGTAGCGGCCTACCTTCCCCGCACGGCCAGGGCCGGGCGGGCACGGAACCCGAGTATGGCGACCGCCGCCAGGGCGAGCGGAACCAGCAGGTACCACCCGCAGAACGCCGTCGCCACCCCCGAGGAGATCGTCGCCGTGACGGCGACCGCCCGCCTGCCCCCGGTGAGCGTCGGGATCGCCGCGGCGGTGCCCGCCGTCGTCACCGCGGCCAGGCACGCGGACGTGGCCCGCATCAACGGGTCCACTCCCAGCCCGGAGACCAGCGCCACCACCGCGACCCCGACCGTCAACGTCGCCAGCAGCCCCAGGCTCCGCCGTACCCCACCGGCCGGGTCGGCGAAACGGCGGGGCAGGGCGCCCTCGGCGGCCAGGGCGGCTCCGAGCCGGGCGGCCCCCGCGATGTAGGTGTTGACCGCCCCGAACGTCAGCAGCAGCGTGACCACACCGGTCACCGGCCGCGCCACGGGTCCGACGCCCATCTCCAGCAGGACGGTCAGCGGCACCGGGCTCCGGGTCGCGCCCGTGCCCGTCGCCACGAACGCGACCCCCAGGTACAGCACCGCGATCACGGCCAGCGTCGCCCCGGTCGCCCGGATGAGCCCGCGCCGCCGGTCGGCGAACTCACCGGACAGGTGGCTGGCCACCTCCCAGCCGACGAACGCGAACAGCAGCACCCCGGCCGCGTCGGCCACCCCGGCCAGGCCGTACGGGGCGAAAGGGGCGAAATAGGCGGTCGTCATCGAGGGGGCGGCCGCCGCGACGGCGACCACCAGCAGCCCGACGAGCGTCAGCACCATGACCAGCTGTAGCCGTCCCGAGACCCGCAGCCCCGCAGCGTTGGCCGCCAGCGCCCCCGCGAGCAGTGCTCCCGCGACCACGCCCGCGAGGCCGGAGGCGCCCGTTCCGGTGACGTCGAGGCTCGCCGCCACGTACTGGCCGCCGATGAGCGCCCCGGCCAGCGTGCCCATGGGCACCGCGCCGTAGAACCACCAGCCGACCATCGCGGAAACCCGTGGTCCGAACACCGGCCTCACGAAGGCCGAGACCCCGCCGCCCCCCGGGTTGCGGGTGCCCAGTGCCGCGAACGTGGCCGCGACCGGCACGCTCAACGCCAGCAACCCGACCCACGCCAGCACCGAGGCGGGGCCCGCCGAGACGGCCGCGAGGTGGGGGAGCACCAGCATCCCCGGCCCGAGAACCGCCCCGACCAGCAACGCCGTTCCCTGCCAGGCGCCCAGCTTGTGTCCTGTCATACCGCCAGAAGCTAGTCACATGAACGGTTGATCGGCGCTGTCACCGAACGTTCGGCCGGAAAACCCGTGATGATCCACGCATGGACGAACTTGATTCGGAGATAGTGCGCCTGCTCCAAACGAATGCGCGGCAGTCGAACAGGGAACTGGCCAGACAGCTCGGCGTCGCCCCCTCGACCTGTCTGGAACGGGTCCGCGCCCTCACCCGCCGGGGCGTCATCCGCGGCTATCACGCCGACATCGACCCGGCGGCGCTCAACCGGACCACCCAGGCGATGATCTCCGTCCGGGTGCGGCCGCTGAGCCGGGAGGTCATCGACACCTTCCAGCGCGCGGCGGCGGCGCTGCCCGAGGTGCTCAGCGTCTTCGTCGTGGCGGGGGACGAGGACTTCCTGCTCCACGTCGCCGTGCAGGACCTGGAGCACCTGCACGCCTTCCTGCTGGACCGCCTCAGCAAACGCCGGGAGATCGTCGGCTTCAAGACCTCAGTGATCTTCCAGCAGGTCCACACCCCGCCGACCCGTCTCGAATGACCCGGGTCAGCGGGCGCTCCACTTGACCTCGTAGGGCTGGAGGGTGACCTTCCTGCCGTCCACGGTCGCGTCGACCTTCTCCTCGGTGGTGTTGACCATCACCAGTTGCCGGGGCTGGGCCAGCACCCGGACCGCGGGGTCGGAGGAGGTGACGTCCTGGAGCTTGGCGTCGGCGGGGAACCACCTGGCGAAGTCGTTCACCAGATTGCCGGTCGGCAGCAGGGCGCCGGTCTTCGGGTCCCACATGCAGCCGTCGCAGGGGTCGCTCTTGGCCTGCGGGTTCCAGTACAGCGCGGTCGCCGCGCCGCTCCTGGCGAACTCGATCATCGAGGCCGCCTGTACGGCCAGCCGCTTGGGCAGGGGCCACGAGGTGCCGTCCTCGGGGACGAAGTACCACTCCGACCACCAGATCGGCATGTCCCCGGTCTTCTTCCGCAGCCAGGAGGTGACCGCGCTGAACTTGCCCAGCGCGCCGAAGGCGTCGGGCAGCATCTCGTGGGCGTCGGTCAGCGAGGCGCCGTCCACCACGACGAAGTCGGCGCCCTTCTTGTTCTTGTACCAGTAGTCGAAGGCGTCCAGGACGTTCTGGTTGACGACCCCCCACGGCCCCCGCAGCTCGGAGTCGCCCTCACGGTTGGTGTCGAAGCCGATGTACGGCCCGCCGATGTTGGCGTCGGGCCTGACCTTCTTCACCGCGTCGTAGACCTTGTTGTACAGCTCGGTGTAGCCCTTGTAGTCGGCGGGCTTGGAGTGGTCCTTCCAGAACCCCTTGAGCTCGTTCCAGACCATGAAGTACTTGACGTCGCGGTACCTCGCGGCGACGGCCGCGCTCAGTTCGGCGAAGTCGTCGAAGTGCTCGGGGTAGGGGGCGTCCTCCAGGTGCTCCTTCCAGGCGGACTCCTCCGTCGGTCCCTGGGGGCCGCCCTTCATCCAGTCGGGCGCGCAGCAGAGCGTGATGACGGGGGTGCCGCCGGACTGCCGCATGAGGTTCATCCGGCTGTCGAGGTCCTCCCAGTAGTAGTCCCCGGGGTGGGGCTCGGGGTTGAGCGCGCCGAAGCCCATGATGTGCTGGTTCTGCAGGAGCGGGGTCGGGGCGAGCGCCCGGCTCACGTCCCGTTCGAACCGTTCGGTGATGTTGTTGGCGCTGACCCCGGTGTGGGTGAAGCCCCAGCGGGGCCATCCGGGGTCGACCGACGGAGGCTTGGCGATCTTGACGGGTGAGGCCTCGGGAGCGGCGCTGAACCGCTGCGCGTCGGGGGTCGCCGGGCCCTCCTCCCCGCCGGTCGAGCAGGCCGCCGCGACCAGCGTCACAGCGACGATCGCGGCGGCCGAGGCGATCGCCCGGCCGCGGAGACGCCACGTCGATCCCGCGTTACCCGATGACACCTTGGTCTCCATCCGACACTCACTGTTCGCTTTGTCCAGAGCGTTCCATGGTCGTGGGTTAAGCGGAGAAAGCGGGAGATGGTTCACAGGCAAGCGTTATGCCGGTCCCGGTGATCGCCGCCGTGCCGTACGGCCTGACCTGGGGTTGGACCTCATGGATAACGTGAGGAGTGAGGAAAGTCACCGCACGCCGTCCTGGCGCACGAAACCCTTAGAAGAACCTGACGGAGGCGGGAGCAGCGTACGTGCCCCCGGCGGGGAGGGGCGAACCGCCCTGCTCGCCGACGACGGCGACCACCCGGCCGCGACCGGGCACCGGCTGACCGCCCACGAGGCGCTCTCGGCGATCTCCCGCCGACCGGCGTCAGGGGGCCCAGACGTAGGGGGTGGTCGTGGTGACGGCGTGGAAGCCGAGCCGGGCCAGGATCGGCCTGCTGTCGTCGGAGGCGTCGACCTGGAGATAACGCACCCCGCGTGAGGCCGCCCTGCGCGCCCGCTCGGCGACCAGGGCCCGGTAGATGCCCCTGCCGCGCCAGGAGGCCAGCGTCGAACCGCCCCAGAGCGAGGCGAACTCCGTACCCGGCCGGTAGACCAGCCACGCCGCGGAGACCACCCGCCCGTCGGCCTCGGCGACCAGCACGGTCATGTCGTCCGGCGCGGTGGTCAGCCGCGCCGAGAGGTCGTCGACCAGCCACCCCATGTCGGTGTCCCACACCTCGGACTCCATCGCGGCGATACGCCGCAGGTCGGCCAGGTCGTGGACCTCCCGCAGGACGACCCCGGCGGGCAGGACCGGCTCGGCCGCCGTCTCGGACACCAGGCCGATCATGACCGTCTCGGTCTCCTCGGCGTGGAAACCGGCCTTCACCAGCCGTTCCACGATGTCCTCGGGGTGGTCGTGCCCCCGGGTCTTCCACTCGACCGCCTCACCGCGCGCCGCGAAGTAGTCGCGCTGCCTGGCGATCAGCGTGTCCAGAGCCGCGCCCTCGATCCCCAGGTCACGGGGCCCGGTCACCAGCCCCCGGTGCTCGCCGACGACCCGCAGCACCGGACCGTCCTGCTCGTGGGAGACACCGGAAGGGGGTCTGAGAGGGACACCGCGCATCTGCTGGTCATAGACGTTCAAAAGGTCGCGGATCATACCCCGAGCGTACCGGTGAGGGGCGGAGCACACGCGGGGCCCGGGAAATCGCTCTCAGGAGACGGACACGGGCGGGAGGGAACCCGGCGTGGCTTTGCGTGACGTTGCCCCCGAACCCCGGGCGCATCGGGCAGAGTAGGAGGGGGGCCGCGATCGAGGGAGAGAACATCGTGGTTCTGTCTGGCGGGGGTGGTCTCTGGTGGAGACGCGCCCGGTTTCCCGCCGTCGCTCTGTGGATCCTGATGACGTTGCTGAACGTCTACGAGTTCCTGATGACCTTCTGAGCGCCGCCGCCTCACGGGGCGGCGCTCAGAACTCCGGGAACCGCGACGGGGCGCCCGGTCGTTGACGCGACGTCAGGTTGACCGCCTCCACCCCCCGGTCGGAGGCAGCTCACAGGAGTGTGCGCACCATGGCAGTGACCGGCATCATCTCCGCAATCGTCGTCGGTCTTGTGATCGGCGTCCTCGGACGACTCGTCGTTCCCGGCCGTCAGAACATCCCGGTCTGGCTCACCGTCGTGATCGGCGTCGTCGCCGCGCTGATCGGCACGGCGATCGCGACCGTGCTCGGCGTGGCCAGCACCCGAGGGGTCGACTGGATCGAGCTCATCATCCAGATCGCCCTGGCCGCGGTCGGCGTCGCCTTCGCCGCAGGCCAGTACGGCAGGCGCCGGTCGTAGCCGCCCCTTCCACGAGAACAGACGTGGCCCCCGCCCGTGTCAGGGCGGGGGCCACATCACGTCTCGCCACCTGGACCCGAGGCCGTACGGCCGGACACATCCGAGGCCGACCGGCTGAGGCGGTCCAAGGCCGTATGGCAGGGCGTATCCGAACCCGGACGAGGTCGTTCGAGGCCGTACCGCCCGTCCAGGCCGGGCGGCGGTCCTACCAGTCGCCTTCGCCCTCGTCGTCGCCCTCGAAGATCTCCTCGACGACCTCGCCCGCGACGAAACCACCGACCAGACCGGCCGCTCCGGCCGCCGCGACCGTGCCCCAGCCGGGACCCCCACCGTGGTGGCCGCCGTGGTGACCGCCATGATGGCCGCCGTGGTACTCGTCGTGGTGCCCGCCGTGGGCGTAGGGGTCGTGATGGCCGGAGAAGCCACCGTGACCGCCGTGGGACAGGGCGGCGAGCCAGTTGTTGATCTCACCGGCCCAGTCGCGGTGCGGCGCCCCGTGGTGGTCGCTCTGCCAGTGGGCGAAGGAGTCTCCGCCGTGGCTGTGGCCGCCCGAACGCTTGTCGGCCTCCAGGATGAGGTCGAACCCGCCCGGGTTGGTGACGAAGGTCAGCTCGACCTCGTTGATCCGCCCCGAGTAGGCGGGCGGCGGATAGAACTCGATCTCCTGGTAGAACGGCAGCTGCTGGTGGACGCCACGGATGTGGCCCGTCTCCAGGTCGGCGCTCTTGAAGTGGAACCCGAGCTGGGAGAAGGCCCGCAGCACCGCCTCCTGGGAGGCCAGCGGCTCGATCGCCAGCGGGTCCATGTCGCCCTTGTCGACGGCGGCGGCGATGGACAGCTCGGTGCGCACCCCCAGGGCCATGCCGTGCAGGTGCTGCCCGCCGATCTCCGAGAGCGGAGACTCCCACGGGACGGTGATCTGGAAGGGGATCACCCTGTCCTGACCGGTGCGCAGGGAGAACGGCCCGGAGACCGAGACGTTGTGGAACTCCACCAGCCCCACGTACTCTCCGTCGCCGTGCTCGGACTCGGTCCTGGCGACCAGGCCGAGCGAGACGTACTCGATCTCGGCGTCGAAGTCACCACCCTTGATGCGCACCTCGCCGTGCAGTGTCCCGCCCGGCTGTACACGCGGGGTGGCCAGAACCGTGTCCACCGAGGGACCTCCGACACCGAAGGCTCCCAGCATCCGTTTGAAGATCACGGCTTCCTCTCCTGCTACCGATGCCTGTGAGATGTGATCATTCGGCCAAACGGCCGCGTCACCACCGGAGTTCCCGGAGACCGGATCAGGCCACCTCGGCCGTGCCCCGGAGGCGGGGTCGGGCGGTCGCCGACGAGGACGGCGCGGTGGTCCTCAGGGCCGTGGCCGGTACGGCGAGCCGGTCGGGCGGTTTCCGACGACGGTGGCGCGGGCGGCGTCTCCTCGCGTTGGGTCCGGGTGCCTTCGCGGGTAGGAACCGTCTCACGTCGGCACGGCGATGGGGAGTTCGGGGATGAACGGCGTCGTGGGGGCGCGGAGCCGTACGCGGGGACGGTCGTGAGGGGCGGGCTGCGGCGGGTCTCCGACCTGCTGTTCGTTCCCGGGGCGAACCGGCACGGGGTGCTGCCCGCCCTGCTGGTCGTGCTGACCGTCACGACCGGACTCGTGGACGCGCTCAGCTTCCTCGGGCTGAGCCGGGTCTTCGTCGCCAACATGACCGGCAACGTGGCCTTCCTCGGTTTCGCCCTGGCCGGTGACCCGCAGCTGTCGGTCTGGGCGCCGCCCCTGGCCGTGGCGGTCTTCACCGCAGGGGCCTGGAGCACCGGACGCCTGGCCCGGTGGATGCCGCGGGCGCGGCGGGAGTTCACGGTCCTCACGGCCGTGCACGCCCTCCTGGTCGCGGCGGCCCTCGTGGTCGCCCTGCTGGCGGACCACCGTACGGCCGGCGTCCGGGCGGCGCTGATCGCCCTGCTGGGGTACGGCATGGGCCTGCAGAACGCCGCGGCACGTCGTCTCGCGGTGCCCGACCTGGTCACCATCACCGTCCTGACCAGCACCCTCACCCTCCTGGCCGCCGACCCACCGGAACGGGCCGGGCTACGCCGTTCGGTTTCGATAACCGCCCTGTTCACCGGCGCCCTGACCGGCGCGGTCCTCTTCCTGAACCTCGGCCCGGTCCCGGTCCTGGCCGTCGCCCTGGTCCTCCTCACCGCCGTGACCCTGGCCTCCCGCCCCCGGTAGACCGGCCTTCGGACGTTTCCGGGTACGGGCCGCTCAGCCGTACGGGTTCAGGCGTGGTTGGGGTCGTCGGCCACCCCCAACACCGCCTCAAACAGTCCGGGGGTTCGCCCAGGCCGGTGCCGACGTGCGCGGCGTCGCCCGCCGCGGTCAGTCACGGGAGGAGACCGCCGCCGGTCATCCGGGGATCGCCGTGCACGTCGCCGACCTGCGCGACCCGCACGCGCCCCAGAAGGTCGTCGACGCCTCCGTCAGCCTGTGGGGCGGGGTGGACGTCCTGGTCAACAACGCCGGAGCCACCATGGTGACGCCCCTGGGCGAGGCCACCGCCGAAGCATCACGGACCTGTTCGCCCTCAACGTCACCGCGCCCAGCCTGCTCGCCGGGGCCGTCTTGCCGTACCTGCGTCTGGCCGATCCCGACACGACCTGGCTGACCGGCCAGGTCCTCACCGTCGACGGCGGCCTGGACCTCATCTAGGAGTTGTTCGGGGTCTGAGGGGTCTCAGCCACGTGATCGGGCCTCGAATCCCCTGACCGAACGGCGTCGGAGCTATGGAGTGACGGGTTCGACCTTGAGGGGCGGGATCAGAGCGGAGCATGCCGTGGAACCGGGGTCGCCGGTGCGGACGAACCGGGAGACAAGACCCGTGACGCAGCCGCTGCGTTCGAAGTCCACCAGATGGCCGAGGTTGGGCAGCACGATCTGGCGGGTGCGGGTGAATGATCGGGTGACCTGTGCCGCCTGCGTGGCGGGTGTGTTGGCGTCCAGATCGCCGGAGAGCAGCAGCACCGGTGCGTCCGGCGCGGTGCCCGACGGCCTGTACGGGCGTACGCCCTTCACCTTCGGCCACTGCAGGCAGAAGTCACCGAAGCCGTAGCGGGCCGAACCGGTCGCCTCGGGGCTGAAGGGCCCGGTCCGGCCGGGTGCCGTGCGTGCCAGCGCTCTGCCGTACTGTCGTGCGCGTTGCGTCAACGGTGCGTTGGGCCGCCACAGCACGGGGAAGTCGTTGCAGCCCATGGCGGAGGCCGTCGATTCGTTGATGTCGCCGCCACGCCCGGGCCACAGGCGCTGGGCCAAGGCGGTGAGCCGTCCGTAGTCACCGCGTACGGCATCGTGCAGCATGGCGGGAAAGCGGCCCATCACCCCGATGGTGGCGGGGTTTCCGCGGTTGCTGCTGGCGGCGTTCTGCAGGGCCAGGCCGGCCAGCATGCCCTCGGTGAAGGTCACCGTACGGCTGGCACCGCCACCGGGGTCGGGCACGACGAGCGTGATCGGACGCGCGCGGAGGCGGGTGGCGAACGTGCGCAGATCGGCGACGGCGGTGTCGGCGTCGCACGCTCCGGCGCTGCGTTCGCAGACGGTGCGCAGCATGCCGGGGAAGGCGCGGGCGCCCGGTCCCTGGAGCGGGTCGGCGTCGACCGGTAGGACTCCGGACAGAACGATGGACGCGACGCGGCTGGGGTGACGGCGGGCGTAGACCTGCATGAGGTAGGTGCCGTAGGACTGCCCGATGAGATGGAGGCGTTCGACGCCGATGCGTGCGCGGACGGCGTCGATGTCGTCACTGACGGCGGTGGCGGTGTAGCCGCGGCTTCGAGGGCCGAGTACGGCACCGCAGCGTGCGACGGCGCTTTGGACCGCGGCCCGTCCGGCCAGGGTGTCGAGGGTGAGGCCGCAGTTCAGGGCGCCGGAGGCGTTCGTGCCCCGCGGATCGACCAGGAGAAGGTCGTGGTCGGTGAGAAGCGGTTCGAGCAGGGCGGTGTAGAAGCCGGTGAGGGGGATGGGCGCGTTACCGGGCCCGCCGGGGTTGACGGCGATGGTGCCTGCGGCCGGGGCCGAGGCGGCGGACCGGCGGATGAGGGCGTAGGCGACGTCGACGGTACCGAGCGCCGGGTCGGCTTGGACGAGCGGGCGGCTGACGGTGTCGCATTCGACCTGGTGACCGGGGACCGTGGGACACCAGGTCGGAGCGGCTGAGGCGGCGTGGGCGGGGAGTCCGGGAAGCATGGCCAGCCCTGCGATGGCGGTGGCAAGCCAGCGGTGTGCGTGCAACATGGTCCTGACGCTAGAAGTCCCGATCGTGGCGCGGCATGGGACCAACGGATGAACTTCTCCCCCGCCGCGCGGCGGATGATGATGGCCCCCGGTTCGGAGGTGATACCAGCACCACCCTCAAGTGGGAACGCAGCACCATCGTTCGCCAGGGCCGCGAGTTCCTACCTTTGAGGCATGAAGAAGATCCTCGGAGTCACCACCTTGCTGGCCGCCGCCGCGATCGCCGGGGGCGCGGTACTGATCCACAGCAACAGCCGCGAGCCGATCGTGCCCGCTTCGGAGACCACCCGCACCACGTACCGGCTGACCGGAGACGAGATGGAGGTCGACTCCAGCGGCCCGGTGACGATCACCGTGGTCACCGGGCCTGCGGGCGAGGTCGTGGTCGACCGCAGGCTGCGCTGGACCGGCCCCAAGCGCCACACCGAGTCGTGGCGCGAGGACCGCATGGCCATCGACTACGAATGCGGGGGCGGCGACTGCGGCGCCGACTACCGGCTGAGCGTGCCTGGCGGTACCCGGGTCAGGTTCGGCGGCGTGAAGGCCAACTGCCCGCCCGAGATCGCATGCGAGGAGGCCTAGACGAGTAAGTCCTAAGTCGTTTGGGCTGCAGGAATGGC
>NZ_JBHSBC010000050.1:0-26274 GCF_042650425.1 Streptosporangium jomthongense | reverse complement strand
CGGCCCAGATCGAGGCGGCCAAGGAGATGGCCAGGTCGAAGGGCGGCGCGGTCACCGACGTCTCCCGGCTGACGACGGGCCAGTTCTACCTGACCGCAGAAGAGGTGATAACCAGGGCCAACCCCACCCAGATCTGAACGCTCTCGGCGAACGCGCGAGGAACGCCACCTCGCGCGGTCCACGGTCCGCCGGGTACGGCCACAGGTGACCCCGGCAGGGATGATCAAGCCGAACATGGCATCTGTATCGGGAGATCCCACAAGAGTGCAGTCAGCGTCAAGCTTTGGCGTCGGGGGCGGTTCTACGGTCGTCGCGTGCTCGACGAACTCTCGAAGATGCCCGTCGCACGGCGGCGGCGCCTGGGGTCACGATGGGGGCTCGGCGCGGTACTGCTCGCGCTGACCGCCTGGCTTTGCTGGACGGTCGTCACCAGCCCGAACCTTGACTGGGCGGTGATCGGATCCTATCTGTTCGCGGAACCGATCCTCAGCGGGGTCGGGGTGACGCTGCTGCTCACCGTCTCGACCCTGTTGTTCGGCCTGGTCCTCGGGATGCTGCTGGCCCTGATGCGGCAGTCCGACAACCCGGTGCTCAGCGCGGCCTACGCGGCGTACGTCTGGTTCTTCCGTGGGACGCCGCTGCTGGTCCAGCTGGTCTTCTGGTTCAACCTCGCGCTGCTGTTCCCCAGGATCGGCATCGGGATTCCCGGCACCTCACTCGGCTGGTACGGCGAGGCCAACACGCTGATCACCCCGTTCGTCGCGGCGCTGTTCGGCCTGGCCCTGCACGAGGCCGCGTACATGGCGGAGATCATCCGAGGCGGGTTCCTGGCCGTCCCGCGTGGCCAGGTGGACGCCGCGCTCATGATCGGCATGACCCCGGCACAGGCGTCGCGGCGGATCGTGGTGCCGCAGGCCGTACGGGTGATCCTGCCCGCGCTCGGCAACCAGTTCATCCTCATCCTGAAGGGCACCTCGATGGTCTCGGTCATCGGCGGTGGTGACCTGCTGACCCGCGCCCAGCAGATCTACGGCCAGAACTACCAGGTCATCGCCCTGCTTCTGGTCGCCTCCCTGTGGTACCTGGCGCTGGTCAGCCTGGCCTCGATCGGCCAGCACTACCTTGAGCGGGGGCTGCGGTGAAGGGCGCGGTGAGTGTCAGGGGTCTGCGCAAGTCGTACGGCGCGACCCCGGTTCTGCGGGGCATCGACCTGGACGTGGCCCCCGGCGAGGTGGTCTGCTTCCTCGGCCCGTCGGGCGGCGGCAAGAGCACGTTGCTGCGCTGCATCGCCCACCTGGAGACCGTGGACGCCGGGCTGGTCGCCGTGGACGGGGAAGTGGTCGGCTACGAGCCGAAGGACGGCAGGCTGGTCGAGTCGTCGCCGAAGCGGCTGGCCATGACGCGCCGCAAGATGGGCATGGTCTTCCAGCAGTTCAACCTGTTCGCGCACCTCACGGCGCTGGAGAACGTCATGCTCGGGCCGGTGACGGTCCTGCGGCGCGACCGCAACGAGGTCGCGAGGCGGGCACGTGACCTGCTGGGACGGGTCGGGCTGGCGGCGCACGCGGACAAGCGTCCGGCGCAGCTGTCCGGCGGCCAGCAGCAGCGGGTGGCGATCGCCCGCGCGCTGGCCATGGACCCGTCGGTGCTGCTGTTCGACGAGCCGACGAGCGCGCTCGACCCCGAACTGGTCGGCGAGGTCCTCGGCGTCATGCGCGACCTGGCCGGTCAGGGCATGACCATGCTCGTCGTCACGCACGAGGTGGGGTTCGCGCAGGAGGTGGGGGACACCGTGGTGTTCCTCCACGGAGGTGTCGTCGAGGAGCAGGGCCCGGCACAGCAGGTACTGCGTTCGCCCTCGTCGGAGCGGACGGCGTCGTTCCTGGCCCGCGTCCTGTAAGGGCCGGCGACACCTCGAAGCCCTCGACGCCGAGCCCCGAGCCCCGGGTCCCGAGGCGCCCGAAGCAAGGTCCCCGAGCCACCCCCCCCACGGGCTGCGAAGTACAGCCCGGCATGAGTTCGCAGAGCAAGGAGTGACATGTCAGTCATCACCCGTGGTTGTGTCCTGATCGCGGCCGTGGCCGTACTCGCCGGGTGCGGCACCTCGACGCCGGAGGCGTCCCCGTCCTCGGCCGCGCCCGCCCCGGGAGCCTCGGAGGCCCCGGCGGCGTCCGGCGCGGCGGCGCTGGTGCCCGACCGGATCAAGCAGGCGGGGGTCATCAACGTCGGCACGACCCTGCCGAACCTGCCCTACCTGCTGACCGACTCGGCCAACAACATCACCGGGGGCATCACCCCGGAGGTCGGCAAGGCGGTCGCCGCCAAGCTCGGCCTGGAGTACAAGATCCAGAACGTGGCCTGGGAGGCGCTGCTGCCGGGCGTCGCGGGCGGGCGGTACGACATGGCCGACGACGGCATCTCCGACACGCTCGAACGCCAGCAGATCGGCTACTTCGTCGACTACATGCAGTCCTCGCAGGTCCTGGTGACCAGCAAGGACAAGGCGGCGACGATCAAGTCACTCGACGACGTCTGCGGCAAGAAGGTCGCCGCGATCCGCGGCACGACCGACGTGCAGGTGGTCAAGGACGCCTCGAAGAAGTGCGCCGACGGTGGCAGGCCCGCCGCGGAGGCGGTCGAGTTCCCCACGGCCCAGGACGCCGACCTGGCGCTGCGCTCGGGCCGGGTGGACGTGGAGGTGCTGGTCGCCGAGACCGCCAAGTACGCCATCAGCCAGGGCTCGCCGGTGGCGATCGTGGCCGAGGGCTTCGCGCCGACCTACGTCGGCATGTTCGTCGCGAAGAAGGACAAGGCCTTCGCCGACGCCCTGCTGGCCGCGCTGAAGGAGCTCAAGGCGGACGGCACGCTCGACAGGATCCTCGACGGGTACGGCCTCAAGCCCATCGACGAGCCCGGAATCAACCTCGCCACGTCCTAGGGCCGGGTTCCACACGCAGAGGGGGTGAGCCGGATGTTGCCGATGCATGAGATCGAGGTGCCGGTACCGATGGGGCTCTCGCCCTTCGCCGTCGGTACCTTCGACGAGATGGGGTCGTGGTCGCGGGCCGCCTTCCCGCACCGTCACGTGTTCTACGAGATCCTCTACGTGAGCGCGGGAAGCGGCACCCACACCGTCGACTTCAGGTCGTCCCCGATCCGGCCCGACACGATGTACTTCATCGCGCCGGGCCAGGTCCACCACTGGACGTACGAGGTGCCCATGCAGGGCACGCTGGTGCTGTTCACCGAGGAGTTCCTGCTGTGGCAGGAGGAGCCGCCCTTCTTCCACGGCCTCAGCGAACGTGCCGAACTGCGCCTTTCCGGCGTGGAGGCGGAGGGCATGGCGCGGTTGCTGGGGCTGATGCGCGAGGAGTACCGGGGGCGGGGCGCCGGGTTCGCCTCGATGCTCCAGTCGTACCTGCAGATCCTGCTGGTCACCAGCGGACGTCTGCTTGAGGCGGGCAACGGCGGAGGGGTCGTCACGCGCTCCTCGATACTGGCGCGGGCCTTCACCCGGCTGGTCGCCAAGCACGTGATCGACGTCCGTTCCGTCCGGGCCTACGCGGAACGGCTCGGCGTCACCTCGGGGCACCTGGCGGAGACGGTCAAGGAGGCGACGGGACGCAGTCCGGGTGAGGTGATCAGGGACGCGCTCACGCTTGAGGCCAAGCGGCTGCTGGTGCAGAGCGACCTGTCGGTCGCGCAGATCGCCCGCGCGCTCGCCTTCGACGACGCCTCCTACTTCGGCCGGTTCTTCAAGCGGGAGGCCGGGGTGACGCCGGGGGACTTCCGTAAGGAAATCCGGGAAAAGTACCAGCCTGGCCGTACCTAGTGCCTGTTCCCGCAGGTGAACACCTCCTTAATGTGGGAGAAATCCCAGTGTTGAGGAGGTCCGTGTGACTCGTGGGGTGACGACCGGCGGACACATCGGCGAGACGGACAGGGGCGTCGGTTCCTGATGGGCGAGACGATGTCGGTGACGTACGTCTCCGCCGAGGACGCCGGGATACTGGTGCTCAGACTGCCCGGACACCTGGCGGCGGACTCCGCGACCGTCGAGCGGTTGAAGGACGCCGTGCGGCACACCGCCGCCGGCTTCGTCGAAGCCGGTCCCAACGAGGGTCCCCGTGACGGCCTGATGCCCAGGATCCGTGCCTACATCGACGCCAACCTGGGCGACCCGGGCCTGTCACCGGAGTCGGTGGCCTCGGCGCACCACATCTCCACCAGCTACCTCTACAAGCTGTTCGCCCGGCAGGGCGTCTCGGTCGCCCGCTGGATCAGGCAGCGCCGCCTGGAACGTTGCAGGAAGGACCTGTCCGACCCCCGGCTCGGCGGCAGGGCCGTCGGCGAGGTGGGCGCGCAGTGGGGGTTCGCCGACTCCTCCTACTTCAGCAGGGTCTTCAGGCAGACGTACGGCTGCTCGCCCCGGGCCTACCGGCACGGTCTCAAGGCCTCCTGAGGCCGGTCCCGGTCCCGAACCCCGAGGGTTGAGGCCGGTTTCGAGGCGTCCCGATCCCCGGAAAACGGTTGTACACGCGGACGCGCGATGCGCAATGTCACGAAAGGCGCGTTGTCCCCATATAGCTTGATCACTAGCGTCTCAAACGTGGTTACACGACGACGATTCCTCGGCACGCTCGGTGCGAGCGCCCTCATTGTCGGCTTCGATCCTGTGGAGCGGGCGTGGGCGACCGGTCCCGGCTCCGGTGGACTCCAGCGCATCCCTCACCTGGACGGCGTCCTGCTCACCGATCTCGCCACCCGTCAGGCCGACGGCCGTGACCTCGGCAGGATCGTGAAGCGCCTACCCCGCGCGGTGCTTCGGCCCGGGTCCGTCCGCGACATCCAGAAAATGGTCCGCTTCTGCCGCGAGCACCGCATCCCGGTCTCCACCCGCGGCCAGGGGCACTCGACCCACGGGCAGGGGCTCACCGACGGTCTCATCATCGAGAACCGGTCGCTGTCCGCCATCCACTCGATCGGCCCCGACTCCATCACCGTGGGCTCCGGCGCACTGTGGCGGGAGGCGGCCGACGCCGCCGCGCCCCGCGGTCTGACGCCCCCGCTGTTCACCACCTACGTCGGGCTCTCGGTCGGTGGAACGCTCTCGGTCGGCGGCGTCCCCGCGCAGAACAACTTCGGTGTGCAGATCGACCACGTCCGCGAGCTTGAGGTCGTCACCGGCGACGGCCGCCTGCACCGGTGCTCGATGGACCGCGAGCGGGACCTGTTCGAGGTGATGCTCGGCGGTCTCGGCCAGTGCGGTGTGATCACCCGCGCCACGCTCGACCTGGTGCCCTCCCGCTCGCTGGCGCGCAACTACATGATCCGCTACCCGGTCACCGAGGTGGCGAGGGCCTGGGACGACCTGCACATCCTGCTGGACAGGAACGAGGTCGACGGCTCCTACCTGCTGATGTCCGTACCCGACGGCACGAACATCACCTGCCAGCTCAACGTGGTCGTCTTCCACGACGCCGACACCCCGCCCAACGACCAGCGCCTGCTGCGTGACCTGAGTGTCTCCCCGGCCTCCGCGGAGATCGAGAACAGCACCTACCTGGGGTGGGTGAAGCGCTACGACCCGGTCATCGAGCTGTGGCAGCGACAGTGCGCCTGGGACGACCTGATCAAGCCGTGGTTCGACGTCATGCTTCCCGGGGAGTCGGCCGAGGCCTACGTCTCGGAGGTCATGCCGTCGCTCACCGCCCGCGACTACGGCCCCCCGACCGGCATCGGCTTCCTGTTCCCGCAGCGGCGGGCCAAGCTGACCAGGCCGTTCTTCCGGGTTCCGCCGGGCGACAGCGAGTACGTCTACCTGTTCGACATCCTCACCTCCTCTCCCGCGCCCGGCCCCGACGCGGCCTTCACCGCCGAGATGCTGGAGCGCAACCGCCGTCTGCACGCCAAGGCGCGGGCGATCGGCGGGACCCGCTACCCCATCGGCTCCCAGGACTTCACCAGGGCCGACTGGCGCGCCCAGTACGGCGACCGGTGGGCGGACCTCGTGCGCCGCAAGGCGAAGTACGACCCCGACCACATCCTGACCCCCGGCCCGGGGATCTTCTGACCACGTCCGGGTCCCGCTCCGCGAAGAGCGGGACCCGGGCAGGTCCAGGGCCTCGAAGAACAGGCCGATGTACGGCCCACGGTCGCTCGGGCACCCAGCGCGGGGTCCCAGTTCGTCGGCTCCCGTGAACCCGGTCAAGGAGTGAGCGGCCGACGGCCCCGGCCGTGCGGATCCCGTGGACGCGCGCCCGGCAGGCCGCGGTACGCACGGTCGATCCGATGCGGGAGCCGCCGTCATCGACCGGTACCGCACCGCCTCGCAGGCGGCGCTGAGAAACAGGCCACAGCCGGGGGCATGGAACGTCCTGATCCCGTCCGCGCCCAGGGGCGGGGCCGCCATCCTGGTTGCCACCGCCTCCGCGTGTTCCGGGGCGTGTGCGGTGCCACCGACGCCGAACGGCAGGCCATCGAGCCGGTATCGTCATGGACGACGGCTCGCGCGAGCCGCCCCTCCCACGTGGCCCTGACGGTCGGTTCGCACAGGGGCGCTTACCGGCTTCCGCCTCCAGGGCATCGGCGGTGCCGGCTGACGCGCGCCATAGATCCGTGAGCTCTCCTCCATCTAAGGGTGCGAGACACGAGGAGAGCCCTTGCACCCTGACCATCAGCGCGACTTCACCGAGTTCGTCGCCGGCCGATCCGACAGCCTGATCAGGCTCGCCTACGTCCTGACCAACGACCGGCACGCCGCCGAGGACCTGCTGCAGACGGCGCTGGCCAAGACGGCCGCCCACTGGCGGCGCATCCGAGCCAACCCGGAGGCGTACGTGCGCCGGGTCATGTACCACGAACAGGTCGGGCGGCGGCCGCCGGCCTCAAGCCTGTACTCCACCGCCGTCCTGGTGGCCCCGGCGGTCATACCTGGACGCTCACCGGGGAGGGCACCCCGGTGAGCGTCTTCGGCGAACCAGCGGAGCCGGTCCGTTGGCCGCCCGGACGGGAGGGGTGGAGGCGGCGGCCGGGTCGGGAAGCCCGGTCGTCCGCCTTCACCCCATGGCTGTGACGCTCATCCACGAGCCGCCCGTGCTGAGGTCGGGCGGGGCGTCATCAGGTGATGAGCCGCCACAGAGCGGGGGTGGTCGACGGATCACCACCGTCCGCCGACGAGTGGGCCTGGACGCACTTGTAGGTGCAGCCGTCGCAGGTGACCAGATCGCCGGCCGTGTAGTTACGTGAGGCCGACCATAACGGCCACACGACACCCGGATTGGTGATGCGCGCCGGGCGTGAACCCCCGACGGGAGCGGCCAGGGCAGCGGCCACGCCGTACAGGATGACGCCCACGGAGACCATCGCGAATGTCGCGACGGCGGAGGGCACGCGGTCTGGTTTCATGTGACTCCTCGGGAGAGGGGAGAGCGAGCGTCCCCACACTGCCCTGGGCCCCGGGGGTATGAGGAGCCATCGCTTTTGCATATCCCCGTTGTATGGTTCGCGCATCGTCACGATCGCCTGTCCCGTGCGGCGCACGGCCGACGGCGCCCGACCGGCTCCCGTCCGGCGGGATACGCCGTTCACGCTGGTCACAGCGGTCGCGTCAACCCTCACCGCCTCACGGGTCCCGCGTCCGCCCGGCCGCGCCGAGTGTTCCGGCGGCCCTCGAACACTCACGTTCGCGGCCATACCGTTTGCCCACTCTCACGCGCGCATTACCCCCCCTCACACCGACGCCGGTCACCGCCGTCCCATGGGGTACGGTGACCGGCTTACCAGGCCTTCTACCCGGCGGTCGTCCTAGGCGAGGGTCCACTGGGTGCCGATGGGCCTCCTGACGAAGCGGTTCCCCGACCGGGAGATTCTCCGTGCGCCGGGAGCGCTCGCTTTCCCGATGTTTCCACGGACTCCGACGACGGGTTGCTCGGCTCCGTTGCGGGACCGTGTGGCGATAGAGCCTTCTCCGCCATTGTTTCTGAGGTTGCCGGCGCGATTTTCATGCTTTTCTGAAAACGCTCCGCATATCGCGGACGGCGTGGCGGCCGGTGTGCTCGCGATGGTCGGATCGACTGCTTTCTTCATGTCGCTCTCCTGGTGGAAGGCCCGTGACGTGCTCGACATGTCACGGGAGGGGTAAAGGGGATGCAGGTGAAGAATGGCAGTACATAGATATACACCATGGTGTACGAAACGGCCAAGATCGCGATCGAAAATAGATTTTTATCCGGACCGGGAGTCGTTTGAATCCATTCGAATTCAATTTCAGAGAAGCTGGAACGCCTCCACTGCCACGCCCAAAACCAGACCACTCCACCAGGCCCGGCCACCCCGCCCGGCCGTCCTCGCCCCGAGCCCCGGGGTTATGCCCCCTCATGGACGCGAGCCTCGTCCCAAACGATCGATCAAGGCGGTTCTGGAGCCACCGCGGTCCAGGACACGGTGACGAGGAGCCCGGCAGCCGGGTGGCGAGCCGCCGTACGCGTCCGCACCACTCTCGGGTCCGCGTGGGTGGCCTGCGTCAGTCGCGCTGTTCGCCGGGGCGAACCAGTCCGCTCTCGTAGGCGTAGACCGCCGCCTGCACACGCGTGGTCAGGCCGAGCTTCATCAGGATCCGGGACAGGTGGGTCTTGACGGTGGCCTCGCCCAGGTGGAGCCGGCCGGCGATCTGGATGTTGGTCAGCCCTCGCGCGAGCAGCTTCAGCACGTCCGTCTCGCGGCCGGTGAGCGTGTCGAGCTCGCTCGGCCGATCCGTGCCCCTCGCGGAGGCGGGCCAGTCGGCGAACGCGGCGATCACCCGCAGCGTGACGGCCGGATCGAGCAGCCCGTCGCCGGCCGCGACCGTCCTCAGCGCGGTGACCAGTTGTTCGGGCGGCGCGACCTTCAGCAGGAAACCGCTCACCCCGGCACGCAGCGCCGCGGTGACGTACTCGTCCTCGTCGAAGGTCGTCAGCACGATGACCTTGCTGTCCGGGTGGTCGCGGACGAGCCGGTGGGACGCCTCCAGCCCGTTCATGCGCGGCATGCGCACGTCGATGAGCACGACGTCCGGACGGGTGCGCGCGACGAGTTCGAGGGCCTCGGCCCCGTCGGACGCCTCGCCGACGACCTCGATGTCGGGCTCGCCGCCGAGCACCAGCCGCAGGCCGGTACGGATCATCGCCTCGTCGTCGACGAGGGCCACGGTGATCGGCATCGTGCCGTCCTTGTCAGACTCGGGGGAGAGGGAACCGGGCACGTACGGCGAAGCCGCCGTCCGGCTCCGGGCCGGTGTGCAGACTGCCCTGTACCATCGCCAGCCGTTCCCGCATGCCGACCAGGCCGTGGCCGATCCGCCGCCCGTTGGGCGGGGTGGCGGGAGCGAGGCTGTCGCGGGCCTTCGCTGTCCTGGCCCGCGTCCCGCTCCCCGAAGGGACGGGAGCGGGGGAGTTGTGCACTTCCATGGTGAGCGCCCGGCCGGTGTAACCGATGGCGACCGAAGCAGGCGCTCCGCCCGCGTGCTGCAACACGTTGGTCAACGCCTCCTGGAGCACCCGGTACGCGGTGACGTCCAGCACCGGCGGCAACCGGGGCAGGTCGGAGGGGGCGTCGAGGGTGACGGCCAGCCCCGCGGCGCGTACGTCGGCGATCAACTCGTCGAGCCGGGCCAGCGACGGCATGAGGGCGAGCGGCTCGCCGTCGACGCGTTCGCGCAGGATGCCCACCAGGCCGCGCATCTCCTCGACGGTCTGCCGCCCGAGACGCTCCAGCCCGGCCACGACCTCCTGCTCGGCAGGGCGGTCGGCGAGCAGTCTGCGCAGCGCGCCGAGTTGCAGGGTCATCACGCTGACCGAGTGCGCGACCGCGTCGTGCACCTCCCGGGCGATGTGCGTACGCTCCTGCACGACGGCGGCCTTGGCGACGACCTCGCTCTGGGCGTCGAGGGCGGCCGCGAGCTCGGCCAGCTTGACGGCCCGCTCGCCGTTGCGCCGCGCCAGCAGCCCCATGGACCAGCCCGGCAGCAGGATCAAGGGGACGAACAGCAGCTCCCACGGTGAAGCCGTGACGGCGGCGGTACCGGCGAAGGACGCACCCGCGACGCACAGCGCCACGACCGAACGCCACCGTGGCTCGCGCCAGCCCGCCCAGGCGACCGCCCCGAGCAACCCGAGCATCGTCGCGCCGCTGACCCCGGGCGCGCCGAACACCACCATGCCCACCGGCAGGCAGGCGGCTGCGACGACCGTGCCCGCCAGCGGCCACCAGGCCGCCGGTACCAGGCCGACGCCCATCACCACGCCCGAGACCCAGACGGCCGTGGAGGTCGCGTCGAAGAAGTCGTCCAGCCGGACCTCCGCCACGGCCAGTGCGGCGACCAGAGGTCCGAACACCATCGGGATGAGGCGTACGTTCCTCAGCCGGCTCATCGTCATGACCACCGATCGTAATCACGCTCACCGCCCGCCGACTCCGCCAAACGACGGACCCCGGCAGCTCGGGGCGTCCGCCGAACAGCGGACCCGGCCGCGGGCGGGTCCGCCACGAAGGGGACCCGTCACGGTGCGCGATGGCTGATCCGCCGGTCCCCGTCCCGGCGAGAGGGTGAGGCCCGCCAAGAAAAGCACCAGGAGGTAAGAGATGACCCCCCTCACCCCGTCCCCGGAGCCCGAGGCCCGCGTCGCGGAGCCCGCGGCCCGGTTCCTGCGGCCGGCCGGTGGCGTCGCGCTGGTCGCCGGGCCCGTGCTGGTGTTCGCCGGGATGATGACCTGCCCGCCGCAGAGTTCCGACTCGACCGCCGACTACGTCACCGCGCTGGCCCGCGACTTCTTCCTGACCGAGCTGTCGGCGATCCTGCTGCACTACGGGCTGCTCGTGGGCGCGCTGGGCGCGCTGGCCGTGCCCGGGCTGGTACGCGGGCGCAGGGGCCGTCTGCTCACGGTGGCCGGGGCGCCGGCCGCCGCGGTGAGCATGCTGAACGTGTCCGGCGCCGTGCGGGACGACTGGTGGCGCATGATCCTGGGCCGGCAGCTTGAGATGGACGCCGCGGTGCGCCTGTCCGACGCCGTGGACAAGGCCGCGTTCATGCCGCTGTGGAGCGGCACGGAGATCTTCGCCTTCCTCGGCCTGCTGGCCCTCAGCGTGGGGCTCGCCCGAGCGGGCGTGGCCGGATGGTGGCTCACCGTGGTCTACGTCGCGGCCTTCGTCGGAATGATGTTCATCCCGATCCACCTGACATATGTGGCGGGCACGGTCTTCACCCTGATGTTCCTGCCGCTCGCGGTCGCCGGCGTGCGCGTACTGCGGCGCGAGCGGGCCGGTGCGTGACCACGATCCGCTTGGCGCCTCGTACTTTGACGGTCTTGGAGCCGGGCGGGAACCCACCGGCCCGATCGCCTTTCGGCGGTGGGTTCCCGTGCGTCGTGGTCAGGCCGCGGCGAGATGGGTGGTCAGGCTGTCGAGCAGGAAGTTGCTGCCCTGCTCGGCCTGGTCGCGGTCCTCCGCGGTGTCGAAGGTCTGGGAGAGGCTGATCTGGGTGCGCTCGCCGTCGGCGGTCAGGTCGAGAGTCATCAGGACGGGCTCGTCGCGGCCGGGCACGTTCATGCCCATCACCAGGCGCTTGTTCTCCACGACCTCGACGTAGCCGCCCGTCAGCGGGACGCGGGCGCCGCCGGGGATGACCATGACCGAGCTCCAGGCGCCACCGGGACGGACGTCCAGGACGACTTCCTCGGCACTGGCCCACACGGCGTATTCGTCGGCGACGGTCCAGGCGGCCCACACCCTGTCGGCCGGGGCGTCGAGGGTCCGGGTGATGGTGTAGTCGAAGCCGGTGGTGCTCATGGTGGGACTCCTTCGTCTGTGCCGGAGGTTGGGGATCAACTGATCTCAAGGTATAGTAATGATCAGTGATAGTCAATGATCGTGAATAATTGGGGAGTCGAGATGGACGCCACCGCCGAGGAGCCGGACTTGGGGATGTTGGTCGGGCAGCTGGGCCGGGCGCTGCAAGAGGAGCTGTTCGCCCGGCTCGCCGAGCAGGGCCACCCCCAGGTGCGGCCACGACACGGCACGGTGCTGGCGGTGCTGCCCGCCTCAGGTGTGCGGGCGACCGAGCTCGCGCAGCGGTCCGGGCAGCACAAGCAGATCGTCGGGGTCATCGTCGACGAGCTGGAGCGGCTCGGCTACGTGCGCAGGGAGGCCGACCCGGCCGATCGGCGCGCGAAGCTCGTCGTCCCCACCGAGACCGGTCTGGACGAGATCGACAAGGCCCGCGCCATCCTGGCCCGGATCGAACGGCGGCACCGCCAGGAGCTGGGAGACGACGACTACCGGATCTTCAAGGCCGCCCTCGGGCACATCACCCGTTCCCAGCGGGCTTGGCAGGCCCGCGACCGGAAGGGCTGATTCAACAGTTCGGCCTCCTCGGCCGTCTATCCCGTGACGGGACGAGGAAAGGCAGGGGCCGGTGGAAGACGATTCCCGCTTCGAGGAGTTCGTGGCGGAACGCGCTGATGCCCTGCTGCGCTACGGCTATCTGCTCAGCGGCAATCCGCACGGCGCCGCCGACCTCACGCAGGAGGCGTTGATCCGGCTGCACCAGGCCTGGCCACGGGTACGACGGAAACAGGCCCCCGAGCCGTACGTCAAGATGATCATGGCCAGGCTGCACGTCAGCATCTGGCGGGTGCGCAGGCGTGAGGCGCCGGGCTGGGCGCTGCCCGAGACGGCGCGTTTCGACAGCCCGCCGTCCGACAGCGACGAGGGGCTGTGGCAGGCGCTCGCCACCCTGCCGCGCAAGCAGCGGGCCGTACTGGTGCTGCGTTACTACGAGGACCTGTCCGACACGGAGATAGCCGACGTGCTCGGCGTCTCCCGGGGGACGGTACGCAGCCACGCCTCACTCGGCCTGGCCAGGCTCCGTTCCGTCCTGCCCAGCCCCTCAGCGATCAACGGGAGCCCCGCATGACCGACAGGTTGGAACCCCGTCTGCGCTCGGCGCTCGGAACCGCCGCCACGCGTGCGCCGCAGGCCCCGGCGAGGTTCTCCGCCGAGGTGGTGCTCCGGTCGCGGCGCCGCCGTACGCGCAGGCACGCGCTGGTGGCGGGCGTCTGCGTCGTCGCGGTCGCCGTGCCGGTCGCGGTGACGGTCACCCGCGACACCGGGGGAGGCGGCATCGCCGCCGTCGTCACCGCGACCCCCACGGCCTTCGAGGACCCGCTCAGGAACCCGGACCCCGTCGGGAAGCGCCTGACGATCGACAACCCCTCGGAGGGCCGTCCCCTCTCGCTCTGGTACGCCAGGGCGAGGAACGGTGCCACCGTCTTCTGCCGGAAGTACACCTCCAGGACCGGAGGGGGAACGGAGTTCTGCGGCGAGGGGCCGGTGATCGACGGCGCGGAGGCGACGGACCAGGGCTCCACGGAGTCGTTCCCGCCCCCCGTCACGGGAAAGGTCCTGCATTACGGCACCGCCCAGGCCGGGATCGCCCGGGTCGTGGCCGTACGCGAGGGAGGCGGGCGGGCCACCGGCACGCTGCGGACGCCGCAGGGCGCCCCCCAGGCCATCTGGACCGTGACCGTTTCCGCGGACGAACCGGTTACCGCGTTCGAGTTCCTGGACGGCTTGGGCAGGACGGTCAAAAGGATCGAGCGGCAGCCCCCGGTGTTCCCCGAGACCGACGCGAAGCCGGTCGGCTCGACCGTGGAGATGCCCGGCGGCCTCGTCGTGGGCCTCTACGAGACGCCCGACAGGTCACTGATCTGGAAGCTGGGGGGACGGGCCGTCGCCATGAACACCCTCTCGCCGGGAGGGCCGCTGACCGACATGGGCGGCAGGCCCATGAAGGCGGAACTGCGGGAGCACGAGGACCGCTGGTTCGGCATCACCGGCGCCGGGACCGCCCGCGTCGCGCTGGTCCTCCGGGACGGTACGACGGTGACCGCCGACACCAGGCCGGAACCGTGGCAGGCCGGCGACTTCCGGATGTTCGCCGGAACGCAACGGCGCACCGACGACATCTACGCCGAGGGCTTCGAACTCGTCGGCTACGACAGGGACGGCGCGGAGCTCTGGCGCGAGGACCACGGCCCCACGCGCTAGAGGCACAGGGCAGCCGTACGGCAGGGCGGTCAACGGGGGCGGCCGTCCTGCCGTACTCGGTGCGAACCCGGCGAGATCCGGCAGGCGGGAAGCCGCGCCGACACCCACCCGAGAGGTCGAGGAACGGCACCAAAAAGAACCATAAGCCACCATGATTTCCGGGTTGCCGTGGAAAACAAGGTAAATTCCATCCTCAATGGACTTCCTGTGTCCAGGGCCCCGAAACGGCGGGAAGAAAAGCGACGTAAACCTTTCCTGGGAATCCATGTGTCACCGTCGTGACCTGTCCCTACGCTGGGTGCGAGTGCTCTGTTTCGGGGGCGGGACACGGGAAGAGGAGCAAATGGAAGACCGTAAGGAAAGGTGTGAGCCTCGCATTCTCGGGGCGATGCCTTCACGGCTGGACGGTGACGCTCATCGGGGCCGGAAGAAATGACGACCTCGCACCAGGACCGGCGAGCACTGCGTGACATGTTGCGGAAGTCGGGCGTGCTGACCCCCGACTGGGGGGCCGCCTTCGAGGTGGTTCCCCGGCATCTCTTCCTGCCCGAGGTGATGTGGCCCTCGACCGAGGAGGGGCACACGGCCGTCTCCAGGATCCACGACCCCGACGGGTGGTGGCACTGGGCCAACGCCGACGTGCCCATCGTCACCCAGTGGGACGACGGCACCCACCTCGGTCTTCGTCACGGCGTGCTGGCCACCAGCTCCAGTTCGATGCCGACCGCGGTGTTCTCCATGTTCGCCGAACTCCTGGTGTTCGAGGGCGCGAAGGTCCTGGAGATCGGCACCGGCACCGGCTGGTGCGCCGCCCTGCTGTCGGCCCGGCTGGGCGAGAGGAACGTGGTGTCGGTCGAGATCGACGAGGAGGTGGCCGACACCGCGCGCAGGTCACTGGCCGCCGCGGGCTGGCACCCCGAGATCGTCGTCGGGGACGGCCTGCTCGGCAGCCCGGAGCACGCGCCGTACGACCGGGTTCTCGTGACGGCCGGGGTGCGTGAGGTTCCGCACGCGTGGATCGAGCAGACCAGGCCGGGCGGGGT
Organism: Streptosporangium jomthongense; assembly: GCF_042650425.1. Taxonomy (NCBI): domain Bacteria; kingdom Bacillati; phylum Actinomycetota; class Actinomycetes; order Streptosporangiales; family Streptosporangiaceae; genus Streptosporangium; species Streptosporangium jomthongense. The sequence goes on along the minus strand of NZ_JBHSBC010000050.1, from coordinate 11,149 downwards.
GCTGGTGATGCCGTGGGGCACCCACTACACCGGGCAGAACCCGCTGGTGCGGCTGGTCGTCAACGACGACGGCAGCGCGGGAGGGCGTTTCTCCAGCGCCGCGCGGTTCATGCATCTGCGGTCCCAGCGTGACCGCCGGGTCACCCGGGCCGACTACGTCCCCGGCGACGAGTGGCCGGGGGACACCCGCCGGTCGTTCACCGACCTGCCGGTGGACGAGGTCATGGACGACTCCGGCTACGCGGTCTTCGACTTCGTGGCCGGCCTGCTGGTGCCCGGGTGCGTCCACGCCCACGGCCGCACCCGGTCCGGCAACCGGACCATGTGGCTGTACGGCCTGGACGGCCCGTCCTGGGCCGCGGTGTTCTTCGACGAGGAGTACTCCCTGGAGTCGCGGGTCTTCCAGGGCGGGCCGCGCGACCTGTGGGACGAGGTCGAGGCCGCCCACCGGTGGTGGACGGAGCAGGGACGGCCGCGGCACGAGGAGTTCGGGCTGACGGTCACCGCGGACGGCCGCCAGGAGGTGTGGTTCCGGGAGCCCGCAGTCCTCCTGCCCCGGTCCGAGGCCGCGCCGGCTGAGGCGGGCGGCTGACGGGACACCGATCCCGGTGTCCCGTCAGGGCGGGGCAGTCAGTAGTGGCTGTTCATGGCGGCGCGTACCTCGGCGAGGGTGGCGTCGGCCACGGCCCTGGTCCGCTCGTTGCCCTCGCGCAGCACCTTGCGGAGGTGGGCGCGGTCCCGGGCGTACTCGGCCCGGCGGGCCCTGATCGGCGCCAGATACTCGTTGACCGCCTCGGTCACGGTCCTCTTCAGCGCGGCGGCCCCCGCGGAACCGATCTCCTCGGCCACCCGCAGCGGAGAGTGGTCCAGGCACAGGGCCGCCAGCAGGACGAGGGAGGACACCTCGGGGCGGGCGACCGGGTCGTAGGTGATGTGCCGCTCGGCGTCGGTCTTGGCCCCCCTGATCAGGCGGGCGGTCGCGTCGGCGTCGGCGGACAGGGCGATGGCGTTGCCCCGGCTCTTGCTCATCTTGGTGCCGTCCGTCCCCAGCAGGAGCGGGGCGTTCGACAGCAGCGCCTCGGGCTGGGGGAACACCGCGGTGCCGTCGCCGTACCGGTCGTTGAAACGGCGGGCGACGGTCCGGGTGAGCTCCAGGTGGGGAAGCTGGTCCTGGCCGACCGGGACCAGGTTGGCCTTGCAGGAGAGGATGTCGGCGGCCTGGTGGACGGGATAGGTGAACATCAGGCCGTTGACGGACGACTGGCGCGAGTGGGCGATCTCGTCCTTGACCGTGGGGTTGCGGTTGAGCTCGGAGACGGAGACGAGGCTCAGGAAGGGCAGCATCAGCTGGTTGAGCGCGGGGACGGCGCTGTGGGTGAAGATCGTGCTGCGCGCCGGGTCGATGCCGATGGCGAGATAGTCCAGCACCAGTTCCTCGACGTACTCGGTCAGGTTGTCCGCCACGTCACGGTCGGTCAGGACCTGGTAGTCGGGGATGATCACGAACATCTCCACCCCGAGGTTCTGCAGCCGCACCCGGTTGTGCAGCGTGCCGAAGTAGTGCCCGAGGTGCAGCCGCCCGGTCGGACGGTCACCCGTCAGCACCCGGAACCGCCCGGGGTCCTTGAGGATCAACTCCTCCAGTACGGCGCTGCGGGCCTGCGCGGCGGACATGCCGAGGGTGTCGGGCGCGTCGGGCGTTCCAGGTGCTTCCGGCGTTTCTGGCGCTTCCGGCGTTGCGGTGGAAGGGGTCGTGGTCTGGACGGTGCTCATGAGGTCTCCTGGTGGGTCGGTCGAGCCGTCGGGACGACACGAGCCCTGGTCCAGGAACACGAAAGGGCCGTTCATCCGAACGGCCCGGTCATGCGCGAGAGGTGCCGCTCCTACGAGGAGCGCCACCAGCTCAGACATGAGGAAGAGTACACACCCCCATGATAACCACCGTCCGGGACCTAACCGTCTGACCGGTGGGGGAGGCGGTGGGCGGTGAGGCGGTGGGGGTTGGGCCAGTGGACGTCGTCGGCCCAGTTGGCCAGTTCGAACCAGCGGATCAGGCGGGCGCTCGGGTCGAGTTGTCCCCTGAGGACCCCGTGCCTGGCACAGGTGGGTTCGGCGTGGTGCCAGTTGTGCCAGCCCTCGCCGAGGGTCAGCATCGCCACCCAGCGGACGTTCGACGAGCGGTCCCTGGTCGCGAACGGACGGTCCCCGAAGGTGTGGGAGACGGAGTTCACCGACCACGTGACGTGGTGCACCACGGCGTAGCGGACCAGGCCGCCCCAGAACAGCGCGCTCAACGCCCCCTGCCATGACATCGACCACAGCCCTCCGACGACCGTGGGCAACACGAACGACAACGCCACGACGGCCGGGTAGGCGGCGTCGAAACGCCGGACGTCGGGGTCGGCCAGCAGGTCGGGTACCCAGTGCGACCGGCTCGACCGGCGGCGCGCGGTGTAGAACCAGCCGACGTGGGCGTGGGCCATGCCGCGCAGCAACGCCAGGCCGCTCTCGCCGTACCGCCACGGGGAGTGCGGGTCGCCCTCGCGGTCGGCGTACTTGTGGTGACGGCGGTGCTCGGCGGCCCACAGCGTGACCGGCCCCTCGACGGCCAGGCCGCCGGCCAGCATCAGCGCGATCCGCAGCGGCCTGCGGCACCGGAAGGAGCGGTGGGTGAACAGCCGGTGGTAGCCGATGGCGATGCCGAAGATGTTGACGAAGTACATCACGACCGCGATGACCAGGTCGCGCGGCCCGACCCCCCACCCCCACGCGGCCGGTACGGCCAGCGCCAGGAGCACCGCGGGAAGCACCACGAGGACGACGAGGTAGGCGGCCCTGCGGCCGGTGGGGACCGTGACCGTCTCCGCCGTCCGCTGGTCGGGGCGTGAGTCGGGCGACGGGGCCACGTTTTCTCCCTGCGGTCGGATGGGGCTTATTGAACGTCCGTATTCCGGCGCCGTGGCAGTCGCCCGAAAGTGACATGATAATCACTTAGAGGCAGCAAAACACTCCATAGAGTAGTCATCGGTGAATCCCTCGCGACCCTCCTAAATTGTTGTGGCCACCCGATGTGACGACCCGTGTTCGCTCCGGCTTTCCAGGGGTCCGGAGAGACTCCGGAAAGCCCCGGAGAAATCCGGGGAGACCGGGGGAGAAGGGGCCAGGACATGGGCGCTGTCGACCAGACGACCACCGGTGACCACCTGAGGAGATACGACGAGACCCTGGCCGACGATCCGGTGTCCGCGCTCGCCCTCGTCCTGCGGTGGTTGCGCGCCGACTGGCGTGACTTCCTCGCGGAGCTGCGCGAGCACAGGCCGGTCCTCGTCACCCCGGCCTTCACGGTGGTGACGAGATACGCCGACGTCGTGGAGGTGCTCTCCAACGAGGAGGTCTTCACGGTGCGCTCCTTCGGGCCGCGCCTTGAGGCCGCGCTCGGCGCGCCCTTCATGCTCTCCAGGGACGCCACCCCGATGAACTGGCGTGACAAGGGGCTGATGCGGGTCATGCTCCCCCAGGCAGACGCGGCCCGGGTGCGCGACACGGCAGGGCGGCTGGCCGACGAGGCGCTGGACGCCGCCTGGTCCCAAGGCCGGGTCGAGGCGGTCCACGAGCTGTTCCGGCACGTCGCTCTCGGGGTCTGCGCCGAGTACTTCGGCCTGCCCGGCCCCGACCCGGCGACCCTGTCACGCTGGACGAGGGCCGTCATCGTGGACGGTTTTGCCAACTTCCAGGGCGACCCGGAGATCCAGGCGGCGGCCGTCGCCGCGGGCTCCGAGCTGACCGCCCACCTGCACGGCAGGCTCGCCGAGCGCAGGGCCGCGCTGCGGGCCGGGCTCGACCTGCCCGACGACGTCTTCACCAGGCTCGTCGGCACCGTGCTGCCCCCGGGCACCGGGTTCGACGACGAGCGGGTCGTGATCAACATGGCCGGGCTGCCCCTGGGGTTCGTCGAGAGCGGCCCCGGCGCCATGGTCGAGGCGGTCGAGCAGCTCATGCTGCGCCCCGAGGTGTACGGCCAGGCGGTCGAGGCGGCGGCGGAGCCGGACCCGGCGCGGTTCGACTCCTACGTCTGGGAGGCGCTGCGGTTCAACCCGTTCTTCAAGCTGCTGGCCCGGGTGTGCGTGCGCGACCACGTCCTGGCCGCGGGCACGCCGCGCCGTACGGTGATCCCGGCGGGGACGTTCGTGCTGGCCGCGCCCGCCTCGGCGATGTTCGACGCCGACGTGGTCGAGGCGCCGGAGGAGTTCCGTACCGACCGGCCCGCCCACCACCGGCTGTTCTTCGGTCACGGCCACCACGCCTGCCTCGGCGTGACCCCCGCGAAGGTGATCATCTGCGAGGCCGTACGGCGGCTGCTGCTGCGGCCGGGGGTGCGGCGGCTGCCGGGGCCGGAGGGGGAGATCGTCCGCGCGCACGGCATCTTCCCGGACAGGTTCGTGCTGGCCCTGGGAGACGCCGGATGAGAGCACGTGGCATCGCCACCGACGGGGCCTCGAACCGGTTACGCTTCCTCGCCCTGACCAGGGGGCGCGCCCTGTGGGAGGCGGCCCAGGCCGTGCCTCGCGTGCAACGTCGCCTCAACGCCACGCTGATCGACCACGCGATCCGCGAGATGCCGCCCCGGCCAGAGCCGCTCAGCGCCATGGCCGACTACACCTCGTGGACCTCGCTGACCGACCGCACCTACAGCGGCAGGCACCTGCCGCCGGTCACGGCCGACGACAGCCGCAGGCCGTCCCCCGAGCGGGCCGCCGACCTGTTCGCCCGGGGCGACGCCATGATCCCCTGCCCCCGTTCGACCGTGCTGTTCGCCTACTTCGCCCAGTGGTTCACCGACGGCTTCCTGCGCGGCGACAGCAACGTGCCGCGTGACCCGCGCAGGAACACCTCCAACCACCACATCGACCTCAACCAGCTCTACGGCCTGACCCCGGAGGCGACCGCGGTGTTACGGTCCTTCGAGGGCGGGCGGCTGAAGAGCCAGATCATCGAGGACGGGGAGTTCCCGCCGTACCTGTGCGAGGGCGGCGAGATCAAGCCGGAGTTCGCCCCGCTGAAGGTGGTCCGCCTCGCGGAGGTCGACGCCGCACGGCGTGACACCCTGTTCGCCGTCGGCAGCGACCGGGGCAACATCCAGGTCGGGTTCACGATGCTCACGGTGCTGTTCCTGCGCGAGCACAACAGGGTGGCCGCCCTGCTGGCCGAGCAGAACCCGCGCTGGGACGACGAACGGCTGTTCCAGACGACCAGGAACATCCTCATCGTGCTGCTCATCAAGCTGGTCGTCGAGGAGTACGTCAACCACATCACGCCCTACCACTTCCGCTTCATCCTCGACTCCCGGCTGTCGGCACGACTGGCCCACGCGCCCTGGCAGCGGGAGAACTGGGCCTCGGTCGAGTTCAACCTCGTCTACCGCTGGCACGGGCTCATCCCCTCCCGGCTCTCGGTCGGTGACGCCGACCTCCCGCTGGCGCGGACCCTGTTCGGCGCCGAGCTGATCCCCGGCCCCGGGATCGGCAGGCTCTTCGAGGACGCCTCCCGGCAACGCGCGGGCCGGATCGGCCTGTTCAACACCGATCCCGGCCTGCGGGAGGTGGACGTGGCCAGCGTCGCCGAGTCACGCGCCCTCGGCCTGGCCCCCTACAACGCCTACCGAGAACACTGCCGGTTCCCCAGGGTGCGGCGGTTCGAGCAGATCACCGGCGACCGGCGGGTCGTCGAGGCGCTGCGCGAGCTGTACGGCGGTGTCGACGACGTCGACCTGTACGTCGGGTTGTTCGCCGAGGAGCACGCCTCCTCGGAGGCCATCCTGCCGCCGTTGCTGACGAAGATCATCGCCATCGACGCCTTCTCCCAGGCGCTCACCAATCCGCTGCTGGCGCCGAGGGTGTTCAACGCCGCGACCTTCTCCCCGCTCGGCCTGCGGATCATCGCGACCACCGGGACGCTGTCCGACGTGCTCAACCGCAACATCCCGGAGGAACCACGCCCCCGCTACGTCAGCATGGGCCGTGAGGTGGGGAGATGAGCGGGCGGAGCCGCGACCACGCCGCACTGCTGCGGGCCGCGGCCTGCGAACTCGTGGACATCGGCGTCACGATCCACGAGGTGTCGACGCACGCCACGACCGCGCTCACCGAGAGCGCCGCGCCCGGAGCCGTGGTCCGCGCGCCCGCCGTCGCCTACCGGGCGGAACGTGCGCTGCTGCGCGCCGTCACCAACGTTCAGGGGCTCGGCTACGCCTTCACGGGCGGGCCGCTCGGAAGTCTGGCCGCCAGGCTCGGCGTGCTGGGCGGCGCGGAGAGCCTCACCGTCCGCGTCCTGGCCACCTCACTGCGGCTGCGCATCGCGGCCGCCGCCGTCGAGCATCCCGAACTGCGCGACGACCCCATGCTGACCAGGCTCGTCGAGGCCGCGGCGGCGGACCGCGACCTTGAGGCGGTGCGCGCGCTGCGGGCCCTGTTCAAGGACCGCGGCGCGGTGCGCACGCTCAGCACGCTCGCGCCGATCTTCGGTGAGGTGCTCGCCCTGCGGGCCCTGCTGGACGAGAACCCGTTCAACGACGAGGCCGCCTGGCTGATCGCGACGGGACGGGGCTTCGCGTCCGCCGACCCGATCACCGGCCTCGGCAACAGGGCCGTCGCGGTCCTCGACACCGGCGAGGGAGCCGCCCGCCGCGTCGACCTGGCCACCGTCGAGTCCGTACGGCTGAGCCAGCGGGGCTCGCTGCTCGGCTTCCTGCGCAACATCGGCCTGCTCGGCACGACGGGCCGGGTGCTCATCCAGAGCGTCGAGGACGACGAGGGGACGACGCGTCACGTCGTCCAGGCGCCCGGCATGCGGGTCGGACTGCCGGACGACAACTCGCCGCAGGACCTGCTCGGCGCCTTCAGCAGCGCCGTACTCGACAGCAGTCCCTACAGCCGGGCCCTGATCAGAGCGGTGGAGGACTACGGCGTGCCGCGCGGTGAGGAACTGGCGCTCATCGGGCACAGCGCGGGCGGCGCGGCCGTCATGAACCTCGTCCAGGACGCCGCGTTCTGCGCCCGTCACACCGTCACCCACGTCGTGTCCGTCGGCGCGCCCATCGACTTCAAACGGCCCGCCGACCCACGTGTCCGGGTCGCCAGCGTCACCAACCAGCACGACATCATCCCCACCCTCGACGGGCAGGGCGCGGGCACGTGCTTCGACCTGCACCCCGACTGGTACGTCGTCGACTACTTCGACCCGACCCACCTCTTCCCGCGCTGCCACAGCATGGAGCACTACATCGCGAACCTGGCCGACGACCTGCCCGAGGCGCGGGAGCGGATCGACGCCGAACTGGCCCCCTACCGGGGGCGGGTCGTGCGGTCGCAGGCCTACCAGCTGTTCGACCGGGCTCCCCGCCCGGAGGGGTTCCCGTTCCTGACCGTGCCCACCTACCTGGCCGAGACGCGGGACGGGTCGGTCGAACTGCCGGTCAGATGCCAGGACGGCGGCTCCCTGACCGCCTACTTCGCCGCGGACCCGGCCGCCACGGCCGCCCTGCTCGTGAGCACCGGGCTCGGGCCCGCCGTACGGGTCGGGGGGCGTGCCCTGGTCGCGGTGCACGCCTCGTGGAACCGGCGGACCAGCCTGGGCGAGTACCACGAGGCCCATCTGGGGGTCGTGGTGCCCGACCCGTGGCGTTCGCGGTCGATCCGGGTCTGGCCCGACCTGCCGCGTGGCGCCGACCGGCGGCGTTCGGGCAGCTTCCTGGCCGGTTCCGTGGTGGACACCGCCGTCGTCCGCGCGGTCGCGCCCCGGCTGTGGGGCGGCGAGCCGTACGTCATGCCGGTCGAGTTCGACCTGACCGGCGGGGCGGTGCGGGTCACGGTGGGCGAGCTCACCGACCGGGTCCTCACCCTGACCGGCTCCCTCGGCCCGTGGGTGCCCGCGAGCGACCGCGACATGGTCGCCTACGCGCGTCACGAGGGGGCGACGTTGCGCTCGTGCGTGCGGACCCGGGGCCTCGGCCGGGTGCATCTCGCCCCCCGGGTACGGCTGGTCGTCGGGCGCTCGGCCAACCCGCTGACGGGGCGGCTGCGTGAGCTGGGGCTCGACGGCGCCCGTCCGTTGCTGTGCCTGTCCACGATCACCAGGCGGACGCTCCAGGAGGCGTGCGTCCCGGTGCGGACGGTCTGACCGCCCTGAAACCGGAGAACCGGAGGCGGCCCGACCGCCCCGGGACCGGAGAACCGGAGGAACGAATGCCTTCTTCCCCCGACAAACCGGATGCGCCGCAGCGGATCGCCGCGCGGGTCGAACTGCTGCGCTCCGACGTCCGAAGACTCGCCGACTGCGCCGAGCGCCTGCGCAGGATCGAGGCGGAGCTTGAGGAGGGCGGTGCGGCACCGCCGTGGCTGCGCGAGTCGGTACGGGCCCACCTCGACGCGTGCGCGGTGGCCGCGGCCGACCTGACGGAGGCGGAGGCCAGACTGAGCCGCTACGCCGAACGACTCGGCGGCTGACCGCCCGAGGCGGCGGTGGGGGTTCGGTAGGCGGTGAAGGCCGGGCGTGGGGCGAGGTGTTTGGTACGGCGTGGCGGTGGGGGTTCGGCCTGGTGAGGAACGTCTGGCGCCGTGGGAGGTGTCTGGTACGGCGGTAAAGGCCGGGCGTGGCGTTTGGTACGGCGCCCGGCGCCGGGGGAGAGACGCCGGGCGCCGGGGTCAGGACGCCTCGTGGATGGCCTGGGCCGCCTTGAGCCCGGACTCCAGGGCTCCTTCGATCCAGGCGTGCCACAGCGAGCAGTGTTCACCGGCGAAGTGCACGCGACCCTCGGGGGCGATGATCGCGTCGTGCAGACTCGTCTGCTGGTGCGGCTCGAACAGGGCGAAGGCCCCCGCCGCGTAGGGGTCGTCGTACCAGGCGTGCGTCACGCCGAACTCGATGTGGTCGTGGATCTCGGGGTGGATCTTGGCGACGTCCTCAAGCGCCTGCTCGACCCGCTTCTGCGGCGACATCGCGCCCCACCTCAGGGCGTCCTGTCCCCAGGTGTAGCTGGCCAGCAGGACCGAACGCTCCTCGTCGCGGGCGTTGTGCGAGGGGTAGCAGATGCGGCGGATCGGCAGGTCGGTGACCGTGGTGCCGCCGACGATGCCGTCCGTCCGCTCCCAGAACGGCCGCCGCACCTGGAAGAGGATCTTGGTGGAGGCGTTGTAGTTCAGCTCGCGGATGGCGCGCTGCTTGCGGCGCGAGAAGGCGGGCCTGACCTCCACGTCACGCAGCACCGAGAACGGGATCGTGCAGATGGCGTAGTCGCCGGTGAGCGTCGTCCTGCCGGAGGCCGTCCTGACGTGCAGGGTGACCGAGTGGTCGTCCTGCTCGATGGCGGTGACCTCGTGGCCGAACCGGATGTGGTTCCTCAGCTCCCGGTAGAAGGCCGTCGGCAGCAGGTCCGTGCCGCCCTCGATCTCCTGCATGTCCTCGAACGCCCGGCCGATGATCTCGCGGAACTGCTCGATGATCGCCGCGTTCAGGTTGGACTCCCTGAAGCTCATGACGCCGTACAGCTCGATGGCGCCCTCGGAGAAGCCGCGCTCGCGCAGGAACCCGCGGATGGAGTAGCGGTCGTACTCGGCGCAGATGCGGTCGAGCGCGGCCTCGCCCTCCTGGGCGTACAGGTCGTGGATCTCCTGGGTGGCGGTGCGCCACAGGTCTTCGTAGGTGCGGCCACGCTCGTGCTCGGCGAGCTCGAAGTCGATGATGCCGGGGTTCTCGTTCAGCTCCCTGACGGTGGTCCTGACGCCCTGGATGTAGGCGAGGGTGTTCGGATTTCCCATCACGAAAGGCCGCAGGGTGAGCCCGAACCGCTCGCAGTAGGCCAGGGTGAGGTCGTGCACGCGCGGGATGCGCATCGCTCCGGCCTCGGCGTACAGACCGGGGGCGAAGTCCCGCAGGGTGAGGACCCGTCCGCCGACCCGCTGCTGGGCCTCCAGGACGACGGGATCGTGCCCCTGGCGCATCAGCTCGTAGGCGGCGACGAGGCCGGCCATCCCGCCGCCGATGACCAGCACCCGCTTGCGCGGCGTGCCGCCTGAGGTCAGGCCGTGCTCGGCGGTCGCGACCAGGGCGGCGGGGACTCGCAGCTCGTGACTCGGTCTCGGGGCTCCCACCTCGATCAGCTCTTCGGGCGTCGCCGTACCCAGGACCGGCGGTTTGTTGGTGTTCAGAGCTTCACACCCCCTATGCTCACGTAAAGCGACAGTAATATCGCTGTCAGTAATCTCACCTGCTGGGGAGAACGTCAAGACCACCCGGAACATCCATCACGCGAAGGAGCAACGGAGTCATCTCCAAATGAGAGCCGTACGGCTTGGCGGGCGGAACGTATCCCTCGGAGGCGTTCGCGGTGAGGCTGGACGGTGTCGTCCGTGGAGCGTGAGGAGTCCTGAACATGAGGGTCTATGTGTCCATCGACATGGAGGGCGTCGCCGGGATCGCGACCATGGACCAGGTGGTCAGAGGCGGGTACGGCTACCCCGCCGCGCAGCGCCTGATGACCGCCGAGGCCAACGCCGCCATCGCGGGAGCCTTCGACGCCGGTGCGGAGAGCGTCCTGGTCAACGACAGTCACGGCACCATGGACAACCTCATCCACGAGGATCTCGACCCCAGGGCCAGGCTCATCTTCGGCTCCCCCAAACTCGACTGCATGGCCGAGGGGATCAGCGAGGAACACGACGTGGCGCTCTTCCTCGGCTACCACGCGGCGGCCGGTGAACCGGGCGTGCTCGCGCACACCTACTCCTCGTACTTCACCGAGGTCCGTCTCAACGGTCTCGTCGTCTCCGAGGCCGAGGTCAACGCGCTGCGGGCCGCCGCGGTCGGTGTGCCGGTCGGGCTCGTCACCGGTGACGACGTCATCTGCGCCACCATCAGGGACCGGCTGCCCGGCGCGCGGACCGTCGAGGTGAAGGCCGCGCACGGCTACTTCGCCGCGGACAGCCTCTCGCCGACCGTGGCGCGCGAGCGCATCAGGGCGGCCGCGGCCGAGACGGTCGAGAAGGCCGGGGAACTGCCGACCATCCAGGTGCCCGACGAACTACACCTGGAGATCGACATGCCGAGCGCGGCGGCGGCGGAACAGGGCGCGATGATCCCCGGGATGACCCGCACC
>NZ_JBHSBC010000049.1:278235-353584 GCF_042650425.1 Streptosporangium jomthongense | reverse complement strand
CCATCCGGTGCGACCACTTCAGGGGCACAAACTTCCGTGTTCCTATCCTATCATTTCCGGCCGGTCTGTGTCAACCCGCTGCCTTCGCAGCCACTCGACACCAACCCGCCAGACCCGCTAGGATCTCGCCCACCCCGTCTCCGGAGCAACCCTTCCAACTTACTCTGACATTCGGCTTCTGTCCAATCGTCCGTGGACGATTCAGACAAACGACTGCCGGAGCAAGGAGGTGGGGTACCGAGCGGGTCGCTGTCTTCGAAGCTCTTTGGCCTCTGCGGCTCGCCGCTCTGCGAGAAGAACATTACCAGGCCCCACGGGTCCCAGAGACAACTTGCCAACCATCCCCAGCACCTGCGCGTCCCAAACGTTCGTAGGGAGTCGACCGCGCAAGCGCTTATCAAGCCGTTCGCAATCGCCCCCGGATACGAAGTTGGCACGAGGGTCAGGATTCTGACTCCACCGTGGAGGTGAGCACCATGACCCGTTCAGAGTTCGACGACATCCGCGCACACATCGATGCGGAAGCCGATCGCCCCGGTGATCTGCTCAGGGTCGCCAGGTCCCTTTTGAGTGATCTTGAGGACGCGCGGATGCGTGAGGCCATGCTCCGCGCCGAACATCTACGTCTTCTCACCGCAGCCCGTGCGACGGCCGCCGCGGAGGCGGCCGGGCGCGCGAACCCGCTTTCCTACATCACCGAGGAACTCGCCCGGCAGGGCCAGCTCCCCGCTACCGAGGTCGAGGTGGACCAGATCCTGCTGGACGTCCGTACCGCGACCACGCTGCTGACCCAGCTCGAACAGGCCCCCGCGCCGGTCACCACCGGAGGCGGGCTGCGCGTTCGCAGGTGTGCCGGCACAAGTCGCACTCTCCCCAGATGAGGCGTTCCGCGTCGTTGACCTGGGCTTGAACCAAGATCTGTAAGACTTCAGGCATGTGGCAGCGGGGGCTGGATTGGGGTGCGACGACCCTCGTAGGGGTCTTCGGCGTCCTGTGGGTTGGCGTGGTGGTGTTCGCAGCGGCCGAAAGACCGATGTGGACGAGTCTCGGACAGTGTGTCTTTGGGGCCTTCCTCATCGGCTGGTCGCTGCACAAGACGTTCCTGCTGCTTCGCCTTCGCCCCCGACACAAAGCGCGGCACCGTAGGGTCAGGGCCTGACTAGAAGCCGGTTCTGAACACTCGCAGTTCATCCGCCACTTCCCGGCACGGGATTCCAAGGTCGAACCTGCTGAGGAGGAAGATCTCCTCTCCTGTGTCGATCTCCAGGAGTTCCGTGCGGGAAGTGAAGCGCGTCCGGGTGTCCACACGAATCCGTTCGACCGCACTCCACGGCACTCTCTGGGCGCCGGAGAAGCCTCGCACCACGATGAGTCCCTCGCCGTCCGCGCTGAGCCGCACCGGGGCCAGGAGGTCACGTAGGGCGAGGGTGGCGGCCACCAGGGCTGCGGCGCCCGCCAGGATCGTCCCGCGTGGGTCGTCCAGATTCAGTACGGCCAGCACCGCGAACGCGAGCGCCGCAACGACCTTGACGATGAGCAGTTCTCTACGCACTCTCCAGCGCAGGATCGGTCCTGACATGTCAGCCACACCTGCACGCTAACCGCTGGGTGTCCTGTCTGGAACAAAGTGAAAGGCCCTGATCTCTGAGAGATCAGGGCCTTCCCTTGGTAGCGGGGACAGGATTTGAACCTGCGACCTCTGGGTTATGAGCCCAGCGAGCTACCGAGCTGCTCCACCCCGCGTCGGTATGTCTCAACACTATCGGCCTCCACCGCCAAGAGCAAATCGATACGAGGCCGGGGCAATCGATTCCTTTGAAGCATGGGATGAAACGGAAGAAGGCCCTGATCTCTGAGAGATCAGGGCCTTCCCTTGGTAGCGGGGACAGGATTTGAACCTGCGACCTCTGGGTTATGAGCCCAGCGAGCTACCGAGCTGCTCCACCCCGCGTCGGCGTGCTTTCACACTACCCGGCTTTGGCGATGAATGCGAACTCAATAGCCGCGGTGCCCCTAGGAACTCGGCGAGGGAGACGGTGTCGGTGTGGTCGAAGGGGTGGCTGACGGAGTCGCCGAAGGGGTTGCCGTCCCCGAGGGAGACGAGCTCGGCGTCGGCGACGGGGTCGCGGCAGGGGCTGTGGAGGCCGAGGCGTTCTTCACCTTCTCCAGGGCCTCCTTCAGCGCCTTCTGAGCCTCGCCGTAGGCCGTCCAGTTCGGCGGCTTGGCCTCCAGGGCACGCTGGGCGTCGTCATAGGCCTTCTGGGCCTCTCCGATGGCCTGGCTCAGCACGGTGTTCGACTGGGCGGGGACATCGGGTCTGGTCTCCGGCTTGTTCTGCTGAGCGCTGTTGCCGAAGACCTGTTCGAGCGCACCCTGGAGGGTCTCGGCGAAGCCGACCTTGTCTCCGAAGGAGACCAGGACCCGACGGAGAATCGGGTAGGGCTCCTGTCCTGAGGAGGCCGCCGTCTCCACGTAGACGGGCTCGATGTACACCAGGCCCCCGGCGAACGGCAGGGTGAGCAGGTTGCCGTAGCGGACCTTCGCCCCACCGATGCCCAGAAGGTTGAGCTCACCGGAGAACTTGTTCTGGAAGTTGTTCTGTACCTGACCGGGGCCGGGAATCGTAGTGTTCGACGGCATCCGCAGGATGCGCAGCCTGCCGTAGTCGTCACCCGGTGTCGCGTCGACCGCCATGAAGGCGGCCAGGTTCGGCCCCTGGCGTGGCACGAACGTGGTGGTCAGCGAGAAGGTGGGTTCCTGGGTGTCGGGCATCTTGACCGACAGGTAGTACGGCGGCTGCTTGATGTCGTGTCCACCGGAGGACGGGTCGTTCGGGACGTTCCAGAAGTCCTGGCCGCTGTAGAAGGCGTCCGGGTCCTGGATGTGATAGCGGGAAAGCACGTCACGCTGGACCTTGAAGAGCGCCTCCGGGTAGCGCAGGTGCTGCTTGAGGGACTCCGACATCTCGCTCTTCGGCTTGATGATCCCCGGGAAGGCGTTGCGCCAGGTCTGCAGGATCGGGTCCTTCTCGTCCCAGGCGTACAGCGTGACCGTGCCGTCGTAGGCGTCGACCGTGGCCTTGACGGCGTTGCGCATGTAGTTGATGTTGTCGCGCGGCTGCTGCACCACCTGGCGTGGGTCGGTGACCGTGTCACGGGTCATCGACTCCAGGCTCCTGCTGTCGGAGTAGGGGTAGGAGTTGGAGGTGGTGTAGGCGTCGGCGATCCAGACCACCCTGCCGTCGATGACGGCAGGGTAGGGGTTGTCGTCGAGGCTCAGGAACGGCGCGACCTTGGCGATGCGGTCCTGCGGGTTGCGCTCGTAGAGGATCCTGGACTTGGCGTTGACGTCTCCCGAGAGCAGCAGGTTCGTCTCGCCGTACTTGGCCGCGTAGAGCAGGCGGTTGAAGAACGAGCCGACGGGGACGCCGCCCTTGCCGGTGTAGGTGGTGTTCTGCTGACCGGTTCCACTGCTCTCCGGATAGTCGAGCTCCTGGCCGACCTTCCTGTCACCGCCGACGATGACGTACTCGGGGGCGGCCGGGGACTCTCCGAAGTAGATCCGCGACTCCTTCAGGCCGATGCGGTCGGCCAGAGAGCCGGTGACCGGCATGTCCTTGGCGTCGAAGTCGGGCAGACCCTGGGAGTCGACCTTGTTGCCGGGCGCGGCCACGAAGCCGTAGCCGTGGGTGTAGACGAGATGCCGGTTGATCCAGTTGTCCTGCTCCCTCGGCGGCCCGGTGAGCTCGCGCACCGCGACGACGGTGTCGCGCGGCTTGCCCGTCTCGTCGGGGTAGCGGTCGACGTCGAGCGGGTCGTGGAAGTCGTAGAAGCCTCGGATGCGCTGCTTCTGCTGGTAGGTCTTGGCGACCAGGTTGGGGTCGAGCAGCCGTACACCGGAGATGGAGCTGTCGGTGGTGACGTTGACCTTGGAGGCGTCGCCCTGGGCGGCGTACTCGATGACCTCGGTCTTGTCGATCCCGTAGGCCTTTCTGGTGGCCTCGATGTTGCGCTTGATGTACGGCTGCTCACGGTCCTGCTGGTTCGGCCGGACCTGGAACTGCTCCACGAGAGCCGGGTAGACCCCGCCGACCAGGATGGCCGACAGGACCAGCAGGCCGAAGGCCACACCGGGCAGCATGCCGCCGGGCCGTACGATGCCGGCGAAGAACAGGATCGCGCAGATGAGGGCGATGATCGCCAGGATGGTCTTGGCGGGCAGCACCGCGTTGACGTCGGTGTAGGAGGCACCGTAGGCGAAGCCACGGTCGGAGAAGACCAGGCCGTATCCGTCGATCCAGTAGGCGACGGCCTTCAGCAGCACGAACACGCCGAGCAGCACCGACAGGTGCACCCTGGCCGCGCGGGAGGCGTGCACGCCGGGCGACTGCAGTCTGAAGCCCCCGTACAGGTAGTGCACGATCGCCGCCATGACGGCCGACAGGATGACCGCGGTGAACAGGAAGTTCAGCACCATCCTGATGAAGGGGTAGGTGAACATGAAGAACGACAGGTCGATACCGAACTGCGCGTCCTTCTCACCGAACGGGGTCGCGTTGAAGAACTCCAGCCACGTCTTCCACTGCCCCGCGAGCGATGATCCCGAGAACAGGGCCAGCACTCCGGCGCCGATCAGGAAGATCAGTTTGCGGTGCGGGTCGAGGGCCATCCGGTAGCGGTCGGCGCCACTCGCGCCGCCGAACGTTCCGGGGCCGAACATGGGTCTGGCGCGGTAGGCCAGCAGCATGTTGCCGCCCACGAGGCCGACCATGAGCACGGCGCCCACGAAGAAGAGCAGGATCTGTGTGACGACCACACCGGAGAAGACCGCTGTGTAGTCGACCGAGTCGTACCACAGGTAGTCGGTGTATATACCTGCGAAGAGGAAGAACAGCGCGACGATCACGACGATCGCTATCGCGACAGGAAGCAGCAGTCGTGGCCGGCGGGGCAAGCGCATCGCCCTACCGGCTCCGGGGGTCCGGAAGCTCAAGGCCAACCCCTTGTCGTAAAAGAGCACGGTCCGTGTCTGGAAACCTACACCGGTGGGGGTACGGCCGTGCTAAGCCGCTCTGGCAGGGTCCGGCCACATCCCCTGCAGGTTCCAGGGTTCAACGGGTCAACGCGTGAGACCTCGGATGAGTGCCCCGACGCCGTTCTCGGGGCCCGAGACCGTACGCAGGGGCGCTCTCAGCTCGCCGAGCAGGTCGGTATGGAGCCGGTTCCCGTGCGGATCGCGTCGATCGCCTTCACCGCGTCGTGCAGCGTGCTCACCTTGTAGAGCCGCATCCCGTCGGGGACCGACTTGACCGCCTCCGCGCAGTTGTCCGCGGGCGTGAGGAAGACCGTCGCCCCCGACCTTCTGGCGCCGACCATCTTCTGCGAGATGCCGCCGATCGGGCCGACCTTGCCCTCCGGAGTGATCGTCCCGGTCCCGGCGATCGACTTGCCGCCGGTCAGCGGACCGGGGGTGAGCTTGTCGACGATGCCGAGGGAGAACATCATGCCCGCGCTCGGACCGCCGACGTCACCGACGTTGATCTTCACCTTGAAGGGGAACTTGTAGCTGATCCGCATGGTGATGCCCACGATCGGCGTGCCGTCCTTGGCCGCCACGGTCGGGACGGCCACGGTGAGGCTGCGGTCGCCGCGGTTGACGGTGAAGGTGACCGTCTCGCCCGCCTTGTGCCTGCGGACGATGCCGGAGACGCTCTCCCTGTCCGTCGCGGGGACGCCGTCGACGGAGACGATCTCGTCGCCGGTCTGGAAGTGCCCGTCCGCGGGCAGGCCCTTCTGGGTCGAGGCCACGGTGACGACCGAGGTGTAGGGGATCTTCAGTTCGGTCAGCGCCGCCGCGGTCGCGTCGTCCTGGGAGTTGGTCATCTCCTGGAAGTTCTGCTGCTCGACCTCCTCGGCCGTGCTGGTCGGCGGGAAGATCGTCTCCTCGGGCACGACGGCGACCGTGGGGTCGATCCACCCCCTGAGCGCCCTGAACAGGTCGATCCTGTTGCCCGGGCCGCCCTGGTAGGCGACGGTCACCAGGCTCAGCTTCCCGTCTGTCGGGTAGGTCTCCCGGCCCTCGATGCTGATCACCGGCTTGCCCTTGACGTCACCGATGGTGTTCTCCGTGGGCCCCGGACTCAGCACGACGTACGGCACGGGCAGCAGGGCGCCGACAACGCCGAGCAGAAGCGTGAGGAAGCCTGCCACCATCAATGTCAGCGCTCGTCGGGACATGGGAGGAAGCCTATTCCGTGTGACCGGGCAGAAGGCCGCACCCCCGCGCCGTCACCTTCCAGATTGTAAGGATCGCTCCTCAGCCGCAGCTTCCGACCCATTCGGTCGAGCCGTCGGCGAAGGCCTGGTTCTTCCAGATGGGAACCTCGGCCTTGAGGTCGTCGATCAGGCGCCGGGAGGCCTCGAACGCCTCGCTCCTGTGGGGAGCAGCGACCGCGACGATGACGGCGATGTCGCCCAGGTCGAGGTCACCGACCCGGTGCACGGCGGCCAGCGCGGTGATCGGGAAGTCGGCCACGATCTTCTCCGCGACCCGGCGCAGCTCCTCCTGCGCACTGGGGTGCGCGGAGTAGGACAGGCGGGTCACGGACTTGCCGTGGTCGTGGTCACGCACGGTGCCCACGAAGATCGCCGTGCCGCCCGCGGCGTGGTCGCCGATCGCGGAGAACACCTCGTCCACCGAGAGCGGTGTGTCGCGGATGCCGAGCAGGCGGATGACATTCACGGCTCAAAGGCTACCCGGCGGGCGGGAAGCTTCCCCGCTTCGGGCACGGGAGGCACGGCCGGGACGGCGACGGCCGGGGGCGTGCTCGGGACACGCCCCCGGGAGGGCTTCAGACTCGCCGCTTCTTGCGGGCGGCGCGGACGATCGCCGCCGTGCCGAGGACCGCGACGGTCGCACCGGCCGCGGTGAGCGTGGCCTCCTTGCCGGACAGCCGGCGACCGACCACCGCGTGCCTGCCCTCGCGGAGTTCGAGCAGCTGTGTGAGGGCCGCTTCGTTGCTCCAGGCCGGTTTCCACCCGGCGTCGCGGAGTCCGGCGCAGTCGACGACCCAGGGATAGACCACGTAGTGCAGGTCGGTCGCGGGAGCCGGGGTGATACCGAGGCGGTGCAGGCGCTGGGCCGTACCGAACGTCAGTCCTGCGGGCAGTTCGAACCTGCGCAGACCGGAGAGCTCCTCCACCTGCTCCTGTTCGAGCCAGCCCTCACTGCCGACCGCCACGACGCCGGAGACGGAGCCGAGCGCGGCCAGCTCAAGGGCCGAGATCAGGTCGTCCACGTGGCAGAACTGCCAGCGGGGGCTGCAGCCCTTGACGCTGAGCAGCCTGGGGGCCTCGAAGTGGCGGGTGACCACGCTGTCGACGCCTGGGCCGACGACGGCCGCCGGGCGCAGCACGGTCACCTCAAGGCCGGGGTGGCTGCGCAGTGATCTCCTGACCAGCGCCTCGATCTCCAGATGGTCGCCGACGATGCCGGTGTCCGGCTCGGCCGCGACCGCGGAGTCCTCTGGCAGTGGGACGGGGTTGTCCTGGGCGGCGCCGTACACCATGGCGCTGGTGACCAGCACGACGCGGCGCACCCGGGCGGCGGCCGAGGCGGTGAGCACCGTCTGTGCCGCGCGCAGGTTGTAGGCGCGCCGCTCGGCCGGGTCGGCGTCGAGCGCGTAGTCGCCCGCCAGATGGACGAGCACGTCGATGTCGGAGACCCGGTTCGCCAAGAGCGGATCTCTGACGTCGAGCACCCTCCAGGTGACGTCGGGTACGTCGCCGCGCTGCTCGTCGATGGCCACGACTCTGCGGAAATCCGCAGACGAGGCGACCTTCGAGAGGAAGGCACGGCCGATCCCCGAGGCCGCGCCGGTTACGGCGACGACCGGGAGCCGGGGGCGTTTCGAGGTAGGCACCAGGTCCTCACTTTGCACTGACCCACCATGCGACGGATAACGTGGCGGTTGTGGACTCCTCCATCCTGCACGAGGTAGAGCGGTGACTGACTTGCCAGGTCGGGAAAACGACCCCAACGAGAATCCGTTCGCCATGTTCGGCGACCCGGAGCAGATCGCGGCGGCCATGCGTCAGTTCGCCGACATGCTGTCCGCCCCGCAGAGCTCCGGTCCCGTCAACTGGGACATGGCGAAGAATATCGCCCGGCACGTCGTGGCCGCCGAAGGCGATCCGAGTGTCATGGAAGGCGAGCGGCGCCAGATCGTGGACGCGCTCAACCTCGCCGACCTGTGGCTGAACGAGGCGACCACGCTGCCCAGCGGGGTGAACAACCCGCAGGCGTGGAGCCGGTCCGAGTGGATCGAGAAGACCGTCCCGGTGTGGCGGCAGCTGTGTGATCCGGTCGCCGCCCGCATGGTCGAGACCATGAGCGGCACGCTCGGCGCGACGGGTCTGCCCGCCGAGGCTCAGGCGATGGCCGGGCCGCTGATGGGCATGATGAAGCAGATGGGCAGCATGCTGGTCGGCCAGCAGATCGGCCAGGCCCTCGGCTCTCTGGCCCGTGAGGTCGTCGGCTCCACCGACATCGGCCTTCCGCTGTCGGAGAACGCCGCCCTGCTGCCCGGCGGCATCGCCGCGTTCGGTCAGGGGCTTGAGACTCCCGTCGAGGAGATCCGGATCTATCTGGCGCTACGCGAGGCCGCGCACCACCGGCTGTTCCAGCACGTGCCGTGGCTGCGGGTGCACCTGTTCGGCGCGGTCGAGGAGTACGCCAGGGGCATCACGGTCGACGTGTCCGCGCTGGAGGAGCAGTTGCGCGGCCTCGACGTCAACAACCCCGAGCAGCTCCAGCAGGTGCTGAGCGGCGGCAACCTGCTCAAGCCCGAGGAGACCGAGCGGCAGAAGGCCGCCCTGGCGCGCCTTGAGACCATGCTCGCGCTGGTCGAGGGCTGGGTCGGCACGGTCGTCGACGGTGCCGCCGAAGGCAAACTGCCCTCCTCGGCCGCCCTGGCCGAGACCGTACGGCGTCGCAGGGCGACCGGCGGTCCCGCTGAGCAGACCTTCGCCACGCTCGTCGGCCTGGAGCTGCGTCCGCGCCGTCTGCGTGAGGCGGCCGCCCTGTGGCAGGCCATCGAGCGCGACCGGGGCATCGACGGGCGGGACGCGGTGTGGAGCCATCCCGACCTGATGCCGACCGCGGATGATCTGGACAATCCCGAGGGTTTCGTCAGGGGCGAGCCCGAGCTGGACCTGTCCTCCCTTGAGGCGTCGCTCGGCGAGGCCCCGAAGGAGCCGGAGAAGGGGAACGACGACCCCCAGGACGGCGCCGCGTGAGCCTGCACGCGCACGCGCAGGAGGTTCTCGCGGCCTGGAAGGCGCCCACGGCCGATGAGGAGAGCCTGCGCAGGGAGTTCCTCGATCATGTGCGGGCCCATGAGGACGCGATGTGGCGGGAGTGCGTACCCGGCCATCTGACGGCCACGACCGCGGTGATCTCCCACGACGGCGAGCGGGTGTTGCTGACGCTGCACCCCAAGGCCGGGATGTGGCTGCCCATGGGCGGGCACTGCGAGCGCGGGGACGTCTCACTCGACGGCGTCGCGCTGCGGGAGGCAACCGAGGAGTCGGGCATCGCCGGTCTGCGCCTGCTTCCCGGTCCGCTCGCCCTCGACCGCCACAAGGTCTGGTGTCACCCCCCGCACAGTCACCATCTCGACGTGGAGTACGGCGCGGTCGCCCCCGCCGACGTGGAGGCCGTGATCAGCGAAGAGTCCCTCGACCTGAGGTGGTTTCCGATCGAGGAGATCCCCGAGCTCTCCGACGAGGCGACCCGTAGGCTCGCCAGGCGTGCCCGTGAGGTGATGCGCCAGATCTGAACCGGTTTATGTTCGGCTCACACGACCATCGATAATGTCGTCACATTGGGTGACCGATGAATCGAGGCGTAGTGAGCACGGACACAGCCGGTGGCGCGATTCTGACTCCGGTACGACGACGACGTTCGCCCCGGATTCCCAGCGCTCTGGTCTGGGCGGCGCTCACTCCTTTCGCGGCCTGGGCTGCGGCCAGGGTCACCGGTCTCGAACGTGGCTCACTCACCGCTCAGCTGATGACGGCCACGCCGTACGCGGCGGCCGGGTCGCTGTTACCTCTGTTCCTGGCCGCGGCGACCCGCCGCCGTGCCGCCACGGCTGTGGCGTTGGTCACCACGGCGGCGCTCGGGCTCAGTGTCCTGCCCCGCGCGTTCGCCTCGGCGCAGCCTCCCTCCGGAGCGCCGTTGCGGGTGCTCACACTCAACATGTTGTTCGGTCACGCCGATCCGGGCGCGGTGATGGACCTGGTCAGACGGCTGCGGCCGGACGTGCTGAGCGCTCAGGAGCTGACGCCGGGGATGGTCGAGGAGCTCGACGCGGCCGGGCTGAAGGACGTCATGTCGCACCGCGTGCTGCAGACGGCCTGGAGCGCCAGCGGCAGCGGCCTTTTCTCCCGCTATCCGCTGGCCCCGCTGGAGAACCTGTTCCAGCCCATCGGGCACAACATGCCGGCCGCGGTGCTCAGCGTCCCGGGGGTGGGGAACATCGAGTTCGTCGACGTGCACACCTTCCCGCCGCTGGGCAGCCAGGTGCACGAGTGGAGCGCGGCGTTCGCCGCATTCCCCGACGCCTCCCCGGATCGGCTGCGGATCTTCGCCGGTGACTTCAACGCCAGCCTCGACCACGCCGCGATGCGCCGTTTCGTCAGCCGGGGCTACGCCGACTCGGCTGATCGGACCGGTCAGGGGCTGGTTCCGACCTGGCCGGTCAACAGCAGGATTCCGCCGGTCATCACCATCGACCATGTCGTGGTCGACCAGCGGATCGGAGTGCGGGAGGTGAGCATCCACACCGTCCCCGGCACCGATCACAGGGCGGTCTTCGCCGACCTCAGCCTGCCTTCGATCTGAGCCCGGTCTTCTCAGACCGACAGCAGTGCCCGGGTGTTGTCCCAGCCCTCAAGGCCGGGATCGAGCCTGTGGACGTCGGCGGGAGCGCGCAGACGGTGCCAGCCGGGGCCGGTCGCGACCCGCCAGGAGGCGGGGGCCAGCGCGCGCAGGGTCCTGACCGGCTCGGGGTCGTCGAAGCCGATCTCGGCCCAGTCGGGCCACGGTGTCCGTGTGGCGATCGCGACGGCACCGCCCTCGACGGCCGGGCAGACGGCCAGTCCCGCGCTGCCGAGCGCGCGGAAGAGCTTGCCGATCAGCAGCGGCGGCAGGTCAGGGGCGTCCCCGCTCAGCAGAACCACCTGGCCCGCGTACGGCGCGGCGGCCGAGACCACCTCGAACGCGGCCCTGACCAGGGGTGCTCCGGAAAGCTCGGGGATCTCAAGGACCGGGGTGCCCGGCCAGACGACCTCTTCCATCCCGGGCACGCTCGTCACGAGGACCGGGGTGACGAAGTCGAGGGTGCTGACGAGTTCGTAGGTGTCCTCGACGACGGCCGTCAGGAAGCTCCCGGGGTCGATCCCCGGTGGTGCCCCGGCCGACATCGACGATGTGACGACGACCGCGACCAGGCGGTCCTCCGTACGCTCTGAGGTCAACACTCCTCCGCGACGCCCGCCGCCATGGAGAACCCCTCAAGGAAGCCGCGTGCCCGTTCGGCCTTGGGGTAGTGGTCGACCAGCGCCCAGAAACGAGGTCCGTGGCTGGGCACGAGCAGGTGGACCAGCTCATGCATGATCACGTAGTCGACCACCCACGACGGCATGCCCCGGAGCCGTGTGGAGATCCTGATGGTGCCGTGATCCGGGGTGCACGAGCCCCAGCGGTGCTGCTGGTTGTCGACCCAGCGCACGCTCGACGGTCTTGCCCGCCCGTCGAGATAACGTGCCGAGAGCTCGCTCGCCCGCTCGAAGAGGTCGTCGTCGGAGGGGCGTCTTCGCTGCTCCTTGGCCGCCAGCCGGTCGAGCATCCGGCGCACCCATTGCTCCTCGTCGGTACTGCTCAGCCCGGCGGGGAGCAGCACGATCGTTTTCTCGCCGTCGCGGTACGCGGATACGGTCCGCCGACGACGAGAACTTCGACGGACCTCGACTGTCTCGGGGGGCACATATGAACGGTAGCCGAGAATCACGAATTCACACCAGAGGGCCGAACACGTTCTGGCTGGTCAATCCCTGTTCGTCGATTGTTCAGCAAGACCGATCGGTTATGGCTGGAGCCCGTGGAATTAACCGGACCGCCGATCCCCTCAGGAGCCGCCGAATCTCGGGGACCGTCGTTCCCGCTGCGCCGCCAACCCTTCGAGCAGGTCGTCGGAGGCCATGGTGACGGGTTGGGCGAGAGACTCCCAGCGCAACGCGGCGTCGAGGTCCGCGTGCCCACCGCCCGCAAGGGCCACCTTGGTGAGCCGGGTGGCGACGGGGGCGTTCGCCGCGGTCCTCGAAGCGATCTCCAGCACCTGCGTCATCAGCGTCTCTCGGGGAAACGCCCTGGTCACCAGCCCCGATGCCGCCGCCTCCGCGCCCAGCATGGTGCGGCCGGTGAGCAGCATCTCCCTGGCGACCCCGACCCCGGCGACCCTGGGCAACAGGTAGGTGGCCGCCATTCCCGGGTGCAGGCCGAGCGAGGTGAAGGGGGCCAGCAGCTTGGCCTCCTCCGCCGCGTAGACCAGGTCACAGGCAAGGGCCAGGCACAGCCCGGCTCCGACGGCGGCGCCGTTGACCGCGGCGATGGTCGGCACCTCCAGGTCCGCCACGGACAGCCAGGTCCGATAGAAGCCCAGCATCCTGTCACGCAGGACGGGCACGCTCTCCGCTCCCCGGTCGGCGAGCCAGGACAGGTCTCCTCCCGAGCAGAACGCGCTGCCCTCCCCGGTGACGACCACGCATCGCACATCCTTGTCGCGACGCAGGTCGGAGACCGCCAGCCGCCACTGCTCCGTCATGCCGTCCGTCATCGAGTTACGCCGGTCGGGGCGGTTCAGGGTGAGCACCACGACGCCGTCGTCGCGCCTGTCGATCAAGAGCTCGTCCATGGCGGGAGCGTAGTACACCGGAAGTTATCCACAGGCGGCGGGAAACGTCTCCGCGATCTTTTGAGGGCGTGGCACTCTGACTGCCCCGGGACCACCGGGTGACCGGAAACTCACGCTCCGCGTCCACCCGGGGTCCTCCCCTTCTGGCCTTCGGGCTCCCTGAGGAGAGGCGGTCACATGAGACCACGTCTGAAGCCCGTTCTGCGTCGGGTCGCGCGCGACGAGCACACCCTGCAGTTCGGTCTGCGCCCCAGGCACGCGGTGGTGCTGACCGACCTGGAGCCCGAGGTTCGCCGCTGGGTCGAGAGCCTCGACGGCGTGCGCGACGTCGAAGGGGTGCTCGCCGGGGCGGACGAGGCAGGGCTCGGCAGGGAGAACGGCCGCGCCCTGCTCGACCTGCTGATCGACCAGGGGGTGGTCGACGACGCGGCGGCGCCACCCGGTCCGCTCCGTCTGCTCACCCTCGCCGAGCGAGACCTGCTCCAGCCCGATCTGGAGGCGCTCTCCCTCACTCCCGGCACGACGGACGGCGGCCTTGCCGTGCTGGAACGCAGGCGGGACGTCCAGGTGCGGGTGTACGGCGCGGGTCGTGTCGGCGCGCAGATCGCCGCCCTCCTCGCCGCCTCCGGGGTAGGCGGCCTGTGCGTTGTCGACTCCGGTACGGCCCGCGGCCGGGACGTCACACCGGGCGGCCTGACCTGGACGCAGGTGGGTAGAAGCAGGCAGGAGGGCGCGGTTGAGCTGGTGAAGCGGCTCGCACCCTCCATCACCGCGTGGACCGGTGATCGGGCCGCCCGGCTGGCCGACGGTGCCAGGGCACCTGACCTGGTGGTGCTCTCGCCGGTCGACCCTCTCGACGACCTGCTGATCGACGAGCTCATGTCCCGACGCATCCCCCACCTGCTCGTGACCGCCTACGAGGACCTGGGGTCCATCGGTCCTCTGGTGCTGCCTGGACAGAGCACCTGTCTACGGTGTCTAGATTTGACGCGACGCGATCGTGACCCGGGATGGCCGGTCGTCAGTGCCCGTCCTGGCGGCTTGCCCGCGGGGGAGATCGGGTGTGGCGTGGTCATGTCGTCTCTTGTCGCGGCGGTGGCGACTGGGCACGCGCTCGCTTTCCTCGACGGGGAGGAGTCCGCTGTGACCAACGGCACAACGGATGTATTGCCTGACTGGCGATGGAAACGGCGATCCTGGAGTATTCATCCTCGATGTCGTTGCTTCCGAAACGAGTTGGGTTCGCCAACAATGGTCGCGTCGGCTGCTGACCGCGGCTGACAGACACCACACCGAAGGGAGGGAGCGGTGTCTCACCACGGGGGAAACGCCGCGAGCCAAGGTGAGTGACCTTCCGCGCCGCGCTGTCGCGCGATCCGCCAAGCTGGCGGCCCTGCCGATCGGATTCGCCGGCCGTACCGCCCTCGGACTGGGGAAGCGGATCGGGGGCAAGTCCGCGGAGATCGTCGCCCAGGAGATACAGGAACGCACCGCCGAGCAGATCTTCAAGGTTCTGGGAGAACTCAAAGGCGGGGCGATGAAACTCGGCCAGGCTCTGTCCATCTTCGAGGCGGCACTTCCCGCCGAGGTCGTCGGCCCCTACCGAGCAACCCTCACCAAACTCCAGGACGCCGCGCCACCGCTACCCGCCGCGACGGTGCACAAGGTGCTCGTCGAGCAGTTGGGCGACGACTGGCGGGAGAACTTCCAGTCGTTCGAGGACCGTCCGACCGCTGCCGCGTCGATCGGGCAGGTGCACAAGGCCGTTTGGCACGACGGTAGAACGGTCGCCGTCAAGGTTCAGTATCCCGGCGCGGGCAAGGCACTGCTGTCCGACTTCAATCAGATCGCCAGGCTCGGCAAGCTCTTCGGGGTGCTGCTTCCCGGGCTCGACATCAAGTCCGTCCTCAGTGAGCTACGCGAGCGGATCGCCGAAGAGCTCGACTACCTACGGGAGGCAGAGGCTCAGCACGCCTTCGCCCTGGAGTTCAAGGACGACCCCGACTTCCTGATTCCGGATGTCGTGGCGGCCAACGAGCAGGTTCTCGTCTCCGAGTGGGTCGAGGGTGTCCCGCTGTCACGGATCATCAGCGACGGCACCAAGCAGGAACGTGACCGTGCCGGTCTCCAACTGGTCCGATTCCTGTTCTGCTCGCCCGCGCGGGTCGGCATGCTCCACGCCGATCCGCATCCGGGAAACTTCCGTGTCGTCGAGGACGGGCGGCTGTGCGTGCTCGACTTCGGCGCGGTCAACCGGCTGCCCGACGGCTACCCCCCGGCCTTCGGAAAGCTCACCCGGATCTTCAACAACGGCGACATGGAGACCGTGATTCAGGGGCTGCGCGACGAAGGGTTCATCCTTCCCCACATCGAGGTGGACGCCGAGGCGCTGCGAGCCTTCCTCGCCCCCTATGTCGAGCCGACCGCGGTCGAGGAGTTCACCTTCAGCCGCGAGTGGCTGCGGGAGCAGGCCGCCACGGTGACGGACCTGCGTCCGGGAAACGTGGCACGCCAGCTCAACCTGCCGGTGTCGTACGTCCTCATCCACCGTGTGCACGCGGCGGGGTTGGGCGTGCTCTGCCAGCTCGGTGCCACGGCCCGCTTCCGCGAGGAGGTGATCCGCTGGGTTCCCGGTTTCGTCGAGGAGGACCCCGAAGAGCAGGCGATCGCCGCGAGCTGACAGCTCCCGCCTATTCCGAGTCCATTTCGTTCTGAAGCAGATCCCCATTCTTTCCGAGATCCGTTTCGAAGCCGCACGTCATCCACGATGCCATGACCTCCGCGATGCTCCGAGACCCATGGAGCCCACCTGATCCCGGTAGCTCCTGACCGGTCTCGGCTGTCCTGGTGCTCTTTGTCTTCCTTGCGCCTCAGCACCGTTCCTTTTGGTCGTTCTTCTCCTCACCTGCGCCTTGGGGGATTGACCGTACAGCCCGGGGGCGGCATGGCCCGTTCATGACTGAATTGCCTGGTCAGTGGTGGTTTGACCGTACCCATGGAAGGGTTCGGCGTGCTCCGAAGAGTACGGCTGCGCGAAAAGGGACACGCATCCGAAAGGGCCGAGCATTCAGAAGATCGGCACATCTGAAAAGGTCGCATATTCGAAAGATCACACTTCTCGGAAGCGTCGGCCGCCTGTGGGATATCACAGGTTCGAAAGGACCGTGTATCCGAAAGATCTGCGCTTCCAGAAAGGCATCCGCTCAATGGGACCACGTGTTTGAGGGAATAACGCGCTCGGGGGTCACACGTTTGGGAGAAACACACGTTCGGGGAAGCCACATGCTCGGGGTCACATGTTTGGAGCGCGTGTTGGGGCGCGTGTTCGGAGAGGCCACACGTCCAGGAGAGCCACCTGTTCGAGAGCGTCGCGCGTTTTCGGGGCCTCGGTCGGGGTCCCTGCTGGGGGAGAACATGCGAAAGGGGTGACCCGGGGAAGGAGTCACCCCTTGGAAGTGGTTCTTGCCTGGAAGTGGCGCTCAGCCGGCGGCCCGTTCCCGGCCTGAATTTCTGGGCCTGGAATGCCTGGACCCTGAACGTTCGGGCCCGACTACTCGTCGCTGTTCACCACTGCTCGTCGCTGTTCGCGACTGTGTTGCCGTTGATCGTCGCCGCTTGCTGTTGATCAACGGCGAGCGGCGACGCGCGGCGTGGATCCGTGCCGCGCGTCGCTTACCAGAGCCGAACTGAGCGGTGTTCACCGGCATTCATCGCCGTTGGCCACCGGCGAGCGCCGCTTACCGGCGTTCATCGCCGGCGATCAGACGAGGCGCAGGAGTACGTGCCGCAGCCGGGCCGAGGCGCGTTCCGCGTTCCGGCGGGCGCGCCTCAGGCGCAGTATGCCTGTCACGATGCGCTGCTCCTCCGCCTCCCGGTGAAGGGTTCGTATTCGGTCCCTCACCAGTTCTTCTTGCATAGGCAGCATGTCGAAACCGGCGGTGGCGCTGTTGGGGTAGGTCATCGGAAGTGGTCCTTTCGGGACATACGGTCTTTTTGGTTGATCAGGTTCCGCGCCGGTCAGGCGGCGACGGGGGTCTTGCGGGGACGGCCACGCGGGCGCTTCCTCGGGACGATGGCGCCCCTCAGGATGAGCTCGCCGCCCCAGACGCCCCACGGCTCCTCGCGCTCAAGCGCGCGGGCCAGGCAGGCCTGCTGGATCGGGCAGCCTCCGCAGAGTGCCTTGGCGAACTCCACGTCCTCCGGAGACTCCGCGAACCAGAGGTCGGGGTCGGTACGACAGGGGATTGCGGCTTCGTCGATCAGGTCCATGATCGTCTGGGCCCCCATCTGCTTCACCTCTCAGTTAGGTGTTGGTCTTCGATTACCTCTAGGTGGGGGGACAGGAACAACGCGGACAAACAAGAAGGCCGCGAATCCTGGGTGCGGATCCGCGGCCTGAAGGCTCTTCTTCGGTCAGGTTATGACCGGAGGTTGCCTCCAGGAATACGGACCACGCCGTCCACCATTGCCGGTGTGCTTGGTCAGTGCGTAGCTGCCGCCCTCAGGAGCCAGAACGGCGCCTGCGCCTGCCGCCTTAAAGGCGGCCGGAGTGGCCGGTCGGCTGCCGAGAACTTGGGTACGGACAGTCGTGTCCTGCCGGAGCTGGGCCTCCCGCTGGACCTGGATCTCCTGTCGGAGTCTGGCCGCGGCACCATCGGCGAGGATGGCGCACGTGCCGAACGACAGGGTCATGGCAGGGGTCATGAAGGTAAGCCCGAACTGGGACGGCATCAGAATGTTCTTCACAGCGGACTCACCTCCATCGTGGATCGTCGGACAGGAGCGTCCGACTTGCTTGAGCATGACCCTAAACCCCGGCGACAGGGAGGGGCAACATATTTTCTACCTGCAGTTTTACCACTAACTCACACGGATCATGGCTTCCTGGACCACCGACACGGCCAGTTCCCCGGACCGGGTGAACATCTCCCCCTTCGCCAGGCCTCGGGCGGAGCTTGACCAGGGCGACTCCTGGGCGTACAGCATCCACTCGTCGACGCGGAAGGGGCGGTGGAACCACATGGCGTGGTCCAGCGAGGCTCCGGAGACGTTGGGGGTTCCCCAGGCCTGGCCGTGGGCCAGCAGCACGGTGTCCACCAGGGTGAAGTCCGAGGTGTAGGCGGCCAGCACCACGTGCAGCAGCGGGTCGTCGGGCAGCTCCGACTCGTAGCGGAACCAGACGTTCGTCGTGGAACGGCTCAGCGAGGGGTCCCGCAGGGCCTCCCAGGTAAGAGGTGTGGCGTAACGGGCGTCGAGCGGACGCGGCCTGGCCAGCAGCTCCCGCCAGGGGGAGTCCTCGGGCATGTCCGCCAGGGCCTGCCGCATCCGCTCCGGGAAGGGCGCCAGTTCCTCGGGGCCGGGCACCTCGGGCATCGTCGTCGCCTGGTGCGCGAGGCCCGGCTCGTCGATGTGGAAGGAGGCCGACATGGTGAATATCGCCTTGCCGTGCTGGATGGCCACGACTCTGCGGGTGGTGAAGGAACGGCCGTCCCGGACGCGTTCCACGTTGTAGACGATCGGCACCGCCGGGTCGCCCGGCCTGATGAAGTAGGCGTGCAGCGAGTGGACGTGACGCTCCGGGGGGACGGTCCTGCCCGCCGCGACCAGCGCCTGGGCGGCGACCTGGCCGCCGAAGACCCGTTGGACGTCCTCGGCGGGGCTGCGTCCCCGGAAGATGTCCAACTCGATCTGCTCCAGGTCCAGCAGGTCGAGCAACTCCTTGAGAGCCTGGTTCACACGTCCTCCGTCCGGTCTGCGGCGGCACGGCAGAGAGCCAGCACCGCCTCGCCGTACCGGTCCATTTTGACGCGTCCTATCCCGGTTATAGAGAGCAGGTCCCTTTCTGTGGCCGGGGCTCGCTCCGCGATGGCCTGGAGGGTGACGTCGGTGAAGACCACGTAGACCGGAACCTTGGCCTCCTTGGCGGCCGAGGCACGCCAGACCTTGAGGCTCTCCAGCAGGGCCTCGTCGTAGTCGGCCGGGCAGGTGGCGCATCTGCCGAGCTTCTGCTCGGCGGCCGCGGCCAGGGTCCTGCCGCAGACACGGCAGTTGATCGGCGCGGCCACCTCGCGACGCCCGGCGGACCTTCTTGAAGCCGAACCCTGGGACGCCCCTCCGGACACGAACGCGGCGAAGGCCGACGTCGCCCGGCCGGACCCTCCGGAACGTCCTGTGAGGCCGTCGAGGAAGCGGGAGGGCCTCCTGGAGCGGTGCCCGCCGGGTGAGCGGGCCAACGCCCACGACAGCGCCAGGTGCTCTCTGGCCCGGGTGACGCCGACGTACAGCAGGCGGCGCTCCTCCTCGATCTGCTCCGGTGTCTTGGCGTAGACGATGGGCATCATGCCCTCGGTCATACCGACCAGGAAGACGGCGTCCCATTCGAGGCCCTTGGCGGCGTGCAGGGAGGCCAGTGTCACGCCGTCGACCGGCGGCGCGTGCTGTTCGCCCGCCCTGCGCTCCAGTTCCGCCACGAAGGCGGTCAGGTCGGCGCCCTCGGCCGCCATGTCCTCGGCGAGGTCGGCGAGGGCCCTGAGCGACTCCCACTTCTCCCGGGCTCCTCCTCCGCCCGGCGGCACGGGGGTCAGGCCGATTCCGGCGAGGATGTCGTTGACGGTCGGGGCCAGTTCGTCGTCCCGCGCGGCCGAGCGGGCGGCGCCGCGCAGCAGGACGACGGCGTGGCGCACCTCCGGGCGTTCGAAGAAGCGGTCGGCCCCGCGCAGCAGGTAGGGCACGCCGACCGTGGTGAGGGCCTGCTCGTAGGCCTCCGACTGGGCGTTGACCCGGAAGAGCACGGCGATCTCGCGGGACGGGACACCGCCGTCGACGAGGGCGCGGATCGCGCGTGCCACCCCCGCGGCCTCGGCCTGTTCGTCGTCGTACTCGGTGAAGCCGGGTTCCGGACCGTCGGGGCGCTGGGCGACCAGCGTGAGCCGGTGCGGGCTCTTCGACCGGTCGATCAGCCTGTTGGCCAGGGAGACGACCTGGGGGGTCGAGCGGTAGTCACGGACCAGCTTGATCACGGCCGCCTCCGGATGCTCGACGGAGAAGCCGGTCAGATATCTGGGGGTCGCGCCGGTGAAGGAGTAGATCGTCTGGTTGGGGTCGCCGACCACGCACAGGTCGTCGCGTCCGCCGAGCCAGGTGTCGAGCAGGAGTTTCTGCAGCGGGTTGACGTCCTGGTACTCGTCGACGACGAAGTAGCGGTACTGCTGGCGGATCTGTGCCGCCACCTCACGGTGCTCGGTCATCACGGCGGCGGTGAGTTCGAGGATGGTCTCGAAGTCGACCAGGTGCCGTTCGCGGCGGAGCCGTTCGTAGGCGTCGAAGAGCCGGAAGACCTCCTCCGCGGGCACCGGCGGCGTACGGCCCGCCTTTCGCGCGGCCTCGGCGTAGTCCTCGGGGCCGATCTGGGTGGCCTTGGCCCACTCGATCTCGCCCGCGACGTCGCGCAGTTCGGCCCGGTCCGGGGCCCTTCTGACGAGTCGGAAGGCGTCGGCCAGCAGCGGCAGCTTCGACTCGATCACCTTGGGCGGGTCTCCGCCGATGACGCGCGGCCAGAAGTAGGTGAGCTGGCGCAGCGCGGCGGCGTGGAAGGTGCGGGCCTGCACCCCCGGGGCGCCGAGCGCGCGCAGCCGCTGCCTGAGCTCACCGGCGGCGCGTGTGGTGAATGTCACGGCCAGCACGCTCTGGGCGTCGACCACTCCGCTGCGCACCGCGTGGGCGACGCGGTGGGTGATCGCCCGGGTCTTGCCGGTCCCCGCTCCGGCGAGCACACAGACCGGTCCGCGTACCGCCTCGGCCACCGCCCGCTGTTCCGGATCCAGTCCCGCCAGGACGTCGTCTGTGACCACGGGGACTCCTTACACGGGTTGTACAGGCCAGCTGTGAACATCCTGGCAGTCGGTGGCCAAGCTCCGCCCATTCTGGCAACATGCCGCCGTCAACCTACGTCGTTCCAGAAGATGCGTAAAAAGGGCAGTTCCTCCACAATGAGGGGGGATTTTGGGGTCCGAGGGAAGGAAGAAACCTGTGAGAACCGCGGCGACCGTGAGCGCTCTCGCCCTGGCGGCGTTGGTGATCGGCCCCGTGGCGCTACAGACGTCCTCCGCGGCGCACGCCTCCCCCGCCACGCTGGCGCACTACGGCGGCGCGTCCATCACCGCCTCGAAGGCGACCACCACGCGCAAGGCCAGGACGAAGCACTCCACCAAGGCGAAGCACTCCGCCAGGAAGGCCGATCCGAGCCCCGAGCCGTCCACGACCACCTCGGCGTCGGCCACCGCGACCTCGACCGCCAAGCCGACTCCCAGCCCGACGGCGAAACCGTCCGCCGGCGCGACCGCCAAGCCGAAGAAGCCGTCGGCCACCGCGACCCCGAGGGTCGCCTCGACCGACAACCCGCTGCTCGACGGCACCGTCATCAACACCGTCGCGTACGGCCCGCACCCCCGTCAGCGGATGGACGTCTGGCACCAGACCGACGGTCTCAAGCGGCCCGGTGTCTTCCTGATCCACGGCGGCTGGTGGTCGAGCGGCGACAAGAAGTACATGACCGCGATCACCACCAGCTACGCCGAGCAGGGTTACACGGTCTTCAACATCAACTACCGCCTGTCCGGCGACGCGGCCTGGCCCGCGCAGCGCACCGACGCGCTGGACGCCATCGCCACCGCCCGCAGGCACGCCGCCCTGTGGTCCTTCGACCCCAACAACTACGTGGTCGTCGGCTTCTCCGCGGGAGGGCACCTGGCCTCCGCCGTCGGCACCTACGGGGACGGGCTGCCCGGCCTGCGCGGGGTCGTCGGCATCTCACCGGTGACCTCGCCGATGCTGGCCTACGAGGACGGCGCGACCGACGTCTTCGACCTGAACAAGCGCAAGCTGCGTGAGTCGGCCATCCAGCTCGCCGGAGGCTGCGAACCCGTCAAGTGCCCGAAGATCTGGGCCAGCATGGAGGTCCCGAGGCACGCCAGCAAGGGCGACGTGCCGGAGCTGGCCGTACATTCCCAGGACGAGTTCGTGCCCGCCGAGCACAGTCTGCGGCTCAAGGAGCGGCTCAAGGCCGTCGGTGTGAGCATGACGGTGCTGACCGAGCCGGGAAGCGAGCACAGCACGCCGATGTACCGGCTTCCCGGGGTCGCCGAGACGGTCCAGGACTGGATCGCGGGCAAGCTTCTCTGACCGACGGAAATCCGGGCGACGGGAAGATGAACGGCTCTCACTTTGTTGCCACTGAGCGCTGAACATCTCACGAGGGGAAATCTCACGAAATGGCGCTGACGGTTTACACCGCCACCTGGTGCGGCCCATGCAAGCGGCTGAAGTCCCAGCTCACCCGCGAGGGGATCTCCTACCGGGAGATCGACATCGAGCAGAACCCCGACGCCGCGCAGTTCGTCGAGAGTGTCAACAACGGCAACCAGACCGTGCCGACCGTGCTCTTCGAGGACGGCACGTCCCTCACCAATCCCTCGGTGATCGAGGTCAAGGCCCGGTTGAACGCCTGATCACCAGTTTCCGGGAAGAGGCTCGCCGTACCAGGTCTCGATCAGCCTCCTGGCGATCGAGACCTCGGGCGGCGGAAGCACCTCGCCGCTGTCCAGCGCGGCCCGCAGTTCGGCGCGGCTGAACCAGCGTGCCTCGGAGATCTCTTCCTGGTCGACCGTGAACTCCGTCGTGACCGCCCGCGCGATGAAGCCGAGCATCAGGCTGCGCGGGAAGGGCCACGGCTGGCTGCCCAGGTAGCGGGGCTCGACGACGCGCACGCCGACCTCCTCGGCGACCTCCCTGGCCACCGCGTGCTCCAGTGACTCCCCCGGCTCGACGAAGCCCGCGAGCACCGAGAAACGGCCCTGGGGCCACTGCGGTCCCCTGGCCAGCAGGCACCGGTCCGCCTCGTCGTGCACGAGCATGATCACCGCGGGGTCGACCCGGGGGAAGTGCTGGCTGCCGTCCTCGGGACAGACCCGCACGTGCCCGCCGGAGCGCGTCTCGGTACGGCTTCCGCAGCGCGGGCAGAAGGCGTGGGTGGCGTGCCAGGCCTCAAGCGCGACCGCGTAGACCAGCAGCCCGGCGTCCAGGTCCCCCAGCAGCGAGCCGACCTGCCGCAGCCCGGCGACGACGTCCGCCCCCTCCTCGATGGCCGAGAGAGCGACGGCGGAGACGATCCGCCCGGGAAGCGCGGCGGGCCCGTCGGCCGGGAGCGATCCCGAGACGGCGAAGTAGGCGATCCCCTCGGCGTCCAGGCCGAGCAGGTAGCGCTCCCCCTGCGGCGCCTCGTCCGTGGGCAGCAGGACGAGATCGACCCCGTCTCCGTGCCGCCTGACCAGCGCCCGCCCGTCGTCGACCACGACGACCCGGGTCGCGCCGTCGGCCCACGCGCGTTCGAGCCACTCGGCGTCACCGCGTAGCGCGGCGGAGCGGTCGATCGCGCTGCGCGCGAGAAGCAGCGGCCCCAGCAGTCCTTCTTGGGTGGTGATGTCCACGTTCTTCCCCGTCTCCCAGATCGACTGGCATCCTACGACGCTCGCCGTGGACGGCTTTCCGGGGAGCGGCAAGCCGGGCATATGCGGTGAATATCCAGTCAGCCGAGCGACATGATCTCTGTGCGGCTAGGATGCGGCGAGTTAGGTTAGGCTTACCTGATTCCGGGGGTCCCATGCGGCTGTACCTCACCGCGCTCAAGCCGACCGACTCGGTCACCGACGGATTCCTGCCCGCGGCACGCGCGCTGGGCTGCGACGTCACCGTTCTGACCGACAGACCGGAGCACCATCGGGACTCGGGGGCCGAGGTGCTCGGCTGCGACGTCCGTGACGCCCGCGCGGTGATCGACACCGTCTCCGGCCACCACACGCCCGGCGCGATCTTCTCCAACTCCGACCACCTGCAGGCCGAGACGGCCCTGGCCGCGGCCTACTTCGGCCTGCCTGGCAAGGACTGGCGGGCCTGCGTCACCGCGAAGAACAAGGCCCTCACCCGCGCGCGCCTGGCGGAGGCGGGCGTCGAGACCGTCCGCTCGGTACGGCTCGCCCCCGGCGACCCCGTACCCCGGGACGTGCCGTTTCCCGCGGTCGTCAAACCGCGCGAGGGTGTCGCCAGCGAGGACGTCGTCCTGGTGCGGGACGACCGTGAGCTCGAAGAGGTCCTGCACGCGATCGGCGCCAGACGGCCCGGTGAGGCGCTGGTCGTCGAGGAGTACCTCGAAGGCCCACTGCACACGCTGGAGACGCTCGGCGACGGGAGCGGGACACGGGTGCTCGGCGGCTTCAGGACGACGCTCGGGCCGTTGCCGTACTTCGTCGAGGAACGACTCGACTGGGAGCCTCCGCCCGCGGCAGGCCATGTGCTGCGGGCGCTGGACGCGCTCGGCGTGGGCTTCGGGGCCTGTCACACCGAGTACGTGATGACGCAGGCGGGGCCCAGGATCATCGAGGTCAACTACCGCGTGATCGGCGACCACTGCGACCTCCTGCTCGGCAACCTGCTCGGCGTTCCGCTGTTCGAGAGGATCCTCGGCGTCCACCTGGGCCTGCCGGCCGGGGACCTGGGCGGTGCCCGGGAGCACGGGACCGCGCTGAGCGTGGTCGCGGAGCGGGCCGGGACCGTCGTCTCCGCTCCGGGAGCGGTCGCCCCTTCCCCCGGCGCCCGGGTCAGGCTCTGGCACCGGCCGCTGCGCGCCGTCGGCGACCGGATCGAACCGACCAACACCAACCGTGACTATCTGGGGGTCGTCCGCGCGATCGGGCCCGACCGGGTGAGCGTCGACGCCGCCCTGACGGCCTTCGCGGCGGACAGACCGTGGGTGATCGCGTGACCGCGCGGGAACGGTACCTCGCCGCGCGTGTCCTGGACGCGCTGCTGCGCGAGGACTACGGCGGCCTGGCCGGGCGGATCACCGGGAACAGGGGCGGCGTCACCCTGGCCCTGGCCGGTGGGCGCGGGGTGCGCCTGGTGCCGGGGTCGCTCTTCCAGGACTTCGTGGTCGCCCCCGAGGAGACGCTCGGCCTGCGCGAGGTCCTGCTGACCCTCGGGGAGGTCGCCCCGCCGGAGGACGGCCCGGGGATCGAGGCGTTCGCCCAGGAGTGCGAGCAGGCGCTGCGCGCCCTGGAGCTGCACGCCGCCCACCGGGAGCGGGTGCTCGGCCTGCTGGCCGCCGCCGGGCCCGGGGAGCGGCTGGACGCCGTACGGTACGAGACGCTGGCCGCCTTCGTCGACCATCCGGTCTATCCGACGGCGCGGTGCAGGAACGGGCTGTCCGACGACGAGCTGACGGCCTACGCGCCGGAGTTCGCGCCCTCCTTCGAGCTGCGCTGGGCGGCCGTGCCCCGGGAACGGGCGCGCGGCGCGGCCATGCCGTACGCGCCGGGCTTCGCGGAGGTGGGGCTGCCCTCGTCCCTGGCGCGCACACATGTGCTCTTCCCCGTGCACCCGCTCACCGTTCCCGTGGTCGAGGAGATCCCGTGGGCGGTCGTGGGGGCGCGGCCGTGCCTGGAGGTCAGGCCGACGCTGTCGACGCGCACGGTCGCGCTCGACGCGGGCACGCACGTGAAGCTGCCGCTGCCGACCAGCACGCTGGGACTGCGCAACCGGCGCTCCATCAAGCCGGGCACGCTCGCCGACGGCGCCAGGGCGGAGCTGCTGCTGCGGCGGCTGCCGCACCCGGGGGTGCTGCTGGCCGACGAGCAGACCTACGGTCACGCGGACCACGAGTATCTCGGCTGGCTCCTGCGCCGCCTGCCGCCCGGCGAGATCGTCCCGGTGGCCGCGCTGCCCGCGCCGACCCCCGGGGCGCGCCCGTCGTGGAGGAGCTGGCCGGACGGTGGTACGGCGGGGACGTCACGGCGCTGCTCGGCGCCTACCTCAGGCTGCTGTTCGGCTTCCAGGTGCGGCTCTTCGTCCGGTACGGCACCGCCCTGGAGGCCCACCAGCAGAACCTGGCCCTGGTGCTGGGGAACGGTCCGGCCAGGCTGCTCGTCAAGGACAACGACGGGTTGCTGACCTCACCGGACCGGCTGCTGGCCGAGGGCGTCGCGGTGCCGGACTTCACCGACGAGCGGATGCTGACCGACGACCCGCACGCGCTCGCCGACGTGTTCGTGACGATCACGCTGCACCTGGCCGCGGCGGCGGTCGCCTTCTGCGCGCTGCCGCCGGCGCGGGCCCGCCTGCTGGTCCGCGACACGCTCGGGGAGGCGCTCGCCGAGTACGGCGACGACCCGATGGCCCGGCTGCTGCGGGCCAGGACCCTTGGGGCGGCCAGGCTCGTCGGCAAGTCGATGGTCGTCGCCGGGACCCTGGTCGACAAGGCGCGTACCGGGGCCCGTGACGTGAACAAGTTCTACGGCACCAGCGGGCCCAACTACCTGCGCCACCTTCCTGCGGCCATCCAGAACATGACGATGCGAAGGATTCCATGACCGGCCTCGCGCTCGACCCCTGCTCCGCGGCCGTCTCCCCCGCGGCCGTCGCCGAGGAGGCGACGCTCGCCGCGCTGCTGCGCTGCTGCGTCAGGGAGGTCGCCGGGCCTCGCGGACAGGTCTGGCACGCCGAGCCGTACGTGCTGCTGCGGGTCGGCGGCACCGTGCTGCGGGCCAGGACGCACGGCGGGCTCGCGCTGCGCTTGGCGGGCCGCCCTGACTGGCTCGACGGGGGCGCCTGGCGCCCGCTCGACGTCGACCGGCTCGTCGGGCTCGTGGAGAGCGAGCTGGGCGGGACGAACGAGGAGTTCGCCGCCCAGGTCGGCGCGAGCAGGCGGGCCATGGCGGCGCTGCTCGCGGCCAGGCGGAGCGGGCGGGAACCGGCCGACCCGTGGCTGGCCTCCGAGCAGCGGCTGGTCTTCGGGCACCCGTTCCATCCGAGTCCCAAGGCCCACGACGGGTCGGGCTGGCTGCGCTACGCGCCCGAGGCGCACGCGAGCTTCCCGCTCCGGCTGCTCGGGGTCCGCGACGACGTGCTGGCCGAGGCGGGTGAGACCGGGCGGCTCGACGAGCTCGGCCCGGCACCCGAGGGGTACACGATCCTGCCCGCGCACCCGTGGCAGCTCGACCTGCTCGCCGACGACCTCGCCGTGCCGCTGGCCGACGGCCGCCTGGTCGACCTGGGGTACGGCTCCCGCCCCGCGGTTCCCACCTCCTCGGTCCGTACGGTCTACGACCCCGGGATCGACCGGTGCCTGAAGTTCAGCCTGGATGTGCGGATCACCAACTGCGTCAGGAAGAACGCGTGGTACGAACTGGCCGGAGCGGTCGAGCTGACCCGGCGCCTCGGGCCGGTCTTCGACGACCTGGCCGCCTCCTTCCCCGGGACGCGCTGGCTGAGCGAGCCCGGCTACCGCTCGGCGAACCTGGGCACCCGGCTGTTCGAAGGGCTCGGTGTGATCATCCGTACCAGCCCGTGGTCGGTGTGCAGGCCGGGGGTGACCCCGCTGCTGAGTGGCGCGCTGGCCGTGCCCGGATCCGGGCCCGCCGACCCGGCCGGTTGGTGGCGGGCCTATGTCGAGTGCGTCGCGCCCCCGGTACTTGAGGCCTACCTGGAGCACGGCGTGGTGCTCGAACCGCACCTGCAGAACGTGCTGGTCGGCGTGGACGCGTCGGGGTCGCCGGTCGAGGCGGTCTTCCGCGACCTGGAGGGGACCAAGCTCGTGGCGGGCAGGCACGACCTGTCCGGGCTGCCCTCGCGGGTCGCCGAGGCGCTCACCTACGATCCCGGGCCGGGGTGGGACCGGGTGGTCTACTGCCTGATGGTCAACCATCTGTCCGAGATCGCCGCCTCTCTGGCGGGCGACGGCCCGGTGCGGGAGCTGTGGGCGGTCGCCGGGGAGGTGCTGGCCGGATACGCGGGCTCCAGGGGGTGGCCGCGTCCGCTGGCGGACCTGCTGGCCGGGGCGCCGCTGCCGGCCAAGGCCAACCTCTCGGTGCGGTGGGCGCGCTCGGCCGACCGCCGGGCCGGGTACGTCCCGGTCGCCAACCCATTGGCGATGCTCTCCTAGAACCCTCCTAGAGCTCTCCTGGGCCCTCCTGGCTTCCGTCCGGCCCACATGCCCGGCGCCGGCTTCCTCCGGTAGCCGGGCTTTTCTCTGGGTGATTTATCACGCCATCCACACATATCTCTCCTGCTGGGCGACAACTGCGACCATCCAAGAAATATGGATAAAATCCACCTTCCATATGACACAAGAAGCCGAAATAAGCGACAGAACACACCAGTCAATTCTTTGATCTTCGTTAATAAACCAAAAGCATCACTGTAACGATCACCGGGTACTTCACCCCTGCCGCCATCAGGCGGATCATGTATCCGAAATCATCAACGACATGGAATGCGATGACTTCTAGTGGTACCAGACGGGCTTCCACCGTCGACTCCAGCAGGTACGTACGGGGATTGATCACCACGGCGGCGACAATCGGTACTTTCCTCACGCTTGCCTCCCAGTCGCTGGCGAACGCCGCGACCCCTGGCTCGGAAAGCGCCCCGCAGGGCAAGCCCGCGGGCCTCGCCACGCGCGGTGAGACTTTCCATATCGGCAGCCTCTCCTCCAGATGGTGTGGGTGCTGGAGAAGGCATTGCAGGTGCCACAACGGCCGTAACGGCCACAATGGCCGTAATGGCCGGGATGGCCACAATGGCCGGGATGGACGCGACGGTAAGACAGGGCCCCGAGGCCCTCAGGGACCGCAGGGTGTCCCCGGAACCCCGGGTGGGCCTCCCGGACCTCCCGGGCCTGCCGGACCTCCTGGGCCCCCCGGGCCTCCTGGACCTCCCGGGCCCGCTGGAGCCGCCGGTCCTGCAGGCCCCGCAGGACCCGCAGGCCCTGCCGGTCGCGAGGCCGGACCGCGGGGTCCCGCAGGCCCCGCCGGAGCCACCGGTCCCGCAGGCCCTGCCGGCCCCGCAGGTCCTGCCGGCCCCGCAGGTCCCGCAGGTCCCGCAGGCCTCACTGGTCCTGAAGGACCCGCAGGACCCGAAGGACCCGCAGGACCCACAGGCCTCACTGGTCCTGAAGGACCCGCAGGACCCGAAGGACCCGCAGGACCCACAGGCCTCACTGGTCCTGAAGGACCCGAGGGACCCAGAGGACCCGCAGGACCCAGAGGACCCGAAGGGCCCGAGGGACCTCCTGGGTGTCATGTACCTGAGAAGCCTCGGTGTCATGGGCCCCACAAGCCCCATGAGCCCCGCAAGCCCTGCGAGCCCCACAATCCCTGCGAGCCTCACAATCCCGGCTGGACCGCAGGGCCCAGCGGAGTCGGCTGGACCGCGGGACCCAACGGGGCAGGCTGGACCGCGGGCCCCAGCGGAGTCGCCTGGACCGCAGGGCCCAGCAGGGTCGGCTGAACCGCTGCCCGCTCCCACCGCCTGTCCATCCGGGCAACCGCACCCCGTTCAGTGACGAGGTGGTGCCCTGACGGGTCCGGCCCCCTTCAGGGGGCGAGGAGATGAACCGGATGCCGTGCCCGACCCATCGGGCGCGGCATCCGCGTTTCCCCGGCCGGGCCGTACTCAGTCGTCGAGGTAGCGCAGGATCGCCAGCACCCTGCGGTTGTAGCCGGGGTCGCGCGGCAGGCCGAGTTTGTCCGTGATCGCGTTGATGTGCTTCTCCACGGTGCTCAGTGACACGTGCAGGCGTCCGGCGATCGCCGCGTTGACGAAGCCCTGCGCCAGGAGACCGAGCACCTCGCGCTCGCGCCCGCTCAGGCCGTCCAGCGGGTCGGTGCGGGTGGTTCGGGCGAGCAGCTGGCGCACCACCTCCGGGTCGAAGACCGTCCCGCCCGCGTGCACCCGCTCCAGCGACTCCAGGAAGTCGGCGACCTCGGAGACACGGTCCTTGAGCAGGTATCCGACCCGCCCGCCCGCCCCGGAGAGAAGGGTCGCGGCGTAGGTCTTCTCCACGTACTGCGACAGCAGCAGGACACCGACCTCGGGCCTGCGCCCACGGATCTCCAGGGCCGCGCGCACCCCCTCGTCGGTGTGGGTCGGCGGCATCCGCACGTCGATCACGGCCACGTCGGGGCGGTGCCGTTCGACGGCGTCGAGCAGCGCCCGCGCGTCGCCGACGGCCGCGACCACCTCGTGCCCGGCCTCGTCGAGCAGCCGGACCAGGCCCTCGCGGAGCAGTACCGAGTCGTCGGCCAGGATCAGCCGCACGGCACGTCCCTCGGCAGCGTCGCGACGACCCTGGTCGGCCCGCCGGGCGGGCTGTGGACGTCGAAGGTGCCGTCGAGCGCCAGGACCCGCCTGGCCAGGCCGGACAGTCCGCCGCCCGAGGGGTCGGCGCCACCCGCTCCGTCGTCTGAGATCGTCACGCTCACCGTCCGTTCGTCCTCGGCCACGACGACCAGGATTTCACGCGCGTCCGCGTGCTTGACGGCGTTGGTGATCGCCTCCCTGGCGACGAAGTACAGGGCCGTCTCGATCGCGGAGGCGGGGCGCCCGGCCAGCCCGTAGTGCACGGTGACCGGCACCTGCGACCGTTCCGCGACGCCGGCGAGCGCGGCGCGCAGGCCGAGTTCGTCCAGGGCGGTCGGGTAGATCCGCCAGGCCACGCTGCGCAGTTCGTCGAGCAGGCGGCGCGACTCGGCGTAGGCCTCCTCGACCAGCGCCGCGGTCCTGGCCTGGTCGGGGTTGCCCCGGGCCCGGCCGAGCAGCATGGCCAGTGCGACGCCCCGCTGTTGCACGCCGTCGTGCAGGTCGCGCTCGATCCTGCGCCGTTCGTCGTCCACGGCCCTGACGACGCCCGAGCGGGTCGCGGTCAGTTCGGCGATGCGCCTGCGCATCAACTCCCGCGTGCCGGGACCGAGGAAGCGGTCGGCCAGGCGCCGTTCCACGGCCCCCGCGGCGAGAAGCCAGAGCACGGTCAGGGCCAGCACGACCGTCCCTCCGGCGAGGCCGAGCACCCCGTCGCTGGTCACCAGCCGCACCCCCGGCAGGTGCACCGGTACGGCCCGCGCCCTGTCCCCGGCCAGGTTCCACAGGCCGCCGAAGAGGAACAGCCCGCCGAGGAACAGCCCGGCGGCGCTGCCGTACCCGGCGAGGAGACCGAAGAGGGCGCGGACGGCGAGATAGCGACGGCCGTCCCGCCGGGGGTGCCCGGTCGTCTCGTGGTCGAACCAGGCGGCCAGCCTCGCCCGTTCGAGGGCGGTCAGCCGGTTCAGGATCCGCTCGACGCCGGGCCGTACGGCGGGCACCGGGTGGACGAGCGCCGCCGCGCAGA
Source organism: Streptosporangium jomthongense (assembly GCF_042650425.1). Classification (NCBI taxonomy): domain Bacteria; kingdom Bacillati; phylum Actinomycetota; class Actinomycetes; order Streptosporangiales; family Streptosporangiaceae; genus Streptosporangium; species Streptosporangium jomthongense. The sequence continues at coordinate 322,397 of NZ_JBHSBC010000049.1, read as the reverse complement.
GGAAGAGCAGTTCGACGAGGCCCAGCACGGCGCCCGCGAGCACCCCGACCAGGGCGCGGGTGATCCGGTTACCTGACACGGGCGCGCAGTCTATGCGTCCCTGCGGCGCAGTACGGCATAGCCGGCGACCGTCGCGGCCGCCGTCCAGACCAGCAGCCACACCAGCCCCTGCGTGGCCGGGTAGGGCACCGGGCCGCCCATCGGGGTGTCCGAGCTGCCCATGAAGGCCAGGCCCGCGAACAGCGGCATGCGCAGCGAGGCCTCGAAGCCGATCGAGGTGCCCGTCATCACCAGCAGCAGCGGCGCGCCCATCAGCAGCATGAACGCCGTGGTCAGGGTGCCCGCCGCGCTGCGCGTCGCGACTCCCACGCCCAGCGTCGTCACCGAGACCAGGGCGAGGAAGACGCCCACGCCCAGCAGGTCGGGGACGACCTCGGCGGGCGGCGCCGTCACCCGGCCGCCGAACACCTCCGCGGACAACACCAGGTGGACCACCGCCGTCGCCACACCTGCGGCGACCACCCCGGCGACGAACGTCACCGGCGCCAGTACCAGTGCCTTGGCGGCGAGCACCCGGCCCCGGATCGGCGTCGCCTGCAACGTGGTCCTGATGCCTCCCGAGGCGTACTCGGGGGTGATCGTCAGCATCGCCAGCGCGACCAGACCGAACTGGGCGAACGCCGTCGCCGAGGTCACCGGGTCGCTGGCGGACAGAGTGCCGGCCAGGTCCCGGCGCACCATCTCCGTCGCCGTCCCGCCGCCGATCGCCAGCGAGCCGAGCACCATGAGCGCCGTGGTGCAGGCCAGGCACCACCAGGTCGAGCGGACCGAGCGCAGCTTCACCCACTCGCCGCCGATCGCCTGAGCCAGCTCTCTCACCCACGTGTTCACGCCCGCCCCTTCCGTACGCCGTACTCGACGCTGTCGGCCGTCAGTTCCTGGTAGGCCTGCTCCAGGGAGGCCTCGCGGTGGCGTAGTTCGTGCAACCTGATGCCCGCCTCGTGCGCCAGGTCGCCGACGCGCTCCGCCGTGGCTCCGGTGACGACCAGCTCGTTCTCCCCCGGCCGTTCCCAGTGCAGGCCCGCGGCGCCGAGCCGTACGGCCAGGTCGTCCGTGTGCGGGGTGCGGACGACCACCGCGCCCAGCGAGCCGCGCGCGATGATCTCGGCCAGCGGCGCGTCCGCGATGAGCCGTCCCCTGCCGATCACCACGAGGTGGTCGGCGGTGAGCTGCATCTCGCTCATCAGGTGACTGGAGACGAAGACCGTCCTGCCCTCGTCGGCCAGGGAGCGCATCAGGTCGCGCACCCAGCGCACACCGTCGGGGTCGAGGCCGTTGACGGGTTCGTCGAACATGAGCACCTCGGGGTCGCCGAGCAGGGCGCCCGCGATGCCGAGCCGCTGGCTCATGCCCAGCGAGAGCGCGCCCGCCCGCCTGCGCGCCGCCTGCCCGAGCCCGACCGTCTCCAGGACCTCCGTGACCCGGCGGCGCGGGATGCCGTTGCTGCGGGCCAGTGCCGTCAGGTGCGCCCGGCCGCTGCGCCCGGGGTGCAGGGCGCGCGCGTCCAGCAGCGCGCCGACCGTCCGCAGCGGGTTCCTGATCCGGTGGTACGGCAGGCCGCCGATGAGCGCCGTGCCCGAGGTCGGGTGGTCGAGTCCGAGGATCAGGCGCATCGTCGTGGATTTCCCCGCCCCGTTCGGGCCGAGGAACCCGGTGACCGCGCCCTGCCTGACCTCAAGGGACAGGTCGTCGATCACCGTCCGGTCGCCGTACCGTTTGCGCAGGCCGTTGAGTCTGATCATGCCCGCAACGCTAGGCGGGCCCCGGGGTGGTGACCATGGAGGCGATCCTCCGACCTCGATGGCGGAAACCCGTAACCGCGTGACCGTGCGGGCCGTCCGGGGAGGGGCGGACGGCCCGCACGGATCCCGGTCAGACCTGGTTGAGGTACCAGATCTCGTTGCCCGCGATGACTCCGGCGCCGGAGTCGTTGTTACCGGTGATCGTCTGCTGGTCGAGGGTCGTCCCGCTGCCGGACGGCGCGTCGAGCACCTTGGCGCTGTAGCGGTTGACCAGGTAGAACGTGCCGTCGGCGACCCTCTGCAGGGTCCACTGCTGGCTGGTCCCGCTGCCGCAGGTCGCCTGCCTGATCTGGGTGCCGTTGGTCGTGCTCGCCGTGACGAGGTCGAGGCACTTGGCGCTGTTGACGTTCACCAGCTTCCAGTAGGAGCCGCTGGCCTGGAGGGTCCAGCGCTGGCTGGTCGCCCCGGAGGGCGCGTTGTGCGTGACCAGCGCGCCGGAGGCGGTCGAACCGCCGGCGGGCTCGACGTTGTCGTGGCTGGCGAACCCGTTCAGGTAGTAGGAGGTGCCGTTGACCGGGGAGGCGTCGGTGACCTGGTTGAACACCCACTGCTGGTTGGCCGCGCCGGTGTAGGTCTGCTGCGTGACGGCCGCCGGGTAGGCGCCGCCCGCGGTCAGCGCCAGCCCGGAGAGCCAGTCGAAGATCGCGTAGGTGTTCGTGCCGGTCTGCAGGTAGGCGAAGCGCATGCCGTCCTGGCCGTTGCAGTAGTACTGCAGCAGCGTCGTGCCGGGCGTGGTGCCGCTGTAGGCGCTGTCGGCGCACAGGCGACTGCCGACGTTGATGAACTGCAGTCCGGTGTTGTAGCTCATCAGCCACTTCTGGCTGGGGGTGTCCACCCGGGTGCGCTGGCTCAGCTCGGTCAGCGCCGTGGTCGCGCCGCCGATGGGTTCGAGCGCGCCCCCTGTCGAGGCGTTCGTTATGACGTAGGTGTTGCCCACCTTGGGATGGGGGTCGCTGTCGGCCGTCGAACCCGCGATGAGGTAGGCGCTGTCGGCCACGTTCCAGTGCGTGGCCAGGTAGCTCCCGGCGGTCGGGACCGCGTTGTAGTAGTCGTCCCGGTTGCAGTCGGGCAGCCGGTAGTCGTTCCACTGCAGGCAGCTCCAGGTGGGCGTGCCGCCGTAGCACATGATGTCCCACTGGTCGAGGCAGTGCCAGGAGCCGTCCGAGTGGGCCGCGCTGAGCTGCACGGCGCCGAAGCTGTGCCCCAGTTCGTGGGCGATGGCGTTCGCCCCGAAGCAGTTGGGACTGGCGTCGACCCGGGAGAAGGCGAGGCCGTTGTTGAGGTTGGTCGACCCGGTGGTCAGGTCGTCGTTCTTGATGTCGGAGACACCGCAGATCACCGTGGCCTCGGTGAGCATGAGGTAGTGCCGGTCGTTGCTGTTGTAGCCGAGGGCCTGCAGGGCGGTCTTTCCGGCGTCGAAGGTGGCCAGCGAACCGGCGGGCACCACCACGTTGCGCACGACGGGGACGCAGCCGCCGCTGACCGCCGTGGTGACGTACCGGATGTGCCTGCTGCGGTTGGAGGTCGCGGCGGCGTCGTTGAACTGGTCGTCGGCGTTGGCCAGCCAGGCCCGGAACATGGGCAGGAGCTGCGCGTAGCGGTCCGGCATCGTCGCCTCGCGCACGTACAGGGTCTCGACGCGCTTGCCGCTGGTGCCGTCACCGTCGCAGGCGACCAGCTGGGGGCTGACCCGTGCGGTCTCCTCCTGCTTCTCGGCGTTCTTCCCGGTGTCCTTGACGGCCTTGGGGCCGACGCGCTCACCGAGTCTGGCGCCGGGGAAGACGTCGGAGGTGACACTGGACTGGCCGCCGTCCGGCGGGGCGGCCGACGCCGCGGGGGGTGAGGCGACCAGGCCGACCACGGCGAGTATCGACGCGGCGGCCAAGGAGAGGTTTCGCCTGAGCTGCATTCCGATGAACTCCGATCGGTACGGATACACCCACACAGGGCGATTCATCGGCAATGATCACATTTCAAATATTAAAAGCGACCCCCTTGTAAGATTTATCACACCATATTGACGCGAGGCCTTCCAGGTGTTCTCACATTCAAGGTGAACACGTGCGGTAATACCGGTGAACACCACAACCCCATTACGTCCCCGTACATTCAGGGAATGCGCCGCGACGGAGCGTGCGCACCCCTCCGCCCCACGTGACGTCGGGCTTCGACCGGCACCCCACACCCTTCTCATCGGAAAAGACCCAAGGACAGGAAAGCCGAACATTTCCCTCCCTGGAGGGAAACCCGGGGAATCGGCCGGGAGAATCAGGGGAGGATTTCCAGCCGGACGCCGGGAATGTCGTCGTAGAGGTGAGGGGCCGGGGTTATGACGCGCCAGCCGCCTCTGGACTCGGCCAGCAGTACGGCATGGGCCGCGGCGAGAACGGCCACGAGGTCGGTTCCCGCGACGGGGCCCGGGGTGTGCCGTTCCAGGTTGGCCGCGATCCTCGGGCCGAGCCCGGCGGCGTGCGCGACGTCGGCGGCCGTCAGGCTCCCCACCGTCACCACCGGCACCCCGAGCAGGGCCTCGGCCTGCTCGGGCCGCAGGGCCGTCACACACTGCGCGGCGGCCGCGGGCAGCAGGAGTGTGGTGTTGCGCAGCACGGACTGACGGACGATCTCACGCCCGTAGTTGCTCCTGACGTCGAGCAGATGGCAGACCGCGTCGAGATCGAGGACGTGGCCGGTCAGACCGTCGTCCTCCGGGGTCACCCGGCCTCCCGCACGTCCGGGGTCACGCGACCTCCCGTGCGGAGCCGAACAGGCGGTTGGCGCGCTCCCGGTCGGCGTCGGTGATGTCGTCCTGCCAGCCGGGACCCCACAGCCGTTCCAGGGCCGCCATGCCCTCCCTGATGCGACGCTGCTCCCGCAGTGCCTCGGCGATGTAGCCGGAGGCGTTGCCCGAGCGCTGCGCCTCGTCGGCGAGGTCGTCGGGCAGGGAGATCGTGATCCGCTTGGTCATACCGAGGAGGGTAATCGCGTCATACTCCCCCCGTCCACGAAAGGGCGATCATCCGCGTGGCCGGTCACGCGGAGGCAACGGGTCAGTCGACCCGGGGAGATTCCGTACGGCTCCGCTTGAGCTCGAAGAAGCCCGGGGTCGCCGAGACCAGCAGCACACCGTCCCAGAGCCCGCCCGCCGCCTCGCCACGCGGCACCGGGCTGACCACCGGCCCGAAGAAGGCGTTGACCCGCCCGTCGGGGCCGGGGACGTGGATGGCCGGGGTGCCCAGGTCCTCACCGATCGGGTCGAGACCGGCCCGGTGGCTCAGCAGGAGGGCCTCGTCGTGGTCGGTGCTCTCCGCCGCCTCGGCGAGTCCCGGGTCGAGGCCGAGTTCGGCCAGCGCGTCGCCGTACAGGCCGGGACCGATCGGGACCTTCCCATGGTGGATCCGGTCGCCGAAGGCGGTGTAGAGGTCGCGCAGGACGGGCGTGCCGTACTTCTGCTCGGCGGCGACGAGCACCCGGACCGGGCCGAGCGTGTCGGTGAGCCAGCGCCGGTACCACTCCTCCAGGCCCTGCCTGCCCTCGTTGAGCAGCCACAGGCTCATCACGTGGAAGCGGACCTCCACGTCACGGACGCGTTCGACCTCCAGCAGCCAGCGTGAGGTGTTCCACGCCCAGGGGCACTTCGGGTCGAACCACATGTCGGCGACGGTCAAGACATAACTCCTCGGCTGTTTCCCCGTTGGGCGAGTCCATCCAACGGCCTCGATTGGCTCCCCAGAAGGGCCAATTCCCCGGAAACCGAAAGAGCCAATGTAGGGTCTCCGCGTGGACCCGCACGTCAGCCTGGACGGCCCCGGCGACCTGGCCTCCCGCATCTACCGGCAGCTCCGCGAGGCGATCCTGGACGGCAGGCTCCGTCCCGGGGAGCGGCTGCCGCCCTCGCGGGAGCTGGCCCGCCGCCTCGGCGTCTCGCGCAACACGGCCTGCACGGCCTACGAACGGCTGACGGCCGAGGGCTTCCTCCTCCCCCGCGTCGGCGCGGGCACCTTCGTCGCCGAACCCACCACACCCGCCGGAGCCGTACGGCGTGGCGCCCCGCAGGGCCGTGGGGTGCGTCCCCGCCCCTTCTGGGACGATCTCCCCGACACCGCGGAAAGCTCCGAACCCCCTCGCTACGACTTCCGGGTCGGCAGACCCGACGGTGACCTCTTCCCCCTCGCCACCTGGCGCCGCCTTCTCGCCGCCGAACTGCGCGCCTCGACGGTCAGAACCTCCGGGTACGGCGAGCCAGCGGGCCACCCCGCCCTCCGGGAGGCCGTGGCCCGCCACGTCGGCCTGTCCCGTTCGGTGCGCGCCGACGCCGGGGACGTCGTCGTCACCCAGGGCGCGCAGCAGGCCCTCGACCTCGTCGGCCGAATCCTCATCGAGCCGGGTGACCGGGTGGCCGTTGAGGAGCCGGGCTATCCCCCGGCACGGCTGCTGTTCGCCTCCCTCGGCGCCCGGGTCAGCGGGGTGCCCGTGGACGACGAAGGACTCGACGTGGACGCGCTCCCGTCCGGCACCCGGCTGGTCCACGTCACCCCGTCGCACCAGTTCCCGCTGGGCACGCCGATGTCCCCGGCGCGGAGGGCCGCACTGCTCGACTGGGCCGCGCGCCACGACGCCGTGATCGTCGAGGACGACTACGACAGCGAGTTCCGCTTCGGTCAGCGTCCTCTCGACCCGCTGCAGAGCCTCGACCGGGACGGCCGGGTCGTCTATGTGGGCACGTTCTCCAAGACGCTGCTGCCGATGCTGCGGCTCGGCTTCCTGGTCGCCCCGGCCTCGTTGCGCCCGGCGCTGCGCGCGGCCAGGCGGCTGACCGACTGGCAGGGCGACCACGCCGCACAGGCCGCGCTCGCCCGATTCATCGACTCGGGCGAACTGTCCCGGCACGTCCGCAAGGCGACCCGCGTCTACGCGGACCGCCGCGAACGCGTCCTCACGGCGCTGCGCGGGGACCTCAGCGACTGGTTCGAGCCTGTGCCGTCGGCCGCGGGTCTGCACCTGTGCGCCAGGCTCAGGCCCGATGTGCCCGTCGATCTCGGCCGGATGTCGGCGGAGGCGCGCGCGTCGGGCGTCGCCGTCGAGAGTCTGGAGGCGTACTGCGCCGAGGACCGGTCACGCTCCGGGCTGGTGCTCGGCTACGGCTCCATCCGCGCCGAGCGCGTCACCGAGGGGCTGCGGCTCCTCACCCACCACCTGGCCACGCAAGTCCGAGAAACGCACCGTGAGCTTGACAAGGCTCTAAATTACGATTTTCCGGCGTAGCCCCCCGGCATGTGATCCTCGATCACGGCTCATAGAGTTTGCGCGCCCCCGAGGCGTTTTCCCCGAGACAGTCATCCGGATTGACCAGCTTGCACAGCCCCAGGGACAGGCAACCGCATCCGATACATCCGGCGAGCCGGTCGCGGAGCCACTCAAGACGCTGGATTCGGCCGTTCAGGTCTTTTTGGTAGCATTCCGAAAGCTTGGCCCAGTCTTCCCGTGTCGGCGTACGCCCCTCGGGAAGGAGGGACAGGTAGAAGCCGATCTCCGCAAGAGAGGTCCCCAGCTGCTGGGACGCACGGATAAAGGCCACCCTGCGAAGGGTGTCACGTGAGTAACGTCGCTGATTGCCCGCCGTACGGCGACTGACTATGAGCTGCTTGCGTTCGTAGAAGCGCAGGGTCGAGGTGGCCACACCACTACGCCTGGACAATTCCCCGACCGTCAGCTCCACGGCTCGACGATATCCCATATAAATGGGGACAACCATTATTCCGTTCATTGCGTGAGCGGCTCTTACGCTCCTCCACCCGACTCCGTAAGAGTCCTGGCGACGGAGTGGGTCACCACCGGACGCGGTGAGATCTCCAGGAATCCCCGCTGACCAGAACGACACCCGGACTTGCCCTCCCGGGGAGGACGCAGGCGACGCCGCGTTTTGGACCTGCCCACCGTGGTCATGCCCCCTCCCGCCCGGACAGCTGGGAGAACACGATCTCCGGCACGGAGGTCGAGGCGTTGGCGTGACCTGACACGTCAGCTGTTCAACCGATCGCGGGGACCGACTCGATGAGGGCGACCAGGCCGCGTTCGTCGAGGAGGTCGGCGGGCCGTACGGTCTCGTTGAGCCGCACGTAGTGGAAGGCCGCGCTCACCCGGCCGAGCGGGACCTCCGCCAGGTGTGCCCAGGCCAGCCGATAGGCCGCCAGCTGTACGGCCGCCGCGACCTCGGCCTTCTTCCCCTTCGGCCGTCTGCCGGTCTTCCAGTCGACGACCTCGTAACCGCCGTCCGGTGTCTCGAAGACCGCGTCCATCCGGCCCCTGACCAGCCGGTCGGCGATCATGGTCTCGAACGGGACCTCGACGTCAAGCGGCTCCCTGTCCGCCCACTCGCTCTCCTCGAACCGCTCGCGCAGCTCGGCCAGCTGGATGTCTGCGGCCTCGTCGGCCTCGCCCGTCTCGTCGGCCGAACCGGGCAGGTCGAGCTCGTCGATCAGCCGCTGCTGACCCCAGCGGGATTCGAGCCAGCTGTGGAAGGAGGTGCCCCTGCGGGCCAGCGGGGCGGGCTTCCTCGGCACGGGACGGCGGATCTGCCGGGCCAGGGCCTTGGGGTCGGAGGCGAGCGTGACCAGCGAGGACACGGTCAGGTGGGTGGGCAGCTCGACCCGGCCGGGACCGCGCCGCCGGTTCAGCTCACGTTCCCTGAGCAACAGCTCGATGTCGCGTTCCCAGGCCCTGGCCCGCTCCCTGTCCCACCCGCGCAACGCCGGGGAAACCCGGTCGGGGACGTCGTCATAGGGTTCGGGGAGAGGCCGGCCCGCCGGGCCGAGGTCCCCGTTGAGATCCTCGTAGGGATCGTCGTAGGGGTCGTCGGGGAAGGGCACCTCGTCGTCCTCGACGACGAACACCTCCTCTACCGGGACGACCTCCGGCTCCTCGGATTCCCCGGACAGCGCCGACAACGCCGCCAGCGCCGCACTGACCATGTCCGCGCCGTCCCGTACGGCCTCGTACCGTGCCCCGGCCGGGGTGACGGGCCACCTGGACTCGGCGGGCTCGGCCAGCAGCGGGTTGGTCTCCCCCTCCTCAAGGGGCGGCGCCCAGACCTCGGCCCGCCCGCACGTGTCGCGGACCTCGACCAGGAAGTCGGACGGGTCGAGGGGCTTCGACCCGCCGCCCCAGCGGTAGCCGGAGGCGATCAGCAGGTAGTGGGCACGGGTGACGGCGACGTAGGCCAGACGGCGTTCCTCAAGGAGCTCCCGCTCCCGGCAGCGCTCGTCGAAGTCGCCGATCTCCTCCTTGGACAGGCCGCCGAGTCTGGGCAGGTCGGAGGCGTCGCCCCGTAGCGGGTACGGCAGTTTGCGCGCGTTCTCCGTCCACCTGGGGCTGACGGTCGGCCTGGCCGGGAAGACCGTGCCGACGGTGAGCGTCCCGCCCTTCGACAACGCCTGGGACATCCCCGGCACGATCACGACCGGCCATTCGAGGCCCTTCGAGGCGTGGACCGTCATCAGCTTGACGCTGTTGCTCTCTCCGACCCGGCCCGCGTCGAGGCCGTTCTCCTCCTCGTCCGCGGCCTTCAGGAACGCCAGGAACGCCCCCAGCGTCGGGTCCTCGGAGTCTCCGGCGAAGCGGGAGGCGGCGTCGAGGAAGGCGTCCAGGTCGGCGCGGGCCGCGAAGACACCGGCGGAGCCCCTGGCCGCGACCTCGATGTCCAGGCCGAGCCTGCGTTCGATCTCGGCGACCAGGTCGGGCAGCGGCTGCCCGGTGTGGGCGCGCAGGACCCGCAGCTCCTGTGCCATGGCCACCAGGCGGACCCGGGCGAGCGGGGAGAACGCCTCCTGCCACTCGGGGCGTTCCGGCAGCTCGTCGAGGGCGTCGACCAGACTGCCCCGCTCCTCGGCCATGTCCGCGACGACCTGGTCGAGGGGGTCGGCGACGCCGCCGGGCCCGTCCTCACGGGTCTCCCGGCTCAGCTCACGCGCCCGGTCACCCAGTTCCTTCAGGTCGGCGGGACCGATCCGCCAGCGTGGCCCGGACAGCAGCCTGACCAGGGCGTCCCCGGCCGTCGGGTCGTAGATCACCCGCAGCGTCGCCACGATGTCCGCCACCTCGGGCACGGTCAGCAGCCCGCCGAGACCGACCACCTCGACCGGGATGCCCCGCGCCTCAAGGGCCCTGCGCAGCGTGGGGAACTGCGACCGTTTGCGGGCCAGGATCGCCACGTCGTGGGGCTGCAGGCACTGCGGCCCGCCCCAGGCGCTCTGCTTGGCCCGTTTGCGTTCGCCGTCGCCCCAGGGCAGCCCGTCGGGGGCGCTCTCACCGCCCAGCAGCCCGGAGATCTTCGCCGCGATCCACTCCGCCTCGTCCTCAGCGGTCCCGTGGAAGGCGGTCACGACCCGGCCCCGCTCGATCCGGTTGCCGCCGGGCACCAGCACAGGCACCTCACGGGCTTCGAGCCGCAGCGGGATCTGCACCCTGGCCGCCACGTCGAGTACGGCGTCGCCGTTGCGGAAGCTGACCGAAAGGCGGCGGACCGGGGCGGGCTCCCCCGAGGCCGTCCTGAAGTCGCGGGGGAAGCGGGTGAGGTTGCCCGAGGAGGCCCCGCGCCAGCCGTAGATCGACTGGCAGGGGTCGCCGACCGCCGTCACCGGGTGCCCGTTCCCGAACAGCGAGCGCAGCAGGACCAGCTGGGCGTGGCTGGTGTCCTGGTACTCGTCGAGCAGGACGACGGCGAACCTGCCCCGCTCGGCCTCCCCGACCTCGGGGTGCCGTTCGGCGATCCTTGCCGCGAGCGCCATCTGGTCGCCGTGGTCGACGACCTCGCGGCGGCGCTTGAGCCGTTCGTAGGCCTCGACCAGCGGAAGCAGCTGCTCCCTGGCCCGCTGCGTGGTCAGTGGCCTGCGCTGGAGCTGGGTGGGCGTGCCGGGCAGCCTGCCGTACCGCTCGGTCAGCCAGGCGCCGATCTCCCGCACCTCCTGCGGGGTGCGCAGGTGCTCGGCCATCTCCCCGGCGAGGTCGAGCACCGCCCGCGTGACGGTCGCCGGACCCCACTCGATCTGCTCCATCGGGCCGTCGTAGCCGCTGACCACCCGTCCGGCGAGCTGCCACGCGACGGCCGGGCTGATCAGGCGCATGGTGGGTTCGAGCGCCTCCCGCAGGGCGTGCTCGGTGACCAGCCTGGCCGCGTAGGCGTGGTAGGTGGAGATCGTCGGCTCGCCCTGCAACAGCTCGGCGGGCACCTGCTCGGCCGCGACCAGCCCGTTGAGCCGCTCACGCACCCGTACGGCCAGCTCCCCGGCGGCCTTCCTGGTGAAGGTCAGGCCGAGCACCTGCTCGGGGCGGACCAGGCCGTTGGCGACCAGCCACACAACTCGTCCCGCCATGGTCTCGCTCTTGCCGGACCCCGCCCCGGCGACCACGACCATCGGTTCGAGACCTGCCTCGATGACCTCGGCCTGCTCCGGCGTCGGCGGGAGGATGCCCAGCTTGGCCGCGAGCTGAACCGGGCTCAGCACACCTGGTCTCCGTTCTTGCTGACCGGGCAGCTCGCCCGCACGACACAAGTGCGGCAGCCGTCGTTGACCTTCGCCTGGAAGACCGGGCCGGACATCCCGGCCGCCACGGTGTCCACCATGTCACGTGCCCAGCCCGGGTCGGTGTCGTCGGCCAGCGGGATCTGGGCCTGCTCCTTGGCGGCGTTCCTCGTCGCCGCGTCTCCGACCTGCACCAGGGCCGCGCCGCCGGGCTCGGTCATCCCGTGCCGTTCGAACGCGCCGAGCAGCGTGGCGAGCTGGTAGACCCCGAGCTGGGGGTGGCGTTCGAGGTCGGCCTCCTTGGGGCCGTGCTTGCCGGTCTTGATGTCGATGATCACGGCCCTGCCCTCGCCGTCCCGCTCGACCCGGTCGACCCGCCCCTTGATCTGCACGCCCTCGGAGACCGTCGCGACGAACGACTCCTCAAGGGCGACCAGCTCCCGGGGGTTGTCCCGCTGCCAGCGCAGGAACCGGGAGACCATCTCCTCGGCGACGCCGCGCTGCTTGCGGTTGTACCAGGCGCCGCCGAAGTCCAGCTCGTGCCAGACGTCGTCGAGCCGTTTGCCGAGCGTCTCCTCGGTCCCCTCGCCGGTCGCCGCGAGCACCGCCAAGGCGTGGATGACCGTGCCGAGGCCCCTGGCGACGTCGGTGCCGCCCGCGCCGACCGAGGTCTCCAGCAGCCAGCGCAGCCCGCACTTGGTGAAGTTCTCCACCGCGGACGGCGAGACGCGCACGATGTCGTCCGGCCAGCGCAGCGGACGCTCGTCGGAGATCTCCGTCAGGGCGTACCACTCGTTGGGGTGCGCGCCGGGCACCCCGGCGGCGGCGAGCCTGGCCAGGTGCTCGGCGGCGGCCCGGCGCAGCGCCTCGGGCCGTGTCGGGTCGGAGACGGCCGAACGCAGGTCCGCGACCAGCGCGGACATGCTCAGCCAGCGGGAGCGCTCGTCCACGACCGTCTCCCCCGTCTCGCCGGGGGCGAGCTCGGCCAGGAACCTGGAGGGCCGCTCGTCGGCGTCGTCCCCCCCGACGGCGGTGACGACCAGCTTCCTCCTCGCCCTGGTGGCCGCCACGTAGAACAGGCGCCGCTCCTCGGCCAGCATCTGCGAGGCCAGCGCCGCCGAGACGGCCGCGGGGTTCTCGTGCTCGGAACCGGCCGCCTTGGCGACCATCTCGTCGGTGCCCAGCACCGACCCCCGCAGCCGCAGGTCGGGCCAGGCCCCCTCCTGCACCCCGGCGACGACCACGACATCCCATTCGAGACCCTTGGAGCGGTGGGCGGTCATGATGCGCACCGCCTCGCTGTCGGGGGCGCGCTCGGCCAGGGAGTCTCCGGGGATCTCCCGCGCGATGAGGTCCTCGACGAACACCTCGACACCGGCGTGCGGCAACCGGTCCACGAAGCCCGCCGCGTAGTCGAACAGCGCCACGACCGCGTCGAGGTCACGGTCGGCCATCGTGCCCCTGAACCCGCCGGACAGGCTTGTCTCGGTCCACCGTCCGGCCAGCTCGGTGGCGCTCCAGACGCCCCACAGGACGTCCTCGGCGGTGCCGCCGCGCCGTACGACCTCCGCGGCGCCCGCGATGAGCCTGGCGAGCCGTTCGGCGGGGAGCGCGACGTGCGGCTCGATCCTGACCAGCTCCCGCTCGTCCTTCAGCACGGCCACCAGCAGCTCGCCCGAGGAACGGGGCTCGGCCGCAGGGGCCGGGTCGTCGAGGTCGTGCTCCTCCGGACTGGTCACGGCCTCGTGCTCGGCGACACGCAGGGCCCTGCGCAGCCGCCGTACCCCGATCATGTCGGTGCCGCCGAGCGCGCCGGTCAGCAGTTCCTCCGCCATCGCCTCGTCGAGGATCTCCGGGTCGAGCGCGACCTGGATCAGCCTGATCAGCGGGCGCACCCCCGGCTCCTGGAACAGCGGCAGCTCACCCGCGCCGACCGCGACCGGCACTCCGGCCGCGACCAGCGCCCGGCGCAGCAGCGGCAGCTGACGGGTCGCCGAACGCACCAGCACCGCCATCCGTGACCACGGTACGCCGTCGAGCAGGTGGGCCCTGCGCAGCGTGTCGGCCACCAGCGCCGCCTCCTGCGCCTCGCCGTCGGCCACCACGACGTGGACCTCGCCCGGCTCCACGTCCGGCAGCGGCCTCAGGTCGCGGTGCCCGGCGCCGCCCGGCGGAACCGGCAGGCGGGCCGTCACCCGCCGCGAGGCCTTCAGCAGCTCGGCGCCGCTGCGGCGGCAGACCCGCAACGCGATGACGGGGGCCCTCCCGCCGTCCTTCCTCCTGAAGCGGTCGGGGAACTCCATGATCCCGCGCACGTCCGCGCCCCGGAACCCGTAGATCGACTGGTCGGGGTCACCCACCACGACCAGGTCACGCCCCTCCCCCGCGAGCTGCCCGAGCAGGAACTCCTGGGAGGGGTCGGCGTCCTGGTACTCGTCGACGAAGACGACGTCGTAGGCGGAACGTTCGCGCTGCCGTACCTCGGGGTCGGTCAGCAGCGCCCCCGCGGCCCGGATCAGGTCGGCGTAGTCGAGCACCGGCTCCAGGTCGAGGTCGAACCGCGCCTGGTAACGGCCCGCGAACCGGCCCGCGGCCACCCAGTCGGCTCGGCCGTGCGCCCGGCCGAGCGCGACCACGTCCTCACCGTCCAGGCCGCGTTCGGCGGCACGGGCCATGAAGTCGCGCAGTTCCTGGGCGAACCCCCTGGTCCTGAGCGCCTCCCGCATGTCCTGCGGCCACAGCGGGGCACCGTCCTCAAGCTCGCCGTGGAGCAGGCGGCGGATCTCAAGCAGCTGCTCGGGCGCGGTCAGCACCCGGGGCGCGACGTTCCCGGCGAGTACGGCCTCGCGGCGCAGCAGCGCGTAGGCGTAGCTGTGGAAGGTGAGCGCCAGCGGCGTCCTGGTCGTACGGCGCACGCGCGCCGTGATGCGCTCGCGCAGCTCCTCGGCGGCCTTGCGGCTGTAGGTGAGGACGAGCACCCGTTCCGGGTCCGTCCCCCTGCGTTCGATCCGGTCGACGACGCTCTCCACGATCGTGGTCGTCTTGCCGGTCCCCGGCCCGGCCAGGACCAGCAGCGGGCCGCTCTCATGCGTGACAGCCGCCCGCTGGTGCTCGTCGAGCACGGGGGCAACAGCCCTCCCGGCACCCACACGACGCACCAACCGCCAGCCCTGACCACTCACAACTCGTCATTCCACCAGATCCCGGACGATGATCGTGCCGACTCCGCCCCTCCGGCCCCTCTTGTAGGACGCCAAGCGGACCGGGTCACGAGGAGTTCGACCTGGCCATCACCCCCGGCGGACGCCAGACCTCCTGGCCTGTGCCCCCCGGTCCTGCTCCTTCACCCCGGCCTCACGCCGGTGACCGGCCTTCTCCCACAGGGCACCGACCGGGACGGTCGGCGTCCGACCTCGGAAGGAGCCGGTCCCACCGAGAGGGCATGGGGTGGTCGCTCTCCGAGCGGCTCGCCGTACGGCCTTTTTGCATGGGTCCGCCGACATGTGGTCGGCGTTATCGATCAGGCGTCCGGTTCCAGGGTTGTGACAGTCAGGAAGTGCCGGGTGTGGAAGACGCCGCCACCAGTGGATCGCGAGTCTCGACGTCCACACCCGCCGCGGCTCACCCTGTCCTGCCCGACGCGTTCGACGATCGCTGCTACCCGCTCAGCGCCTCGCGCAAGACGGAGGGGGCTTCACCGAGGTGCTTGCGGACGGTTCGGGTCAGGTGGGCGTGGTCGGCGAAGCCATAGCGGGCGGCGAGATCCGCGAGGCAGTCGCCACCGGCGGTCAGATCGTTGAGGACGGCGCGGACGCGTAGGTCG
This sequence comes from Streptosporangium jomthongense, assembly GCF_042650425.1. Classification (NCBI taxonomy): domain Bacteria; kingdom Bacillati; phylum Actinomycetota; class Actinomycetes; order Streptosporangiales; family Streptosporangiaceae; genus Streptosporangium; species Streptosporangium jomthongense. The sequence goes on along the minus strand of NZ_JBHSBC010000049.1, from coordinate 307,194 downwards.
TTCCGGTAGCCGGTGATGGTGCGGCCGGTGACGGTATGGAAGATCTTGCTCAGGTGCTTGGGGGACGCGCCGACCATTCGGGCGAGATCTTCGAGGTTCGTCGTGAGATAACCGGCGTTGAGGGCTTCCTGGACGGCCAACGCCAGCCGACGATGCACCACGCGTGTGGCCATCGAAGTGCCGGTGGAGGCTTTCCACGCCGGCCGGGACGGGGTCAGCGTGTCGAAGAGCCGGTAGAGCCGTTCCTCGGCTTCGAGGCGGTCGGTTCCCCGCAGAAGGGCTCTTAGCAGCTTCCGATGGCGAAGGTCGGCTTGCGCGCTGACATGGAGGGTCCAGTCGTGACGCAACGGGCCGCTGAAGCGATCGGCGAAGCTGCCCGGCTCGAAGAGGATCGCCGTGTACACCCAGTCCCGGCCCAGGGGCTCGGCGAACCTCTCCTCTGTGCCGGCGACATTGACGTATCCGGTGACGGGGTCGAGATAGGACGCCATGCCTTCGGCGTCGCGGACGAAGCCGCTGGCCTGGAAGAGGACGACTGCGTCCGTCTCGTCGGGCGAAAACCCTGACCACTCCGTGGGAGGACCGCCGTCGCCACGGGCGCGCTCGATTCTGATGCCGATGTCGGGCGCGTGCATCAAGTTGTCCCTGGACATGGCCGAAGCATTACACGTCATCGGGTAGGAGTAAACACCCATGTCAATGAATACCATTCGAAACAGTCAATGCATGGAGCCATTTCCGCATCCGGCAATTCCCTCCACGACGAAAAGACCTTCTATCGCAGATATCAAGAAAAGCCCTCGGCATTCGCCCCCGCAAATCAACCATGCTTTTCGGACCCGATGACCGTCCCGGCGGGCTCCGAGAAGCCGCGTACCGATGTTCAAGCGCGAGCGGGTTCGAGCGGAAAAGATGGTGGCACAGGGGCTCCAGCCGGGCGGCCCGAGCAGAAGGAAGGCCACGACATGGCGGTACACGTAGCCCTGGTCGTCTTCTGTGCGTCCACAGTCCCGAACGAGGCCGTCCATCCCATGAGCGGCCCGCACGCGCCGGGCGCGGTTTCGGCGACCGCCCCGGCGGGCGCGGCCACGCCGGCCTTTTCAGGCCCCGAATGTCACCGATCCAGGAATGGAGAGTGAGGCATTCGCGCCCCGCCCTCGATCAACGGATCCTCACAACGGAAGGGAAGAACATGTTCAGCCTCATCAAGTCGACGAACCCGACCCCGGGTCGAATGGTCGCGCCTCCGGTGACCGCGGTTGCGGCCAACTGCTGGTCGTAGGCGGAGCCTGGTCGGACCGGCTCAGACAGCAGTACAAGCGCGATCCGGAAGCAGCCACGGGACCCGGCTCCTGCGCGAACCGGCATCTCGCCCGTCCAAACCGTGAACGGTCGTGTTCCGCGCCTTTACCGGCGCAGCCGACCTCCACTTCCGAACGGACCGTACCCGATGGTCAGCTCGTCCTCCTGGGCGACGACCCAGACGGCGGCTTCGGCTCCCGCCACTTCGGGTTCGTCTCCGCGGAGCCGGTCATGGGAACCGTCGTGCGGTTCGAGGGCTGACCGGCGACGACGTTATCGGCTGGCCTCTCCTGTGGCGCGCGACGCGCGGCTGACGTCGAGAACGGGGCATGGTTCGTGCTGGTGTGGCTGTTACCAGGGCACCGTTCCGGCGTCGTCGAAGAATCCGCCGGTCGGGCCGTTGTCGGGCAGGGTCGCGAGGCGAATCGCGATGGCCGCGCCCTGTTGTGGTGTGCGGACGCCCTGGAAGCCGGTGAGGTCGGTGGCGGTCAGGCCGGGGCAGGCGGAGTTGATCAGGATGTTGGTTTCGCTCAGCTCCTTGACGTACTGGATGGTGAGGGCGTTGAGGAAGGTCTTGGACGCCAGGTAGGCGGTGGGCACCGGGCCCATGTCGATACCGGGGGCGGTGTGCAGGGTGAGCGAGCCGACGCTGCTGGACATGTTGACGATCCGCGGTGACGCCGAGTCGCGCAGCATCGGCAGCATCGCGTTGGTGACCCGGATGACCCCGATCACGTTGGTCTCCACGACGGCTCGCACGGTCGCGGGATCGACCGTGGTGGGTGTCTGCGGCACGCCGCCGGTGATCGCGGCGTTGTTGACCAGGACATCGAGCCCTCCGGCATGGTCGGCGATCAGCTCGGCCGCCGCGACCGCACTTGCGTCGTCGGTCACGTCGAGCGGCACACCGAACGCGTCGACCCCGGCCGCGCGCAGCTTCCCGACCGCCGTGTCTCGGCGTCGCCGATCCCTCGCGCCCACACCGATTCGCCAGCCAAGCGCGCCCAGGCCGGCGGCGATCTCGTATCCGATTCCCTTGTTCGCGCCGGTCACCAGCGCGATCGTCCGTTCGCTCATACCGCCGATCATGTTGCGGGCTCGGGTGGGGCGTCCAAGACCGGTCAGGTGGACGGCGATACCGCACGGGTATCGGTCGTGGTCGGCGCTGGATACGATGAGCGGGTGGAGACGCGGGAGTTGCGATACTTCGTCGCCGTCGCCGAGGAGTTGCACTTCGGGCGGGCGGCACAACGGCTCGCGATGGCGCAACCACCACTGTCACGGGCGATCCAGCAGCTGGAACGACGGCTCGGAGTCGTTCTACTGCACCGCACCCCTCGCGCCATCTCCTTGACCGAGGCCGGGTCGGTGCTGCTGCGGGAGGCCCGGACCGCGCTCGACGCGGTCGAAGCCGCCGAGCGGCGAACCCGCCGTGCCACGGGCGACCAGCCGGGTGTGGTGCTGGCCGCCAAGGCCGGAGCGTCCAGGGAACTGTTGTCGAAGCTTCTGGACGCCTACGCCGCCGAACCGGGCTCCGCGGCGGTCGAGGTGATGCTGTGCGGGCCGGGCGAGCCGGAAGGTCTGCTGCGCACCGGGCGTGCCGACGTCGCTCTGCTCCACCGGCCTTACGACACGACGGCCGGATTCGACACCGAGGATCTGCACGCCGAACAGCAGATCGTAGTCCTGCCCAAGGGTCATCCCCTCGCCGACCGGGCGTATCTGTCGTTGGCCGAGGTCAACGCCCAGACGGACCTGCCCCTGCCGCGCTGGCCTGAACGGGATGGCAGCCATCCGGACGGCCCCGGCCCGCAGGTGCGCGACCATACCCAGCTGTTCCAACTGATCGCGCTCGGACTGGCCTGCGCCGTCGTACCCGAGTCGCTCCGAGACCGGCTACGCGACGACCACGCCATCGTGCCGGTGCCGGACGCGCCGACCGTCACGACCGTCATCGCCTGGCCACCGCACAGCAGATCCAAAGCCGTCGCCGACCTCGTCCGCACCGCGACACGCCTCTAGCCGCGTCCGCCGCACGATCCGGGGTTCTCCCGCCGGTCACAGCGGCATCGCCTTCCGGTCGGCGACCGGCGGCAAGAACCGCTCATGCCGGATCGACGACGTTCAGCCGTGACCGCCGACGACGACAAGGCACCTGCCCGAAGACCGCCCGTGAGCATCGTGGGATGGAGCCCTTTTGGGCACTTTTCTCACCTGGGAACGGCCCTCGGTAGGGTCGTCGGCATGCGAATCATCAAGGGTGCGGGTGAGTGGGCGCAGCCGGCCGGTGGGTCCGCCAACGACTGGGTCGAGCAGCTCAAGGTGCCTGATCTGTCCGTCGGGACGTACTGCATCCCGGCGGGCGGGGTCGACACCCAGAGCCCGCACACCGAGGACGAGATCTACGTGGTGACCTCGGGCCGGGCCAGGATCGTGACGCCGGACGGCGAGGCGGAGGTCGGCCCCGGCGCCGTGATCTTCGTCCCGGCGGGCGAGGAACACCGCTTCGTCGACATCACCGAGGACCTGGCCCTACTGGTCGTCTTCGGCCCGGCCTACGGCTCACGCGCGGTTCCCCAGTCCTGACGACCGGCTCGCGCGAGGTGGCCGATCGGTTGTGCGAGCGTGCGGGCTTCCGGCGACGGGATTCGACGGCCGGGTGCCGGACGGCCCTCAGGAGTGATTCCGAAGGTCCGCCCGGCCGCGGGAGGGTTACTCGACGAATTCGGCGATGTGGTCCCGGATCCAGGTGGTGAACGGGCGGGCCGGGTGGCCGGTGACCCGTTCGACGGTGTCGCTGAGCGGAGTCGGGCGGCCGTCGTTGGCGTGCCAGTAGTCGAGCAGGGCGTCGGCGTAGGACGCGGGGATGTAGGCCGCCACTTCCCGCCTCCATTCCTCGGAGGTGACGTGGTTGACGGTGATCGGGCGGCCGACGGCCTCGGAGAGCCGGTCGATCTGCTCGCTGAAGGTGAGGGTCCGCGGGCCGGTCAGGTGGAGGTTTCCGCCCTGGTGGTGGGGGTCGGTGAGCACGGTGAAGGCCACCTCGGCGATGTCCCGTTCGTGGATGGGGTCGGTGTAGGAGCCCGGGTAGGGCAGGTTCACCGGCTGCCCCGCCTTGATCGCCCACGCCCAGGCGCTCGCGTTGCCCGCGAAGGAGCCGGGGCGCAGGAGCGTGGTGGTCAGCGGCGAGTTCAGCAGGGCGGTCTCGACGTCGAGATGGGAGGCGGCCAGCGGGTTGTCGGCCGCGCCGGGGTCGAGGACGCTGGCTGAGGACAGCAGCGCCACGTGCTTGACGCCCGCCGTGGTGGCGGCGCCGACGAACTCGTCGATGTGTGACGCCTCGGCGTACAGGAAGACCGCGCTGACACCGTGGAGGGCGGCAGGGAAGGTGGCCGGGTCGCCGAGGTCGCAGGTGACGGTCGCGACGCCGTCGGGGACGTGGAGTTCGCCGGGAACGCGGGAGGCGACGCGTACGGGGTGGCCTGCCTGGTGCAGCAGGGCGGTCAGCTGGGTGGCGACCGCGCCGCGGCCTCCGGTGACGAGAATCATGAAAGTGTTCCTTCGGATGGTGTGGTCAGGGTTCGGGCCGGTGGAGAGACACCGGCCCAGCGTCAGAAGGGCCTGCGAGGCTCGGTGGCGGCGGGCCCCGCGCCGGAGCGGACATGGGCCGAGGCACGGATCGAGACGGCGCCGTCGAAGAACGGGGTCGTCCTCAGGCCCGCCGGCGATCGTCGGGGAGCCGGACTCCTTCAGGATGGTGAAGGAGGGCCACGAGCAGGAGGACCGCGCGTACGCGCGAGGGGAAGGTTGCGGGCATGGCTGAGCACGCTCTCCGTTGAGAGATCCAGACAGCCTTGCTGAGGCTGCCGTGCCGGCCGGATGTCCCGACGCGCTCACCGAGGAGCGCTGCACCTTACGAGCGGGAACGTACCACAAATCACGACATCCACGATCACCGGTACGCCTCAAGGGACCCGGGAGTAGCCTCTGCCGAGGCTGTGAACGACCCGTAAGGCGGCGGAGGGACGAGATGGGCGCGGACGATCGGATCGAGCGGGCCGGGGCGTTGTACGAGCGGGCGGTCTTCGGGGGTGACGCCGACGCCGTGGCGGCGGCCGATCGGGAGTTGGACGCGGTCGAGGCCGATCTCTCCCTCGCCCGGGGGCGGGTCGCGCACGCGCGGTTCCTGGCCGACGGGCGCCGGGAGGCGTACGAACCAGGTCTGTTCGAACGCGCCGCCGAGCTCTACCGGAGCCTCGGGGACGTACGCGGCGAGGCGGAGGCCCTGTTCTGGATCGGGTGTTTCCACCAGGTCGTACGGAACGACGACACCGCCGCGGTTCCCGTGCTGGAACAGTCCCACCGGCGGGCGGTGCGTGCCGGTGACGCCCTGACCGCGTCCTACGCCCTCCGGCACCTGGGTATCGCGGAGCACCGGGCGGGCCGGCTGGGAGCGGCAAGGGAGCGCCTGGAGGAGTCGACGCGGCTCCGCCGTGAGGCCGGGTTCCTTCCGGGTGTCGCCGCCAACCTGGTCGGGCTCGCCTATGTCACGGCCGGGGAGGGTCGCCGCGACGAGGCGCTGAGGCTTCTCGACGAGGCGGGTTCCATCGCCGGGTCGTCCCGGGCCGACGGCGTGCTGCGTCAGGTCCAGGAGGCGCGGTCCCGCCTGTGACCTGGGACGAGGGTCAGGTGAAGATGTGGTCCACGAGGCGGGGGGTGGCCTTGCCGTCGTCTCGGGGGGTGTAGGTGTTGCGGAAGTGTTCGTAGCGTTCGGCGTGGGCGGCGGCCACGGTGTCGATGGTCCTGAGGGCCTCGATGACGTCGGCGCCGTTGGTCAGCAGCGGTCCCGGGGCCTCGGCGGCGAGGTCGAGGTACAGGCCGCGCTTGGTCGAGTAGCGCTGCAGGTCGTAGGTGAAGAAGAGCATGGGCCTGCCGGTGGCCGCGAAGTCGAACATGACGGACGAGTAGTCAGTGATCAACACATCCGCCACCAGCAATAAGTCCGTTATATCCGGATAAGCGGTGACATCGCGGCCAAGCCCTTCGGGGATGTTGGGCGCCGCCTGCATCGAGTGCGCCCTGATCAGGAACTCGTGTCCCGGGCCGAGCGCCTTGTGCGCCCGCGCCAGGTCCAGCTTGAGCGAGGAGTTCTTGCGGTCGTAGTCGCGGAAGGTCGGCGCGTACAGCACCACCCTGACCCCGTCGGCGACGCCGAGCCTGCGGCGCACCCGGGCGGCCAGTTCGTCCCGCTCGGGCGAGGAGAGCACGTCGTTGCGGGGATAGCCGCACTCCAGGACCTCCCCGTGGTAGCCGAACGCCTTGCGCAGGATCGGGGTCGCCCAGGGGCTCTGCGAGACCAGCAGGTCCCAGCCGCGCACCTCGGCGGCCTGCCGGTGCCAGGCGGCGGGCTTCGGGTCACGGGACATGTGGGGCAGGTCGTTGCCCAGGCGCTTGAGCGGGCTGCCGTGCCAGGTCTGCACGACCATCTGGTCGTCGCGGGCCCGGAACCAGGGCGGCAGGAAACCGTTGGTGACGACGTACCGGGAGCGTGCCAGCACGGCGTAGTGCTCCCGGCTGCCCGCCCTGACCACCGTCGGCCGGATGCCCGAGCCGAACCCCAGCTCCGCCGAACCGGGCGGGGTGAAGGCGCCGTCCTTGACGATCCAGACGTGCGCGCGGTCGTCGCCGCGCCGTACGCGCTCCTCGTAGATGGCGCGGACGTTGCCCTCGTACTGGCGGCCGTCGTAGGCGACGTAGACGGTGGCCTCGTCCAGCTCACGACGCCGCTGGTCGGGATAGAAGGAGCGCTGCAGGGCGTACAGGCCCCCGGCGCCCTTCTCGTCGTCGGGGATGTCCTCGGCGACGATCAGCACGGGCACGTCGAACCTGGTGGACAACAGGCGGTAGGCCCTGCCGTCGCGGACCCTCGGCTCCTCGTCGAGGGTGTCCAGCGCGGCGTGGTCCACGCGGAGGGGGACGACCTCACCCGAGGGGTCGCGGGTGGTCATGCTCCAGCTTCCGCTCCCCATCGCGACGGCCTCGCCGAACTTCGGCATGGCCGAGGGCGTCAGCCGTACGGCGAAGCGGTCGTCGGCGCGCTCCATCGGCACGGTGTGGACCGTCCCGCCACGGTGCCTGAGCGTCAGCTCGGCGGTCCCCGAACCGGGGTAGGAGCCCTCGATGGTGAGCGTGCCCTCCTCGTCCCAGGTGGCGGAGGAGATGACGGGGCGGATGCGGTGCGCGGCGACGCTGACGCGGTCGCGCCGGTCGCGCAGCACGGTGATCTCCCGGTCGCCGACGACCAGCCGGCTCTCCCTGGCCTGGCCGATCATGACGGGTGCGGCGGGGTCGCCCTTCGGCTCGATCCAGAGCCTGCCGCCGTCGCGCTCCTGCAGCAGCGAGGGTACGGCCAGCGGCACGACGACCTGGGTACCTCCCTCGACGGGGGTGAACTCGGCGGACATCCGGTGGCCGTCGAGCCGGGCCTGTCCCCTGGTGTGCTCCCCGCCGGGCAGGAAGACCGTCAGTTCGAGGCGGTCGCCGTCGAGGCGGATTCCGGTCAGCTCGGCCCTGGTCGGCTGCAGGGCGATCTGCAGCGCGCGGTCGGAGGTCCAGACAGGACGGATCCACCAGCCGCCGGGGAGCTCGAACCCGGCCGGACGCTCGGTGCGGCCGTTCGAGGGGCCGCGGAGCAGGCCGGTGGCTCGGGCGCCACGGCTCCAGATGGCGATCTCGGCCCGCCAGGTGGTGGTGTCGGGCACGGTCTCCCTGCGGCGCAGGGTCCGCCTGACGCCGTTCACCAGGGAGCGCAGGGCGCCGCGCCAGCGCAGCGGCCAGGCGGGCATCTCGGCGACGAAGCCGGACCAGTCGTAGTTGCAGCCGGGCTCGCGGGCCCCGTGGGTGGCCTCGGGGCGCAGGACCCTGCGGGTGCGCAGCCGTACGGGAGGCAGCCAGCGGGGGCCGCGCAGCACGACGAAGGCCCGGTTGAAGCGGGGGCTGCGGACGGAGAGCCCGGCGAGGTAGGCGTGCCCGGTGACGCGCAGCCGCCCGCCGGTCCAGGAGACGTCCTCGATGTGCGTCATCGGGATCAGGTCGGCCGCGCGCAGCCGGTACATGGCCTCGGGCAGCTCGTCCTGCAGGGGCAGGTTGGCGTACCAGCGCAGGCGTCTGCGGACCCGCCGGGAGGGCTCGGCCGCCGCGGTGGTGAGGCTCTGCAGCGCGTCGCCCTCGGCGAGGTCGTCGATCGTACGGTGCTCGACGAGGTGGAAGGCGAGCCTCCTGGCGACCGGGAGGTCACGCTTGACCTTGGGATCGACACCCGTGATGTAGGGCTTGAAGAGCGTGACGAACTCGCGGCGGCGGGCGGCGCCGCGTTTGACCGCGAGATCCAGGCGGCTGCCGAGCGGACCGGAGAGGACTCCGGCGTCGAAGCGGCGGCGTTGCGCGGGTGTCAGTCCCTCGGCTGTCACGGCCGAGAGGATCGATTCGAGCGGTTCTCCCCGGTCACAGAGATCTTGGACAACCCGAAGACGGTCGGCGACGGAGTCGCCACCTGTTCGGGCGGGCGTGACGCCTGTGGCCATGAAGGGGGCACCGCCTTTCGGACAGAGCGCTGTCCTAGGCAATGTTAGTGGGCCACGAAGAAGCCGGTTACGTCGTGATTTCTGGTAGACCGTCCCAGCGTGCGAAACGCATGTCGGCGCGCTCGCCCCGCATGGGTGTGCCCTCCTCGCGCCACCTGGCCAGGCAGCGCGCCTCGTGCCCGGGAGCCGGGGTCCCGTCGGCGTGCACGACACGCCACCACGGCACGCCGCCGCCCCAGGTGGACATGACCCTGCCGACCTGACGGGGACCGCCCTCGCCGAGGTATTCGGCGATGTCGCCGTAGGCCATCACCCTGCCGGCGGGGATGCGCTCGACCAGGTCGAGCACGCGCTCGGCGTAGGGGGTCGGGTGGCCTACTGACTCCATACGGAGGGTCCGGCCGCGAGAATCTCGTCGATCTTCCCGAACTCGTAGGCCGTCGAGCCGTTCAGCTGCTCGACGAGGCCGTCACGGATCGCGTACTGCTCGCCGTCCTCACCGACCAGGCGGGCGCCGAGCAGCGCGGAGACCCTGGCGAGCTGAGCCACCTGCCAGTCGGAGCCCGGCGCGCCCGAGAGCTTGCCGTCCCAGACGGCCACCGCGTGGACCCCGTCGCCGTGGCGGGCCAGGACCTCACCCTTCTCCTGCGAACCGCGGAACTCGAACCCCGCTCGCCCCAGCACGTTCGCGAGCTCCGCGAAGGCGAGAGGCGCCGGGCGCTCCACGCGCAACTCGTACCCCATGATGCGCGACATTAGCGAATGTTCGACGTTCGCCGGACCGTGAGAAGCCGCATGGAGCCGTCCGCGTCCGAACGGTGTCCAAAAAGACTTCGAACCGAATCAAAGCCCGTCCCATATATGACGCTATATGGCATTTATCCGGAACGCCGGGTGAGTGTCACCACGGTCCAGCAGAACGCGAGCAGGCCGACGGCCAGGCCGGTGCCGTACACCCAGAGCCTGAGGGCGTCGGGGCCGGGCCTGGCGGGCTCCTCGGTCGGGAGGCCCGCCCCGAAGTGACGCTCCCCCTCGTCGGGTGGCGTGCCCGCCGAGGCGCGCAGCAACTCCCCCGCCCTGACCAGGGCGGCGCCCGCGTCGACCACACCGAAACCGACATGGTCGTCGTATCCGGCGATCGGCGCGGAGGTGGCGGTCGAACTCAACGCTCGCGCCACCAAATAAGGCGGGATATCTGGATATTTCGCTTTTATCAGTGCGGCGACTCCGGCGACCAGCGCCGCCGCCGAACTGGTCCCGTCCGAGGGGCGGTACCCCCCGCCGGGAACGACCACGGGCACCTCGACGCCCGGCGCGGAGACCAGGACCGACAGGTTGTCGCTGCTGAACCCGGCGGGCTCGCTCCGCTCGTTCACCGCGCCCACGCCGATGACCCCGGAGTAGCCCGCGGGGAAGCTCCAGAAGGAGGTGTCCTTCTTGACCGCGTAGGGGGTCTCCCCGTCGTTGCCGGCCGCCGCGACCAGCACGACCCCCTTCGCCAGGGCGTAGGAGACGGCCTCACGCTCGCTCTTCTGCGGGCCGTACGCCCCCAGGGACATGCTGATGACCTTGGCGCCGTGGTCGGCCGCGTAGCGGATGGCGCGGGCGACCGGGCTGTTCGTCCCGGTGCGCTGGTCCTGCTCGGGGAGCGGGGGGGCGCTCTGCTCGCTGTCACGCAGGATCAGCGGCAGGGACAGGACGCGCGCCTCGGGGGCGATCCCCAGCAGGCCGCCCTCGCCCCGGCCTCCCCCCGCGATGAGCGAGGCCATCGCGGTGCCGTGCCAGATCTCCTTCGCGTCGTCCCCGACCGGCCCGGCCGAACCCATCTCGGGCCCGACGGTCACCCTGCCGCGCAGCTCCGGGACCTGGGCGTCCACGTCGCTGTCGACCAGCGCGACGGTCACCCCGGCCCCCTTGGTGATCTTCCACGCCTGCTCGACGTTCATCTTCTCCAGCACCCAGCGCTGGTCCCGGCGCACGTCGTCGGCGACCGCCGGGGCGCAGACCCCCAGACAGAGCGTGATCAGGGCTCCCGCGGCCCCCAGCCGCCTCAGCACACGTTCCCCTGGGTGCACTGGGGTACGGCGCTCGGCTCGTCTCCCAGGGCACGGGCGATGCGTCCCGCGATGGACTGGGCGGTCGGCCACAGCTCGCTGTGCAGGATCTCCTCGGGCGGAACGGCCTCACGCGTACGGCCGTCGGCGTATCCGGCCGTGGAGAGGACGACGTACGGCCCGGCCGCGATCCAGGAGTTGTGCTGGCGCTGCGCGGCGCCGAACAGCTCGCCCGCCGTGCCGGGGAAGGCGACGGGGCGCACCCCGACCCGGTCGTCCACGGGCAGTTGCCCGGTCGCGGCGATCCGGCGCTCCTCACTGCCGAGTACGGCCACGCCGACCGTGACCACGAAGGTCGAGGTCTGGTCCACGTAGGTCGCCCGCAGCAGGGTCAGGCAGCCGTGCTCGGAGAGCACCGAGCCGACCGGGGCGTCGAGCCCCGCTCCGCAGGAGGTCTCCGGGGCCAGCCCGATCCGTCTGGCGTACTGCTGCGCGCGGCCGAGGGCGACGTACTGCAGCTCGGTGGGGAAGATCAGGTCGGCCGACCAGGTGTGCCAGCGGGCCGCGATGTCCTCCTGGATGTAGCGGGCCTGCTCGGCGGGGGTCAGCGGGCGGGCCCTGGTCTCGCGGAGGACGCCGACCGCGCCCGCGAGCACGTCGCTCACGGCGATGGCCAGGATGACGCCCATCAGGATAAGGAAGATCACCCGCAGGCGCATGCCCTCTTCGAGGCTCGCCGCCTCGACGCGCTCAAGCGCGGGACGGCGGTGCCAGCCGTTCTCCCGGCGCCCCGCGGCGGGCCAGGTCCGGACCCTGGCACGTCGCGGCGCGCCGGGGGCTCCGGAAGCGCCGCCTTCGGTGCTCCTGCGGGGACGGGAGCCCCGGGGCACCCGGGAACCGCTCGGAGGCCAGCCCGTGGCACGGCCCCCGGCGCGCCCACCGGTGTGTCCACCGGCGGACGGAGCCTGGGAGCCGCCCGCGTGCGGTCCCGAGGCCTCCAGATGCCGTTCAGGCTCCTGGGACCGCCCGGGCTTCGACATAGTTCGATGCTACGTCGCGCGCCCCCGCCGCCCTATCGCCGGAGTGTGTTTGGCGGGTCGCACCCTGCCGTCCCCGGCACCCCTCAGGGCGGCGCGGGAGCCGTACGGGCCCGGCGGACGGCGAATCCGGCCGTCACCAGGCAGGCGGTCGCGCAGAGCGCGGCGGCCGCGGCGACCCCGCCGTTGAGGGCGATCCCACGCCGGTCACGCCGGATCACCTGGACCGGCCCGGCCGCCGCGCCCATCGGCAGGGCGGGATCGTGGACGCCGTCCCCGCCCGCGGTCAGGGTGTGGCGGGAGATCCTTGCGGCCTCGGCCAGCGCGCGGGGGGCGTTGACCACGCCGAAGCCCATGCCGGTGTCGTAGCCTCCGCTGGGCCGCCTGGTCGCCCCCTTGGTCAGGGCCTGCGCGACCAATGCGGGCGACATTTTCGGATATTTCGCTTTTATCAGGGCGGCGACTCCGGAGACCAACGCGGTCGCCTGGGAGGTTCCCCGGCCGATCCAGTATTCGTTGCCCGGCCCCGCGCCGAGGATGTCCACCCCGGGCGCCGCCACCACGACCGAGGGGTTCCAGTTGGAGAAGGAGGCCCGGCGCAACCTGCGGTCGGCCGCCGCGACCGAGACCACCCCGGGGAAGGCCGCCGGATAGGAGTAGGGGGCGTAGCCGGTCGCCTCCGGCCTGCCCGCCCCCTCGTTGCCCGCCGCGGCGACGAGCACGACCCCCCTGGAGATCGCGTAGCGGACCGCCGCCCGCTCCTCCCTGGTCGCCAGTTCCTTCGAGATCGACATGTTGATCACGTCGGCGCCGTGGTCGACGGCGTACCTGATGCCCTTGGCCACCACGTTCTCGAACCGCTCGGCGGTGTTGAAGGTGCGAAAGCCCGGCTCCTCGTCCTCCAGGATCACCCGCACGGACAGGATCCTCGCCTTGGGCGCGACGCCGATCACCCCGCTGCCCCCGCCGGGACCGTGCCCGTGCCCGGCGATGAGCGAGGCCATGTAGGTGCCGTGCAGCCGTGAGGGGGCCACTCCCCGTGGGTTGGCGCCCACGGTGAAGTCCCTGCCCTCGGTGACGGAACCCGCCAGGTCGCGGTGGACGGGATCGACCCCGGAGTCCAGCACCGCGACCAGCGCGCCCGCCCCCTTGGAGACGCGCCAGGCGTCGGCCAGGTCCAGGGTCCGCAGCACCTGCCGCTGGTTGCCCCGCACCTCGTCGGCCCACCCGGCCGGTACGGCGGGCACCAGCCAGAGCCCGGTCAGCGCGAGCGCCGCAACCGCCCGCCGTACCCTCAGCACCGCCACCGTCCAGCAGACTCGGAGCCGCAGTCGGGGCGTTCCGGCGTCGCGAGCCCGGCGAGGATCCGGTCGGCGATGTCCCCGGTGAAGGCGAAGATCGTCGGCCGCTGCTCCCCCACGGCCTTGCCCGGCCTGCCGTCCACCTGGCCGACCGTGGTCATCACCACGTACGGCCCCGCCTGTCGTACCAGGCCGCGCTGCCTGCCGACGGCGGTGAAGCGGTCGGTGACCGTACCGGGGAAGCCGAGGGCCAGCAGGCCCGGGGAGGGGCGGCCGGTCCTGGGCAGCGCGGCCTTGGCCCTCGCCGCCTCCCGCTCCCCCGCGAACGCCACGACGCCGACGGTGACGACGACTCCCTGGAGCGCGTCGATGTAGGTGGCGCGCAGCACCCCCCGGCATCCCGTACGACGCAGCGCCTCACGCAGCCCGGGGTCGACGGCCCGGTCGCAGCGGGTCTCCGGGGAGATGCCCACCCGGTGCGCCTGCTCCCTGCCACCCTGTTCGGCGGCGTAACCGACGGTCTCGGGGAAGATCCGCCCGGCTGGCCAGGCCCGCCAGCGGCCCGCGGTCTCGGCGGCGACGGCGCGGTCGAGCTCCGCCCTGGAGGGGCCCCTGGTCAGCTCGGTCACCGCGGCGCCCGCCGTGACCGCCGCCACGGCCGCGCAGGCCAGCGCCAGCGTGGACGCCATGATCAGCGTCATCCACGCGCGCCTGCGCTGACCTGGGACTTCGTTCACATTCTCGACCTTAAACCGGCCTCTAGGGATCTCACCCGCTCTATCCCCAAATAACGGACGCCTCATGACAACGGATGTCCGTGACAACACACGCCCCACGGAGCGAGGCTCCGCGGGGCGTGAGGTACGGCTGTGACTAGTAGGTCGGCAGGCTGGGGTCCACGGACTTGATCCAGCTCAGCACACCACCGCCGACGTGGACGGCGTCGGAGAAACCGGCGTTCTTGACGATCGCCAGCACCTCGGCCGAACGCGCGCCGGACTTGCAGTGCAGCACGATGCGCTTGTCCTGCGGGAGCCGCTCCAGCGCGGAGCCGTTGGTGAACTCACCCTTGGGGATGAGCACGGCGCCGGGGATGGAGACGATCTCGTACTCGTTCGGCTCCCGGACGTCGATCACGTAGATGTTCTCGTCCGCGTCCTGCATGGCCTTGAGGTCGGTCGCGGTGATCGTGGAGCCGGAGGCCGCGTCCTGGGCCTCCTGGGAGACCGCGCCGCAGAACGCCTCGTAGTCGTCCAGGAGCTGGGTGACCGTCGGGTTCTTGCCGCAGAGCACGCACTCGGGGTCCTTGCGGACCTTGACCGAGCGGTAGGTCATCTCCAGGGCGTCGTAGATCATCAGACGGCCGACCAGGGGCTCGCCGATGCCCGCGAGGAGCTTGATGGCCTCGTTGACCTGGATGGAGCCGATCGAGGCGCACAGCACGCCGAGCACGCCGCCCTCGGCGCACGAGGGCACCATGCCGGGGGGCGGGGGCTCGGGGTAAAGGCAGCGGTAGCAGGGACCGTGCTCGGCCCAGAACACGCTGGCCTGCCCGTCGAAGCGGTAGATCGAGCCCCAGACGTACGGCTTGCCGAGCAGGACGGCCGCGTCGTTCACCATGTAGCGGGTGGCGAAGTTGTCGGTGCCGTCCACGATCAGGTCGTAGCCGGAGAAGATCTCCATGATGTTGTCGGTGGTCAGCGCCACGTTGTGGACGATCACGTCGATCAGGGGGTTGATCTCCCTGACGCTGGCCGCGGCGCTCTCGGCCTTCAGCCTGCCGATGTCGGACTGGCCGTGGATGACCTGGCGCTGGAGGTTGGACTCGTCGACGACGTCGAAGTCGACGACGCCGAGGGTGCCCACGCCCGCGGCGGCGAGGTACAGCAGAGTGGGAGATCCCAGGCCGCCCGCGCCCACACAGAGCACCTTGGCGTTCTTCAGGCGCTTCTGCCCTGCCATACCCACGTCGGGGATGATCAGATGGCGCGAGTAGCGACGCACCTCATCGACGGTCAGCTCGGCTGCCGGCTCTACCAAGGGTGGCAACGACACAGTTCTACTCCCGTTTCAGGGGGTTTTGACGACACGGCTGGCACAGCACGCACCATTCACAACCTAACCGGATGCTCCTGTCATTCCCCAATCGGGACAGGTATGGACTCGGAGATGAGCCTGCGGGCCTCACGGGCGACCCTGCCGGGCACCTCCATCTGCGCCACGTGTCCGGCGTCAGGCAGCAGCACCAGCCTGACGTGCGGGAAGGCCCGGCCCGCGCGGACGGCCATGCGAGGGTGCACCAGCCGGTCGCGCCTGCCGTGGATGACCAGCGTGGGCGCGGCCACCAGGGCCGCCTGACGCCACAGGTTCTCCTCACCCCGCCTGAAGTACTCGGCGACGATCCCCCTGGCGTAGCCCGTCAGGACACCCGCCGAGTACGGCAGGCCGTCCCTGCGCCGCAGTTCCTCGGCCGCCTCCTTCAGCCGGTCGGGGTGGAGCCGACCGAAGTCGGCGTAGCACATGGACATCGTCATCGTGATCCTGCGCTCCGCGGGCAGCATGCGCATCCGGCCCACGGCCCACTCCCCGACCTTCGGCACGCTCGACAGGGCCACGCGTGCCGGGCCGTACCGGGGCAGCAGGTCGGGCAGGGCCGGGGAGACGAGGGTGAGCGAGCGGACCAGGTCGGGCCTGGTCGCGGCGACGCGCACCGAGACCGCCCCGCCGAGGGAGTTGCCGAACAGGTGGACCGGGGTGTCGGAGACGCGCTCGATCAGCGCGACGACGGCCCGGGCGTGGGCGGCGACGGAGTAGTCGCCGCCCGGCGGCTCCGGTGAGTGCCCGGCGCCGGGCAGGTCCAGCGCGTATCCCCTGACCACGTCGGACAACTCGCCCATCAGGTCGGTCCAGTTGGTCGCCGAGCCCGCCAGGCCGTGCACGTAGACGGCGCTCTCCTTGGGCCCCGGCGGGGTCGAGCGCACGTGGACACGTCCGTCCCATCCGTTCTCCGCCAGGTCGACCAGCTCTCCGGGCCAGCTCGGAATCGGCTCGCTTCCCACGACTTCCCCCCTCGTTCGCCTTCCGTTTCGACGATAGCTCCCCGCCGTACAGCGTGGGCACAAAAGCGACATTAAAGACTTATCGCATCAAAACAATTAATAAGAGTCCAACGCCGTCAATAGAGAGATAAGGAGACAGTAAAAGCCACCGATCGCCGTTTGGTAGGCGAGATGCACGGAAATACAAGACTGCGAAGGATGACCGATTAACAGTCATCCGGGGCATTTTCCGACCAGTGTGGAAAATGCCCAAAGAGTGGGGGCAACCGATCCTTTCAAGGGGGAAACGAAATGCCCAAGTTCAAGAGCATTCTCACGGGACTCGCGCTCAGCACCGCCCTGTCGGGCGGGCTCGTCGCGATGAGTGCCGCGACCTCGACCGCCGAGGCCTCCGTGGTTCCGGCCTTCCAGACCAGCGTCGGCTTCACCACCGGCGGCTGCGGATGGGGCTGGGGCCGTCGCTGGGGTGGCTGGGGCCACCGCGGCTGGGGCTGCGGCTGGAGGCGTCACCACCACCGTAGGCTCGTCATCATCAACACCAACAACGTCGGCGCCGGCGGTGGCGGCGGCGGTGGCGGTGGCGCTGCCCGCAACGCCAACGACAACGACAACGACAACGACAGGCGCGGGCTGCTCGGGGCACGCTAACCCCGCAGACGGCTGACCGCCGGGCCGGCGCGCCACGTGAACGTGACACGAGGCCGAGTCACGTGACCGGGCGCGACCGGCTCCGGCGGCCGCCGAAACTCCCGCCCACGGCGAATGGGTGTGGTGTCCGCCTTCTCCTCCGAATACGCGGGGAAATGACGCGGACATCCGGGAGTGAATCAATCGATTCGCCTTTCAGATAGACGCGAAGCACGGTTCTTCGTGGAGACCGGCGAGGGCCCCGGGGATTCTCGAATCTCCGGGGTCCTCATCGCGCCCGCCTTTCCGCTGGGCGTTCTCACGCGAGGCTCACGCCGTACCCCGTGTCTCCTCACCGGACGCCGCGGGGCGCCTCCGCCCGCCTTCCCCGGGGGCGGGACGCCTCCGCTTGGCGGCCTCGACACTGGCCCGCAGCGCGGCCATCAGGTCGGCCGTCGGGCCCGGCTCCGGCGGCGGGCCCACGGAGACGACCTCCCTGCCCGCGACCTTCGCCTCGATGACCTCCTGCAGCGCCCTGCGGTAGGCGTCGTGGTGGCGCGAGGGGTCGAAGTCGGCCGTCATGCTCTCGACCAGCGACTCGGCCATCCGCAGCTCCTGCGGCCTGACCTCGGGCTCCTCCTCCAGGAAGGCGAAGTCGGCCGGGCGCACCTCGTCGGGCCAGAGCATGGTCTCCAGCACCAGGACCCCCTCCCTGACCCGCAGCGTCGCGAGCGACTCACGCTGCCGCAGCGCGACCTTCGCGATCCCCACCCGCCCCGAGCGTCCCAGCGCCTCCCGCAACAGGACGTACGGCCCGGCGGCCCCCTCGTCCGGCTCCAGGTAGTAGGACCTGCCGAGCAGGACCGGGTCGATCTGCTCCGCCGGGGCGAACTGCAGGACCTCGATCCGGTGCGCCGTGGACAACGGCAGGTCCTCGAAGTCCTCCCCCTCCAGCACGACCACCTCACCGGTCGGCAGTTCGTAGCCCTTGGCCACCTCGGCGTAGGGGACCTCCTGCTCGCAGGCCTCGCAGAACCTGCGGAGCCTGATCCGGCCCGCGTCCTCCCGGTGCACCAGGTTGAAGGTGACGTTCCGCTGTTCGGTCGCGGCGTACATCCTGACCGGGATCGTCACCAGACCGAACGAGACCGCGCCGTTCCAGATGCTCCGCATGGCGTCTCCCTGGATAGGGGCTTTCCCCAAGTCTCGCACGCGTGTTCGGAGACGTCACAGGACGAGGGCGAACACCCGCTCACGGGACCGGGCACATCCGAGGCCGTACGCTGACGATGTCCGGCCATGTCCGGTATTCCCCAGAGAACGGGGAAGGTGTCCACCGAGGAATCCGGAGAGCCAGGGAGAGCAACGGGAGGGCAGATGTCAGAGATGGACGTTCACGGCGAAGGCGCGCAGGACGAGCCGCAGGAGCCTTTCAGCGAGGAACTCGACATCGAGGCGCCCGAGGCGGACGCCGTGGAACAGCAGCGTCCGGCACGCGAGGAGGACTCCCCGACCTGGCCCGACCACATCCCCCAGGAGGCCGACACGGCGGACACCACGGAGCAGAGCCGTGCTGTTGATCTTGATGAGGACGATTATCGCTGACGTGGATTACCCGCGCGTAGGATGAGCGAGACAGCATGAGACCCCGCGAGGAGACCGCCGTGACGACTACCCCGGACGCCAAGCCCCGGGGCACCCGGCTGCCCCGGCTGGCCCGCCGCCGCCAGTTGCTGAACGCGGCCCAGGAGGTCTTCGTCGAGAACGGCTACCACGCGGCGGCGATGGACGAGATCGCCGAGCGCGCCGGGGTGAGCAAACCGGTTCTCTACCAGCACTTCCCCGGCAAGCAGGAGCTCTATCTGGCCCTGCTCGACCTGCACGTCGACGACATGATCGCCCGCTGCCGCGACGCCCTGGCCTCGACCACGGACAACAAGCAGCGCGTCCAGGCCGCGATCGGCGCCTTCTTCGACTTCGTCTCCGGCCAGGGTGAGGCCTTCCGGCTGGTCTTCGAGTCCGACCTGCGCAACATCGCCCCCGTCCGCCAGCGCATGGAGCGCAACCTCCGCGAGAGCGCCGAGATGATCAGCCAGGTCATCCAGGAGGACACCGGCTGCTCAAGCGACGAGGCCCGCCTGCTCGGCGTCGGCCTGGTCGGCATGGCCGAGGTCAGCGCGCGCTACTGGATCAGCAGCACCGGCTCCATCCCGAAGGACGCCGCGACCCAGCTCATCGCCCGCCTGGCCTGGCGCGGCATCTCCGGCTTCCCGAGGACCGCCGACCACTGATCCGGCTGTTCGCTTGACGCGATCAGCCCGCATGTCGTGCCTCCGATGGGGCGACCATGGGACGAGCAACCCTCGTCGAAAGGGAGCAACATGGAAATCAAGATCGGCGTGCGCTCGGTGCACCGCGAACTCGTGGTCGAGACGGACCTGACGGCCGAGCAGGTCGAGGAGGAGCTCGGCAAGGCGCTCGCCGCCGACCGCGGGATCTTCTCCCTCACCGACAGCAAAGGTCGCAGGGTCCTCGTCCCCATCACCTCACTCGGTTTCGTCGAGATCGGCGAGGAGGAGGCACGCCCCGTCGGCTTCGGCGGCACCCTCTGACAGACCCGGTACGGCTCGCGCCAGGCCGTGACGCCGGTCGTGAGACCGGCGCACCGGTCCTGGCGCGACCCGTCACCGAGCCCTGGGCGATTCCGGCGCCGGCGGAGACGAGACGTCCCGCACCGGCGTCGGCGGACGCCTCAGTGCGGTCTCAGCACTCCCCGGGGCACTCTCCCCTCTCTCCGAGTCCGCACCCGCGCGGACGGCGGGCCCTTCTTGCGGAATGGCCCTCCGAAGGGGCCGCCGGACAGTCGGCGCCTCCCCTTCGCAGCACCGGACGTGACGTCCAGGGGTTCGGTCCACATCTCGTTAGGAAACTGCCATAGCGGCGCGAGGCCCTCATGTCTCGCACGGTACAACCGTTTGGCGCCTCGACGCGTGGTCTCGCCGGGCGCCTTTTCCTCCCGCACCCCACATCTGGCCCGGCGTTCCGCCCGATGGCGCTTTCGCCCGGCGCCGCCCCCGACGCCGGGAGGCGCTCACGGACCGGGGGTCAGGCCGAGGGCGGCCATCCGCCCGCCGTGCGCCTCGGTCAGCCTGCCGAACATCCGGGTGATGTCCTCCCCGGCCGCCTCGACCAGCAACGCCGCCAGCTCGGGGCGCGCGGCCACCACGTGCTGTCCCTGGCTCAGGGCCTCACCGACCAGCCGCCTGGCCCACAGGGCGAGCCGCCCCGCCTGCCTGTGGTCCTGCCTGATCGCCGCACCGACACGGTCCACCGCGAACTGGGAACGACCCTCGTCGACGAGCACCTCCTCGACCAGTTCCCGCGTCTTTTCGTCGACGTGGGCGGCGGCCTCCCGGTAGAAGTCGAGCGCGATCCCCGTGCCGACATAGGCCTTGACCAGCGCCTCAAGCCAGTCGGAGGGCGTGGTCTGGGCATGCCAGTCGTCCAGGGGCCGCACGAAGGGCTCCATCGCCTCCTCCGGATCGACCCCGAGCGAGGCTATCCGGTCACGCAGAAGACGGAAATGGGCGTACTCGGTCGCGGCGAGGTCGCTGAGCGCGGCCCGGTCGGTCAGTGTCGGGGCGTGTCTCGCGGCGTCTTCGGCGAGCCTGAGGAACGCGGTCAACTCGGCGTAGGCGAGCACTCCGAGCAGGTCGGGGACGCCAGGAGGGGAATCACTCATGCAGGAAGCCTATGAGTTGCGGCGCCTGCCCTTTCAGCTGGAATACGAAGAAATCGGCTGCACGTTGTGGTATCGAGTACACTACTGTGTGAAAGTGCGACCGCCCTGTGTTAATCCAGGAGACCTGCTCCTGGACGCCCCCAAGTCGGCATGACGCCGCAGCGGTCGCTGATGACATTGAGAGGGCTAGCCCTTCCGCGAGGACACGGCACGGGGAACCTTTGCGCCCGTGGTCCCGGCAGGACTGCCTTCAACGGAGATTAGGCAGGCCAAGCTGACGACGTTCCGAGACCTCGGAGTCACACCAGAGATCGCTGACGCCCTTGAGACCGAGGGCATCACCGCACCGTTCCCGATCCAGGAAATGGCCCTTCCCCTGGCCCTGACCGGCCAGGACATCATCGGCCAGGCCCGCACGGGTACCGGCAAGACCTACGCCTTCGGCGTGGCGATGCTGCAACGTGTCGGCAAGCCGAGGAAGAACCGAAAGAAGCCACGCGGGCTGATCGTCGTGCCCACCCGTGAGCTGGCCATCCAGGTCACCGAAGACCTGGTCACGGCCGCGGGCAAGCTCGGCTCCCGCATCCTCACCGTGTACGGCGGACGCGCCTACGAGCCCCAGATCGAGGCGCTCAAGCAGGGCGTCGACGTGATCGTCGGCACCCCGGGCCGCCTGCTCGACCTGGTCAAGCAGAAGCACCTCGACCTCGGCCAGATCGACGCGCTCGTCCTCGACGAGGCCGACCGCATGCTCGACCTGGGCTTCCTGCCCGACATCGAGCGCATCATCAAGCTCGTCCCGGCCAAGCGGCAGACGATGCTGTTCTCCGCGACGCTGCCCGGCGAGATCGTCGCGCTGTCACGGCGCTACCTCAACCGCCCGACGCACGTGCGCGCGGAGAACAACGACGCCGAGGCCGAGGCGACGCCGCAGACCACCCAGTTCGTCTGGCGCGTGCACCGGATGGACAAGATCGAGATCCTGGGCCGCCTGCTCCAGTGCGAGGGCCGGGGTCTCACGATGATCTTCTGTGAGACCAAGCGCGCCTGCGACATGGTCGTCGAACAGCTCAAGGAGCGCGGGTTCGCCGCGGCGGCCGTACACGGCGACCTGGGCCAGGGCCAGCGCGAGCAGGCGCTGCGCGCCTTCAGGAACGGCAAGATCGACGTCCTGGTCGCGACCGACGTCGCGGCGCGGGGCATCGACGTCGACGACGTCACCCACGTCGTCAACTACGACTGCCCGCAGGACGAGAAGGCCTACGTGCACCGCATCGGTCGTACCGGCCGGGCGGGTAAGACCGGCGTCGCGGTGACCTTCGTCGAGTGGGAGGACCTCACTCGCTGGAAGGTCATCAACAACGCGCTCTCGCTCGACTTCGCCGAGCCCGTCGAGACCTACTCGACCTCACCGCACATCTTCACCGAGCTGGGCATCCCCGAGGGCACCAAGGGTGTGCTGCCGCACGCCAACCGCTCCAGGGCGGGCCTGGCGGCGGAAGAGGTCGAAGATCTCGGAGAGACGGGCCGGACCCGCTCACGCGGCCGCAGGGGCCGTGAGGAGGAGCGGGAGGAGCGCCGTGAGCGCCCCGCCCGCACCAGGGAGAGGCGCCGCACCCGCGGTGGCCGTACCGGCGCGGAGGCGGCCGAGTCCGCAGGGGCCCAGGAGTCCCGGCCGGCCGTCGCCGAGGCACAGCACGAGGAGTCCGGGCGCCGCCGCTCGCGGGGGGACCGTGTCTCCGAGGAGACCCAGGCGCCGCTCGCGGCGCGGAGGGTCGAGAGCCCGATCGTCGAACCCGCCGAGCTGGAGGTGGACGTGGATGTGACGCCCCGCAAGGACATCCGTGACGACCGGCCCGCCGAGACCGCGTCCCGCAGGGGCCGCAACCGGAGGGCAGGCCTGAACCCCGAGGTGAGTCTCACCGACGAGGGTCCCGGTGGGGAGGCCGCCGAGGCTCCGCTGTGGGACGACGAGCAGGACTGGGAGGACGAGGCGCCCGCGCCGCGCCCCCAGCCGGAGAAGATCATCCCGCCCAGCCCGTTCGCGGTGATCTTCCAGTCTCCCGACCTGGCCACCGACGACGACGAGATCGCGCCGTCCGCCGCCTCCGAGCGGGCGCAGAGCCGCCGCCGTCCGCAGGTCAGGGGCCAGCAGCGGGGTCCCCGCCGCCAGGGCTAGCCGTACCGGTGTGACGAGGGGCGCGACCGCGAGGTGGCGCCCCTTTGCCGCATCTCGGCACGTCCGGCCTCGGGGCGCGGAGACATGTCACCAAGAGAGGTATCGTGGGGCCACGTGAGTACGCCGCGTTTTCTGACCCTGCCTCCAGGCGTCCGTGCCCGTCGGCTGGAGACTGCGGCCGGCACGTTCGCCGCGCTGGAGGCGTTGCCGGTCAGCGGCATCGCCGAACGCATGCCCGCCCTGCTGGTTCCCGGTCTCACCGGCAGCAAGGAGGACTTCCTCGCGGTTCTTCAGACGCTCGCCCAGTCGGGCCGTCAGGTCGTCGCGATCGACATGCGGGGGCAGTTCGAGACGGGCGGCCCCGACGACCCGTCGGCCTACACGTGCGCGGCGCTGGGCAACGACGTCGACGCGCTGGCGCAGCTGATCGGCAGGGGTGAGCCCGTCCACCTGGTCGGGCACTCCTTCGGCGGCCTGGTCACCCGGGAGGCGGTCATCGACGGCCGCACCAAGTTCGCCTCCTACACGATGATGAGCACCGGCCCCGCCGCGATCGTCGGCCCCAGAGAGCAGGTGGGCCGGGAGATGCTGACCAGGGCCCCCGAGGTGGGACTCGAACGGATGTGGGACACCCACCTTGAGCCGGAGGCCCTGTCCGCCGGGGTGCCCGACGAGATCGTGGCCTTCCTGCGCAAGCGTTTCTTCGCCAACTCCCCGGTCGGGATGTCCGTGATGACCAAGGAGATCCTCGCGGCACGTGACCGCTGTGACGAGCTCAACCAGGTGGACGTGGCGACCCTGGTGCTGTTCGGCGAGCACGACGACGGCTGGCCGCCGATGGCTCAGTCGGAGATGGCCGACCGGCTGAACGCCGACTGCGTCGTCGTGCCCGGCGCGGCCCACTCTCCCGCGGTCGAGGCCCCGGAGACGACGGCGGCGGCGCTCATCCGCTTCTGGACCGCCGCCGAGGCGAACCTGCGCAGCTGAACCGCGTACCTCAGGGGTTCGGGCCGACCGCCTGGCGCGGCGGGGTGAGCCGTTCCGGCCGCCGGTAGACCAGCTCCCCGTCCCCCGCCGACTCGACCAGCTCGGTGATCAGGTGGTGGTCGGGTGAGAGCCCACACGCCGGGTCCGTACGGCTCGCGTCCCCGGTGAGCGCGTAGGCCTGGCAGCGGCAGCCACCGAAGTCCACCTCCTTGCGCGGGCAACCGGCGCACGGCCCGCTCATCCACTCCGTGCCCCGGTAGGCCTCGAAGGCCGCCGAACGCCGCCAGATCCACTCAAGCGAGTGATCCCTGACGTTGGGGAACTCCAGTGGCAGGTCGTAGGAGGCCGGGCAGGGCAGCACCGATCCGTCGGGGCCGACGGTCAGCGAGATCGCCCCCCAGCCACCCATGCAGGGCTTGGGCACCCCGTCGAAGTAGTCGGGGACGACCCAGATCAGTTCGACGCCCTCGACCCGCTCGCGCAGCCGTTCCACGGTCTCCTTGGCCCGGGTGAGCTGCTCGCGCGTGGGCAGCAGCGCGCGCCGGTTGCGCAGCGCCCAACCGTAGAACTGGGTGTTGGCCAGCTCGACCCGCTCGGCGCCCCAGGAGGCGGCCAGTTCGACGATGCCCTCGATGGAGTCGAGGTTGCGCCGGTGGAGGACGACGTTGAGCCCGAGCGGAAGCCCCGTCTCGCGCACCAGGGCCGCCGCGCGCTCCTTCGCGGCGAAGGAGCGGGTCCCGGCGATGAGGTCGGAGGCCGCGGCCGTCGAGTCCTGCACCGAGAGCTGGACGCTGTGCAGCCCCGCCTCGACCAGCCGGGCGAGCCGGTCCTCGTCGAGCCCGACGCCGCTGGTCACCAGCTGGGTGTAGACGCCGTTGCGCGCCGCGGCGGCGGTGATCTCCTCAAGGTCGGCGCGCAGCAGCGGCTCGCCGCCGGACAGGTGCGCGTGGACCACCCCGAGCGCGGCGGCCTCCTCGAAGACCCGCACCCAGTCGGCGGTGGCCAGCTCCCGGGAGCGCGGGATGAGCCCGACCGGGTTGGAGCAGTAGGGGCAGTGCAGCGGGCAGCCGTGGGTGAGCTCGGCCAGCATGGCCCACGGCGGCGCGGGCCCGTCGCCCGTCTCACTCATCGCACCCACCCCTCCGTGCGCACCCGGCTGAGAAACTCGGTGACGTCGTCGGCCACCGGCGCCCCGGGGAAGTCCGCGCTCAGCCGCTCGACGATCTCCTCCACGGTCCTGACCCCGTCGCACAGCCGCAGTACGGCGACCGCCCCGCCCTCAAGCAGCACGATCCGCTCGGGCATGACCAGCAGGTCGGCCCGCCGTACGGCGTCGTGCCGCAGGATGATCCCGGAGCCGAGGCGGGGCCGCCAGTCGGCCTGGGGCACGGTCTCCGCCCCCGGGGAGGGGGCCTCGGCGGCCGTCACGCCTGGTCCACAGCGTCGAGCAGCGCCCACAGCACGTCGCACTTGCGGGAGAGCGCGGCCACGGCCCGCTCCTGCTCGGCCCGTCCCCTGGCCCACTCCAGGACCATTTCGAGGGCCTCCCCGCTGTCCTGCCGTCCCTGGCTGATCCTGCCCCTGAAGTACTGCAGGCCCTCGGAGTCGATCCAGGTGTAGTGCCGCTCGAAGGCCTCGATCCTGGTCCGCATGATGTCGGGGGCGAACAGCTCGGTCAGCGACGCGGCGACGGCCTCAAGCGGCGTCCCCAGCCTGCACAGGTTCACGTACGCCTCGACGGCGAACCGCACGCCGGGCAGGACGCCCTCCCCGGACAGCAGGTCCTTGCGGTCCAGGCCCGCGGCCTCTCCCAGGCGCAGCCAGCGCTCGATGCCGCCCTCGCCCGCGCGCCTTCCGTCGTGGTCCTGGATGCGGCGGATCCACATGCGGCGCAGTTCCGGCGCCTCCAGCTTGGCGAGGATGAGCGCGTCCTTGATCGGAATGTGCCGCTGGTAGTGGAAACGGTTGAGAATCCACCGGCGGATCTCCTCCGGCGACAGCTCCCCGGCGTGCATGCGCACGTTGAAGGGGTGGCGGTTGTGGTATCGCGCCTCGGGCACGGCCCGCAGACGGGCCTCGAACTCGGCGGGGGTCCAGGATTCGGCGTTCACAGCTCGATCACCATTCCGTCGGCGGCCACCTCGACGCCCAGTTCGGCCAGCCTCTTGTGCTGGGGCGCGTCCGGGTCGACGAGGGGGTTGGTGTTGTTCAGATGCGTGTACAGGCACCGGCCGGGCAGCCGGGACAGTCGCTCCGCCGTCGCCTCGACGGGCAGGTGGCCCATCTCGGTCGCGGTGCGCGAGGAGATCCCGGTACGGCGGGGCTCCTCGTCGTCCCAGAAGGTGCCGTCGACGATCACACAGTCGGCCTCGGCCGTCGCCGCCTCAAGCTCGGGCGACCAGACGCCGAAGGCCGGGGCGTACAGGCACGTCCCGCCGCTCGCCCGGTCGGTGAAGCGCAGCGCGACCACCCAGTCGGGAGCCGCCGCCTCGTCCGAGGCGTAGCGGGGGCGTTTCCCGGAGACCGGGACCGCCTGGACACCGACGTCCTCGGTGAGCGCGACCTCGCCGTCCGCCGTCAGGTCACGCCAGCGCAGGTCGGCGTACGGGGAGAGCACCTCAGACAGCCTCAGCCCGCCGGTGAGCGCCCGGCGGACCGTGGGGGTGGCGACGATCTCCAGTTCGTCGGCCTCGCGCAGCCGGAACAGCCCCAGTGTGTGGTCGAGTTCGGCGTCGGTGAGGACCACGCGCATGACGCGTGTCCGCTCCGTGGGCGTACCGCCGGAACGCAGTGTCTCGACGTGTTCGGCGATGTCGGGGGTCGCGTTGACGATGTGGTCCTCGACGGCCAGCGACGCGTGGGTGCGCCGCCAGGCCGGGTTGGTGCGTGCCCCGGTACACCCGGGGCACGCACAGTTCCACTGGGGGACGCCACCGCCTGCGGCGGTTCCCAGAATTCGCAGTCGCATGGCGTGAACCCCCGTCCGGTTACCTGGTGGCCAGGAAGTACGCCGTCATCTCCATCGACGCCTCGACGACCTGGTAACCGGGCTTGTGCCAGGTGGCCTTCTCGCCTTGGCGCTCCGTGGTCTCGACCATGAGAGTGCACCGCCTTCCATGTGACGCGTGGGTTTTGGGTCACAACCGTTATGACCCGATATCAGTGCTTTCGTCAATGGTTGGCGGCAATTACGTCGGACCTATTTTCTGTTATTGGCCCCAAATATAATAATCTACCACTTTTGATACATATTTCATCGGATCAATCCGGGGCACAACACGACAGAAGCCCTGAGATACTCATGCACTGAACGCCAAATTCCGGACACCCGCGCCCCAGTCATCACCCGCCCCCGGAACCTCGTCTCAAGGGGCGCTCAGGCGTGCCGTAAGGGCCGCTCCTGAGACCTGTGGAGATGCTTCGAGAACGCCTCAGTCGTCGCCGAGGCCGTCCCACGGCTGACGGCCGTCGGCGGCCCGCCGGCCCTCCGGGCAGTGCGCGCGGAAATCACACCAGGAGCAGAGCGGGCCCGTCCTGGGCGGGAAAACCTCGTCGATCCGAGGTGGTACTGCGGGTGGCGTGCGCCCCGCGGCGGCCGTACGGGAACCTCGGGGGGCCTCACCCGCCCAGGCCCGGTAGGCCTCGTCCGCCTCCGACGCCTCGACCGCGATCGCCTCGGCACGCCCGATGTGCCGGGCCAGGGACTCCTCGGAGTGCTCCCACTCCACGATCGAGCCCGTCGGCAGATGGTGCAGCTCCACCCGGTGGCAGGGGCGGCGCATCATCCGGGAGGAGGCGACGGCGTAGACGGCCAGCGCCAGCGAGGAACGCGCGTCGTCCTCGGTCAGCGGGCGGCGGCCCGTCTTGTAGTCCACGACGACCAGTTCGTCACCGCGCCGGTCGAGCCGGTCGACCCGCCCTGAGACGGCGATGACGGACGTCCTGGTGGCGACCGTACGCTCGACCCCGACCGGCTCGTCAGCGGGGTCCAGCGAGGCGGCGTAGCCCATGACCATCTCACGGGCCCGCGCACGCCACGCCGCCGACTGGGCGGCGTCGCGGAACCCCTCGCCGATCCATCCGTTGTTCAGCAGGACACCCGCCATCACGGGCGTGCGCCGCTCGTACGGCTCCCGCCACCACCCGGCCAGCGCGTTGTGCACGCTGACGCCGACGCTGTTGTGCGCCCACGGCGGACCCTTCTGCGGCGCCGGCCGGTCCAGGTAGGTGAACCGGTAACGCCTCGGACAGTCCAGCCAGGTGTTCAACCGCGACGGCGTGCACGAGTACAGCCGCCGCGGCATGCCCTCCAGGGGCAGCTGGTCCATGAAAGGACTACTCGTCGTTCAGGTTGATCCGGATGCCCGCGGCCCTGGTGCCGTCGGTGAGCGGCCCTTCCTTCTCCTCGACCGTGCCGCGGGTCAGCGAACCGGAGAGCCAGGCGTCGAACTGCGGCTCCAGGTCGCCGATCGTGGACTCCTCGCCGTGCGCGGGCAGCACCCGGGTGCGGTGCGGCAGCGTGAACAGCCTGCCGCCGATCGCGGTGAGCTGGTCGGCCAGCGCGGGATACTCCCCGCCGATCCTGCCGGGACCGTCGGCCTGCAGTGTCTTGCCGCTGAAGACCGCGTCGAGCGCCTCGCAGTACAGCGAGACCCCGCCCTGCGAGACGCCGGGCGTCGAGAGGACCTCAAGCTGGACGCCCGCGACGCCGAACAGCCCCTCGTCCTCCATCTCGATGTCCGGCCACGTCTCCGACCAGGTCAGCCGCCACAGCGGCCGGTCCTTCGGGTGGAGCGCGACCACGGCCTCGTCACGGGCCGCCACCTCGATGGCCGCACCCACGTGGTCGGGCAGACCATGGGTGCAGACGACCGCCAGCACCTCCCGCTCGCCGACCTTCTCCAGGATCGCCTCCGCGTCACGCGCGGGGTCGATGACGATGACCTCCTCATCGTCACCCACGATCCAGGTGTTGTTCTCGACCTTGTGCTCGACGCCGTCGACATCGACGACGCCCTCGGTCACCACTCGCTCGATACGCGCTGTCACGCTTCCGCACTTTACTCTGTTTCTTTGCGACGCCTTCGG
>NZ_JBHSBC010000049.1:125747-278203 GCF_042650425.1 Streptosporangium jomthongense | reverse complement strand
CTTCGAGCCGACGCTTTCCCTCGTCGCTCATCCGCTTCGCTCCTTCGCTCCTCAGTCCAAGCGTCGGCGCGCCCGAACCGAAACCCCTCACACACGACACCGGTAAGACACCGGTAAGGCAAAGACCAAGCCCTCACACGTGGCGCCGGAAGACCTGGGCCGAAAAGGCGAAGAGAAGAAGGGTCTCAGGTGGGGGTGTTCAGGAGGGTGCGGATGGCGGTGATGATCAGTTGTACGGCCAGGGCGGACAGGAGGAGGCCGGAGACCCGGGTGATGAGTTCCACGCCGTTCTCCTTGATCACCCTTATGACGGTGACCGAGAAACGCATGAACACCCACAGCAGGATGTGCACGACGGCGATGGCCAGGGCCAGGGCCAGGATGCCGCCGTCCTTGTGGCCGGCCTGCTGGGCGAAGACGATCGTGGCGACGATCGCGCCCGGCCCGGCGAGCAGTGGGGTGCCGAGCGGGACGAGCGCCACGTTGACGTTGGACCGTACGGCGTTGGCGGGAGGCTCGGTGTCTCCGGTGAGCAGTTGCAGGGCGACCAGCAGAAGCAGGAGGCCACCGGCGATCTGCATGGCCGCCACCTCGACGTGCAGGTATCCCAGGATGGCCTGACCGAAAACGGCGAAGATCACGATGAGGCAGAACGCGACGATGGGGGCCTGCCAGGCGATCCTGCGACGTTCGAGGGCCGTACGACCACCCGTGTAGGCGAGGAAGAGCGGGATGATCCCGGGCGGGTCCATGATCACGAACATCGTGACGAACGCCTCGACGAAGAACTGGACGTCGAACACCCGTTTCCCCTGACCCTCGGTAAGGAACACGCCATGACAGACCAGACGTTCCCGACCCGCAGGGTAGCAAGCATCCCCGTTCCCCTCACTCCAAGTAGCCCTCCCGGAATTCATTCCCCTCAGACCACCCGGTAACGGCCCCACCGCCCTCGGGCGGACACGCCTCACCACCTGCCCGAAGAACGACGAGGAGTTCTCCCGGCTCACACAGACGAGCCGCACCGGCCCTCAGCCCCCCGGCCCCCACACGGAAAGAAGAGCGCACGGCCAACCACAAGCCCGAAGCGAAGACTTTAATCTTGGCCCTACCGGTGCCGTGCGCGAGGGGTTTCGGCTTGGGCGCGTCGGTGCTTGGACTGAGGAACGCAGGAGCGAAGCGACGGAGTGACGAGGGAAAGCACCGACCCGAAGCGCACAAGCCCGCGACGCCGAAGGCGGAGCAAAGAGACACAGCGACGAGGGAAGACACCGACCCGAAGCGCACAAGCCCGCGACGCCGAAGGCGGAGCAAAGAGACACAGCGACGAGGGAAGACACCGACCCGAAGCGCCCAAGCCCGCGACGCCGCCAGGCGGAGCAAAGAGACACAGCGACGAGGGAAGACACCGACCCGAAGCGCCCAAGCCCGCGACGCCGCCAGGCGGAGCAAGGAGACACAGCAAAGGGACACAACCCGCGACGCCGAAGGCGTCGCAGAAAGACACAACTAGTTTTCCAGGCGCGGAGAGAAAGCTCCCAGAGGGAGGTCGAGGGTTTGGTCGTGTTCCCTGAGGTCTCTCAGGGAGAGTTCGGCGAGGGTCACCAGGTAGCCCGCCTCACCTGGCCAGACGACCGCCCACAGCCAGTTTCCCAGGGCCTCGCCCGCGTAGACCGCCCGGTCGGGGGCCGCTTCGACGCACCACATGGGCGTGGGATGGCCCATGATCTCGACCTTGGCGTGCGGCGGCCCTTCGCCGAAGCCCTCTCCCGGGTCGGTTCCCGCGATTCCGGCGAACCCGGCGCCGAGTCCCACTCCGGGTTCCTCGGCGATGATCAGCATGTCGGCGGGGCCGTGGGTCAGTGAGGGGCCGGAGATCGCGACCACGGTGCCTCTGACGCCGCTGCGTTCGTCGCCCGCCTCCGCGAAGCCCGTCACCAGCCATCCCTGCGGCAGCGGCCACGGAAGCCAGGCCGGGACCCTGGAGTTTCCGAGGACCTCGATCGCAGCCTGAGAGGGGCGTTTCGGCGACTGCAACGGCAGGACGTCACCGTGCGGTCCACACCGCCAGGCGCTCGACCAGGCACTGGGCGGGCGGAGGGGGCCGAAACAACGCGGACAAATGGGCTCGGCTCTCACGCCTACCCACGGTGCTTTGTCCACACCCGGTTCGTCAAGGGCGCTTCTCGTTGCGCAGCCGTAATCTTGTTCATGTGCGCGTAAATTGTGTGGGAGCGATCATCCGTGACGCGGAGGACCGGTTGCTCCTCGTACGGCGAGGCCGTCCCCCGGGGAAGGGCCTGTGGTCCATCCCCGGAGGGCGAGTCGAGCCGGGCGAGTCCGACGCCGAGGCGCTGGCCCGTGAGCTGCGTGAGGAGACGGGCCTGACGGTCAGGGCCGTCGGCCTGGCGGGCACGGTCGACCGTCCGGGCCCCGGCGGCGTCGTCTACGAGATCCACGACTATCTCGCCGAGGCCTCCGGCGGCACGCTCCGCGCCGGGGACGACGCGGAGGACGTCGGCTGGTTCACCGAGGACGACCTGGCCCGGCTGCCTCTCTCGCCGGGCCTGCTCGACGACCTCATCGGCTGGAAGATCATCGAGAGGCCGTCAGGGTCGAGCGCCACAGGGTGAGGTGGTCGCTGTCGTAGGTGGTCGAACGCCCCAGGGCGACGACCTGGTCGCCGGCGACGGTGACGGCACCGAGCCGTTGCGCGCCCTCCCCGGCGAGGCCGTCCTCCGTCTGGGTGTGCGGCTGCCACTTCAGGCCGTCCTCCGAGGTCCACGCGACGCCGTCCCCCTCGCCCGGCGCTCCCTGCCAGCCGACCGCGACCACGCCGTCGGCCGTCGCCGCCATGTCCAGTACGGCGGCCGCCCCTTCGGCGGGCAGCCAGGAGAACTCCCATGAGATGCCGTTGTCCTCCGACATCGCCCCGAAGGCCCGTTGCCCGTCGCCCGTGACGGCGGTTCCGGTGGCGACGATGGTCGTGCCGTGCTGGACCACGTGTCTCAGGCCCGCCGCCGTCGCGCCCTCGGGCAGCACGGGTTTACGCGCGACCCAGTTGATCCCGTCGGCGGACACCCAGACCACACCGGTCTCGTGGCCGTCGGTTCCCATGCCGCCGACGGCGACGTACCCGGAGGAGGTGACGGAGACGTCGTACAGGCGCACGCCGACACCGCCTGCGGGCAGACGCGCCGCCCGGGTGAAGCGTTTGAGGTCGGCGGTGAACCACAGCACCGGGACGGTCGCGGACGGCCCCCGGTCCTCTCCGGCCAGCACGTAGCCCGAGGGACCCGCGGCCACCGCGTGGGGGGCGAGGAAGTCGTGTTCCGCGGCGGGGGCGAGGGGGCCGGTCGCGGGAAGCCTGCGCCAGGTCGCGCCGTCGGCCGAGGCGACCAGGAGCGGCCCCGTCGAGGAGGCGTCGGTCATCGTGCCGCCGACGGCGAGCCAGCCCTGCCTGCCCCGGGTGACGTCGCTGAGGGCCTGGCGCCACGAGCCGCCGAGAGCCTGTGCCGGGCCCGCGCCCTTCCAGGTGTGGCCGTCCCTGCTGGTCCATATGCCCGCGTCTCCGGCGACCGCGCCGACGGCGACGAATGCGCCGTTCCCGGCGGCGATCCTGGCGGTGTCGCGGGAGGCCCTGGTCAGGCCGTCGATCCGGTCGAGGGCGACGGGACGCGCCTGGCCTCCCTCGGGGGCCGTGATGAGGACCAGGCGGTTGTCCACGTCGGCGGCGCGTTCGTCTCCGCCGACGACGAGGGTGCCCTCCTCCGAGATGGCCAGGGCCCGTAGCGAGCCGGGCACGTCGCCCAGGTCGGTGGACCTGCGCCAGTCACGGCCGTCCCTGCTGGTGTAGACGGCGTACCGTTCGAAGCCGGATTCGGCGACCGCGGCGATTCCGGCGTCCGAGGAGGCAAGGCGCCTGACCCCGGAGCCCTCCCGGGCCAGGCCGGTGATGCCGCCGCACCGCTCCCAGTCGTCGCCCCTCGCCGAGCAGTAGACGACGACGTCGCCCTTCGCGTCGCGCCGCTGGATCGGGACGAGTACGAACCCCGAGGAGGAGGCCGCGAGCGCGCCCGCCTCAGGGGTGACGCCCGAGGGCGCGGAACCGGCCCGCGTCCAGGTCTTCCCTCCGTCCGCCGAGCGCAGGACGGCCGGGGAGCCGCTCCGTCCCGGGTCGCCGAGCGCGACCACCGAGTCGCCTCTGGCCACGACCGCCTTGAGTCCTCTGACCCGGTCCGGGGTGCCGAGTTCACCGGCTTCGACCCTGCTCCACCCCTGCCCGTCGGGGGAGGTCCAGGCCACGGCCCCCGATGAGCCGTCCTGGAGCACTCTCGTGCCGACCGCGACGAACCCGGAGGAGGTCCTGGCCAGGTCCATGATCTTGTCGCCGGTCATGAACGCGCCCAGTTTCGCCGAGGCCACGGCGGTCCAGGTGGTGCCGTCCTCGCTGGTCCACAGGCCCCGGCCCGCACCCAAGAGGTCGTTGCCCGCGGCCAGCCAGAGGCCGTCGCCGCCCGCGACCCTGCCCACGGTCGTGGGGCCGTTCTCGTAACCGGCCGGGCCGGTCACCTTGCCCAGCTGCCAGGTCACCCCTCCGTCGGGGGAGACGAGGAACAGCGGCCTGGGCACGGGGCTGGTCGTGTCGCTGCCCACGGCGACCATGACGGAGCCCGCCGAGGCCACGGCGTTGAGCACCTGGCTCGATCCGGTGCCGCCCGCGTCCGCTGGCGGGGCGAAGTCGGTGTCACCGGGACTCACCTCGGCTCCGACGAGTTGCAGGCCGGTGGTGAACGGCCCGCCGTTCCAGCTCCACAGCACCGCTCCCCCGCCGACCGCGGCGGCCAGTACGGCGGCGACCACGACGGGCACGACCAGGCCTCTGCGCCCGCGTCCGGCCGGGCTCGAACGGCGCAGCGCGGAGGGGGCGGTCGTGGAGCGGTGGTGCCGTCCGCCGGACCCTCTCCTGCCCGGCGGCCCCTCGGCGACCAGCAGGTCGGGCCTGGCGGGCCTGCCTCCGGGGGGACGTCCGAGCCGGTGCACCGGCTCAAGGTCGTCGTCCTCCCCCGGTACGGCGGGCTCGTCCTCGTCCGGTTCCCACGGCTGGGCCGGCGCCTCCTCCTGGAGGTCGTGCCACACGTCGTACGGGCCGGTCCGGTCCTCCTGGGCGGGCTCGGCGGGTCTGCGCGGCGGCCCCGAGGCCACCAGCAGGTCGGGCCGGTCGCCACGGCGGCGTCTGACCGGTTCACGAGGGACGTCCGGCTCCTCGGTCTCCTCCCAGGACGCGTCGGGACCGGGGGCCGAGAAGACCGCGTGGGCGTCGTCGCGCCCCGAGTGGCCGAGAAGGTCCCCGTAGTCGCCCTCTCCGGTCCTCCTGGGCGTCTCGGCCGCCGGGCCGAGAGGGTCGGAGTCGTCGAACCAGGAGGGGCTCAGGAGGTCTCCGTAGTCGCCGTCACCGGGGGCGTCGTCCCGCTCGCGGGACGGCCCGGAGGCCACCAGCAGGTCGGGGCGTTCGCCGTCCCGCCTGCCGTGCCTGCGCTCGGGCGGGCGGTCCGGCCACAGCTCGGGGCCGGAACGCTGGTCGGGGTCCGGCGGGCTGCCCGCCGGGGAGGCGTACGGCTGGGTGTGGGCGCGACGGCGCTCACCGCCCAGGCCCTCGGGGCGGGCCCTGGGGGGCTCGTCCTCCGGGGTGGGCGCGGCGAACGGCGGCAGCCTCCACGGGGAGGCGAGCGGAAGTCCTCGGGGGTCGTCGTCAGAGGGGCCTGGGGGGGAGTGCTGGATCGTCGGAGGCGAGTCCGGATGCCGCCGGCGTCCGCCTCCGTGCGTCCCTTCGTCGTCCGCCGGCCACTCTCGTGAGCGCGGTTCGTGGGGGCCCGGGGCCACGCTCAGCACCTCCTCGCAGGAAGCCCGTCCAGCCCGGGGTTGGGCACTCCGGACCGTTCCATTCATCTCCGTGACACTCCGTCGCGTCACCGTACGGCCACGGCGAAGCGCAGGAGACCTTACTACTACCCCGTTCCGCGGAAACGATCACCTCCGTGGGGCGGCGGGGGTTCCAACCGTGCACATCAAGAGCAACACGCCGGAGCCCCGATGACGAGACCTCTCTAGTCAGATTTATCGGCGCGGCGCCGGAATTATCACTATCTGTGGCTTTAATTCCGAGATTTCATGACGGGAAAAACCCTCGGGCCGGGAGTCAGGGGGCCGGTGGGGTGAAGGCGGTGGTCCGGGTCATCCCCGCCGCCCTCCCCTTGGCCGTCACGACCAACGCCATCTTGCGGGACGCCTCGTCGATCATCTCGTCACCGAGCATGACCGCGCCGCGCCCCTCGACCGTCGTGTAGTGGTCGTAGGCGTCCAGGATCAATTCGGCCCGGTCGTAGTCCTCCTGGGACGGCGAGAACACCTCGTTCGCCGCCTCGATCTGCGTGGGGTGGAGCACCCACTTTCCGTCGAAGCCGAGGGCCGCGGAGCGCCCCGCGACCCGGCGGAAGCCGTCCAGGTCCCTGATCGCCAGGTAGGGGCCGTCGACGGCCTGCAGGCCGTGCGTGCGGGCGGCCATCAGGATGCGCATCAGGATGTAGTGGTAGGCGTCGCCCTCGGTGTAGCCGGGAGGCTGTTCCCCCACGACCAGCGTCCGCATGTTGATCGAGGCCATGAAGTCGGCGGGGCCGAAGACCAGCGTCTCAAGCCGCCTGGAGGCTCCGCCGACCGCGTCCACGTTGACCAGGCCCCTGGCGCTCTCGATCTGGGCCTCGATGCCGATCCGGCCGACCGGCAGGCCGTTGGCCTTCTCGATCTGGGTCAGCAGCGTGTCGAGCCAGACCACCTGGGCCGGGTCCTCGACCTTGGGCAGCATCAGGCAGTCGAGGAACTCCCCGGCACCCTCGACGACCTCGATGACGTCCCGGTAGGTCCACTGCGTGCTCAGGTCGTTGACCCGCACGACCCGGGTCCTGCCCGACCAGTCGCCCTCCCGCAGGGCCGCCACGACGTTCTTGCGCGCGCCCTCCTTGGCCGACGGCGCCACGGAGTCCTCAAGGTCGAGGAAGACCTCGTCCGCGGGCAGCCCCTGGGCCTTCTCCAGGAAGCGGGGATTGCTGCCGGGCACCGCCAGGCACGAACGTCGTGAGCGCATGACCCAACGCTAGCGGCAGCCCGCCCCGCCGGGGACGACGGGCGAAGGCCGTACATTCGTGCCATGGGAGTGATCGAGGAGGGCGCCAGGAAGTCCGGGGTCCTGTGGCTGTCGCTGGACCGGCAGCGGCTCGCCTGGCACGTGTGGCACGACGGCGCGATCTATCTCGTCACCGGCGGGGACGAGCAGGACCTGCCCCGCCTCGCCGAGGCGGAGCGGGTCCAGGTGACGCTCAGGAGCAAGGACAACGGGGCCCGCCTGGTCGTCTTCGACGCGGCCGTCGAGGTGGTCGACCAGGCCGCCTCCCCCGAGGCGGTCGCCGTGCTGGCCAAGGAGCGGCTCAACGCCCCCGACGCCGCGGGTCTGCCCG
Source organism: Streptosporangium jomthongense (assembly GCF_042650425.1). NCBI lineage: Bacteria > Bacillati > Actinomycetota > Actinomycetes > Streptosporangiales > Streptosporangiaceae > Streptosporangium > Streptosporangium jomthongense. The sequence continues at coordinate 270,692 of NZ_JBHSBC010000049.1, read as the reverse complement.
AGCGCTGGGCCGCCGCCTGCACGGTGGTACGGCTGACGCCCCAGGAACCCGCCTGAGGCCTGCCTGGGACCCGCGGCCTCAGCCGACCCTGGCCGGTTCCCCGGCCTCGACGGGGACGGGCAGGGCCGCGGTGGCGCGCTGGGCCAGGTAGGCGCCGAACAGGACGATGAGACCGCCGACGATCTGGAAGTGGCCGAGCGCCTCGCCGACCAGCACCCAGGCGATGATCGCCCCGGCGATGACCTCAAGCGAGGCGACCGTCGAACCGACGGCGGCCGACAGGCGGCGTACCGCGGTGACACCGAGGATGTAGGCGGCGACGGTCGCGATGAGGATCATCCACAGCGCCGCGGCCAGCACGGGCAGGGGATGGCCTCCTGCGGGGGCGACGACCTGGCCGAAGGCCCGCCACGGGATGTTCCACGGCTGGGAGACCGGCACGAGCACGATCGCCGCGCCGACCAGGCCCCAGGCGATCAGGCCGAGCGGGTCGACGTCCCCGCCGAAGCCGTCGCTGAGCAGGAAGTAGCCCGTGCAGCAGGCGGCGGCGCCGAAGGCGAGCAGCAGTCCGAACGGGTCCAGGGCCATGCCCGACCACACCTCGACCACGATGCCGAGACCGACGACCGCGACCACGGCGCCGACGAAGGCGGCGCGCGGCAGCCGTACCCGGCGGACGAAGCGCACCCAGAGCACGACCAGCACCGGGGCGGTGAACTCGATGAGCAGGGTGACGCCGACCGGCAGCCTGGTGATCGCCGCGAAGTACAGCGCCTGCACCCCGGCCACCGCGACGACCGCGTAGGCCACGAAGAGCGGCAGCCGGGAGCGCGGGATGCGCAGCGCGGCGGGCCGCAGGAGCGCCAGTACCCCGGTGAGCAGCAGCCCGGCCCCGGCCATCCGCACCCAGACGGCCTCAAGAGGGGACAGCCCGGCCGCGCCGAGATATTTGGCCATCGGCCCGGAGAACGCGAAACACCAGGACGACGCGAAGGCGATCAGCAGACCGTCACGCCGCACGGATTCACCACCCATGTAACTACCGTTCGCATGCTTTGATGCTGACATATCGGATATGCGCACAGCAAGGGGACGTCCGAAATGTGAGCGAGCCTTGAACCGCCCCGGCGAGAAGGCGACCTACCCTGCAAATGTGAAGATCTTCATCGCGCGACTCGCGGGAACCCCGGTCTTCGACCCGGTGGGTGACCAGATCGGGCGGGTGAGGGACGTCGTGGTGGCGTTCGCGGGCGCCGCTCCCCCACGCGTGCACGGCCTCGTCGTCGAGGTGCAGCCCAGGCGGCGGGTCTTCCTGCCGATCACCAGGGTCCGCGGCATCGAGGCGGGCTCCGTCGTCTTCAGCGGCCAGATCAACGTGCGGCGCTTCGAGCAGCGGGCCACGGAGAGCCTGGTCATCGGCCAGATGCTCGACCTGGAGGTGCAGGTCGAGGGCGAACGCGTGACCGTCCTGGACCTGGCCATGGAGCAGGTCAGACGCGCCGAGTGGCTCATCACCAAGGTCGCCGTCGTCAGGGTGGGCCAGGGCCTCGGCCTGCGGCGGCGCGGCCCGGCCAGGATCGTCGATTGGGCCGAGGTCAGCGGTTTCAGCGCGGTGCAGAAGGACCAGGGCGCGGCCGGCCTGCTGGTCGCCTTCGAGACGATGCGCGCCGCCGACCTGGCCGGCGCGCTGCACGAGCTGCCCGCCAAACGCCGCACCGAGGTCGCCACCGCCCTCGACGACGTACGGCTCGCCGACGTGCTCGAAGAGCTCCCGGAACGGGACCAGATCGGCATCCTGGGCAGGCTCACCCCCCGGCGCGCCGCGGACGTCCTTGAGGAGATGAACCCCGACGACGCGGCCGACCTGCTCCAGGACCTCCCGGCCGAACAGGCCGAGGCCCTGATGGCGCTGATGGAGCCCGAGGAGGCCGCCCCCATCCGGCGGCTGCTGATCTACCCGGAGGACACCGCGGGCGGCATGATGACCAGCGAACCCGTGGTGCTCCCGCCGAGCGCGACCGTCGCCGAGGCGCTCGCCCACATCCGCCAGCGGGAGGTCACACCCTCCGTGGCCGCGCAGGTCTACGTGGCCAGGCCGCCCATCGAGACCCCGACCGGCCGCTTCCTCGGGCTGGCGCACTTCCAGCGGCTGCTGCGCGAGCCTCCCTCGACGCTGCTCGGCGGGGTCGTGGACAGCTCGCTCGACCCGATCAGGCCCGAGTTCACGCTCAACCAGGTGGCCTCCTACATGGCCACCTACAACCTGATGGCGGTGCCCGTGGTCGACGAGCTCGGCCGTCTGGTCGGCGCCGTCACCGTGGACGACGTTCTCGACCACCTGCTGCCCGAGGACTGGCGGGAGCGCAACCACGAACCGGGAGCCGAACATGGTTGACCGTCTCGACCAGCCGAGACAGCAGGGCCTGCGTCTGCGCGCGCACTACGACCCCGAGGCCTTCGGGAAGCTGTCCGAACGCATCGCGCGTTTCCTCGGCACCGCCAGGTTCCTCGTCTACATGACCGTCTTCGTCGGGGTCTGGGTGGTGTGGAACGCCCTGGTGCCGGGCGAGGGGAGGTTCGACCCCTACCCGTTCATCTTCCTCACCCTGATGCTCTCGCTCCAGGCCTCCTACGCGGCGCCGCTGATCCTGCTCGCCCAGAACCGGCAGGACGACCGGGACCGCGTCCAGACCGACATAGACCGGGCCGCGGCCGAACGCAACCAGGCAGACCTGGAGTACCTGACCCGGGAGATCGCGGCTCTGAGGATCGCCCTTGGCGACGTGGCCACCCGCGACTACGTCCGCTCCGAACTCCAGCGCCTGCTGGAGGACCTCCAGCAGCCCCGGCCCCCGGCGAACGACCTCCTCTGAGGGGTCAGTCGTCCGCGGGGAAGAGCTCGGTCAGGATCGAGGCGCACCGGCGCAGTTCCTCAGGGCCCAGGGTGTCGAGGAGCTGGGCGCGGATGCCCCGCAGATAGGTGGGCCGTGCCTGCGCCAGCCGTACGGCACCGGCCTCGGTGAGCACCGCGAACAGGCCACGCGCGTCGCTGGGACAGGCCTCGCGGTCGACCAGGCCGTCACGCTGGAGGCGGTCGATCAGCCGGGTCAGGCCGCTGCGGGAGAGCAGGACCCGCTCGGCCAGGTCGTTCATGCGCAGTCTGCCCTCCGGCGCCTCCGCCAGATGGGAGAGCACGTCGTAGGAGGCCAGGGCGAGGTCGTGACCGACGAGCAGGTCGGTCTCCAGTGCCCGGGTGACACGCGCCTGGACGCGTTGCAGCACCCTCCAGACCACCAGCTCCTCTGAACTGACGGCCTCCTTCGGCTCGTCTGCCGTAACGGTCACGCAGTAACCTTAGACTGTTGCACGCGCACCTACATAGGGGATCACCCGGGTGCGGGAGCCCGGAATTCCCGGCGTCAACTCCCGGTTCATACCATGGGTCCGTGACCCCTCCCACTCTCAGCCGGGAGCGGCACGAACTGTCCGTGAAACGCCTGGACGACAATAGACAAGGAGGGACGGCAGCCCCGCCGCCTCATCGCGACGCCCGTTGCCGACACTTCGATGGCACCTACCCCGGAACTGGTCACGGCCGCGCTGGCGACCGTCAACGACCCTGAGATCCGTCGGCCGATCACCGAACTCGACATGGTCAAGAGCGTCGACATCTCCCCCGAGGGGGTGGTGCGCGTCGGAATCTACCTCACCGTGTCCGGCTGTCCCATGCGTGACACCATCACACGCGACGTCACCACGGCCGTCTCCAAGGTCGAAGGGGTGACCGGCGTCCAGGTCGAGATGGACGTCATGAGCACCGAGCAGCGCAAGTCGCTCCAGACGAAGCTGCGCGGCAACCGGGGGCCGGAGAAGGAGATCCCCTTCGCCCAGGCCGGTTCCCTGACCCGGGTGTTCGCGGTCGCCTCGGGCAAGGGCGGAGTCGGCAAGTCCTCGGTGACCGTCAACCTCGCCGCCGCGATGGCCGCCGGCGGCCTGAAGGTCGGTGTCGTGGACGCCGACATCTACGGCCACAGCGTGCCCCGCATGCTCGGCGTCTCCGACCGTCCGACCAAGGTCGAAGACATGATCATGCCGCCGGTCGCGCATGACATCAAGGTCATCTCGGTCGGCATGTTCAAGCCGGAGGGCAACACCCCGGTGGTGTGGCGCGGCCCGATGCTGGACAGGGCGCTGCACCAGTTCCTCGCCGACGTCTTCTGGGGCGACCTCGACGTCCTGCTGATGGACCTGCCCCCCGGCACCGGTGACATCGCGATCTCGGTGGCGCAGCGGATGCCCTCTGCCGAGATCCTCGTGGTGACGACCCCGCAGCAGGCCGCCGCCGAGGTGGCCGAGCGCGCCGGTTCGATCGCCGTGCAGACCCACCAGCAGATCGCGGGCGTCATCGAGAACATGGCCTGGCTGCCGTGCCCGCACTGTGACGAGCGGATCGCCGTCTTCGGCGAGGGCGGTGGCCAGACGGTCGCCGACGCGCTCACCCGCACCCTCGGCGCCCGTGTGCCGCTGCTCGGCCAGGTGCCGATCGACATGCGGCTTCGCGAGGGCGGCGACGAGGGCAAGCCGCTCGTGCTGACCGACCCCGACGCCCCGGCCGCCGCCGAGCTGATCAAGATCGCCTCGGGCCTGAGCAGGAGGTCGAACAGCCTCAAGGGCATGCAGCTCGGCATCTCCCCGACCAGGGGCCGCTAGAGCGGGACGTACGGCGGGCCCCAAGAGGCCACTGCGGGGTCACCGAGAGGTCAGGTGGCCTCGGAGTCGTAGGGCGGGAGCTCGCCGTACCCCAGTTCGTCGAAGTCGTCCAGGACGTCGGTCCCCGTGCGGCCGGAGACGGCGGCCCCTCCGGCGACGCCCGCCGTGGCGCTGCGCCACTCGTCCTCCAGGTCACCGGTGAGGTGCTTGCGGACGAAGTTCTTCGGGTTCAGGTCGGTCGGGTCGAAGTTGGCGAACTCCGGCCCGAGACCGTCCTGCAGATCCTGCTTGGCGTTGTTGGCCATCTGCCGCAGGGAACGCAGCGTCTTGCCCGCCTGCGCGGCCGCCTGGGGCAGCTTGTCCGGCCCGAAGACGAGGAGCGCGATGACCACAAGCGCCAAGATCTCAGGCCAGCCGAGTCCGAACACCGTGATCTCCTAGCGGGATGACACCAAGGCGGCGCTCCGGGCACACGCCCGGAGCCTTTTCCAGACTAATGCCCACGACCCGTGCCCGCACCAGCCCCTCCATCGATCATGAGGGACTGGGCGTGGGCTGCGGGGACGCGGCACCGACGGTCACGACGACCGTCTTCTCCTGGCCGCCGCGCTGGAACTTCACCGTCAGCCTCTCCCCCGGCGCCTTGTTGCGGATCAGCGCGATCAGCTCGTAGCCGTCCTGCAGCACGATGCCGTTGACCTCGGTGATGATGTCCCCGGGCTTGAGTCCGGCCTTGTCGGCCGGCCCCTCGGGCTCGACGGGCTTGGTGGCACCTCTGACCTCGGTGTCGATGCGGACGCCCGCGCCCTGGTAGGACTGGTCGATGGTGACGCCGATCCGGGACTTCTTCGCGGTGCCGGTGGTGATCAGCTCCTCGGCGACCCTGCGGGCGTGGTTGACCGGGATGGCGAAGCCGAGGCCGATGCTGCCGCTCTGGCCGCCGACCGACCTGCCGAGGGTGGCGATCGCCGAGTTGACGCCGACCACCTCACCCGCCGAGTTGACCAGCGGGCCGCCCGAGTTACCGGGGTTGATGGCCGCGTCGGTCTGGATGGCGCTCAGCCAGGTCGTGTCGGTGCTGTTCTCCTCACCGGCCTGGACGGGACGGTTGAGGGCGCTGACGATGCCCGAGGTGACGGTCCCGGTCAGGCCGAGCGGGGAGCCGATGGCGACGACCGGGTCGCCCACGACCACGTTGTCGGAGTTGCCGAGGGCGATCTCCGGGGCGCCGAAGGTCTCGTCCGGCTTGACCACCGCGAGGTCGGACTCCGGGTCACGGCCCACGACGTGGGCGGAGGTCGACTTGCGGTTGCTGAACTGGATCTGGATCTGGCTGTTGTTCGGCTCGGCCCCGGCGACCACGTGGTTGTTGGTCACCACGTAACCGCCCTTGATCAGGAAGCCGGAGCCGGTGCTCGCGCTCGTGCCCGCGTTGACCGACAGCGAGACCACGCTGGGCAGGACCTTGGAGGCCACGCCCGCGATCGACTCGGGGGCCCTGGAGTTGGAGCCGCTCGGCGCCGTCCCCAGCCGGTAGGACGGGTCGAGGTCGGAGTTGGCCGGGCGGGTGAGCAGGTAGGTGCCGAAGCTGCCCGCCGCGGAGGCCAGCAGCGCGATCACCACGGCCAGTACGGCCAGCGTGCCGGTGCGCGGGCCACGCCGCTCGGTGACGGCCGACCCGCCGAAGGTCCCGTCGTACGGCCCCGGCCCACCGGGGACCGGAGGCGCGGGCGGCGGTGCCCAGCCCAGCCCGAGGCCGTGCGCCCGCGACGGCGGGGGCGGCTGGTTCCCCGGAAAGCCCCCGGGGGCGGCGAAGACCGCGGTGTCGCGGTAGGTCCTGCCCGACGGGTCTCCCCAGCCGCCGTTGGCGGGAGGCGCGGCCTGACGCCCGGTCCAGTCCTCGTATCCGGGCCCCTCGGGCTCCCGGGCGCCCCAGCGGGCACGCCCCGGGGGCTCACCGAGCTGGCTCCAGCCCTCGCCGTACCCCTGGGAGCCCTGGACTCCGTGGGACCGGTCCACCGGCGAGGGAGGCGTCTGCCCTGCGGGCAGGAACTCCGGCCTGGAGAACTCCGAGGTCGCGCCTGCACCGCCTCTGTCGTCGGTGAGGCCCGACTGCGTACGCCCCTCGGCGTCGTCCGCCTCGTGGGTACGGTTCTCGTCGGTCATCGAATGTTCACCACTCCTCGCCTCGCATGAGGCAACTCACCGGGGGGCACCCGGCAATCTTCCCCTGAACGGCATACGAGAGACGTAAAACGCGCCCTATCCGAAGGGATTGACCCAGGAAAGCAGGCGGTGGGCTCCTCTGCCCAGCCGGTTCCACAGGTTCGGGGCGGGTTCGTGGGGCAGTGCCGCGACCGCGGCGTCGACCGTGTCGGCCGGAGCGTCCGCGAAGACGGTGTAGACATGGTCCCCACTGGCCCAGATCGTCCCCTGCTCGGCTGAGTTCCGCATCCAGATCGTATGCCCGTCATGACGCTGGGCATGCCACCCACGGAGCTTTTCCCCATCAAGCACACCAGAGTCCACGAAAACCGACACGACCGACAACCCATCCGAATATCCCAGATACAAGTATCCGGCAGGTGCGGTGTGCGCCGCGAACAGCTCAAGGCGACCGGGCAACTCGGCGGGGAAACGCCACCCCCGGTCCAGGAGCTCGGGCACCTCGCCCAGGTCGAGCCCGCCCGGAGGCGGCACGGGGACGACGCTCCCACGCGCAACCGGATCGAGGGTCAGGTCGAGGAAGCCGCCCACGTGGACGGTCCGGCCCCGGCCGTCGAACAACTCACGGCGCAGCGCCAGGCCCCCCGACTCGTCCAGCCAGTAACGCGCCACGGGCGTGCCGTCCGTGCGCAGGACGTCCACCAGGTGAGCGGCACGTCCGCCGGTACGGGTCCTGCCCGCGTCGACCACCCGGTAGTTGCGGGCCAGCACCTCAAGCATCGTCTCCGAGGGGGCGGCCATGCTCCCCGCGGGGGTGCCGGGGTCGACCCAGCCCGCCGTACCCGAGGGGCGTGAGCTCACCGACAGGCCGCGCCCGGGGACGTTGCGGACCTCGACCATGGAGGAGAAGGACCCGGAACGGCCCCAGGTCGTGACGTACTGGGTGCCCGAGTAACCGCGCCCCCTGGCCGCGGCGGCCGCCTCACGCAGCAGCCGCAGGCCCGTGTCCTCGTCGCGCTCGCCCTGCTGCACAGACTGCTGTACGGCTCGCGCCGGGCTGCCCGCCACCAGGCCCAGCACCATGGCGACCACCACGGCCAGGCAGGCGGGCAGCCGGATCACGGAGTCGGCGAGAAGCTCGGAGTCGCCGAGCCTCCGTACGGGGCGGTGTTCCTGTGCTGGTTGGCGAACATGTCGACCGGAGGCACACGCGGGCCGGGGTCGGGACCGCCGACGACGAACAGCGTGCCGATGGCGACCGCCGCGGAGGCGACGCCGACCGCGACGTAGCCGACCCTGCGGGCACGGCGCGTCGACGCGGCCCGCCCGCGCGGCCGGTTGTCCGGCGGCGCGACGGTGTGCATGCCGGGGATCGGCGCCCCGCCGAAGGTCCGCGAACCGCTGGGAAAAGGCCGCTCACGCGGCGGTAGCGGGTCGCCGGGGTCGGCCATCCGCAGCAGGGACATCGTCAGGTCGGCGGGCATCGCGGGCCCGTCGAGCGACCTCAGGCGGCTCTTCAGCGCCCGCATGGCCTCCACCTCGGCCCTGCAGGAGGCGCAGAAGGCGAGGTGGGACAGCGCCCGGTCACGCTCGTGGTGGTTCAGCTCGCCGTCGACCAGCGCGGAAACACGTTCTCCAAGATGACTCATGACCACTCCTTGCCAAGCGGCTCGTCGTGACATTCGTCATAACTGCGGCTTCTCATGCGAGTTCCTCCCCGCGGGTGATGGTCGGGGGGAGTTGATCTCCGCGGGGCGCGCGGTGTTCCAGCGCGTCACGCAGCTGAGCCCGGCCACGGTGGATACGACTGCGGACCGTGCCGAGCTTCACGCCGAGTGTCGCGGCGATCTCCTCGTAGGACAGCCCCTCGATGTCACACAGAACGACGGCCGCGCGGAACTCGGGCGCGAGCGCGTCGAGTGCCGCCTGGATGTCGGGTTCGAGATGGGTGTCGTCGTACACCTGGGCGGGGGACGGCTCACGGCCACGCAGCCGTTCCGCCGCGTCGTCCGCCAGGCCCTCGAACCTGATGCGCTGCTTGCGCCGCGCCATGTCGAGGAACAGGTTGGTGGTGATGCGGTGCAGCCAGCCCTCGAAGGTCCCCGGAGTGTAGTTCGACAGGGACCTGAAGACCCGGACGAAGACCTCCTGTGTGAGGTCCTCGGCGTCGTGGACGTTACCGGTCAGCCGATAGGCCAGCCTGTAGACACGCGCCGAATGGGTCCGAACCACCTCCTCCCAGGTGGGAGGTGTCCATTCAGACACGGGAGTATCCGTCTGGTGGTCGAACTCGTCCACCAGCACTCCTCTCTCCGGGACCACCGCTATCGCCATAGTGCCTGGTTTCGTCCCTTCGTGCGCACTCACTACCCTCAGGACCGGCAAAGGCCGCTTAAACCGTGCAACGCACCAGGCATGACATGAGTTCCCGATCGGGCTTGGCTCCCCTAGGCTGCGACCCAGTCCCTATATGGCTCTGTACGGAGAAAGCGGGAAGGAGAGGCCGATGGCAGAGACGCCGACAAGTCCGTTGGAGGCCGCTCTGGCCTATGCCGAGGAATTCCACCGGGAGGACGAGATCCTCTGGGAGGCGCGCCGACGCGCCGCGGAGGTCGGGGTCACCCCCATCCCGCCCGGCACCGGCGCCGCGCTCTGTTTCCTCGCCTCGGCCACCAACGCCAAGGCCGTCGTGGAGGTCGGCACGGGATGCGGTGTGTCCGGGCTGTGGCTGCTGCGCGGCATGCGCCAGGACGGCACGCTGACCAGCGTGGACGTCGAGCCGGAGTACCAGCGCCTCGCCCGGCAGGGTTTCGCCCAGGCGGGCTTCCCCGGCGGCAGGACCCGCCTCATCACGGGACGGGCCCTGGACGTGCTGCCTCGTCTGTCCGACGGCGGCTACGACCTGGTCTTCTGCGACGGAGCCAAGCAGGAGTACGCCGACTACCTGGCCGAGGCGGTCCGCCTGCTGCGTGTCGGCGGCATCGTGATCTTCGACAGCGCGCTGTGGCAGCACAGGGCGACCGACCCCACCCGGCGTGACCCGGACGTCGTCGCCCTGCGGGAGCTGGGCAAGCTGGTCCGCGGTGACGAACGACTGCGCCCCCTGATGATCCCTCTCGGCGACGGCGTCCTGGCCGCCGTCAAACTCGGCTCCTAGCCGCCCGGCTCAGCTCCTGGTCAGCCAGTCGAGCAGCAGGCGCACGCCGTAGCCGGTGGCGCCCTTGCTGAGGAAGCCCTCGTCCGCGGTGCTCCTGCCGACGCCCGCGATGTCCAGGTGCGCCCACGGCCGCCCGCCGGTGAACTCGCGCAGGAACAGCGCCGCCGTGATGGAACCGGCGCCGTAGGTCGATCCGGCCTCGATGTTGGCCAGGTCCGCCACGCTCGACTCCAGCGCCGGAGAGTAGTCCTCGATGAGCGGCATCCGCCACAGCCGCTCCCCCGCCTGCGTGCCCGCCTCGGTCAGCTCGGCCGCCAGGGCGTCGTCGGAGGCGAAGACGGCCCCCACGTCCTTGCCCAGGGCCACACTGATCGCGCCGGTGAGCGTCGCGACGTCCACCATGACGTCCGGGTCGAGCTCGGCGTCGGCGTAGGCCAGCGCGTCGGCCATCACCAGCCGGCCCTCCGCGTCGGTGTTGAGCACCTCGACGGTCCGCCCGCCGTACTGGGTGATCACGTCGGAGGGGCGCTGGGCCGTACCGGAGAAGGCGTTCTCCGCGGCGGCGACCAGGGCGGTGACCCGCACCCGCGCGCCCAGCGCGGCGAGCGCGGCGACGGCCGCGATGACGGTCGCGGCGCCCGCCATGTCGGTCTTCATGAACTTCATGCCGTCGCTCGGCTTCAGGGACAGGCCGCCGGTGTCGAAGGTGATGCCCTTGCCGACCAGGACGACGTGCCTGGTGGCGCCCTGCGGGCTGTAGGAGAGCCGGACCAGGCGCGGCGGGCTGACCGAACCCTGACCGACCGCCAGGATGCCGCCGAAGCCCTCGGCGCGCAGCTCGCGCTCGTCCCACACCTTCACGTCGACGCCTCCGGCCGCCTCGGCGCGCTCCGTCGCGCGCTCGGCGAGCCACTGCGGCGTCTTGATCGAGGCCGGGGTGTTGGCCAGGTCCCTGGCGAACGAGACGGCCTCGGCGACCACGGCGCCCCTGGCGACCTCGGCCTCGACGCCGTCACCGACGAGCTCGACCAGGGCCGCGGGGGCGGACCTGGTCTCGCCGATCCTGAAGGTGTAGGTGGCCAGCAGCGCGCCCTCGACGAACGCTGCCACCGGCCCCTCCGGCAGCACGACCCTGATGGAGGACCTGCCCCTGCCCCGCCGTACGACCGTGGCGCCGGCCTTGCGCAGCGCGCCCGCCGAGCCGTCGCCGACCCCGTAGAGCAGCACCCGGCCGACGCCGTCGCCGTTGGCCACCGGGACCTCGACGACCTCACCGGCCTCGCCCTTGGCCTCGTAGTGCGCCAGCAGGGCCTCGACGGGCAGTGGCAGCTCCACCTCGGGCGCGCGGTCGGCGGAGAAGGGTACGGCGAGCAGCCCTGCCTCCCCGAGCGGCGGCACCCCCGCCGGGACGGCGGCCCCGGGTTCCGAAGGGGCACCGGTGAGCAGGGTGTACGGAGAGATGGGCATGTGGAACTCCAGTCATCAGCCGGGGGACACCGCGGCCCTGGCACGAGCCGCGCTCCGGCGGTCCGGTGGCCAGGGCCGTGTTCGTCGATCGGGGGCGCACGGGCCGCAGTGGCTGTCGTGCTCCGCGAACGAGATCGAGTCGGGGCCCGGCGTCACCGCTGGTCTCAGGCCGGGATCAGACGACGACCTTCTTCAACTCTTCGCCAAGGGCGCTGGCCTCGTCCGCCGAGAGCTCGACGACGAGCCGGCCGCCACCCTCAAGGGGAACCCGCATGACGATGCCCCTGCCTTCCTTGACGACCTCCAGCGGACCATCACCGGTCCTCGGCTTCATAGCCGCCATGCGTGTATCCCTTCCTGCTTCGGGCTCCGGATCTCCGACTGACCCGAGGGTGGCCGACGCATTCACGTCTTCTGTGATGTCCTATTATCCCGTCTCCGCGCTCGGAATGGGAACGATCAGCCCCAGCATCGACTCATCGGGCAATCAAGACCGTCCTTCGCGCTCGGGGACGGCCCCGCGGACATCCGGGCCGTCGCGGTCCGCGGGACCTCTCACTTCCCTGACCAGGCCACAGAGGTGGCAGGTTACGAAGCGGTCCCGGAGCGGGCGGGACGGGCGCGCGTGGCGGCGCGGAGAATTTACCGGACCGAGACGATCAACTGAACGGCCCGGGGGTCGCCGGGAAGGCGTTCCGGCTCGGCGGGGTCAGGTCCGAGGTCAGTAGGTGCCCCGCACCCAGCAGTCCTCCAGATGGTCGTTGACCAGTCCGATGGCCTGCATCAGGGCGTAGGCGGTCGTCGGGCCGACGAAGCGGAAGCCGTTCGCCTTGAGCTCCTTGGCGAGGGCCTTCGACCCGGGCGTCTGGGGAGGCACGTCCGCCAGTGTCCTGGGGACGGGCGCGCCGGGATCGGCGTGCTTCCAGATCAGGTCGGACAGGTCGACGTCGAGCGCGGCCCGCGCGTTCGCGACGACCGCCTCGATCTTGGCCCGGTTGCGGACGATGCCGGTGTCGGCGAGCAGCCGCTCGACGTCGGCCGCGCCGAACGCCGCGACGGCGGGGATGGAGAAATCGGCGAAGGCCGACCGGAAGTTCTCCCGCTTGCGAAGGATCGTGATCCACGACAGGCCCGACTGGAAGGCCTCAAGGCACAGGCGCTCGAACACCAGGTCGTCACCGGTGACCGGACGGCCCCACTCTTCGTCGTGGTAGGCGATGTACTCGGGCGCGGAGCTCACCCAGCCGCAACGTGTCGGTTCCGTCACCGGCCCTCCTTCACGCCCTGCTTCTCCCGCTTCTTGTCCTTCTCATCTTGCTCGTCCGGGTCCTTGTCGGCGCTCTCGGCGGGCTCGACGGCGCCCGCGGCGGACTCCTCAGGGGACCGTACGGTTTCCAGGGGCTCCTCGGGTTTGGCGGCTTCCTCGGCCGCGGGCTTCCCGGTTTCCTGAGGCTCCGAGGCTTTCCGGGGCGCTGCGGCCTCCCCGGGTTCTTCGGCCTCCTGAACTTCCCGAACGGCCTGGGGCTCGTCCGGCTCCTGAACCTTCTCGGGCGCGTTCGCCTCACCGGTCTCCACCGGTTCGCCGGCTTCGGAAGCCTTCTGAGCTTCCTGAACCTTCCCGGGCTCCACGACCTCGTCCGTGTCCGTCTCTCCGGCCGCCGGCGGCTCCTCGGACTCGGGGTCCGCGCGCCGTACCGTGTCCGTGGGCCCGGGGAGGGCCTCGCGCATGACCGGCGGGGCCGTGAGGGCGGCGTCGTGGCGGGCCTGGAGCCTGCCCGCGAGCAGTTCGGCGATCTGCTGTTCGAGGACCGCGATCCTGGTGTCACGCTCGCTCAGCGCGTTCACCACGCGGTTGAGGGTCTCGTCGACGCTCTGCGTGTTGTAGCCGATCACGCTCACCGGCAGCTGCAGGGCCATGAAGTCGGCGGCCCCGAGTCTCTTCGGCTCGGGCAGCTCAAGCGGGGGGACATCGGGGACGAATCTGGCCAGTTCACCACCCCGCCCCATGGAGACCGCCACGACTGCGGCGATGACGGCTAAGGCGGCGAGGGCGAGTACGACCAGCACATACGAATCGTGCCACAACTCCCACTGATCTAGGATCGCCTCATGACCGCTCTCACGGTGCTCACCCCCGGCGACCAGGGCGATTCCTCCTGGGCCGAGGCGAGATCGATCGCCGAGATCGAGAAGTTCGTCCGGGCCGGGCACACCGTCGTCGTCACGCCCGCCGACCTCGCGGGGCACGACGGAGAGGCCGCCGAACTCGCGGCGGCCTCCGTCTGCGCGTGGGCCGGAGCCAGGGTGTTCCGCACCAACCGTCCCGAGCAGGTACGGCTCGCGGTCGAGATGACCGAGTCGCTGGCCGGGCGGCGCCCCCCCGCGCTAACCCGCCGTGGCCTCGCCTAGCTCCTCGATGCCCGGCTCCAGGTGCCTGGTCCGCTTCTCCAGGTGCTCGAAGGCCTCCTCGACCGTGGTGGTCCAGGAGATCGCGTCGAAGACGTTGGGCCGGGTGAAGCCCTCCGCGTGCATGCCCTCGACCAGGCTCCGCAGCGGCGCGTAGAGCGCCCACGGGTCGAGGAGCACCAGCGGCCTGTCGTGGAGACCCAGAGTCCTGGTCGTCCAGATCTCGAACAGCTCCTCCAGTGTCCCGATGCCGCCGGGCAGCACGAGGAAGGCGTCCGAGCGGGCGTCCATGACCCCCTTGCGCTCACGCATGTCGGTGGTGACGACCAGTTCGTCGGAGTCGTGGTCGGCGACCTCGACGTCCACCAGGGCCTGCGGGATCACCCCGACCGTACGGCCGCCGCCCGCCCTGACCGCTCTGGCGACCGCCCCCATGCACGAGACCGTCGCCCCGCCGCTGACCAGGGTGTGCCCGCGCCGGGCCAGTTCGGCCCCGACCTCCTCCGCCAGCGTCAGGTACTTCCTGTCGATCTTCCGGTGTGATGCCAGGAAAACGCATATGAACACATCGGAACCATAGTCGTGGCCCGGGATCGCGGGGAAACCCTTATTCGGCGTCGGCGACCGTGCTCCGCGCGGCCTGCTGTCCCTTCCCGAGACCGCTCGCCCGGTCCCTGTCTGCCTCGACGATGATCCGTACGGCCTCGTCCACGTCGTCGGTCACCTGGATGAGGTCGAGGTCGGCCGGGGAGATCTTGCCGGTGTCCACAAGGGTCGTCCTGATCCACTCGTACAGGCCGCCCCAGAACTCCGTGCCGAGCAGCACGACGGGGAAGGAGGTGACCTTGCGCGTCTGGACCAGCGTCAGCGCCTCGAACAGCTCGTCCAGCGTGCCGAAGCCGCCGGGCAGCGCGACGAAGCCGCGGGAGTACTTCACGAACATGGTCTTGCGTACGAAGAAGTAGCGGAACTCGATGCCGAGGTCCACATATTCGTTCATGTGCTGTTCGAAGGGCAGCTCGATGCCCAGGCCGACGGAGACGCCGCCCGCCTCCCTGGCACCGCGGTTTGCGGCCTCCATGCAGCCGGGACCACCACCGGTGATCACGGCGTAGCCCGCCTCGGAAAGCCTGCGGCCGAGCTCCACGCCCAGTTTGTAGTCCGACGACTCCTGCGGGGTGCGCGCGGACCCGAAGACGGTCACCGCCTCGGGCAGTTCGGCGAGCTGACCGAATCCCTCGACGAACTCCGCCTGGATGCGCATAACCCGCCACGGGTCCATGTGCAGCCAGTCGGCGGGGCCCCTGCGGTCGAGAAGGCGCTGGTCGTGGGTGGAGTCGGAGACCAGGTCACCGCGGACGACCGCGGCTCCCTGACGGCGTTCGGGGCGTGTCTTCTTCATGCCGAACACGCTAGCGCCGCTTCTGGAAAAATCTTGAAAATTCTGGGGGAAAACCGGGAACCGGATTTCTCCGGAGCCACGTCTAACTGCCGAGGGTGCTGCTCGGGACTGAAAGTGGCTTTCCCCGCCAAATGGCCGGCGAGGAAAGCCACTTTCATTTGTGCCCGTGTACCGTGCGGCGCTCAGCCGCGGAGCCAGCCGATCATCCTGCGTTCACAGTCGGCGATCTTCTCCAGCGAGACGTACTCCCCCCGCTGGTGCGCCAGATTGGGGTCGCCGGGACCGTAGTTGACCGCGGGAATCCCGAGCCCGGAGAACAGCGAGACGTCGGTCCAGCCGAGCTTGGCCCTGGGCGTGCCGCCGACCGCGGCGACGAAGGCCCCGGCGACCGGGTCGGTCAGCCCGGGACGCGCGGCCGGGGCGAGGTCGGTGAAACGGAGCTCGAACCCGTCGAAGACCTCGCGCACGTGCTCCTGCGCGGCGTCGAGGGAGAGATCGGGGGCGAAGCGGTAGTTGACGGTCACCACGCACTCGTCGGGGATCACGTTGCCCGCGACGCCGCCGCGGATCGCCACCGCGTTGAGCCCCTCGTGGTATTCGAGCCCGTCCACGACCGGCTGCCTGGCCTGGTAGGCGTTGAGGATCTCCAGCACCGGCATGGCCCGGTGCACGGCGTTGACGCCGAGCCACGACCTGGCGCTGTGCGCCCTCCTGCCCCGCACGGTGATCTCGGCCCTGAGCGTGCCCTGGCAGCCGCCCTCGATCTCGCCGTCGGTCGGCTCCATGAGGACGGCGAAGTCGCCGGTGAGCCAGTCGGGGTGGTCGAGGCTGAGCCTGCGCAGGCCGTTGCGCTCCGCCTCGATCTCCTCGCAGTCGTAGAAGACGTAGGTGACGTCCCTGGCGGGCTCGTCGAGCGCGGCGGCGAGTTTCAGCGCGACCGCGACGCCCGCCTTCATGTCCGAGGTGCCGCAGCCGTACAGCAGGCCGTCCTCGACGTGGCTGGGCAGGTTGTCCGCGACCGGGACGGTGTCGATGTGGCCCGCGATCACCACCCGCTCGCTCCGGCCAAGCCCGGTCCTGGCCACGATCGACTCGCCGTCACGGTCGACACGAAGGTGCGGCAGTGCCCGCAGTGCCTCCTCGACCGCGTCCGCCAGGACCTTCTCGTCTCCGCTGACCGACTCGATGTCCACGATTCGCGCGGTCAGCGCGCCGACGTCCTGTGTGAGGTCCAGCCGCGTACTCATGCGGCGACCCTATCCTCAGCCGGTCCTCGGCCGCCCCGGACCCGGCCGTCCGCCGTCACGAAGGGCGATCCCGTTCGCAAAACCTGTGAAACGATAACAGAGCGCGACGGCTCCTCCGGGGGTTCGCAGGAAGTGCCGTCGCCTTCCCGCTGTCTGCGATCGGTAGGTTCTTCAGCGTGCGTCGGCGCTTCTCCAAAGGGGTCATCGCGATCGTCGCGATCGTGACCGTGCTCGCCGCGGCCATCACCGTGGGGGTCTTCACCCTGATCAACCGGGTGACGCCGTTCCGGGAGACCGGTGAGGGGTGCAAGATCACAACGCCCGGCGGCACGCTCGAACTGGAGATCGACCAGGCCCAGGTCGCCTCGGTCATCGCGGCGGTCGCCGCCCGCAGGAAACTGCCCGAACGGGCGGTGGTGATCGCCTACGCCACCGGCATCCAGGAGTCCAAGCTGCTGAACCTGCCCTTCGGTGACCGTGACTCCGTCGGGGTCTTCCAGCAGCGGCCCTCACAGGGCTGGGGCACCCCCAAGCAGCTGATCGACCCGGTCTACGCGTCGGGGAAGTTCTTCTCCGCGCTGGTCAAGGTGAAGGGCTACCTCAAGCTGCCGCTCCACGAGGCGGCGCAGCGGGTGCAGCGCTCCGCCGACGGGTCGGCCTACGCCCAGCACGAGGACGAGGGCAAGATCCTGGCGGCGGCCTTCACCGGGCGGGTGCCCAAGGCCGTGCACTGCTGGTTCCCCGAGCCGACCTCGACCCCCCGCACGTCGGGCACGGCCACCACGACACCGCGTCCCCCTGCGGACAGGGCGATGCGCGGGCTCGTGCACGCGCTCGGCGCCAATGCCACGTTCGAGGCGGCGTCCTCACGTGACGGCTGGCTGATGGCGAGCTGGTCGGTCGCCCACGCGCAGAAGTTCGGGCTGCGGCGGGTCCGCTACAGCGGCCAGGCGTGGACGTCCGCCGACGGCGAGAACGGCTGGCGGCCCGACACGACCACCCCCAAGGGCAAGGTCGACATCTCCTAGGCCCGTTTCTGGATGGTGATGGAGCCCGGGGCCAGGGGCTGGGCGTAGGAGGAGGTCCAGGGCTCGTCCTGGGGACGGTCGAAGGAGAGCAGGCGGCCGTCGGAGGCCCGGTAGTCGGCGAAGTCGAGCAGGCCGCGTTCGGGCATGAAGGTGACGCCCTCCGAGCGGAAGGCCGCGGTGCCGCGGCCGACGGGGAAGAACTCGACGCCCTCGACGCTCAGCGTGGTCCTGGCCGGGACCATGCCCTGTGTCGGCACCGGCGTCCACAGCAGCACCTCCAGGTGCGGCGCGTCGGAGTCGGAACCGGTCCGCGTCTCGATCGACAGCCACTGGTAGCGGCGGCTGCCGTCGTCGAGGAGGTACTCGGTCCACTCGACGCCCTGCGACGACAGGTACAGGGCGCCCAGGACACGGGTCCGCACGCCCTGGCAGTCGATCGTGTCACCGACCTTGATCGTGCGAGGGTCGGGGTAGTCGATGCCGACATGGCCCGCGCTCGGCCTGGCAGGCTCCGCGGCCTGTGCCGCCTGGACGGGGGACTCGCCGGGGGCCCCGGACCCGCGTGGCCTCCTGTCCTGGCGCGTGGTCGCGAACAGCGCGCCCAGCAGCAGAACGAGCGTGACCGCGCTCAGTCCCAGTATCGCGGCGACCTCAGGGGTCATGGCGCGCGATCCTACTGGAGGCGGCTCACCGCCGCACTTATGCGCTCGTCACTCGCGGTCACGGCGATCCGGACGTGTTCCGCGCCGGCCCTGCCGTAGAAGTCTCCGGGCGCGACCAGGATGCCCTTGTCCGCCAGCGAGCGCACCTGCTTCCAGCAGTCGGTGCCGTTGGTCGCCCACAGGTACAGGCCCGCCTCGGAGTGCTCGATCCGCCAGCCGGCCGCCTCAAGGGCGGGGCGCAGGAGCGCTCGACGGGCCGCGTAGCGCGCGTGCTGCTCGTCGGCGTGCGCGTCGTCGTCGAACGCCACGGCCATCGCCGCCTGGACCGGCCCCGGCATGATCATCCCGGCGTGCTTGCGGACTTCGAGCAGCCGCCCGACCAGCGCCGGGTCTCCGGCCACGAAGCCCGCCCGGTAACCGGCCATGTTGGAGCGCTTCGACAGCGAGTGCACCGCGAGCAGGCCCTCGTGCGAGCCGCCGCAGACATCGGGGTGCAGGATCGAGATCGGCTGTTCCTCCCAGCCCAGCTCGATGTAGCACTCGTCGGAGGCCACGACGGCGCCGCGCTCACGGGCCCACGCGACCACCTTGCGCAGGTGCTCGGCGGGCAGGACCTTGCCGCTCGGGTTCGAGGGGGAGTTCACCCAGACGAGCGGCACCCGCTCGGGACCGAGGGAGAACAACCCGTCCGTCGCGTACGGCTCCGCCCCCGCCAGGCGCGCTCCGACGTCGTAGGTGGGGTAGGCCAGCGCGGGGAAGACCACCCGCTGCCCCGGCCCGACACCGAGCAGGGTCGGCAGCCAGGCGACGAACTCCTTCGAGCCGATCAGCGGCAGCACGTCGGCCTGGTCCAGGTTCACCCCGTGACGGCGGGAGAGCCAGCCCGCGGCCGCGGAGCGCAGCCGTTCGGTGCCGTAGGTCAGCGGGTAGCCGGGGCTGTCGGAGGCGTCGGCGAGCGCCTGCCGTACGAGAGGGGGCACCGGGTCGACGGGGGTGCCGACGGAGAGGTCGACGATCCCGTCGGGATGCTCCTGCGCCAGCGTCTTGAGCGGCGTGAGCCGATCCCACGGAAAATCTGGCAGGCCGATCACAGCTCTCCCCGCTGATGACTGTCCCCCCGCCTCACCGGCCGGGAGAAGGGACCTCTTCGCCCGGGACGTCCGGGTGACTGACTCTCGCGGGCGGACGGCGTCGCCCCCCGCCCGCGGGGATGTTTTCTAGTGCTCCTCGGCCTGCGGGGGCAGCGCCGAGACGACGGAGTGGTCCTTGGCGATCTTACCGATCTTGGAGGCGCCACCCGGGGAGCCCAGGTCGTCGAAGAACTCGACGTTGGCCTTGTAGAAGTCCTTCCACTGGTCGGGAAGGTCGTCCTCGTAGAAGATCGCCTCAACCGGGCAGACGGGTTCGCACGCGCCGCAGTCCACGCACTCGTCGGGGTGGATGTAAAGCATGCGCTCGCCCTCGTAGATGCAATCGACGGGGCATTCCTCGATGCACGCCTTGTCCAGGACGTCCACGCAAGGCTGCGCGATGACGTAGGTCACCTCGGGCTCCTTCTTTTATCCGCACCTAGGCACGACTTCGACCGCGGGTTGCTACGCCCTAGTATTGCCGTGCCCACCAGATGTCTGAAACGGGAGGGGGCAAAAGACGATGATCCTCGGTATCAGCGCTGCCCTCAAAATCACCCTAACCCCTTCCGACGTGGGCAAAAGGGTAACTACCCGGCGTCGTGTTCCCGAGGGCTTCCGTGACGCCGTCGGCGAACTTGAGTTCTGGCGTGACGATCTTCTCGGGGTGCGCAAACGCGACGGCACGCTCGTTGAGATCCGCCGTTCCGAACTCGTCGCGGCGAAGGTCGTCCAGGGCGGACGGCCCGGCCGGACGTAAGTCGTTCCCCAGTCGTTTCCCAAAAAAGGCCGCGCCTCCTCGACCCACCGCGCGATCACCGAGAGTATTCGATGAGTGACCGTACGCATCAGCGCCGCCGCCATGCTCCTCATCGCCACGACCGCCGGATGCGGCGGCACACAGGCACAGGACGACGGGAAGCTCCCGCCGATCAAGCCACAGGCCGCCTCCCTGAAGGACGGCTTCTCGACGATGGACCGCCTCGTCGAGGCCGCCAGGAAAGAGGGTTCGCTCACCGTCATCGGGCTGCCGCGTGACTGGGTGAACTACGGCGAGATCATCGACACCTTCTCCGACGAGTACGGAATCAAGGTCAACCAGGTGGAGCCCGCGGCCAGCAGCCGCCGGGAGATCGAGGCCGCCGCGCAGCTCAAGCCGGACGTGTTCGACCTGAGCCTGGAGGTCGCGGTCGCCAACGCCCCGATGTTCGCCCCCTACCGGGTGCAGCAGTGGCCGGACGTGCCCGACAACCTGAAGGACTACGGCGGGCGCTGGTACGCCGGATACGGCGGCTACATGTCCATCGGTTACGACCCGCGCAAGGTCGCGACGCCCGCCTCCTACCAGGACCTGCTCAAGCCCGGCTACAGCGTCTCGCTGCCCGGCGACCCCCGGCAGACGGCCGCCGCCTTCAACGGGGTGATGGCCGCCTCGCTCAGCGCGGGCAAGGCCGAGGCCGCCAGGGGAGTCGCCTTCTTCGGCCGCCTGAAGAAGGCGGGCAACCTCGCGGCGAACGAGCGGGCGGCCACCGTGGTGGTCGACTGGGACTACCACAACGCCGAGCGGGCGGCCCACGAGGCGAACGGCTGGAAGGTCGCCATCCCCGGCGACAGCGTGCTCAGCGCCTACTACGTCCAGGCCGTCAACAAGGACGCCCCGCACCCGGCGGCGGCCCGCCTCTGGCAGGAGTTCCTCTTCTCCGACCGGGGTCAGAACCTCTTCCTCAAGGGGTACGCCAGACCTGTCAGAATGGAGGCCCTGCAGATGCGTGGCACCCTGGACACCGAGGCCGCCGCCAGACTCCCGGTGACCGGCGCGAAGCCGGTGATCCTGACGATCCCCGAGACCGACACGGCCAAGACCTACCTCAAGAAGGAGTGGGGGGAGAGGGTCGGTTAAGCCGGAGGCTGATGCGACTGATATGTCGGGACATCTTTGAGGCTCTAAAGTGTCTGGGGAGGACCGATAAGAGGCCGTGGCGTCTCGGAATGTGAGCTGATCGTCTTGCGATACGACACCCCGAGTCAGATGAGGTGGAACGCTCGCGCCTACGACAGCAGCTTCGGATACGTCTCGGCCCACGGCGCGCCCCTGGTCGACCTGCTCGACCCCCAGCCGGGGGAGCGTGTCCTCGACCTCGGCTGCGGCACCGGGCTGCTGACCGCCGAGATCAGCTCACGGGGGGCACGGGTGCTCGGCATCGACGGCTCCTCCGCGATGATCGAGAAGGCGCTCTCCCTGCATCCCGGGCTTGAGTTCATCGTGGGGGACGGGCGCGACTTCACGGTCGCGGAGCCGTACAACGCGGTCTTCTCCAACGCGGCCCTGCACTGGATGGGGCGGGAGCCCGACACGGTGATCTCCAACGTGTGGCAGGCGCTGACGCCGGGCGGGCGGTTCGTCGCGGAGATGGGCGGCGCCGGCAACTGCGCCGCGCTGACGGCGGCGCTGTCCACCGCCTGGCGGGAACACGGGCTCCCCGAACCCGATCTTCCGTGGTACTTCCCCAGTCCGGCCGAATACGCCACACGGCTGGAGAAGGGCGGTTTCACCCTCCGCCTGCTTGAGTACTTCGACCGGCCGACCCCGCTCGACGAGTGCCCGGGGGGAGCCGCCGACTGGGTGCGAACGTTCGCCGGTTCCCTGATCCAGGGAAAGCCGGTGGAGCTGGTCGAATCCCTGCTGCTTCGGGTGAACGAACTGGCCGCTCCCGCCCTGCGGCGGGAGACCGGTTGGATGGCCGACTACGTGCGGCTCCGCTTCGCGGCCGTACGACGCTGACCAGACCCGATGCGCTGGGGCGATTTGCCAGACTATGGTCTGTTCCATGAGTCTCGTTCCCCGGCGACGAGGAGTGACTCGGGCGGCTTGAGGGGCTGGTGAAGGGAACGGATGAACTTCTGTCTGAGTGACCTCGTGCCGCCGCTCCGCTGGAGCGACGCGGCCACGATTCCACTCTTGCGCGACCAGTCTGAACTGCCCGGCGCGTGGTGGCGCAGCCTGCCCGTCTCCCGGGTGCTGGCCCTGCTCGGCCCCGAGCGGTTAGCCGGGATCCTCGCCGGGATCACCCTGGAGCACTGGCCCGCCGCCGCCGTCGGCGACGTGTTGCCCGCCCTGTACGTCCTGGACCCCGAGGACGCCGACGAACCCTGTACGGCCATCGCCCTCGACCGCGCGGGCTCGTGGGCGGGGCTGCTGGCCCTGACCGGTCACGAGCTGCGCGAACAGCCCTTCATTCAGCCGCTCCCCGTGCTGAACGCGCTGTTCGGCGCGGTCTTCGCCCGTCTGGCCGCCCCCGGCGTCACACCCGCCCGTACCGGGACCGACGTACCCGCCCGTACCGGTGGGACCGTCGAGGACGTCGCGGAGAACGCCGAGGCCGCCGGAAACGTCAAGGACGCCAAGGCCACCGAGGCCGCCCAGGACGCCGCGAGCGCCGAAGGTACCGGGAAGACCGAGGACGTCGCGAGCGCCGAGGGCATCGAGGATGCCGGGGGCATCGGGGGCTCCGAGGATTCCGGGGGCTCCGAGGACTCCGGGGAGGAGGCCGCGCCACAGGACGCCCCTGAGGCTCCTCAGGAAGCCCCCCAGGAGGCCCCGCAGGACGACGCCGAGGCCGTACCCGAAACCACGCCCGAAGCCACGCCTGAGGCCGTGTCCGAGGGCATGCCTGAGGCTTCCGAGGCCGAGAAGGAGGACGCGGAGAGGGCCACGGACAAGGCCGGGGAGGAGCCCGTGGAGGCTCCGGCTCCCCCGGACGTCCCGTTGGCCGTCTCCCCTGCCGCTCCCCCGGCCCCGCCCGAGCCCAAGCCGATCCCCCTTCCCGTACGGCCGAAGAGGACCCCCGGGTCCACGCTCCCCAAGCCGCCGCCCCAGGTGGGTTCCACTCCCGAGCGCGGGCTCTTCGAGCCGATGACCGCCGTGAGCCCGGAGACCGGACCCGAGCCGAAGCCCGAACCGGAACCTCAGCCCGAGCCTGAGGCCGCACCGGAACCGGAGGCCCTGCGGGAGCCGGAACCGGAGCCCGTTGAATCCGCCGAGCCTGTTGAGCCCGCCGAGCCCGTTGAGCCCGTCGCCGAGCGGGCCCCTCAGCCGGACGACCTGTACGCGCTGCTCGACGGCGCCTTCGCCGACCTCGACGACAGGAGCTGGGCCGTCGCGCAGAACAGGGTGTTCACCGACGCGCCCGCGGCCGTCGAGGCCCTGTCCAAGCTCTTCGCGGTGCCGCCCGAGGTCATCGACGAGGTCGAGGCCGCCCTGCGGCACCGGCTCGGCGAGTGGCTCGCCTCAGCGGAGGCGGAGCCGTACCGGGAGCATCTGGCGGAGGTCGGCAGGGCGCTCGGCAAGGCCGCGCCCAAGGCCCGTCTGGCCACGGTCGCGCCCTGGCACGCCCGTGAGCTGCGCTCGCTGGACGTGCCCGCCTGGCAGTTCGTGCTGGCCACCCTGCCCCACCACCGGCTGGCCGAGGACTGGCTCGTCGAGGGGGACATCACCGAGCTGCGTCACCTCACCCGCGACGTGATCAGCGGCGCCAAGCCCCCGCTGACCATGTCCAAGGCCCTCGACCTGGTCGCCTCCCTGGGCATCCACCACGAGGTGGCCAAGGATTGGCTCGCGGGCGTCCCGCAGCTGCGCATCCTCGGCGCCGGGCAGCGTCCTGCGCAGCAGGGGCCCCCACAGCAGGGATCCCCGCCTCCGCGGCAGGAGCAACCCGTCCAGGAGGACGAGGAGCGCAGGGAGGGCCCGTTCCGCCCGCTGAAGGACGTCTCGCTGACCCGGCGCTGCTTCAGGCAGCCCGACGGCCGCTGGTGGCTCAGGATCGACGTCACCGCCGAGCACCTCCAGGGCGTCGAGTGTCCTCTGCCCAGCGGGTTCGCCGCCTATCTCGGCCTGTCGCCGGGGAGCGCCCGCAGGGTGCAGAGCGCGGTCGGCGAGCTGGGCCTGAGCTGGCAGGAGCGTCCCGTCCTCGAATCGCTCAGGACACTCCTTGAGGACGCGGGGGCCAAGCCCGGCGGCCACCTGTTCGTGACGCTGTCCGACGAGGGGGTCCTGCGGGCCAGGCACCTGCCCGCGGCGGGCGGTGACACGGAGCCGGTCGCGCGGGCGCTGCGGCTGGTCGGCTACACGGCACCCGGCGGTACGGCGGAGCAGGCGGCCAGGGTCATCGCCACCCGGGTCGGCATGACCGGGCAGGTCGGCCTGCCGGACCTGCTCGCCCGGTTGAGAGAGCGTGGGGACCGCGACCTGTTGTCCCTGCTGGCCTAGCCCATGCCCCGACTCGCGATCTCCCCGGACTTCCCCGCCGAACTCGGCGCGCTGGCCCAGCCCGCGCGCCGGGACGCCGTCGTCGCGGTACGCCGCTTCATGCAGAACGTGGCGGGGGCTCCGCACCCGGAACGGGTCAGGGGGGCCAGGGACCCCAGGGTCGTCACCCTCAGGCTGGCCGAGGGCCATCGCGGCGTCATGGTCAGGCACCGGGACGTCCACTGGCTGCTGACCGTCCTGCCGGAGACGGAGGCCTGGGCCTACGCGAGACGCCACCGCTTCAGCGTCAACACCGCGCTCGGCGTGGTCGAGATGTGGGACGCCGAGGCGCTCGAACGGATCGAGCCCGCCGTGCTCAGGGCGGCCGGGGCGACCTCGGTCCGGCTGTTCGCCGACACCTGCGACACCGACATGGCCGAGCTCGGCGTCGAACGCGGGCTGCTCGGCCTCGTCAGGCAGATCACCGACGAGCTGACCCTGGAGGCGCTCGAACCCCTGCTGCCCGCCACGCAGTACGCCCCGCTGGCCGCGCTGGCCAGGGGTGAGTCGATGGCCGGGGCCTGGCGGGAGCTTGAGACCTGCCGGGCGACCGCGCCCCCCTCCGGGCCGATCGACCCCGACGACCTGACCGCCGCGCTGCTGCGCAGCCCCGACCGTGCGATCTTCGTGGGCAGCCCGCGTGAGCTGAACCACGTCCTCGACGCGCCCGCCTGGTGCGTGTTCCTCCAGCCGACGCTGCACCGCCTGGCCCGCTGGGAGACCCACGAGCAGCCGACCCTGGTCACCGGCGGGGCCGGGACGGGCAAGACCCTGCTGGCCCTGCACCGGTCGGCCTTCCTGGCCAGGCGTGGCGCGGGTCAGATCCTGCTGGTCACCTTCTCCCAGCGGCTGAGCGCCGACCTCGCCTCCCGTCTCGACCTGCTGATCGAGGACGAGGTGACCCGTAAGCGGATCGAGGTCGGCAACGTGGACCGGCTGGCCCACCGCATCGTCGCCGAGGCCGAGGGACGGGCGCCCGCGCTGGCCGGGGCCGCCGAGGTGAACGCGCTCTGGCTGGAGACCGACACCGGCCACAGCCCGGCCTTCCTGCTGCGCGAGTGGGAACAGGTCGTGCTGGCGCAGAACCTCAAGACTCTGCAGGAGTATCTCGACGCCCCCAGGTCGGGCCGTGGCGTCGGGCTCTCCGCCGAGGAGCGGACCGAGGTGTGGCGGGCCGTCGAGCACGTCACCCTGCGGCTCAGGGAGCGCGGCAAGCGCACCCTGCTCCAGCTCGCGGGCGACGCCTGTCAGCTGCTCGGCCGTACGACCGGGGACCTGCTGGCCGACAGCGCGCCGCGGCGGGAGCCGTACCGGCACATCGTGGTCGACGAGGCGCAGGACCTGCATCCGGCGCAGTGGCGGCTGCTGCGGGCGGCGGTGCCGTACGGGCGGGACGACCTGTTCATCGTGGGAGACCCGCACCAACGGATCTTCGACACCCGGGTGACACTCGGTTCGGTGGGAATCGACGCGATCAGACGGCGTCTGCAGGTGTCGTACCGGCTTCCACAGGAGATCCTCACCTGGGGCGTGCGGTTGCGCGGCGGCGGCCCCGCGGACGGCCTGGTCGACGGAGTGCAGGAGCTGTACGGCTTCCGCGCGACGCGGAACGGGGCACGTCCGATGGTCCGTGCCTACGATTCACCGGAGGAAGAGCTGACCGGTCTGGCCACACAGGTGGGACAGTGGGTCCAGGAGGGCGTGCCACCCCAGGAGATCGGGGTGGCCGCCAGGACGGCGGGCCTCGTGCGCGACGCCCGTGACGCCCTGCGCGAGGTGGGGGTGAGGGTGACGACGTTGCACGGCATGAAGGGCCTGGAGTTCCGCCGGGTCGCCGTGATCGGAGTCGCCGACGGTGTCGTGCCCGCTCCCGACTCCCTCACCCCGGCCGAGGAGGACCCGACCGCGCGGGCGCACGACCTCCAACGGGAGCGTGGCCTGCTCTATGTCGCGTGTACCCGAGCCAGGGAGCTTCTTTACGTGTCCCACTCCGGACGAGCAAGCCCCTTTCTCCCGACCTAACGACATACTCTGAACTGCGGATATATTCCCCTTTGCCGGTTGGACCTCAATGAACCTCAGCCTGAGCGACATCGCGCCCCCCCTGCGCTGGACCTCTCCCGGCCAGGTAGCGCCGATCGCAACCGACCCCCGTCTTCCCGAGGCGTGGTGGCAGGCGCTCCCGCTCGACCGGGCCTGCTCGACCATCGGGACGTCCGAGGTCGCCGGACGCCTGGCCGACCTCGCCCTGACGTGCTGGGGCCACCTGATGCTCGGCGACGTCCTGCCCCTGCTCAGGTTCTCCGACCCGGCTTCGAGCGTCAGCACGCCGGAGGGCCTGGGACGCGAGGTGGTGCACCGGATGTTCACCGGGGTCATCGAACGCCTCCTGGAGCCCGTCACCGAGGAGAGCGTCGGCCAGACCCGTCCCACCCGCCCTGACCGGCCGCTGCCCGAGCTGATCGACGAGGTCTTCGCGACCCTGGACGAGCGGCAGCGGGCCATCGCCAGGGACCGCCTCTACGCCTCGCAGCGGGCCACGCTGGACGACCTGGCCCAGCGTTTCTCCGTGACCAGGGAGCGCATCAGGCAGATCGAACGCGACCTGCGCGACCACGTCGAGGCCTGGCTGACGAGCGAGGACGCCGCCCCGCTGGTCGGGCACGTCTCCTGGCTGCGCGGCAGGCTCGGCTCCGCGGTCCCCGCCGACGACCTGGCCGCCGCCGTCCCGTGGCACCGCAGCGACCTGGCCACGCTGGGCATCCCGTCCTGGCGGTTCGTGCGGACCCTGCTCACCGGCTACGACCAGGTGGACGGCTGGCTCGTCGCGGGCGGCGCCGACGAGCTGCGGGAGAAGACCAGGCAGCTGTTCACCGACGGGCCGCGCCCCCTTGAGGAGGCCGTCTCGCTGGTCAGCCAGCTCGGCATCCGCGAGGACGTGGCCGAACGCTGGCTCATCGCCGTACCCCAGTTGCGGGTGCTCGACGGGCACGTGGTGCCCTGGCCGCGCAGCGTCAACGACAAGGCCGAGGCGGTGCTCGCGGTCGCGGGCACCGCGCTGACGCCGGAGGAGATCCAGGAGCGCATCGGCGAGGACTACAGCCTGGTCGGCATCCGCAACCAGCTGACCGCCGACGACCGCTTCCTGCGCCTCGACCGCAACAAGTACGGCCTGGCCAGGTGGGGCGGCGAGGAGTATCTCGGCATCCGGGAGATGATCGCCAGGGAGATCGAGCGGGCCAACGGAGAGGCCTCGGTCAACACCATCGTGACGAACCTGACCTCGCGCTACGACGTGAGTGAGAGCTCGGTGCGCGCCTACGCGGGCGGCCCCGGGTTCGAGCGCACCCAGCGCGGCTGGATCAGGGTCGCGGGCTCGGAGCAGTCGGACTACCAGCCCCGCAGGGACGTCTCCTCGACCAGGCGGTGCTTCCGCAGCCGTGACGGGCGCTGGTGGCACCGGGTCGACGTCAACGCCGAGCACCTGCGCGGTTCCGGCTCCCCGCTGCCCACCGGGTTCGCCGCCTACCTGGGCATGGCCCCCGGAGGCCAGCTGACCGCCTCGACCCCGTCCGGCGACGTGGTGATCAGCTGGCACAACCAGCCGACCATGGGCTCCATCCGTCCCATCCTGGTGGCCGCGAACGCGGCGGAGGGCGACCACGTCTTCCTCACGGTCTCCGACGGGGGTGAGCTGCTGACCCGCTACCTGCCCTCGGCGGCGGCGACCCTGCCCCCACTGAACCGGGCCCTGCACCTGATCGGCTACACCGCGCCCGTCGCCTCGGAGGCCGAGGGCATACGTCTCATCGGCGCCCGCATCGGCCTGCCGGACGGCTCTCCGAAGGAGGATGTCGGCGCCCGGCTGCGTGACCGGGGCGATCGCGACATTCTCGTCCTTCTTGAGGGGGCCGTCTGAGGCTTCCCGTAGGCTCGAAGAATGCTACGGCTGTATGACACGCGGCACCGCCGCGTCGAACCGGTCCTCCCGCAGGGCGCCCGTTCGATGCGCGTCTACGGCTGTGGCCCGGCCGCCGGGCGTGTGACGAGCCTGGGCGACCTGCGCGCCGGTCTGCTGGCCGACCTGGTCAGGCGGGTGGTGGAACGGCGGGGCGTCCGGGTCGTCCGCTGCCTGGGCCTCACCGACCTGGGCCGCCCTCCCGCGGGCCACGGGGCCGAGGGGCGTGGCCGGCGTGACGCGTTCGAGGCCGAGGCTCTCGCGCTGAACATCCATCCGCCCCAGCACTCCCCCGAGGTCTCCGAGACCGTCGGCCCGGTGATCGAGATGATCGCCAGGCTGGTCGAGCGGGGGCACGCCTATCCGGCCTCCGACGGGTCCGTCCTCTTCGACGCCACCTCCTTCCCCTCCTACGGCGAGCTGTCCGGCAACCGCCTCGAGCGGCTGCGGCCCCGCGCCGGGGAGGCCGGCCCGCGCAAGCGGCATCCCGCCGACTGGGTGCTGTGGCGTCCCACCGAGGAGGAACCCGCCTGGCGGGCGCCGTGGGGGCGGGGGGTGCCCGGCCGTCACATCGGGTGCTCGGCCATGGCCCTGCGTTCTCTCGGCGAACGGATCGATCTGCACGTGGGCGGGATCGACCTGTGCTTCCCGCACCACGAGAACGAACGCGCCCAGTCGGACGCGGTCACCGGGCACGAGGTGGTCGCCCACTGGGCCCACTCCGGTCACCTGCTGTTCGACGGGCACGAACTGGACGGACGCGCGGGCGGGGCGCCGGCGCTCGGGGAGGTCACCCGGGCCGGTCTCGACCCGCTGGCCGTACGGCTGGCGCTGCTCGAACACCGCCACCGCGGGCGGCTGGACCTCACCTGGCAGGCCCTGCGCGTCGCCGACGCCACGCTGCGGCGCTGGCGTTCGCGGGTGGCCGGGTGGGCGGAGGCGCCGAGCCGCCCGATGCCCTCGGGGCCGGTCTCCGCGATCGAGGACGCCTTCGACGACGACCTCGACACACCGCTGGCGCTGCGCCTGCTGCGCGGGCTCGAACGCGACGAGGCGGTCGCGCCCGGCGCCAGGCTTGAGGCGTTCCTGCATCTGGACCGTGTCCTGGGCCTCGACCTGTCCTGCGGGATCGGCCGCTCCGAGAACCTGCCGCCGGGCGCGGCCGAGCTGCTCCAGCGGCGCCCGAGGGCGCGGGAGGCCGGAGACTGGGCCGCCGCCGACCGTCTCCGCGCGGAGCTGGCCGGTCTCGGGGTGCTCGTCCGTGACACACCCGAGGGGCAGGACTGGTCGGTGCGGCCCTCCTGAAAGCCGTTTGTCGGTGGCGACCGGTAGCGTCCCGATCATGAGTGACAATGGCGTTGTCGTACGGCCGGCCACGGCCGCCGACCTCGACGGGGTCGTGGCGTGCAGTTCGGCCCTCTTCGCCGAGGACGCCGGCAGGCGTGACCCCTCTCTCGACGTGAACTGGCCGAAGGAGCACGGCCCGGTCCACTTCGCCGCCGCGCTGGGCGACCCGGCGCGCCTGGTGATGGTCGCCGACGACGGGGGCAGGGTCGTCGGCCACATGACCGGCTCGCTGTCGGGGCCGACCCCGATGCGGCCGGTCGCGGTCGCGACGCTGGGCAGCATCTACGTGCAGCCCGCCTACCGGGGGCAGAAGATCGGCAGCAGGCTGGTCGCCGAGTTCAGGACGTGGGCCGGGGGCAACGGGGCGCAGTACGCCGGGGTGACGGCCTACGCGGGCAACGAGGGGGCGGTCCGCTTCTACCAGCGCAACGGATTCGCCACGCGCTCCGTCGTCCTGGAGACACCGCTGTGACCCATCGTCGTCGCCGATAACCGGCTGTCACCGTCCTCCTTGAGCCGTTCCACCGTCTTTTCCCGTCTCACCGCGGGTTTTCCCCTGTTGTACACGGGGCCGCCACGCGGTTCCCCGGGGGTCGCGGAGGTGGAAGCGGCGTTCTGACGTGCGAAGAGCTGCCAAACTTGTTCGAGCACGCCGCCTAGGAGGTGTTTGTGAAGTTCCGGCCATATGCCCGGATGCCCCGACCGCTCATGTGGCTCGCGCGGGTGGTGACCACCCTCGTGGTGCTCTGCCTGGCTCTGGCCGGAGCGGGGGTGCTGGCCGTACGAGCGTCGTTCCCGCAGGTGTCGGGCGACCTCAAGGTGAAGGGCCTGACCGGAAAAGTCACCGTATATCGCGATAAAACAGGGGTGCCGCATATCTATGCGGACTCCTCGGAGGACCTGTTCCTCGCCCAGGGCTACGTGCACGCCCAGGACCGGTTCTTCGAGATGGACTTCCGCAGGCACGTGACGGCCGGACGCCTGTCCGAGATGTTCGGTCCCTCGACGCTCCCCGAGGACAAGGCCATCAGGACCATGGGCTGGCGGCGGATCGCCGAGCGGGAGCTGCCGATGCTCTCCGAGCAGACCCGCCGCTATCTCGACGCCTACGCCAGGGGCGTCAACTCCTGGATGGAGCAGCACGAGGGCGCCCTCGGCAAGAGCCTGGAGTACGGCCTGCTCAGGCTCACCAACTCCGGCTACCAGCCGGAGCCGTGGACCCCCGTCGACTCGGTCGCCTGGCTCAAGGCCATGGCCTGGGACCTGCGCTCCAACCTCTCCGACGAGATCGGCAGAGCGGTGGCGGCGAGCAAGCTGCCCCGTGAACGGGTCGAGCAGCTCTGGCCCGGCTACCCCTTCGGCACGCACCGGCCGATCGTCACCAAGGGCTCGGTCACCGACCACGGCTTCGACCAGGCCCAGGAGCCGCGTGGCGCCTCGCCCGGCCCCGAGGAGAGCGCCGACCCCACGGCGCTGACCGGGGCCGCCGCGACCGTCGCCGCGGTACCGAGCCTGATGGGCGACCCCAAGGGGGGCAACGGCATCGGCTCGAACTCCTGGGTCGTCGGCGGCGCGCACACCGCCTCGGGCAAGCCGCTGCTGGCCAACGACCCGCACCTGGCGCCGGGGATGCCCTCGATCTGGTACCAGGCCGGGCTGCACTGCCGTACCAAGAGTGAGCGGTGTTCCTTCGACGTCACCGGGTTCACCTTCTCCGGGCTGCCCGGCGTGATCATCGGGCACAACGACCGGGTCGCCTGGGGGTTCACCAACCTCGGCCCCGACGTCGCCGACCTGTATCTCGAACGGGTGAGGGACGACTCCTACCTGTTCATGGGCGAGTGGCGGCCGCTCACCACGAGGGCCGAGAAGATCGAGGTCGCGGGTGGCGATCCGGTCACGCTCACGGTGCGCGAGACCCTGCACGGGCCGATCATCTCCGACGTCATGGGCGACGCGAAGGACGCCCTGCCCGGTGCGGCCGCGGTCTTCAGGGAACCGGCGGACGCGGTCGCCCTCAAGTGGACCGCGCTGGAACCCGGCAGGACCGCGGACGCGATCTTCGACCTCAACACGGCACGTGACTGGCCGAGTTTCAGGGCGGCGGCGAGCAAGTTCGAGGTTCCCTCGCAGAACATGGTCTACGCCGACGTGGACGGCAACATCGGCTACCAGGCACCCGGCCGCATCCCCGTCAGGACCAGGGGCGACGGCACCTGGCCCGTCCCCGGCTGGACCGGCGAGTACTCCTGGCAGTCGACCATCCCCTTCCAGGACCTGCCCAGCGCCTACAACCCGCCGGAGGGCTACGTCGTGACCGCGAACAACGCGGTCGTCGATCCCGGGCGCTACCCGCACATGCTGACCAAGGACTGGGCGTACGGCTACCGCTCCCAGCGCATCCTCGACCGCCTTGGGGCCGAGATCGCCAAGGGCAAGGTGGACGTCGAGACCATGGGCGCGGTCCAGCAGGACACCGGCAACGGCCTCGCGCCCTTCCTGGTGCCCCGCCTGACGGCCCTGAAGGTGGCCGGGGACCCGGCACGCGCCCTCGACCTGCTGCGTTCCTGGGACGGCTCGCAGGGTGTCGACTCGGCCCCCGCGGCGTACTTCAACGCCGTCTGGCGGCACCTGCTCATCGAGACCTTCAACGACGACCTGCCGGAGGTGGCCTGGCCGACCGGCGGCGACCGGTGGTTCGAGGTGGTCCGCGTCATGCTCGACCGGCCGGAGGACCCGTTCTGGGACGACACGCGGACGCCGCAGCGGGAGACCCGCGACGACATGCTGCGCCGGGCCATGGCGCTCGGCTACGACGAGCTGCGGCGGCTCCTGGGCGAGGACGTCAAGGCGTGGCGCTGGGGTGAGGTGCACACGCTCACCCTGACCAGCCAGACCTTCGGCTCCTCGGGGATCTCTCTGGTCGAACGGCTGTTCAACCGTGGCCCGTTCCCGGTGCCGGGCAACGACGACGCGGTCGACGCCGCGGGCTGGGACGTCCAGGAGGGGTACGAGGTCAGCTGGCTGCCGTCGATGCGGATGGTCGTCGACCTCGCCGACCTGGACAGGTCACGATGGATCAACCTGACGGGCGCCTCGGGACACGCCTTCCACGCCAACTACTGGGACCAGGCGCCCCTGTGGGCCGACGGCGGGACGACGCCGATGCTCTCCCGCGAGGAGTCCGTCAGGAAGGCCGCCGTCGACACCCTGACCCTCACGCCGTGACCCGTCTCACGGCAGGACGCGGGACTCGCCGACGGCCAGGTCCCACAGGTCGGCGCGGTCTCTGCCCGCCGCGGCCCATGCCGCGCGGGCCTGTTCGACCGGGGCCAGCAGCGGCTCGCCGGACAGCAGGAAGGTGCCCCAGTGCATCGTCGCCATCCGCCGCGCCCCGACGTCCGCGCACGCCTGTACGGCCTGCGCCGGATCGACGTGCGAGTTCTTCATGAACCAGCGGGGCTCGAACGCGCCGACCGGCATCAGGGCCAGGTCGACGCCCGCCGGATAGCGCTCCCCGATCTGGGCGAAGCGCTCGCCGTACCCGCTGTCCCCGGCGAAGTAGACCGTCTGGTCCACGGTCCTGATGACCCAGCCGCCCCACAGCGTCCTGCAGGTGTCGCTGATCGACCTGCGGCTCCAGTGGTGGGCGGGGACGAAGTCGAAGGACACCTCGCCGATCTCGGTGCTCTCCCACCAGTCGAGTTCGACGACGTCGGTGAAGCCCCGCCGGGTGAACCAGGGCCTCAGTCTGGCCGGGACGAGGACGGGGGTGTCCCTGGGCAGGCGCCGTACGGTCGGGGCGTCCAGATGGTCGTAGTGGTTGTGGCTGATCACCACGGCGTCGATCCTGGGCAGGTCCGTCCAGGCGACGCCGGGCGGGGTGAGCCTGGGCCTGCCCCCGGGGATGCGCCTGGCCCAGACGGGGTCGGTGAGGATCGTCAGGCCGCCCATCTGCAGGACGTAGGTCGCGTGCCCGACCCAGGTGACCACGGTCTCGGTCGCCACCGGCCTGGGCAGCCCGTTCCTGGTCACCGGGATCAGGTCGGCGTCCCCGGTCTCCGGCCGGAACCCGCCGTGCCACATGGCGGCGAGCAGTTCCTGGAAGGCGGGCAACGGAGAGGTCAGCCGGTCTCTGAAGCTACGTGGCCACGCCCGTTCCGGTGCGCGCGGCGAGATCTCAGGCTGGATCGTCTGAGACATGGGTGACCCCCTTGGCAACCACCGGTCCGGGCGATGATCCCTATATGAGGTGATTTATTCCCATTAAGGTGACTTAAGCCGAAACCGCCAGGGCGATTTACGGGTCCAGTTCCCGTCTTCCAGGTTCGCGAGGCGCTCGGGCACGCGCGGGGCCCATGCCGGAGGGGCCGGACCGCGCACGCGGCCCGGCCCCTCCACTGTGGATCACCACAGTGTTTCCGCTCCGTCACGGGGAACCGCGGAGTCCGGTCCCACGCCGTTCATCGACGAACGAATCAATGCCGACGGAGATGTTCACCGAATCATCTGCGACCGATCACACCCCAGAGGACCGGACGTGGAACAACCCGGCGACCGTCTCCCCGGAAAACGGCGTCGTCCCGATGTTCCTCGGTCTCCACCGCCACGGAGTCGGTTCAGCGGGGACCCTTCGCCCAGGCGTACTCGATGTCGTACGGCATGCCGGGCAGGGTCATCCCGGGCCTGACGCACCGGTCGTGTCCGGGCCGGTCGAAGGTCCGCCCGACACGGATGAGAACCCGGCCGGAGGAGCCACAGTGGTGGTAGCAGGCCACGGCACCCCTTCGTGTTCTGGCTGGAATTTCGTCAAAACTATCCGCCGGACGGACACCGGCTCCACCGTGATCCCTGCCAAATGACGAAGGTTTGCCGCCAACCTCCTCCGCCGTCACAAAATCCTAAAACCGCGTCCTGAACCACCACGGTGATTTACGGATGTAGTTTCCGTCCTCCAGGTTCGCGAGGCGTTCGAAGACGTTCCACGAGGAGGGGTCACCGCAGACGAGCACCGAGACGACCACCGCCACGACGTACAGCGGAAGCATCGGCAGTCCCGCGCAGAACATGTACTGCGAGGCGTGCCTGCCCTCGTGCCTGACCAGGGACTCGGTCAGACTCCCCTCCTGCGACCTGGTCAGCACCACGTTGCCGACGGTGAACGCCCCGGCGACGGGGAACGGGATGCGGTAGCCGTAGGCGAGGATCAGCCCGTCCGGCCCCGCCCTCCTCCTGGCGCCGCCCAGCCGTACCAGCAACAGTCCGAGCGGGGTGGACAGGTTGAGGTAGTTGAGCGTGCGCCGTACGCGATGCAACCGCCGCATACCAGGATTGTGCGCCGCCGTGCCGCGGGGAGCCAACGGCTCTCCGGTACGGGAGATGACCAGATCGTCTGCCTCGTGACCGTTCGCGAGTCCGAGGTTACGCCTGGCGGCTGCGACGCGGTGGCGCGATCGTCACCGCCAACGTGGACATCCTCAGTGGCGGGTCAGCAGCCAGGAGCCGCCGTGTGAGGTCGGGGTGATCAGGACGGCCACCAGGGCGGCGATCATGCCCCCGTAGAGGTAGACGTAGCCCGACAGGTCGGCGGCGATGATCACGTCGCCCTCCTGCCTGCCGGAGAGCCACATCATCGTCATCACCAGCCAGCCGCTCGCAGCGGCCAGGGCCGCCAGCTTGCCGCGCATCATCCGCCCGGCCCCGTAGCAGACGGCGAACAGCGCCAGGACGCAGCCGAAGGAGGAGATCGGGACCGTGGTCGGCCTGAGGTACCACGAATGCTGGAAGGCGCCCAGAAGGCCCATGAGAAGGCCGAGAACGAAGAGGACGGCGTACGCCGCCACGGCGACCGCCCTGCCCGAGGACCGCTCGGCCGTGGGGACCTGCTCCATCACAACCATGGAGGCTAGTCGATCCCGGCGAAGAGATCGTCCTCCGGCTTGTACGGCTCGCCGAGGCCGCCGACCTCGACCGGTGCCGCCGGAGCGCCGGAGCCGGGGAGGCCGGAGCGCAGGATGTAGTGCTCGACCGCCAGCACCTCCTGGCCGACGTCGTTCGACAGGGCGTACCACGGGGCCTCGACGCTGATCTGGGTGGCGTGCGCCCGCATCGCCGCGAACTTGGCCTCGATGTGCGCGCGGGCGTCGATCTCGGTGGTGACGTCCTCGTCGGCGCAGCCGTACGGCAGGTCCTCGACCCGCTCGGGGAGGAAGCGCGTCCCGGCCTCGACCAGCGCCTGGGCGGTCCTGCGCATCGTGGCCCTGGCCACCGCGGTGACGTAGAACTTGGCGATCCGCCACGGCTCGCCCTCGCCGAACGCCGGGTCCGCGGCCAGTTCGAAGGCCCGTGCCGAGACGCGGTGCGCCTGGATGTGGTCGGGGTGGCCGTAGAAGCCGTTCTCGTCGTAGGTGACGAGGACCTGGGGACGCGTCTCGCGGATGACCTTGACCAGTTCTCCGGCCGCCTCGTCCAGGTCGGCCCGCCAGAAGGCGGCGGGGTGGTCGTTCGAGGCCACGCCCATCATGCCGGAGTCGCGCCAGCGCCCCGGGCCGCCGAGGAAGCGGTGGTCGGTGACGCCGAGGGCCGCGCAGGCGGCGGCCAGCTCGCCGATCCGGTGCCCGCCGAGGGCGTCGTCACGGTCGGACGTCAGATGGGCCAGGCCGGGCGGGATGACCTCGCCCTCGTCGCCGAGGGTGCAGGTCACCAGGGTCACCCCGGCCCCCTCGGCGGCGTACTTCGCCATGGTGGCGCCGGTGCCGATCGTCTCGTCATCGGGATGGGCGTGCACGAGCAGCAGACGGCGGTCGTTCATGGTTCGAGGGTAGCCGCCGGGTGTAGAGCGTGACACGGACCGCACCGGATATCCGGGTGGGCCCGGCCTTGGTGAAGCCCCGCTTCAGGGCGGCCAGCCGGGGGTCGCTCTGCCACTCGGTCCCCGGGAGCCGCCGGGAGACCAGCCACACCCGCTCCGCGCCGGGGTCGAAGGGCACCAGCTTCCCGTACGGCCCGCCGTACACGGAGACGAACAGCCAGAAGCGTTCCGGCGCGTAGAGCACGGCGTCGCCGGGGCGTTCGGCGGCGCCGAGCTCGGCCGCCAGGGTGCGCAGGTCGTCGGGGCGGTTGGCGGGGCCCCTGACGGTCAGCTGGGCGCTCATGGACAGCGCCGCGAGGGCGGCCAGGGCCGCCAGGCCGATCGGCGCCCGCCCGGAGAACGGCCGGGGCAGTCCCGCCAGACCGGCCCCGGCCAGCAGCGCCAGGGCGGGCAGGACGAACATGACGTAGCGCGGGTTGTAGACCGGGTACACCTGGGAGATCGCGTAGGACAGCGCGACCGGGACGAGGGCCCACGGCAGGGCGACCTCCGTGAGCGACGCCCTGCCGTACCAGACGCCGAGCAGGGCGAGCAGCCCCAGGAGGGCGAGGAACAGCGGCGGGGTGCCCGAGTCCTGCCAGGAGACGGGTCCTCCGGAGATCTCCACACCGAGCTGCGCCAGGGCCGCCAGGTCGGGCGTCTTCAGCCAGAAGAGCTGTTCGTCCCGCTGCCCGGAGGCCATGAGGACCAGGGGAACCAGCAGCACCGCCGCCCCGGCGAGCGCCGCGAGCCAGGGCAGGATCTCCCGGCGCCCGCGGCGGAGCACGATGAGGGCGTGCGCGGGCAGCAGGAGCAGCGCGTAGAGGTGGAACCAGCCGAGCAGGGCGACCAGCAGGCCGTAACC
Organism: Streptosporangium jomthongense; assembly: GCF_042650425.1. Lineage (NCBI taxonomy): Bacteria > Bacillati > Actinomycetota > Actinomycetes > Streptosporangiales > Streptosporangiaceae > Streptosporangium > Streptosporangium jomthongense. The sequence continues at coordinate 232,992 of NZ_JBHSBC010000049.1, read as the reverse complement.
GGCGTGGCGGGAGCGCCGTTCGCCGAGCAGGACCAGGGTCGAGGCCACCGCGACCGCGCTGACCAGGGCGTAGCTGCGTGTCTCCTGGCCGTAGCGGCTGACCATGGGGATGAGCGCGTAGGCCAGGCCCGCGTAGGTCCCGGTCCAGGAGCCGGGGGCGGAGAGCCTGCGGCCCAGGGCCGTGATCCCGGCCGCCGCCCCGGCGACCGCGAGCGCGGAGGGCAGCCTGACCGCGACCTCCCCGCCGAGGGCGGCGAAGGGGCGTAGCAGCAGGTAGTACAGCGCGTGGACGGTGTCGATGTGGGAGAGCAGCTCGCGCAGCTCGTCGAAGGACATCCTGGCCGCCAGGACGCTGACCGACTCGTCACGCCAGAACGAGGGGACGCCGATCCCCCACATCACGAACGCGAAGGCCAGAACGGCGGGCGTCCCGGGGGAGCGAGCGATTCGCGCGGTAAGCGTCACTCGCCCAAGTTTCTCCCATGATCACATTCATTTGGACCATCCTGGGAGATCCCTTCCCGGGACCGTACTGGCAAGATGACTGGTATGAGTGAGAGTTTTCCTCGGCTGCACGCAAGGACCCGCCGCTTCACCCTCGGCGTTCCCCGTGCGTTCACGGTCGCGCCCGACGGTGCGCGGATTGTCTTCCTGCGGACCAAGGGCGGCTGTGACCCGGTCACCTGTCTGTGGGAGTTCGACGTGGCCAGCGGCACGGAACGGCTGATCGCCGATCCCCGGGTCATCGCCGCCGACGAGGAGAACCTCCCGCCGGAGGAACGGGCACGCCGCGAGCGCGCCAGGGAGTCGGCGGGCGGCATCGTCGCCTACAGCACCGACGCCGCGGTGACCACGGCCGCCTTCGCCCTCTCCGGCGGCCTGTACGTCGTGGACCTGCGGACCAGGAGCGTGCGCCATCTGCGCACCCCGGGCCCGGTCATCGACCCCCGGCTCTCCCCGACCGGTGTGCACGTCGGATACGTGACCGGTGGCGCCTTCCACGTCCAGGACCTTGAGGACGAGGTCGACCACGCGCTCGCCGGCCCCGAGGCGCCCGAGGTGACCTACGGCCTGGCCGAGTTCATCGCCGCCGAGGAGATGGACCGGATGCGCGGCTACTGGTGGTCCCCGTCCGGCGAGGCCGTACTGGTCGAGCGGGCCGACGACTCACCGGTCGAGAAGTGGCACATCGCCGACCCGGCCAACCCCGCCAGGCCCGCGACCGAGCAGCGCTACCCCGCGGCGGGGTCCCCCAACGCCAAGGTCGAGCTGTTCGTGCTGTCCCTGGCCGGTGGCCGCGTCCCGGTGCCCTTCACCGACGAGTACCTCGTCAACGCCGCCTGGGACGACCACGGCCTGTCCATCGTCACCATGACGCGTGACCAGCGGACCATGCGCCTGTTCGACGTCGACCCCGAGACCGGCGCCTCCTCCCTCGTCCGCGAGGACACCGACGCCGCCTGGGTCGACGTCGTCACCGGCGTCCCCGGCCACCTGTCGGACGGCTCCCTCGTCTGGGTGACGAACCTCGACGGGGGCCGCCGCCTGGTCGTCGGCGACCAGCCCGTCACCCCGGCCTCCCTCCAGGTCCGCGACGTCGCGGGCGTCAGCGGCGACACGGTGCTGTTCCGCGCCAGCGGCGAGCCGTCCGAGATCGCGCTGTGGGCCTACAAGGACGGGCGGATCACCCTGGTCAGCCCGCAGGACAGCGGCGTCTACAGCGGCCAGGCCGCGGGCGGGACCCTCGTGGTCACCGGCCAGACCCTCGACGGAGAGGGACCGGTCACCCGCGTCTCCCACCACGGCCGCCACGTCGGGCACATCACCTCCCACGCCGAACGCCACGGCCTCGACCTGCGGGTCTCCCTGATCCGTACGGGCGAGCGCGAGCTGTCGACCGCCGTGATCTTCCCGTCAGGGCACGTACCCGGCTCGGCGAGGCTCCCGGTCCTCATGGACCCGTACGGCGGCCCGCACGCCCAGCGTGTCCTGTCCGCCTCGGGCGCCTACCTGACCAGCCAGTGGTTCGCCGACCAGGGCTTCGCGGTCGTGGTCGCCGACGGCCGGGGCACCCCGGGACGCGGCCCCGAGTTCGAGCGGGAGATCCTGCACGACCTGGCGACCCCGGTCCTCGACGACCAGGTGGACGCCCTGCACGGCGCGGCGGAGCGCTTCCCCGACGACCTGGACCTGTCCAGGGTCGGCATCAGGGGCTGGTCGTTCGGCGGCTACCTCGCGGCGCTGGCCGTGCTGCGGCGGCCCGACGTCTTCCACGCCGCCATCGCCGGAGCCCCGGTGACCGACTGGCGGCTCTACGACACCTGCTACACCGAGCGCTATCTCGGCCAGCCCGCCGAGGGGCACTACGACGCCTCGTCGCTGTTCGCGGACGCCGAGAAGCTCGAACGCCCGCTCCTGCTGATCCACGGCCTGGCCGACGACAACGTGGTGGCCGCGCACACGCTGCGCCTGTCGTCCGCGCTGCTGGCCGCCGGGCGCCCGCACAACGTGCTGCCGCTGTCCGGCGTCACCCACATGACGCCGCAGGAGGTCGTGGCCGAGAACCTCCTGCTGCTGCAGGTGGACTTCCTCAACAAGGCCCTGTCCTGACGAGGAGCGGCCGCCGTACCCTCCCCGGGGTACGGCGGCCGCTTCCGTTCAGTCCTGGGGCGTCACTTGAAACGCTGCCACTTGCCCGCCGACCGCTTGATGCCGTTGCGGCCGTGGCCGGTAGCGGGGCCCGTGTTGGAGCCGGGGCCCGCACCCGCGCTGCGGCCCCCGGGGGCGGCGTCGTCGGCACTGGCCTCGGGGTCGTAGGTGTCCCCGCCCTGCGGGCCGGTGGCGCCCCCGTTCCTGCCACCGCCCCTGCCGCCGACCTTGCCGCCGCTGTGGCCGCCGGTCATCGAGCGGACGTCCTGGCCTGCGTCCTCGGTGGCCCTGTTCCGCTTGGCGGGCCGCCCGGTCTTCGTCGGGCCGGGCGAGGGGGTCGCCACGGGGGCCGGGTCCGCGGTGACGGTGTGACCGACGGCGGGCACGGCGGCCTCGGCCGGCCCCCCGCAGATCATGAAGGCGGGGACAAGGAGGGCGGCTCCCGCCAGGAGCCTGCCCAGCGTCGAGCTCGTGACGGATGCGATCGATTCAGGTGACACGGGGGCACCCCTTTCCTGCGACTTTTCGCACTCGACTGACCACTGTCAGTGACGATCACTGTAGTCGCGCGGAGCCGTTTCCCCCGGAAGGTGCACCCGGAGGTTCCCCTCCTTTCCCCACCGGACAGGACGGTTTTCCTTCACTCCGCCGTTGGCGTGCCAGCTGCTCCACAGGGCGGCGTAGGAGCCACCCGCGGCGACCAGCTCGTCGTGGGAGCCGAGTTCGCTGATCCGCCCGTCCTCGACCACCGCGACCCGGTCGGCGTCGTGCGCCGTGTAGAGGCGGTGGGCGATGGCGATCACCGTACGGCCGTCGAGCACCGCGGCCAGCGAACGCTCAAGGGAACGGGCCGCCCTGGGGTCGATCAGCGAGGTCGCCTCGTCCAGGACGAGGGTGTGCGGGTCGGCCAGGACCAGCCGGGCCAGGGCGAGCTGCTGGGCCTGGGCGGGCGGGACCGGCTCACCGCCGGAACCGACCATCGTGTCCAGACCGTCGGGCAGACCGGCGGCCCACTCCCAGGCGTCCACCGCCTCAAGCGCCGCCCTGACCTGGTCCGCGTCGGCGTCCGGACGGGCGATCAGCACGTTCTCCCGCAGCGTGCCCCGGAACACGTGGTGTTCCTGGGTCACCAGCGCGACGTGGCCGCGCAGGTCGTCGAGCGGGAGCTCGACCAGCGGGGCGCCGCCGACCGTGACCGAGCCGGTCCGCGGCCCGTGGACGCCCGCGAGCAGGCGGCCGAGCGTCGACTTGCCCGCCCCGGAGGGACCGACCATGGCCAGCCGCTCCCCCGGCCTGACCACCAGGTCGACGCCGTGCAGCACGTCGTGCCCCTCGCGGTAGGCGTAGCGGACGTCCTCGGCCCGCAACTCCTCCCCCTCGGGAGCCTCGGAACCGGCCTCCCGGTCGTCGGGCACCTCGGCGACGCCGAGCAGCCGGGCCATGGAGGCGCCGCCCACCTGGAGTTCGTCCACCCACGACATCAGCCGGTCGAGCGGGTCGGCCAGTTGCTGCACGTACAGCGTGGCCGCCGTCACCTGGGCGATCGTGACCCAGCCCTGGATGTAGAAGACACCCCCGGCCAGCAGCGTCGTCACGATCGGGAGCACGTAACCGAACTCGACGGCCGGGAACCACACCATGCGCAGCCCGAGGGTGTAACGTTCGGCCGCCCACGACCTGGCGATGTCGACGTCCGTACGGCGCCGCCTGCGCTCCTGGAGTCCCAGGGCCTCGACGGTACGGGCGCCACCGACCGTCTCGGCCAGCCCCTCGGTCATGTCCGCGTAGGCGGCGTTCTCCCGCAGGTAGCCGTCCCGCGCCCGCCTGAGGTACCACCGCGTCGAGATCCACAGCAGCGGTACGACCAGCAGCGCGGGCAGCACGAGCAACGGCCCGGTCAGTATCAGCGCCCCCGCGGTGATCACGAAGGCCACCAGGGCGATCACCGTCTCCGGTACGGCGTGCCGCACGCTGCGGGAGAGGGTGTCCACGTCCCGCGAGGTGCGGGTGATCAGGTCGCCGGACCCCGCGCGCTCGACCGTGGACAGCGGCAGGGCGAGGACCCGGCCGACGAACTCCTCGCGCAGTTCGGCCAGGACCTTCTCCCCGAGCCGTGAGGAGACGTAGACCGCGAACCTGACGAGCACCCCCTGCGCGGCGAGGAAGCCCGCGATGGCCAGCGCGACCACGGTGACGTCGATCCCCGTGCCGCTCTTGATGCCGTGGACGAGGTCGCCGAGCATCCACGGCACGACCAGGCCCGCCGCCGCGGCCAGGCCGTGCAGGCCGAGGGCCGCCGACAGCGTGCCGGGATACTTCAGGGTGAGTCTGCGGGCGTAGGCCCGTACCTGTGCCCGGTCGGCGACCGGGAGGATCTGCCCGCTCACGCGGCCTCCTTTCCTGGGTTCCCGCGTCCGGCGCCGGCGGGTTCCGGGGGCCGCGTGGACTCCTCCTCTCCCCTGGTGACGACGGCGCGGTAGTCCGCGCTGACGGCCAGCAGTTCCCTGTGGGTGCCCTGGGCCCGCGCGACGCCCTCCTCCACGTAGACCACGTGATCGGCGTGGTCGAGCACCAACGGGCTCGTGGTGCAGACGAGGGTGGTTCTGCCCGCCCTGGCCTCCGCCAGCCGTACGGCGATGCGCGCCTCGCTGTGCGCGTCGACCGCGCTGGTCGGCTCGATGAGGATGAGCACCTCGGGGTCGGCGGCCAGCGCCCTGGCCAGCCGCAGCCGCTGCCGCTGGCCGCCGGAGAACTCCCGGCCCGCCTCGGCGACGGCCGCGTCGAGACCACCGGGCAGCGCCTCGACGACGTCCTCGGCGCACGCGGCGCGCAGGGCGCGGTTGATCGTCTCCTCGGAGGCGGTCCCGGTCACGTCCAGCTCGTCCCTGAGCACCCCGGCGAACATCCCGGCCTCGTTGTCGGCGACCAGGATCCGGCGGCGGACCTCGGCGACCGGCAGACTGTCCAGCGGTACGTCGCCGAAGTCCACGTCGCCGTCGGCGTACCGGCCGAGCCGGTCGGCGATCGTCGCGCTCTCCTCGGGAACGGCCGAGACGACGGCTGTGAGGGCACCCGGGCGTACGGCGACGCCGGAGGCGACGTCACGCAGCAGGCCGCCGGGCGAGGTCCCGGTGCCGCCGGTGATCTCGGGCCGCAGGTTGAGGATCCGCACCACCCTGCGGGCGGCCACGTGTCCCTTGGTCAGCTTGTCCGCGGTCTCGGTGAGCGTGCGCAGCGGGGAGATCAGGAAGGCGGCGTAGCCGTAGAAGGCCACGAGCTGGCCCACGGTGATCTCCCCGCTGAGCGCGAACCTGGCGCCGAGCCAGGTCACGCCCGCGATCAGCAGGCCGGGCAGCAGGACCTGGGCTCCCTCAAGGGTCGCCTCGATCGCGGCGACCCGCACGCCCGCCCGCCGTACCTTCTGGGACTCCTCCGCGTAGCGCTCGGCGAAGATCTGCTCGCCGCCGACGCCGCGCAGCACACGCAGGCCGGCGACGATGTCGGCGGCCCTGGTCGAGAGCTCCCCCTGGAGGTCACGGTGGGCGTGCTGGCGCCGGTGCAGCGGCCTGAGCAGGGGGCCGACCGCGACGGCCATGATCGGAACACCGACGAGCACGGTCAGTCCGAGCGCGGGCGAGGTGCTGATGAGGATGACGGTGACCGTGACGACGGCGACGACCGCCCCCGTGCCCCGCAGCAGGATGTCCATCGCGTTGCCGATGTGGGCGATGTCGGAGTTGCCGACGCTGACCACCTCGCCGGTCGACACCCGCTTGGGCAGGGTCGCCCCCAGCCTGGTGGCCTGCCTGACGGTGACCTGGACCGTGCGGTAGGCGGCGGACAGCCAGTTGAAGACGGCCATCCGGTGACGAAGGGTGCTCGTCACCGCCTGCGCCACTCCCAGGCCGAACACGACCGCCGTCCAGATGAGCAGGCTCCGCATGTCCTGGTTCCAGATGGCGTCCACGCTGCGACCGATCGCGGCGGGGATCAGGGCCATCGAGGTCCACCACAGGATGGCGTAGCCGATGCCGATGAGCAGGGGACCGGCCTGCGAGCGGGCGGTCCAGAGGAGATATCGGAAGGGACTTCGGGAATCGGGATCGCCGGGATCAGCGGCAGGCAGGGAACGCATAGCCCTACCAGGCTGACAAACCCCACGATCACCCGGCAAACCGTTTTCTGACCGTGAGACGGGCCTCGTCAATCAAGGTTGACATCTCGATGACGTCAACTTACATTGACATACATGAGCGACACGGCACAGCTGGCCTCGGACGCGGGCAGCCGCGACCCGGCCGTCGGCCTGCGGGCCGTACGGGCGTTGCGGATCCTCGTCGATCGGCTGGAGGCCCTCCAGGTCGAGAACGCCAGACAACAGGGCTGGTCCTGGCAGGAGATCGCCCACTGCCTTGAGGTGACGAGGCAGGCGGTCCACAAGAAGTACGCCGGTGGCCGCGGGCTGCTGAGACGGGAGAGGTAGCGATGTTCGAACGGTTCCACCAGGAGAGCCGCCAGGCGGTCACCCTCGCCCAGGAGAACGCCAGGCGACTGCGCCACGACCGCTGCGGCACCGAGCACATCCTGCTCGGCCTGCTCGACCAGCGTTCCTGCATGGTCACCCGGGTGCTGGCCGGGCACGGCCTCGACTACGAACGCGCCTACCGGGCCGTCGTACGGCTCACCCCCGTCAGACGCGCCACCGCCCTCGACGCCGAGGCCCTCGAAACGATCGGCATCGACCTGTCGGCCATCAGGGAGAGGGTCGAGGCCGCCTTCGGGCCCGGCTCCCTCGACCGCGACCCCGTCACGACCAGGAACGGGCTCCGCAGCGGACGGCACATCCCCTTCACCCCACAGGCCAAGAAGGCCCTGGAGCTGTCCCTGCGCGAGACGCTGGCGCTCAAGCAGAAGGGCATCCGCGACGGCCACCTGCTGCTCGGCATCCTCCGCGAGGGCAGAGGGCTGGGCTCCCGCGTCATCACCGACGCCGGCATCGACACGGGGGCGCTGCGCCGGGAGATCGTCGCGGAGCTCGGCCAGGATCAGGGCGGCGCCTCCCGGGCATAGGCCGGGCCGGGGACCGGGCCTCTCTCCGGCCCGGTCCTAACCGGCCCGGAAGCGCGCGGAAACCGCAAGGGCCGCGGCGAGGCACGCGAACGGCACGACGGGAAGCACGTAACGGTGATCGAAATCGAGCACGGCGACGGGCAGCACCAGCAGAACCACCGCCGTCCCCCACGGCAGCAGCACATCCTTACGGCGCAGGCCCGCCGCCCCCAGCAGAAGGATCACCCCGAGGAACGGCCCACGCAGGTAGGAGGGGTTCTGAAAGGCCTGCAGGAACCCGGCGTACGGCTGGACCGCCTCGTACTCCCCGGTGACGCCCGGCGCGTATCTCCGCAGGTACGAACGGGCCCAGTCGGGAACGGCCGGCGCCGCCACGCCTCCCCACAGGCTGAGCGGCCCGGACATCCGCATCGGATGGTCCGCCGGGGTCCAGTGGAAGGCCAGCGAGACGTCACCGGCGACGGTCCGCAGATAGTCCAGAGGCTGCGCGAGGACGGCGTGGACCGCGAATGACCGGGCGAGCGAGTCGTTCTCCTTCCGGCCTCCCGGCATGCGGTTGAGCGACGCCTCGGGCGCCCAGTAGTAGCCCTCCGCCGCGTCCCGCCACGTCCCGTTGGGACACAGCGGCGCCTCGGCGGGCGGCGGTTTGATCACGTCGCAGTCGGCGAAGGTCATGACACGCGCCCAGAGCGCCGCCCCGTCACCGCCGACCAGTTTGAAGCGTCCGTACTCGGCCTGGTACCAGGCGGCGTACGACAGCAGCGGAAGCGCGCCGGCGAGCGCCGTGACGACCAGCGGGCGCCACCCGACACGGCGTACGGCCAGCCAGCCGAGGGCGACCAGGAAGATCGGCAGCCCGACGGTCCTGGTGAGCGCGGCCCACGCCAGGAACACGCCCGCCGTCGCCCCCGCCCAGAGCGGCGGAGCGGACGACCAGGACAGCAGCACGGTCGCGGCGACCAGCAGGAAGACGAACAACGTGTCGCCGAGCACGGCGTGCTCAAGCCGCAGGAACGAGGTGTCGAACAGCACTGGGACGGCCGCGGCCGCCGCCCCCCAGGCGGGAACGCCCTTACGGCGAAGCAGGGCGTAGATCATCACGCCGACGCCCAGTCCCATCGCGTGCTGGACTCCCACGACCACCGGAATGCTGTGAAAGGGCATGAGCAACCGGAGCAGGAAGGGGTAGCCGTTCGGGTTCAGATCCTCCCTGGGCGTCAGCTCGTAGGCGAGCTGAAGGTATGTGTACGTGTCGTACCAGTAGATCCGTCCGGGCCGGAATCCCAGCATCGTCAGCGCCCTGAGCCCCAGGGCGAGGGTCACGACCACCGCGAACAAGCGATGCCGGAAAAGACTCCCGCGAATCCACCTATACCGGGAAAGGCGCTCCTGCCGGGATTCCAATGCCGTGACCACGCGAAATCCAACCGTCGCTCAGTAGGGGGACGCCGGCCTCCCGGCCACCGCGGATCGTGACGGCCCGGGGACGGCTCACCTCCGGTGCCCACCAAAGGTGATCATGCCGATGGAGTGACCATATACGAATAAGGGCACCCCAAGTCGACATTCAACATCATTTCCATTAGAACTGGCGATGAAAAGTGGTCATTTGTCGCCAGAGAGCCCCATACGTGCCGAGAATATATCTGACATGCCGCCATTCCCATCGGCTCGGCACACCTCTGCGTTCACGCGGCAAGACTTACCGTGACCACCCCCACGACCGGCGGCACACCATCCGTAACAGGGCGTGCGACACGTTCCGCTCGGGCGTGAAACCGGGCATTCGTAGCAGATATTGAAGTACTTCCAGCCGCCGCACACCCTCACCTCGATCCGAAGCAGAAACACGCCGGCAGGCCGTCCCCATGCCTTCGGACCTCCCGAGCGTTCCGCCCCTTTCCCAACCTTTCGGATGGCATGAAAAGCGAATTATCGGCCCGCACTTCGGATTCGAAAACCGCGCCGATGGAGTGGGCGCAGTACGACTCCGAGGACACGCTCCGCGGGAAAGTAACCCACGTGCCGGGAGTCGTAACTGGCCTCCTGGTTGTCACCCAGGAGAACCAGCCTGCCCGGCGGTACACGATCCTCCGGCGCGTCGGACAGCGCGGGAACCCGGGCGCGCGGGACGGCGTCGCCGGGAACCGCGACGATCCGTTTGATCATCCAGCGCCTTCCGGACATCGACGCCTCACCGGCCCCCGGCGGCACCGGCGGATCAGGCCATTCACGTTCGGGCGTCGGCTGCTCCACCACGACCACTTGTCCGGCCCTCAGGGGGCGGCCACGCCGCGCGACGACGCGGTCTCCGTCCCGGTAGGCGGGTTTCATGCTCGACCCCCGCACCGTCACCGCGACCAGCCCGCGGGCCATCACCGCGGAGGTGAGCAGGCCCAGACCGAGAACCGACGCCGACGCGCCGCAGGCCACCGCCCATCCCCACGCTCCCCTGACGAGGAACGCGACCGTCCCTCCCCACAGGAGGAGCACACCGATCACCGTCAGCGTCCGGGCACGCGGCGGCCGGGTGGAGACCGCCGGCGCGCGGCCCCGCCCCGGACCGCCGGCCGGCGCCCCGGTCTCCCCCATCACGCGCTCGCGACCGGGACGACGAGGGCCGGCGTCGGCGGTCATCCCGCGCCTCCCGCCGTCAGCGCCGGCCCTTCGGCGGCGGGATCCCGATAACCGGACGACTGAAGCGCGAACAACCGCGCGTACTCTCCGCCGTCGGCCATCAGCCGGGCATGGTCACCCTGCTCCACTATCCGCCCGTCGCGGAGCACGACGATGAGGTCGGCGTCACGCACCGCGCTGAGCCGATGTGAGATCAACAGACTGGTCCGCTCCGCGCGGTGCGCGGTGAGCGAGGCGTGGATCTCGTGCTCGGCCTCGGCGTCCAGCCCCGCCGAGGGCTCGTCGAGGATCATCAGGTCCCGCCCGTCGCGCAGGAGCGCGCGGGCCAGCGCGAGCCGCTGCCACTGTCCGCCGGACAGCATCGTGCCGACCTCCGAGTCGTTCTTCTCCGACTCAGAGAAGAAGATCCGCGTCAGCGGGGTGTCGTATCCGTGGGGCAGTCCGGCGAGCGTGTCGTGGACACCGGCCCGTTCCGCCGCGGACCGGACGCGTTCCCGGTCGTCCCAGACAGCGGGGTCCCCAAGGGCGATGTTCTCCGCGGCCGTCATGTCGTAGTGCATGTAGTCCTGGAAGACCGCACTGATCCTGTCCCGCAGTCCGGCCACGTCGACGTCACGGATGTCCTGCCCGTCCCACAGGATGGAGCCCCTGGTCGGGTCGTAGAACCGGCACAGCAGCTTCACCAGCGTGGACTTGCCCGAGCCGTTCAGCCCGACGAGCGCGACCGTCCTGCCGTGGGGGACGCGCAGACTGACCCCGCGCAGCACCCAGGGGTGCTCCTCGGAGTAGCGGAACCACACATCACGCAGTTCGATCCCGTACCGCATCCGTGGCGGCGCCGGGGCCCGCGGAACGAGCGGCAGATCCGGGGGCGCCGTGATCACCGCCGTGTAGTGGCCGAACATCGTCAGGGCGTGATGTGACCGTGCGATGTCCCTGGCCAGACCGGCGAGGGCCGCCTGCAGGCTCGTCACCGCCGCCACGAAGACGGTGACGTCACCGACCGAAAGTCCTCCCGATCGCGCCGCATCCACCGCCCAGAACAGGCCCCCGCCGAACACCAGCGCGGTGAGCAGGTTGAGCGCGGCCTGGACCGCGACCTCCCGCCTGTCCACCGTCCGTCTCGCGGCGTTGGCGGCACGCCGTTCGTCCGTCATGCGCCTGCGCAGCAGAGGACCGATGCCGAACAGCCGCACCTCCTTCGCGGCCTCCACGCTGGACAGCAACTCGGCGTAGAAGAACTCCCGCCGTTCGATCGGGCCGACCTTCCAGAACATCCGGGAACGCCGCCTCGACATCGCGATCTCCGCGAGCAGCGACGGCACTCCCGACAGCGGCACCAGGACGGCCATCAGCGGGCTGAGCACCGTCAGCGACACGAGGAAGCCCACGATAGTGATCGTCCCGCGGGCGATGCCCAGCGCTCCGTCCACCACCTGGTTCGGCATGTCGCTGGACTGCTGGGCGATGCGCAGCCTGTCCAGGAAACCCGGATTCTCGAACCGGCCCAACCCGGTGAAACCCTCCACCGCGGTGAAGAGCCGGTCCTGTGCGAGCAGCCCGACCCGGCGGTTCATCTCGGTCCGTAGATACTGGGTGGCCTGCGGCAGGGTCCCGGTGACGACGGCCGCCGCCGCGATCCCCGCGGTCAGCGCGACCAGTGCGCTCGCGGAGGCGCCGCCGACCAGGGCGTCCAGCACCAGTTTGGTCAGCCAGGCGGTCGCGACCGGCAGCGCACCGGTGACCAGCGTGACGAGGCAGTACAGGGTGAGGATTCCCGGTGCGGCCCTGGCCGTGAGCGCCCAGGAGCCGGCGATCCGGCGCGTCACGGTCAGAGCGTTCATGTGCTCCGGCTCGCCGTCCGTCCGGCTCTCACCGGAGGCCCGTGCCCGCCCGGAGGGTCGCGTACGGCTCATGCCACGGCGGTGGCCGTCTGCCCCAGGTCCACGGCCTCGTCGGTGACCACGAGTCTGCCTCCCCGTGCCGCCACCCGGAGCACGGTCGGGTAGGCCTTGATCTTGAAAGCCTTGCTGAGGGGGCCCGAGGAGGTCTCGACGACCACGGAGGCCACCGGCGCCAGATCGGCGACAAGGGCGTTCGCCTCGTCCGCGTCGTGGCTGAGCACGACCGCGACCACGCGGCCCCGCCCGCCGGGCAGCGCCCCGCTGTACTCCACGAACCTCGGCAGTTGTTCCCGGCAGGGACCGCAGTTCGGCGAGAAGAACCCGACCACCGTGTCGTCGGCCAGCGATTCCCTGCTCAACGTTCCACCGTCAACGGTCGAGGTGAGGAATTCGCCGACCTCCTCACCCACCCCGAGAGAGGGCATGACTTTTCCGTGGCCGGGCTTGGACAGCAGTTCCGTGTGTTCCCGGAGGCGTTTGATCACCCCTACCGAAAGGAGCAGATTCAGTACGCAGAGCGTCCCGACGAGCACCAGGGCCGCGATCACAAAAGGCATGACGTCCTCCTTCAACCGACTGCCGGAGGGGATGGGCGACGCCCAATACCCTTGTTCATTGGTTGGAAAAGCTCGAATATGTCGTCGAGTGCGGTGACCAGCACGCCGAGCATCGTCCCGCCGAGGACGGCGATCAGCACTCCAGCGGTCTCCAGGCCTTTCTGCGGTGTCAGGGTCCCGATCACGCCGACGACGGCGACCGCGGCGAGAATCACGTTCCTTACGGCCTGGCGCGGCCCCATCGGGACGGAGGACGCCCCGAAACACCGGCACGCCGCCCGCGTCCCTCTGCGCACCACAAGAACGACGACCACTGTGAACACGGCGAGCAGTCCCGCCGCGACCACGAATCCGGCGACGCCGGTGACGGGTGTGGGTGTCGCGAGCAACATCCATGTCGCGAGTTCGGCGCCCAGCACAATTCGAGCGAGGGAACGCACCGAGGCCGGCGGCACCAAATGCATATCACGTATGGAAGCAGCGAAGTCACCGAACGTGTCGCGCCCGATGAGCTTGCCCGTCGAAGATATTAGGAACACGGCGCCGATGACACAGCGGAGCCCGATCGCCAGATATTGCACCGGACGCCCTCCACATGATCAACAATTGAATTTCAGTATGGCATCCGAATACACGGCCATCAAGTGTTGACATCATCAGAAATCACTGTTACGACAAACTCGCAATAAAGCCCGTTGCAAACACAAAATTCGTTTGTAATCATCGGCATGACCGGCGCCATATGTGTAAACCCAGCCGAAAGGAAGTGCAGTGCTCAAGAAGCTCGAAGCAATGGGAAGCAGTCTCCTTGGCATGTTCGTGCCCCGGGTCGAGGCCTCGGCGGCCTGCGGCCCCGTCGTGATCAAAAGCTACTCCAGCTGCTGGGAGTGCAAGGACATCTTCGGATGCGGCTGGAACGCCCCCTGTGACGCGTACTGCCAGAGCGGATGCGGGTGCGACGTCAGGACCTGCTACTGCTAGATAAGAGGCGGCCGTTACCGCCGAATAAAAGGTAGCCGATAAACATCGTGACCGGCGGCGGGCGGGTTCCGCCGGAAATTCGGCATTCCTGTGCACACGCCGGACGGCCTCACGGACCGCCCTCGGACATGTGCTCCTCCGCCGCCGGTCATGCGCCCGAGAGCGCGAACGGCATTGACTCACATCGTTTTCACGACGCCGATACGGGTTATCCGGAAACCGGCCGCGCGGGTTTCCGGAAAGGGTTCGTCCGGCACGGGGCGCTTCGCCTTCCCGAGCCGACGTGAAAGACGGCGACCGGCGCGCCGCCGTGGACGGACGAAACGCAGAACGCGCCGCGGTCAGCCGGCACCGGCGGCGCATCTCGGCGCATCAGCGGCGCACCGGTGGCATGGGGCCATACCGAACGGCGAGCCGCGCGGCGGCTCGCAGAACGGTGTCACGACAGATGGGGGAGATTACGCGGTCGTTCCCAGCGGCTTCGCCTTACGGGTCTCGACGCCGAAGAGGGCGACCGCCAGGACCGCCAGGACCAGGGGAACCGCGCCCAGGAGGGCGGTGGCGCCGATGGAGGGGACCGTGACCCCGGCGACCAGGACGGCCGTGACCGCGACCCCGCCGAACTTGCCGACCCCGGCGGACAGGCCGGAGCCGCGCGAGCGGATCCGGGTCGGGTAGATCTCCGAACTGTAGGCCGCCACCACCGCGGCGATCGTGGCGGTGCCGACGATCGGGCCCGCGAGCAGCACGTACAGCCAGGTTTCGTCGTGCACCAGCGAATCCCCCGCCACGGAGAAGGCCAGCAGGGCGGCGGCCACCAGGGCGCTCAGCACGACGATGGTCTTCTTCGCGCTCCACAGCCCGTACATCGCGGCGGCGACGAAGACCAGCGGCAGACCCAGTAGCGCCGAGTCCCGCAGCGCGCGGTCGGCGGCCTGCTGGGCGAGGCCGAGCTTTTGCAGGTTGGAGGGGATCCAGAGCTGGAAACCGTAGGTGACCAGCCCGACGCTCAGCCCCAGAATCACCACCGCGACGCTGAGGCCGGTGAAGGGACGGTGGAACAGCGGCGTGTAACCGCCTTTGTCCGCGGCGCTCTCCTCGGTGACGGCCCGCTCGATCTTGGCCTCGGCCGCCTCCGTGGAACCGTACCTGACCATGATGGCCCGCGCCTCCTCCTCACGGCCGTGGGCCAGCAGGAACCGGGGCGACTCGGGGATCCAGCGGTTCAGCAGGATGAGCACCACTCCGGTGGGGATGCCCAGCAGCCACAGTGACCGCCACGAGTAGACGGGGATGAGCTCCGACGACAGCCAGCTCGTCATGGCGTAGGCCAGGGCCAGGTTGCCGCCGATGAGCACCATGACCCAGCCCCGGTGCCGTCCCGGGATCGTCTCGGCCAGCAGCGAGAAGGTGATGGGCAGCATGCCGCCCGCGGCGAGTCCCATGACCAGGCACATCACCAGGTTCCATCCGAAGGACGGCATCGCCCCGCAGATCGCGGTCGCCACGAACATCACCCCGGCCAGCAGGATGGCCGCCCGCCGTCCGATCCGGTCGCCGAGCCATCCCCACAGGAACGACCCCAGGACCGTTCCCGTCAGGCCGAACAGCGGAAGGAGCGCGACGGGCAGGTCGCCGCCCGGGTTGAGGGCCGACTTGAGGCCGTACTCCTTGCCCATGCCCGGGGCCACGAACGCCAGCGTGATCGGCTTCATCGCGTCGATGGTCACCGCGGCGGTCATCACGAGGATCAGGCCGATGTGCGCGGGACGGAGCCCGGCGTCGTCGGAGGTACGGATGCGCACCTCACCGGCCTGCCTCGCGGCCTTGAGGTCACGCGGGACGAGCCCGTACGTGGTCACCGCCAGCCCGACGACGATCAACGCCATGCCGACCGTCATCGGGATGTCCATCGGCATGCCCGCCATGTGGAAGCCCATGTCCGCGGCGTGCACGTACATCGGGATGTGCAGCGCCACCCCCGCCACGCAGGTGAGGAATCCGGTCCAGAAAGCCAGGGGGTGGGCGAAGTCGATGCCGCCCACGGGCCGTTTGCTCATGAGTTCCCTCGGGATCACGATCGTCAGGGGGGTGACACCCGGGAGATGGGCCCGATCGGGTTTCGGTCACTGCCGCGAGATGTCTGCTTGTTCGATGCGTTCCGCACCGCCTTGGTTCGTCGAACAGTGCATCATCCGTGACTTGTGAACCGCTTGTGGGTCAGATGATCCGGCCGCCGCGCAGCCGCCAGTGGACCGACAGCACCCGCATCGGGCCGTTGGCGAACAGCCACTGGCCGATCCAGACGACCGTGAACATGGTCGCGAACGTCGAGAAGGCCACCGGGCGGGTGATGCCGGGGATCAGCCTCTGGTCCAGCAGGACCCACATGAGCAGGCCCTCGGGGACGATCGTGAGCAGCCCGAAGAGCGTCGGCCAGTCCTTGTCCCAGCGGAACTGCATCAGCAGGTGGTAGAGCAGCTCCCAGAGCAGGCCGACGACGGCGACCGCGAGCAGGATGAGGTAGGCGACGCCGTACGTCCTGGACATGGGGCCTCTCGTGCCCGGCAGCACCGGCACGACCAGCGCCGTGAGGACCACGCCGACGGTGGCGAGCAGGAAGATCCGGGTCTGGAGACGACCGGCGAGGGTGGGGATCACGACGTGAACTCCTCAGATGGGACGGCCCGCGGCCCACTTGAACCACTGGCTGACCGAGCGCAGGGGGCCGAGGCCGGCGCAGAACCCGCGCCGGGAGAGGTCGGCGGCGATGTCGAGGGCGGCGGTCTGCATGCCGAGGAAGCTGTCCACCGCCGGGAAGTGGTTGCCCGCGACGGCGGCACCGGAGGCGTACAGCATGCCGTCCCCGCTGCCCGCGCCGCTCACCTCGAAGTTCCTGCCGACGGCCAGGCGACCGGCGCCGTTGCGCTGGGCTCCGCCGTGTTCGAGCAGGTCCGCCAGGACCCGGTGCTCGGGCATGTCGGCCTCAAGCCCGGTGCAGTCGACGATGAAGTCCGAGACGACCTGCCCGGCCCTGCCGTCGTCGCTGCCGGTGAAGCTGACCAGCCGTCCGTCCGGGGTCGGTTCGACCCGGTGGACCACCGCCTGGATCGCGTGGTACCAGTTGCCCTCCCGGCCCCGGCGCATCTGCTCCTGCCAGCGGCGCAGCTTCGGCGTGGTCGTGCCTCCCACGAGCTTGGCCAGCGCCGCGCGTTCGGCGCCCTCCGCCCGGCGGAACCGCGCCTTCAGCTGGCCGCCGAAGGCCGACTTGGGCAGGGTGAACGCCTGGTAGGCCCAGCCGTCCCCGCCGGGGCGCCGCATCCACGGGCTCGGGCCGTGGGGTCCGGTCACGTACGTGCGCAGCAGGTGCACGATCTGGGTGTGCAGGCCGTAGCGCTCCCGGTCGTCCATCAGCCGCTGGAGCACCCGGGAGGCGACGATCCCGGAGCCGCGCACCACCACCGTGCCCGGCCTGGTCTTGAGGAACTCGTAGACGTGCTCGTGCGGCTCGTAGGCGTTGACGACGTGGTGGTAGTCGTTGTAGGTCTCCCGGAAGCACTGGAGGTCCTCAAGGAACTTCAGGCCGGGGTAACCGACCGCCAGGTGCACATACCGGGAGCGGATCGCCACCCGCTTGGTCGGCGTCATGCCCGCCGGAGGGGTGAGGAGCGTGAAGTAGCCGCCCCCGAACCTGCGGCGGACCATCCGTACCTGCCCCTTGAGCAGCATCTCCCAGTACGAGACGCGGTCGGCCTCGCGTTTGACGGTGGAGAAGACCGTCGAGGCCCTGGGACTGAAGAAGTCGGTCAGGAGCGGCTCGACCAGGACCTGCCAGAGCAGTTTGGGCGACCTGTCCCGCCAGGCCTCGTGCACGGCGTAGGACGGGAAGCCCCAGATGTTGTCGGGTCTGGCCCCCGCGTCGGAGCGGATGCGCTCCTCAGGCGGCAGCTGGGAGACGCGGGTGAGGTACTCCCAGCTCTGCCACGGGGTGTCGCTGTTGGACAGCACGCGTATGGACGAGGTGGGCACCCCGCAGATCCTCAACACGTCGACGAGGGTGAAGGAGCCGAGTCCCCCGCCCACCGAGACCAGCGGCACGTCGTGGAACGGGATGCCCGCTTCCTGGACCATCTGGTCGTGCCAGATCGGTGAGTCGATCAGCTGGGGAGTGAGGTCGTCATGGCGCCGGGCATCTAACACGTGACGTCCCCCGTGGTCTGACTCCGAGCGAGTTGCGGGTCCCCTTATTTCAGATAAAAGGGATCACGCGCAACTCGCCCGCGAAGAGCGTCAGCCGGCCAGCACCTTGATGTCGCCGGAGCCGGTGGACATCACGACCTTGTGCGCGGAGGCCGGATCCTGCGGCACGGAGACCTCCCTGTCACCCGATCCCGCCCTGGTCGACACGTTGTACGGCCCGCCGGGGAGGCGGACGGTCACGTCGCCGGAACCGCCCCGCATCTCGACCTCGTCGGGGACGGCGGTGTATCCCAGCTCGGCGGTTCCCGAGCCGACCTTGGTGAAGACCTTCCTGCCCGACAGCCCCGTGCCGGTGATGTCGCCCGACCCCGTGACGGCGGTGATCGCCCCGGTCAGGGAGGTGAGTTTGACGTGCCCCGAGCCCGTCTGCAGATCGACGGTCGTCCCCTTGGGGATCTCGATCCGGTAGTCGACGCCGCAGTTGTCCATGCTCGACGGGCAGTTGTAGCTCACGAACAGGGTCTCCCCCTGGACCCTGCGCGTGGTCTCCGGCTTCTCGTCGTTCCACCGGGCCGTCTCGACGACCTTGACGCCGCCCCCGGTGGCCTCGGTCACCGAGACGTCGCCCGACCTGCCCCTGACGTTCAGCTTTGTGACCTTCTCGGTGACCTGGTGGGTCGCGGTCTCATGATGGGAGGCGGAGCCGATGTTCGTCAGCCCACACCCCGTCAGGAGCACCGCGACGGTCAGCAGGCCCCCGCCTGCCACGATCTTCTTCACCCGATGATCCTCCCAACGGCCCCACGAACACGCATCAGGGATGTCCCTGGAAAACCTCGGGGATCCCTTAGGGGGCGATGGCCCTCATCCGGTCTTGTCGCCGCGCCGGACGGCAGGCCGAAGGCCCGGCCCCCACGGGGAACCGGGCCTTCTTGGCTGTGGGGCCTACCTGGAGGCCTTGAGGTAGTCGTGGTTCATCCTGGCGATGGTGTCCAGCGGGATGCCCTTGGGGCAGACCGCCGTGCACTCGCCGGTGTTGGTGCAGCCGCCGAAGCCCTCGGCGTCCATCTGCTCGACCATGGCCCTGGCGCGGGCGTCACGCTCGGGCTGGCCCTGCGGCAGCAGGCCCAGGTGTGTGATCTTGGCCGCGGTGAACAGCGACGCCGAGCCGTTCGGGCAGGCCGCGACGCAGGCGCCGCAGCCGATGCAGGTCGCCGCGTCGAAGGCCGCGTCGGCGTCGTCCTTCTTCACCGGGACGCTGTGCGCGTCGGGGGCCGACCCGGCGGGAACGGAGACGAAACCGCCCGCCTGGATGATCCGGTCGAACGCGGAGCGGTCCACGACCAGGTCCTTGACCACCGGGAACGGCGCCGCGCGCCACGGCTCGATGGTGATGACCGCGTTGTCCGCGAAGTGCCGCATGTGCAGCTGACAGGTGGTGGTCGCCACCTGCTCGCCGTGCGCCACGCCGTTGATGACCATGCCGCACATGCCGCAGATGCCCTCGCGGCAGTCGTGGTCGAAGGCGATCGGGTCGTCGCCCTCCAGGATGAGACGCTCGTTGAGCACGTCGAGCATCTCCAGGAAGGACATGTCCGGCGAGACGTCCTCGACACGGTAGGTGACCATCCGCCCCTCGTCCTGGGGGCCCTTCTGGCGCCAGACCTTGAGTGTCAGGTTCATACCCATGGCTCGCTTACCGCTCCTCGTTCGCTGTACGGACCACTCGTCGGTCTGGAGCCACGCGGGAGGCGCTCACTTGTAGCTCCGCTGGCTCATCTTGACGTACTCGTAGTCGAGCTCTTCCTTGTGCAGGACCGGGCCCTGCTCGCCGTACTCCCAGGCCGCGACGTAGGCGAAGTTCTCGTCGTCGCGCAGGGCCTCACCGTCGGCGTCCTGCGACTCGGCGCGGAAGTGTCCGCCGCACGACTCGGTGCGGTGCAGCGCGTCGAGACACATCAGCTCGGCCAGGTCGAAGAAGTCGGCGACCCGCCCGGCCCTTTCGAGCACCTGGTTGAGCTCCTCGGCCGTCCCGGAGACCTTGACGTTCCTCCAGAACTCCTCACGCAGCTCGGGGATGCGTTCGAGCGCCTTGCGCAGCGACTCCTCCGTGCGCTCCATGCCGCAGTAGTCCCACATGAGCTTGCCCAGCTCACGGTGGTAGGAGTCCGGGGTACGGTCGCCGTTGACAGCGAGCAGCTTCGCGATCTTCTCGCGCACCGCGGTCTCCGCGTCGGCGACGGCCTGCTCTTCGACCTCACCGTAGGGGCCGTTGGCGAGGTAGTCGCCGATGGTCGTCGGCAGCACGAAGTAACCGTCCGCCAGGCCCTGCATCAGCGCCGAGGCGCCGAGGCGGTTGGCGCCGTGGTCGGAGAAGTTGGCCTCACCGATCACGAACAGGCCGGGGATCGTGGACTGCAGGTCGTAGTCCACCCACAGGCCGCCCATGGTGTAGTGGACGGCCGGGTAGATGCGCATCGGCTGGGTGTAGGGGTCCTCGCCGGTGATGCGCTCGTACATCTCGAAGAGGTTGCCGTACTTCTTCTCGACCGCGTCACGGCCGAGGCGGCGGATCGCGTCGGCGAAGTCGAGGTAGACGCCCAGGCCGCCGGGGCCGACACCCCTGCCCTCGTCGCAGACGTTCTTCGCGGCGCGGGAGGCGATGTCACGCGGGACCAGGTTGCCGAACGCCGGGTAGATGCGCTCCAGGTAGTAGTCGCGCTCGTCCTCGGGGATCCGCGCCGCCGGGCGGTCGTCGCCCGCCTTGACCGGCACCCACACGCGGCCGTCGTTGCGCAGCGACTCCGACATCAGCGTCAGCTTGGACTGGTAGTCGCCGCTGACCGGGATGCAGGTCGGGTGGATCTGCGTGTAGCAGGGGTTGGCGAACATCGCGCCTCGCCGGTGCGCGCGCCAGATGGCCGTGGTGTTGCAGCCCTTGGCGTTGGTCGAAAGGAAGAAGACGTTCCCGTAGCCGCCGCTGGCCAGCACGACCGCGTCGGCCACGTGCCGCTCGATCTCCCCGGTGACCATGTCCCTGACGATGACGCCCCGCGCCCTGCCGTCGGAGACGATCAGGTCGAGCATCTCGTGACGGGTGTTCATCTTCACGGTCCCCGCGGCGATCTGCCGTTCGAGCGCCTGGTAGGCGCCCAGCAGCAGCTGCTGGCCCGTCTGGCCCCTGGCGTAGAAGGTGCGGGAGACCTGGGCGCCGCCGAAGGAGCGGGTGTCGAGCAGGCCGCCGTACTCACGGGCGAACGGCACGCCCTGGGCGACCGCCTGGTCGATGATGTTCACGCTGACCTGGGCGAGCCGGTAGACGTTCGACTCACGGGCCCGGAAGTCGCCGCCCTTGACCGTGTCGTAGAACAGCCGGTAGATCGAGTCGCCGTCACCCCGGTAGTTCTTGGCCGCGTTGATGCCGCCCTGGGCGGCGATCGAGTGGGCGCGCCTGGGCGAGTCCTGGTAGCAGAAGGAGGTGACGTTGTAGCCGAGTTCACCGAGGGTCGCGGCGGCCGAACCGCCCGCCAGGCCGGTGCCGACCACGATGACGTGCAGCTTGCGCTTGTTGGCCGGGTTGACGAGCTTGGCGCCGAACTTGCGCTTCTCCCAGCGATCCTCGATCGGCCCCTCGGGGGCCTTGGTGTCGCGGATCGGCTCACCGAGGGTGTACTTCGTCACTTGACAACTCCGATCATGACCGCGACGGGGACGGCGAGGAAGCCGAGCACCAGCACGGCGGAGACCACGGCCGCGACGGCCTTCAGCGGGCGGTAGCTGCGCGAGCCCGCGAGGCCGAGCGTCTGGAAGGCGCTCCACAGGCCGTGCCGCAGGTGCAGGCCGACCATGACAACGGCGAGCACGTAGAAGGCGGTCACCCACCAGCGCGACGTCGCGAACCCCTCGACCAGCCTGTCGTAGGGCGTGCCGTCCCAACCGGCCGGGTTGACCACGCCGAAGGTCAGGTCGAGCAGGTGCCAGACGACGAAGAGGAGGATGGTCAGGCCGCCCCAGCGCATGACGTGGGTGGCGTAGCCGCTGGCCTGGGACTTGCGCTTGGCCGCGTACTTGACCGGGCGGGCCTTGTTCGCCCTGCGGGCCAGGGACACGGCCGACCACATGTGCAGTACGACGGAGGCGAACAGCACGACCTCGACGAGGGTGAGCAGAACCCTGCGCGGCACGAGCGGCTCGCCCATCGTCCGCAGGAACTCGGCGTAGGTGTTGAACGCCTCGGCGCCGAAGAAGCTCTTGAGGTTGCCGGCCATGTGGCCGACCAGGAAGAGCACCAGGATGGCACCGGTGACGGCCATCACGGCCTTCTTACCGTTGGACGAGCCCAGGAAGCCGCCTGACCTCCTGGGGGATGGGGTCTTGGCGGACCCGGAGGGTTTGACCGGCGCTGTGGCGGCGCCGCGCTCAATCGTGGCAGTCACGTCTCGACGCTAGGTAGGGTGGTTTCCCCTCGTCCAAGTCATCGTGGATGTGGTTCCCATAGCCCCCGGCTATCAGGTCTGGGTTTATGCGGGTTTTACAACGACGACCCCCGCGCGGATGCGAGCAATCTCACACCGGGTCCGTCATTGTCCCGGGGTCGGGGGGCCGCCCCGAATCCGCCACCGGCCCATCCGTACGCTAGGGAAACGTGCAGCTCCAGCAACTGGCCTACTTCGTGGCTGTGGCCGACTCCCGGCACTTCACCCACGCGGCCGAGCGGATGCGGGTCGCGCAGCCCTCGCTGAGCAAGCAGATCAGGGCTCTTGAGGCCGATCTCGGCGCGCCGCTGTTCAGCCGGGCCCGGGGGAACGTCACCCTGACCGCCGCCGGGGAGGCGCTGCTGCCGCTGGCCCGCAGGATGCTGGCCGACGCCGAGACGGCCAGGCGTGAGGTCGCCGAGCTGGCCGGCCTGCGCCGCGGCAGGGTACGGCTCGGCGCCACCCCCTCGCTGTGCGCCGGGCTGATGGCCGACGCCCTGGCCAGGTTCCACCGTTCCTACCCCGGCATCGAGCTGCTCGTCGAGGAGGGCGGCTCCCGCGACCTGGTCCGCGCCCTCGCCCGTGGCCAGCTCGACATGGCGCTGATCATCATGCCGTTGCAGAACGACGACCCCTCCCTGGTCACCGAGGAGGTGCTGCGGGAGAACCTGGTCGTGGTCGCCCCGTCCATCTCGCACGCGCGCAGGCCGTACATGCGGATAGAGGACCTGCGCGGGCAGCCGATGGTGATGTTCCGGCGGGGCTACGACCTGCGGGAGGCGACGCTGGGCGCCTGCCGTCAGGCGGGGTTCGAACCGAGGCTGTCGGTCGAGGGCGGTGAGATGGACGCCGTGCTCCGCTTCGTCGAGGCCGGGCTCGGCATCGCCCTGGTGCCCTCGATGGTCCTGGACGGCCGCCCCGGGCTGACCGGGACGCCGCTGGCGCCTCCCGGGCTGCGCCGTACGATCGCCATCGCCCACCGCAAGGACGTCGAACCGACCAGGGCCGCCCAGGCGTTCCGTGACACGTTGCTGTTCTTCCTGGCCGAGGCCTCCCATGAGGGTAGCCTTCCCGAAGGCCTTGAGCTGATCGTCCAGGACTGAGCGAGCGCGCGTCCGGACGGCGCAGTCCGGGCGGTCGTTGTCCCGTACGTCCGGGTGCCGCACTATTCTTCATACCGTCAAGTAGGTTCCCCCTGAGACAGCGAAGAGGGGTCAGTGACCGCCCCGCCCAACGAAACGCTCACCGTCCTACTCATTGAGGACGACGCGGGCGACGCCTTTCTCGTGGAGGAACTGCTCGCCCAGGCCAACAACCCGCCGAAGATCATCTGGGTGCGCAGTCTGCAGGAGAGCCGGGAACGGCTGACCGACGACGTCCAGTGCGTCCTCGTCGATCTCTCCCTGCCCGACGCCACCGGTCTTGAGGCGCTCGAACAGGTGCTGGCGATGGTGCCCGACGCCGCCGTGCTCGTGCTGACCGGGCTGAACGACGCCCACGTGGGCGTGGAGGCCGTCGCGGCGGGCGCCCAGGACTTCCTGGTCAAGCAGGACGTGGAGGCCAGGCTGCTGGCGCGGGCCATCCGTTACGCGATGGAGCGCAAGCGCGCCGACCTGGCCCAGCGCAGGCTGGTCGAGGCCGAGCTGCTCACCAAGGAGAACTCCCGGCTCGAACGCGGCCTGCTGCCCGTCCCCCTGCTCGAACAGGGCGGCCTCGAACACCAGGCCCGCTACCTTCCCGGCCGCAGGCGCGCCCTGCTCGCCGGTGACTTCTGGGACACCGTGCAGAGCCAGGACGGCGCCGTGCACGTGGTCGTCGGCGACGTGTGCGGGCACGGGCCCGACGAGGCCGCGCTCGGCGTCGCGCTGCGCATCGCCTGGCGGGCCCTGGTGCTCGCCGGGCACACCGGCAACGAGCTGCTGAGCGTCCTCGACTCCGTGCTGCGTCTGGAGCGCAAGTCCGCGGAGATCTTCACGACGCTGTGCATCGCCACGATCGACCCCGCGCTCAGCCGGGCGCGGATGCACGTGGTCGGCCACCCGCCGCCGCTGCTGATCCGCGACGGCACGATCGGCGTGGTCCCCGGCACACCCTCGGGGCCGCCGCTGGGCATCTTCAAGGACGTCGTCTGGTCGGAGATCGAGGTCACGCTCGGTGACGACTGGTCGCTGCTGTTCTACACCGACGGCCTGATCGAGGCGACCGTCGGCGGAGGCCCCGATCTGCTCGGCACGGAGGGCCTGCTCGCCCTGGTGCACGAGCACGGCGGCATCCACCTCGACCGGTTGATCGAGCGGGTGATCGAGCTCAACGGTGACTCTCTCAGCGACGACCTCGCCACCGTGCTCATCTCCCGCGGCTCCTCCGGGAACGGCGGACGGTGAGCCGGCGAGCGGAGATCAGGCCGTTGCCCGCCGTCACCCCGGCGAGCGGCTTCGGCAGGCTGCGGGTCGGTCAGTGGTTCACGCTCACCGGGGTCGCCATCACCCTGCTGTTCGCGATCTCCGCCGCCTTCACCGTCTCCTCGATCGAGGAGACGAGGGCGGCCAGCGTGGCCGTGGCCGACGTCGTCGATCCCGCGGCGTTGCGCACCATGGACGTCGCCAACGCGCTGTCGGCGCAGGAGAGCGCGGCCAGGGCGTACGGCAGGACCAACGAGGCCGTCTCCCTTGAGGACTACCGGGAGGCCGTCGCCGCGGAGACCGACGCCCTGCGCGCGCTCGACGGCCTGCTGCCCAGGATGCCGGACGAGCAGCCGATCAGAGCCGACGTGGAGCGCCTGAGGACCGCGGCCCAGGCGTGGCGCCGCGACTACGTGGACAAGGTCATCGCCGAGATCCCCGTCCACAAGTCGGAGACGGCCTCGCGGAACGCTCCCATCAACGCCAGCCGGTTCGCCGACGTCCGCCGCTCGATCGTCGCCCTCCAGGAGAATCTCGACCGGCTGCACGTCGAGGGCAGCGCACGTCTCGACCGGGGCTGGCAGGCCCTGTACCTCGCGCTCGGCGGGGTGGTCGCGGCGCTGCTCCTGGCCGCGATCGGCGCCGCGCTCATCGTGCGCAACGCCGTACTGCGCCCGCTCGCCGAGTTGAGCGGGCAGGTCCGGGCGGTCGCGCAGGGCGACTTCGAGCACCGGCTGAAGGTCGACCACCCCTCCGAGTTGTCGGAGCTGTCCGGCCATGTGAACTCCATGCGGCGGCGCATCATCGCCGAGTGGCGCAGGGTCGAGGACGCCCAGGCCAAGCTTGAGGAGCAGGCGGCCGAACTGCGGCGCTCGAACGGCGAGCTTGAGCAGTTCGCCTACGTGGCCAGTCACGACCTGCAGGAACCGCTGCGCAAGGTGGCCAGCTTCACCCAGATGCTCGAACAGCGCTACGGCGACCAGCTCGACGACCGGGCCAAGCAGTACATCACCTTCGCGGTCGACGGCGCCAAGCGCATGCAGCTGCTGATCAACGACCTGCTCGACTTCTCCCGGGTCGGCAGGAAGGGCGGCGAACCGGCCCCGGTCGACGCCGACGTGCCGTTGCAGGCGGCGCTGAGGAACCTCGCCGCGCCGATCGAGGAGGCCGGGGCGACGATCACCTCCGACGACCTCCCCACGGTGCACGGCAACCGCACCCAGCTCGTCCAGCTCTTCCAGAACCTCATCGGCAACGCCGTCAAGTTCCGCTCCGAGGAGCCCCCCGTGATCCACATCGGCGTACGGCGCGCCGGGGACATGTGGGAGTTCTCCTGCTCGGACAACGGGATAGGCATCGAGAGCAAGTACACTGACCGGATCTTTCTGATATTCCAGCGGCTGCACGGCCGGGACGTCTACGCGGGCACCGGCATCGGTCTGGCCCTGTGCAAGAAGATCGTCGAGTACCACGGCGGCCGCATCTGGGTGGAGAGCGAGGCTCCCGAGCACCCGGGAACGACCTTCCGGTGGACCCTTCCCCCTGGAGAGAGCGATGAATGACCTGCGCTGGATCGACGTGCTCCTCGTCGAGGACGACCCGGGTGACGTCCTGCTGACGCGTGAGGCGTTCGAGCTGAACAAGGTCAGGAACAAACTGCACGTCGTCAACGACGGCGAGCAGGCCATGGCCTTCCTCCGCAAGGAGGGCGAGTACGCCGACGTGCCCCGGCCCGACCTGATCCTGCTGGACCTCAACCTGCCCCGCAAGGACGGCAGGGAGGTGCTCCAGGACATCAAGGGCGACGAGAAGCTGCGCGGCATCCCGGTGGTCGTGCTGACCACCTCGGAGTCGGAGGAGGACATCCTGCGCAGCTACCACCTGCACGCCAACGCCTACGTCTCCAAGCCCGTCGACTTCGACCAGTTCATCAGCGTGGTCCGCAGGATCGACGACTTCTTCGTGACCGTGGTCAAACTGCCCAGCTCCGACCAGCATTACTGACCCGGGCGGGCCCTGCGGGGCCCGTGACCGAGGATCTCCACTCGGCCCTCCCCAGCTCGCGGAATGTGACGTCCTTATTCCCTGCTCCTGACCAACGTGACAGGAATCACACCGGGTGACGGAAAATGTGAGTGACGCTTCTCACATGAGCGGGTAGCAGCGTCGTAACGTATCCCCACCAACAAGCGCGCGCACGGTGATCCGGCGCGACCACGGCGCGGTGCGCGGACAACTGAAACGACCCGGACCCCTCCGGCGAGCAGCGGGGGTCCGCGGGAGGTGGAGAGGTCTCCGATGACCCAGACAGCGGCCGAGAACCCGGCCAGAAGGCAGCGCGCGCAGATCAAGGAGCGCACGCTGCGCACCGACCAGTGGTGGCGTTATCCGCTGGTCACCTTCATCATCTTCGGGGGGTTCCTCGTCTACGCCACGTGGACGCTCTTCGACAACAGTTATTACGCGGCGCCGTACATCGCTCCGTTCTCTTCCCCGTGCCTGGCCACGAGCTGCCCCGAGGGGGCGCGCCTGTTCGGGTTCGCGCCCTTCGGCGACTGGTACACCCTGTCGCCCAGCCTGCTGATCCTGGCCCTGCCCGCGGGTTTCCGTTTCACCTGTTACTACTACCGCAAGGCCTACTACCGCGGGTTCTGGCTCTCGCCGCCCGCGTGCGCCGTCAGCGAGCCGCACGGCAAGTACACCGGTGAGTCCCGCTTCCCGCTGATCCTGCAGAACGCCCACCGTTACTTCTTCTACACGGCGATCGTGGTCGGCCTGATCCTCGCCTGGGACGCGGTGCTGGCCCTGGTGGAGAAGCCGTTCGCTCTCGGGACGCTGATCCTGGTGGTCAACGCCGTGTTCATCAACCTGTACACGCTGTCGTGCCACTCCTGCAGGCACATCACGGCCGGGCGGCTGAACCACTTCTCCAAGCACCCGGTCCGTTACCGGGCCTGGGGCTTCGTCTCCAAGCTCAACGCCAAGCACCAGGAACTCGCCCTCATCTCGATGTTCACCGTCATGGGAGCCGACCTCTACGTACGGCTGGTCGCCAAGGGCATCGTCAACTTCCCGTTCGCATAAGGATCACCAGTGGAAATCGAGCGTCACGAATACGACGTCGTCGTCATCGGCGCGGGCGGGGCGGGACTACGGGCGGCCATCGAGGCCCGCCAGCAGGGCAAGCGCACCGCGATCGTCTGCAAGTCACTGTTCGGCAAGGCCCACACCGTCATGGCCGAGGGCGGCGCCGCCGCGGCCATGGGCAACGTCAACAGCGACGACAACTGGATGGTGCACTTCCGCGACACCATGCGGGGCGGCAAGTTCCTCAACAACTGGCGGATGGCCGAGCTGCACGCCAAGGAGGCCCCCGACCGGGTCTGGGAGCTTGAGGCCTGGGGCGCGCTGTTCGACCGCACCAAGGACGGCAAGATCAGCCAGCGTAACTTCGGCGGCCACGAGTACCCCCGGCTGGCCCACGTCGGCGACCGTACCGGCCTTGAGCTGATCCGCACCCTCCAGCAGCGGGTGGTCGCGCTCCAGCAGGAGGACGAGCGGCTGCACGGCGACCCCGAGGCCTACATCAAGGTCTTCCAGGAGTGCACGATCACCCGGCTGCTGAAGGACGGCGACGCGATCGCCGGGGCCTTCGGCTACTGGCGGGAGAACGGCAAACTGATCGTCTTCGACGCCCCCGCGATCGTGCTGGCCACCGGCGGCATCGGCAAGTCCTACGTGGTGACCTCCAACTCCTGGGAGTACACCGGCGACGGCCACGCGCTGGCGCTGCTGGCCGGGGCGAAGCTGATCAACATGGAGTTCATCCAGTTCCACCCGACGGGGATGGTCTGGCCTCCCTCGGTCCGCGGCATCCTCGTCACCGAGTCGGTCCGCGGTGACGGCGGGGTGCTGCGCAACTCCGAGGGCAGGCGCTTCATGTTCGACTACATCCCCGACGTGTTCAAGGACAAGTACGCCACCACCGAGGAGGAGGGCGACCGCTGGTACACCGACCAGGCCAACAACCGGCGTCCTCCGGAGCTGCTGCCCCGTGACGAGGTCGCCAGGGCCATCAACGCCGAGGTGAAGGCCGGTCGCGGCTCACCCCAGGGCGGCGTCTTCCTCGACGTGTCCAGCAGGCTCCCGGCCGCGGAGATCATCAAGCGGCTGCCGTCGATGCACCACCAGTTCAAGGAGCTGGCCGACGTCGACATCACCGCCGAGCCCATGCAGGTCGGCCCGACCTGTCACTACATCATGGGCGGGGTCGAGGTGGACGCCGACACCGGCGCCGCGGACGTTCCCGGCCTCTTCGCCGCGGGTGAGGTCTCCGGCGGCATGCACGGCTCCAACCGGCTCGGCGGCAACTCGCTGTCGGACCTGCTGGTCTTCGGCCGCCGGGCGGGGGCGGGAGCGGCCGCGTACATCAACGGGCTCGCCGCCAGGCCGCAGGCCACCGAGGAGGCGGTCTCGGCCGCGCAGGCGGAGGCGCTGGCCCCGCTTGAGCGCACCGGGGAGAACCCGTACCAGGTCCACCAGGAGCTCCAGCGGACGATGAACGAGCTCGTCGGGATCATCCGCAACGCCCAGGAGGTCACCGAGGCGCTGGAGGCCGTGGGCAAGCTCAAGGAGCGGGCCCAGGGGGTCGGCGCCGCAGGCAGCAGGATCTACAACCCCGGCTGGCACCTCTGCCTGGACCTGCGCAACATGCTGCTGGTCTCCGAGTGCGTCGCCAAGGCGGCTCTCATCCGTGAGGAGAGCCGCGGCGGTCACACCCGGGACGACTTCCCCGGCATGTCGGCCGAGTGGCGGCGCAGGCTCCTGGTGTGCGCCCTGTCCTCCGACGGCTCCGGCGTGTCCGTCGAGGAGAAGGTGCAGCCCCCCATGCGCGACGACCTGATCACGCTTTTCGACCGGGCCGAGCTGAAGAAGTACATCACCGAGGATGAGCTGGCCGACTTCGACGCGTTGGTCAAGGAGTAGCCATGAGTTACAAGGCGAAGTTCCGCGTGTGGCGGGGCGAGGGCGGCGAGGGGAAGCTTGAGGACTTCACCGTCGAGGTGAACGAGGGCGAGGTCGTCCTCGACATCATCCACAGGCTCCAGGCCACCCAGGCCCCCGACCTCGCGGTCCGCTGGAACTGCAAGGCCGGCAAGTGCGGCTCGTGTTCCATGGAGATCAACGGCAAGCCGCGCCTGGGCTGCATGACCCGGATGTCCACCTTCACGGAGGACGAGACGATCACCGTGACGCCCATGCGGACGTTCCCGGTGATCAAGGACCTGGTCACGGACGTGTCCTTCAACTACCAGAAGGCACGCGAGATCCCGTCCTTCACCCCTCCCGCGGACGTACAGCCGGGCGAGTACCGCATGCAGCAGATCGACGTCGAGCGGTCCCAGGAGTTCCGCAAGTGCATCGAGTGCTTCATGTGCAACAACGTCTGCCACGTGATCCGTGACCACGAGGAGAACAAGCCCGCCTTCGCCGGTCCGCGTTTCCTGATGCGGATCGCCGAGCTGGACATGCACCCCTACGACGTGGCCGACCGCAAGGACTCCGCGCAGGAGGAGCACGGTCTGGGGTACTGCAACATCACCAAGTGCTGCACCGAGGTCTGCCCCGAGCACATCAAGATCACCGACAACGCGCTGATCCCGATGAAGGAACGGGTCGTCGACCGTAGGTACGACCCGCTGGTCTGGCTCGGCAACAAGATCTTCAAGCGGTCCGGCTCGAAGAGCTGACACCCCCGCCCCGGCGCCGGTCACCCCCCGTGACCGGCGCCTCGGCATGTCAGGGCTCATGACCCCGTACGGCTCGCGACCGGCCGCCCACGTAACGACTTCGCCGGTCCACGCCCTTCATGACGCGCCAGCCGTGGTCCGCCGGCCGTGATGCGCGGTCCGTGGCTCGCCACCCGCGTGACGGCGCCACCGCCCCGCGCCGGCTGTGACGCGTCGGCCGCGTGGCGGTGCCATACGGCTCGCTTCACCGCGTTGACCGGCCATTTCCTGTCAGGACATATCCGGAAAAATGCTGATGAATTATTAGGGCCGGAAATCTCACCCCCTGGCCGACATATCGCCTTTGACCAGGTATTTCATGCCAAATACCCCCGGGTGGCGACCCGGGGGTAGGTGACTACTTCTTGCGGAACAGGCCGCGCTTCTTCTTGCCGCCCTCCCCGGGGAGGGGGTAGACCGCGGTGCCCGAGGGGCCAGAACCGGGTGGCTCGAAGTTGGAGACCTCGGGGGCCGGCGCCTCAGGCTTGGGGGCCTTCGACCTGCCCCTCTTGGACTTGGCCGGGGGCAGCGGCTCAAGGCCGAAGGGACGGCGGGCGCCCTGCGGCTCCTGTGGGCCTCCCGAGGGTTCGGGCTTGGTGCCGGGCAACGGCTCAAGGCCGAAGGGACGCCGAGGCTGCTGTTCCCCTGCGGGCTTGGTGCCGGGCAGCGGTTCGAGACCGAAGGGACGCCTGTCGTCCTGCGGCTCCTGCGGGAACGGCGCCCCCGGGAACTCGCCCGGCCCCTGCGGCCCGTGGATCGGCCCGGTGAACTCCCCGGGTCCACCGGGGAACCCTCCCGCTCCGCCGGGGAGGCCGCCGGGGAACTCGCCGGTTCCGCCGGGGAGGTTACCGGGCGGAACCGGCGCCCCGGGGAACTCGTCCGGTCGCTGCGGGAACGGCGCTCCGGGGAAGTCCCCCTGCACGGCGCCGGGAACGCCCCTCTGGGGAACGCCGGGAGGATCCTGCGGGAGAGGGCCGTCGAAGCGCTCCGAGCCCTGGGGGAACGGCCTCGCGGCGTCCCCGGTGAACTCCTCCGGCCGCGCAGGCTCGCCGTACCCGGGATGCTGCTCCTGTCCGAAGGGCTGCTCCTGGCCGGGAACCGGCATGTAGCTCGTCGGCTGCTCGTACTGCTCCGGCGCGTAGCCCTCGGGAAGCACCGGGGCGTACATCTGCATGGGGACGAAGCTGATGATCGGGGCGTAGGCCGTACCGCCCTGATAGACCGTGGGCGGCATGCCCGGCGCGGGGGCGTAGGCGGCGCCCTGCGGGTAGAGCCTCGGGTCGAGCCCGGCACCCGGGCCACGCGGTCCGGCCCTGCGTACGGCGGAGGCGTGGGCCAGACGGCGCAGCCTGCCCTCGAAGATCAACACGGCGAACAGGACCAGCAGCGCCAGGACCAACGCCGGGATGCCGAGCCGCTGACTCAGCCCGGCGGCGTCGAAGTCGGAGCCCGCGTTACGGATCTCGTAGGGCACCGAGGCGGGCCCGTTGTCCTCGAACGTGGTGCTCTCGGTCGGCTCGGGCGTGGCGCCGGTCACGGGGGTCAGGGTCGGGGTCGGGGTCGGCTGCTGGGTCTCCTCCGTGGTGGGGAAGACCGGCGCCTGGTCGGAGGGCGTCGGATCGGCCGTCGGCGTCGGATCGGGGACCACCGGCGCGGTGGTCGGCGTCTCGACCGTCGCCGGGGTGGGGGTCGGCTCCGGAACCTGCGGCTTCTTGGGCTTCTTGGGCTTCGGGCTCGGCGTCACGGTGACCGTGGTGGTCACCGTCTTCTGCGGGGTCGGCGAAGGGGGAAGCGGGTCCGGGTCGCTGGTGACCGTGACGGTGACGACCGGCGTCGGCTCCTCCTCACACGGCCCGGCGGGATCGATGTCGCAGCCCGGGATCTCCGAGGGGTTGGCGGCCAGCAGCCGGGTGACCCCGACCGGGGTCCGGTTCGCGAACGGCGCGTTGGCGACCACCAGTCCCGCGCACACTCCCACCGACACCAGGACGGCTGAGACGGTCGCCGCACGCCGTGATCGCCTCACAGGTGCCCTCCGAGGATTCCCTATACAAGCCCAGTCAAGTCAAGGAAATACTAGTCGGATAAAAGGAATAACAAACCCCTGTTTCATGACACCTATCGCGTACCACGTCTGCGCTGAATACGCGCCTGCAGCCACAGCAGACCGAGCAGACCGCCGACCGAACCCCCCACCACGGGAAATCCATTCGCGCCAGTCAAGGACGGAGTCCACAGGGCCACCGGCTCGATCTCCTGACCGGGCCCGTCCACGTCCTGGGGCAACGGCGCACCCGGCGGCGGGACATCCGTGGCGATCGCGGGGGACACGGGGGGCCCTGCGCCGACGACCGTCGGCGCAGCCAGCGGCATCCTCAGGTTGGGGTCGTTCCACAGCGGAGGTACCTGCCCGGCCCCCGGCACGTTGACCGCCGCCCCTGCCCCCGGCACATTGGCCGCCGATCCGGTCTCCGGCACGTTGGCCACCTGCCCGGCCCCCAGCATGTTGGCCGTCTGCCCGGCCCCTGGGACACCGGCCGGGACCGGCGGCCCGGGAACCTCCGCCCGCCGCCCGGCGCCCGGCCCCTTCGGCGCTCTGACCGCCTTATGCGACGTGGGCGGCGTGACCGTCTCATACGGCTCAGGCCCAGGCTGGACACCCACCTCCGTGACCTCGCCCCGGTCCCGCCCG
Source organism: Streptosporangium jomthongense (assembly GCF_042650425.1). Taxonomy (NCBI): domain Bacteria; kingdom Bacillati; phylum Actinomycetota; class Actinomycetes; order Streptosporangiales; family Streptosporangiaceae; genus Streptosporangium; species Streptosporangium jomthongense. Next base: position 199,636 of record NZ_JBHSBC010000049.1, on the reverse strand, counting down.
GGGTCCGCCCCCTGATCCACCTCCCCGGAACCGCCTTCCGGCGGCACGACCTCCGCCCCCGGAACCGGACGGACAACCCCTGGCCACCGAACCGGCGGCACAGCCTCCGCCCCCCGAACCGATGGGACGGCCTCCGCCCCCGGGACCGGACGGACGTTCCCCGACCCCTGAACCGGCGGCACAGCCTCCACGCCCAAGGCCGGAGGGACCCCTCCCGCTCCCTTCACCGGACGGACGGTCCCCGGTTTCCGGACCGGAGGCACGACCTCCACCCCCGGGACCGGATGGGCGGCCCCAGCCCCCTGCCCTGGAAGGGTCTCCCCTGGTTCCCGGACCGGCGGAGTCCCCTGGGCCGGCGGAACGGATCCCGGCCCCTGGATCGCCGGGGCCCACGCGCTCCCCCGCTCCCCCGCCCCCGCTTCTCCCGGCGAGCCAGGAACACCCCGGGTGTCCGGGCCCGGTGCCGACGAACCGCTTCCCTCGGGCCGTTCCCAGGCGATCGGCTCGATCTCGATCCCCTCGGGGCGCCGCCGCGGCAGGGAGTCCGCCTCCCCGGGGCCGCCCGTGGGCCGTGCCCCCCGCAGGCCGGTGGCCGTACGGGTCACCCACTCGCCCTCCGGGGTGCGCATCCGCAGCAGCGCGGCCAGCCCGACGGGCCAGGCCCCGGCCGTGGGCGCGTCGACCAGCACGTCAACGGACGTGCGCGCGCTCACCTCCCCCAGGAGGCACTCCCGCCATACCTGCACAGCTCCTGACGACCCCAAGCCCTCCGAGGATCCCGACGCGGCCCCCGGCTCAGGCTCCGACCCGCGTCCCGGCTCAGGCTCTGACGCGGACCCCGACCTGGACCCCGGTGTGAGTCCCGGCACGGGACAGCCGACGAACCGGATCTCCGTACCCGGCGTCGCCACGACCGTGAGCCGCGCCTCACTGCCCGGCCCGCTCAGCCACACCCGGAACCCCGCCGTCCCGTCGGCACGGACCACGTCCGGTGGTACGGCGTCGCCCGCCCCGGCCGCGTGGACCACCGGCCCCCCGCCGAGGACGAACGTCCCCGCTCCGACCGCCGACATGATCCGGGCACCCCGCCACCATCCGGTCACCGCATCTCTCCGATCCCCCGATTCGGACACGCGACAACAAACGTTCAGTGGTGTTATGTCACAGTGAGTAGCCGATCAACCCCCGCCGAGCCGACCTTGTACGGCCCGCACGATCGGCAGGTCCGCCGGAAGCCACGGCACGTCGTAGAGTTCGTGACCGGCCAGCCAGCGCAGGTCCAGGTGTTCCTTGGCCTCCGGCTCGCCCTCGACGATCCGCGCCAGCCAGACCCGCAGCACGTATCCACCCGCCAGCGGCCAGTCACCGCCGATCTGCTGCCCCACCTCGATCAGGACGCCGAGTTCCTCCTCGCACTCCCGGACCAGCGCGGTGCGGTCGTCCTCCCCCGGATCGACCTTCCCTCCGGGGAACTCCCAACCGCCCGCCAGCTCAGGGGGGTCGGCGCGCTGTGCGGTGAGCAGTCTCCCGTTGCCGTCGACGATCGCGGCTCCCACAACGACCTTGTCCATGGGCCCGATTGTGTCAGCCCTGTTCCCTCAACCTGAGCTGCTCGACGACCTGGGGGTTGGCCAGCGGCCGGGTGAACCCGACGATGCCGGTACGGTCCTTGTAGGTCGTGACCTTGATCGGCCCGCACAGACGGCACCTGGCCTCGACCATCTTGCCCGGTGAGACCACCATTCCGACGTGCCCCGGCCGGTCGGCCGAGGTGCCAGGTCCGGCGTTGAAGAAGACCAGGTCTCCCGCCTGCTCCTGCCCCTCCGGCACCTTGACGCCGAACGGCCACTGGCCGAAGGTCGTGCGCGGAATCGTCAGGCCGACGCTGCGGTAGGCCATGTAGATGATCCCCGAGCAGTCGAAGGCGTCGGGCCCCGTGCCACCCCACAGGTACGGCTTGCCGCGCTGGTTCAGGGCGTACTCCAGGATCCCGGCCACCGTGCCGGAGGGGGCCGCCGCGATCAGCGGCTCGTCGCAGAGTTCCTCCGCCTGTGACGGCACGCCGACCGCGCCGTCCTTGGCGTACCGCTCGGCGATCTCCATGACCTGGTCGACGTACCACCAGGCCCGGTTGTAGACGAACAGCGACCTGCGCACGTTCTCGGGCGCCCCGTTGTGCTTGAGCATCTTGGCCGCGCCCAGGATGGCGTCGGCCGGGTTGTAGACGTCCGCCCAGCCGTCGCCGTCGCCGTCCGAGGCGTAGCCGTTGAACGTCGACGGGATCTTGATCTTGGCCTTGCCGCCCCAGGTGCTGATCAGGAACTGCATCGGCCCCGCGGCACCCGCGTAGTTGGTGCCACTGCTGACCCCCGGCAGTGTCGAGCGTCCGTGGTCGGTCTCCCGCTTGCCGACCCCGGCGAGCACGTTCCACTGCACGCCGATCTTCTTGGCGCTGGCGCGGTACTGCTTGAGGTACTCGGAGGGGATGTCGGAGGCCGCGGTCTCCGACTCGTCTCCGACCGGCTGCGCCCTGTCGTTGCAGTCGGGCAGGTCACCGCCGGTGAAGGACGGGAAGGAGCCGATCATCAGCACCGGCGCCATGCTCAGCGTGAACAGGCACAGCGCCCCGACGGCCAGGATCAGCGCGAGACGGATCCTCTTGTTGTCCCTCATCCAGCCGCTCCGGAGGGCACGCCGTACGGGATCAGACGGACGAGCATCGCTTTCCCTCTCATCCGGCCGCGCCCGAGGACTGGTCGTCTCCGTCCTGTCCCTCGTCGGCGGGCTGCAGGTCGTGGATCCGCCACTCGGTGCCCATCTCGACGACCGTCACGGCGTAGTCGGCGGTGCGTTCCTTGGCGCCGCTCTTGGCGGTGACGGTCTGGGTCCCGGTGACCACGAAGATCACCGAGGACCGCTGGATCTGCCTGATCTCCTTCACCTTCGCCGATCCGACGGAGACCACCTCGTCGGCGGTGTTGGCCGCGATGGTGCCCGGCGAGGTGACCGTGCGCAGCAGCACGTCGGCGAAGTCCGACGTGGTGTAGCTCCTGAGCCGGTCACCGTAGGCGGAGGGCTGTTCGTCGTAGCTGAACGTGCCGTACTCGACGGTGAACCGCCGGGCGTAGTCGGCGGCTGCCGCCAGCTCCTGCTTGGTCATCGGCAGGTAGGAGTAGACGTCGAAGGGCGCGTTGCTCGCCGTCGCCTCGGCGTGCGGCGGCTCGGCCTCCCCCCGTGTCGTACGGCTCACGCCCGCCGGTTCGGCGGCGGGCTCCTGCCCGCCGCCGTCCGGACCGGACCACATGGTCAGGTAGAGCCCGACCAGCGCGAGCACCGCCACCAGCACCGCGAAGACGACGCCCCGCCTGCCTTCGACCATCGTCAGTCCTTATCGGGGTTCGAGGCACGCAGCCAGAACGGCGCCGCCTCCCCTGCCTGCCTGTCGCGCTCCGGTCTACTGGCCAGCCAGAGCGGCGGCGCCTCTGAGGACCGGCCGCGCCCCGCGTCGTCCCGGGAACCGGAGGAGCTGAAGATGCTGCTGCCGGACCTGGAGGAACCGCCCGAGGAGCCGGAGCCCCGCGGGCTCGACTCGGCACGCCGGGAACCGCCGCCGTTGTTGCCGCCACCGCCGCCGAAGAGACCGCCGCCCGACCGGCCACCGCCGGAGGAACCGGACGACCTGCCACCGCCGGAGGACGGCCTGCTGCCCGAGGACGGCGCGGAGGACCGGCCACCGCCCGACGACCTGCCCGTGGACGACCCGCCAGAGGAGCCTCGCGGAGCCCAGCCCCCCGAGGACCCGCCGAACCAGCCACCGCCGGAACCCGAACCGCCCGAACCAGCCGAGCCGCCCGAGCCGGTGCCACGACCGGCTGAGCCCGTCCTGGCCGGGGCGGAGCCACCCGCGCCACCGGACAGGTTCAGCGGCGGGGCCGCGCCCGTACGGGTCGCGGTGACGGGACGCCCCACGCCCTTGCGCCGGTTGCCCGACTGGGCCTCGGTGTCCAGCGGCGCGGGCTGCGCGCCCGCCGGGACCCGAGTGCCCGCTCCCGCGCCCCGGTCGCCCTCCTCGCCCCTGACCTTGCCCTGGGCGACCGCCGCCGCGGCCGTCGCGACGGAGGCGCCGCCCGCCATGGCCGCCGCCTGCAGCACGGGCTCGGCCTTGCGCATACCCCACCGGCCCGCCCTGGCCGCCGCGACCGGGGGCAGCACCCCCGCCGCGCGCTGCAGGGTCGGCGCGGAGGCCGCCTCACCCAGCATGCGCGTGGTGAACGTGTGGCCGTCCATCGAGGAGAACAGGTGCTGGAACGGCCGCCGGTAGAAGAACACCGCGATCGTCATCAGCGCCATGAACATGACCTGCATGCCCCACGGCAGCTCGGTGGCGATGATCAGGGCGTAGCCGTACACCAGGACGCCCAGGACCAGTGCCAGCACCGCCTGTCTGAGCAGGGTGCCGATCAGCATCTCCACCCAGCGCATCGCGATGATCCGCCCCGACCCCGGATGGACGCCGATCAGCAGGAAGACCGGCGCGAGGATCAGCAGCAGCAGGAACCCGATCTTCAGGACCAGCAGCGAGACCGCGACCAGGAAGATCAACAACCCCGCGACCATCGCGGCCATCAGGGCGCCGATCGCGATGCCGAGCCTGCTCGTCCAATCCTTTCCCTGGAAGAGGAAGAAAATGGGGGTGTTCTGCAGCTTGCTCGCGACCTCTTCCTCGTATCTTGCCTGGTGGGCATTGGTGTTGGGCGTCTGGTTCGCCTTCAGCTCGGCCGCGTCCAGTGCCTGGATGTCCAGCAGCTTCGCACCGAAGACCTTCACCACCGGCGCGTTGGGGTCGGCGGTACCGAACACACCCATGAGCCACGGCTTGCACACCAGGGTCGACCAGAGCGCCTCGGCGTTCTGGTCGACGCCGGGGACGCCGGTCTGGCCGTAACCACCGGGCTTCGCCTGGGGATTGGCGACGTCCTTGGGAGCGAGGCAGGAGGCACCGCCCGCGTTGGGCAGGTTGGAGAAGGCCGAGTTGACGACCTCTCCGGTCTTGTCCGTCACGGTCTTGCCGAGACCGGTGAAGTCGCCCGGCCTGCTGAAGAACCAGACGGCGACGGTGACGGCCAGGACCATCCAGATGATGCCCTCGGCGGTCGTGGTCGCGCGTTTGCGGATGAGGCCGTACCACGCCAGCCAGATGGCGCCGAGGATGACGATGGGCCGCAGGTACGGCCAGTACATCGCCTCGGCCAGGTTGCCCACGATGTCGTCGACGACGCCCTTGATCGACTCAAGGGGCCCCTCGGTCGCCGCCGCCTGGTAGGTCGTGATGGTCAGCCGGTCGAGCGCCTTGGCCCAGGAGAAGACGGTGTTGGCGGTCATGTTGCCCATGACCGCCGCGACGTCGCCGCAGCCGAGCCCGTAGGTGTGCCAGAACTGGCCGCCGGTGCCGTACCGGGCGTAGTTGCTCTGCGGGGCGGCGCCGGGCGCGGTCGGCGCCGGGGTGGGTGCCGCGGTGGGTGTGCCCGCCGCGGGCGTGTCCGGAGGCGGCGCCTTGACCAGACCGTCCACGCCCGAGCCCACGATCTCGGGGGCCAGGTCCGGGGAGAGGTCGCAGGGGCCGGCGGCGACGGCGGTCGAGTCCCCCGTCGGCACCAGCATCGGTAAGGCGAAGAAGGCGGCCAGGGCCACCAGGGTGATGGCTATCCGCCTGCGTAGTCGTCTCTTGCGGGAGTTTCTGCTGCCCTCGCGGGAGCCCTTCATGACCGTACCTCCAGCGCCGTGGCCCCCGGCCTACTGACTCTGTCGCCCCCGGAAAGATCATGCACGTTCTCGGCGGGTTTGTCGTGGGTCGGATTCGTGTCCAGCCAACGGAGCAGCTCATCGGAGATGAGGTCCACCCCTATCCGCCCCGCGCGCCCGTCCAGATCCCGGAAAACACACTCGCCGTTGCCCAGCGAGCGCAGCACCGCCTTGTGCTCCTCGGAGGGTTCGACCCCGAGCAGCGCCATGACATGGTCCACCTCCACCCGTTCGGTGGACCTGAAGGCGAACACCGACGACAGGCAGTTGGTCACCTGTTCGTTCAGCAGGTCGCCCGCGTTCTGTGAGACCAGCACCAGCGCGGTGTTGCGCGAACGCCCCATCCGGCTGACCTCGGGCACCAGCTTGGCGCCCTCCGGGGTCGAGGTGATGGCCCACGCCTCGTCCAGGAAGATCGCCTTCGGCGTCCTGCGGTCGAGGCCGTTCATGAGTCCCCTGGCGAACTGCGCGACCAGGTAGAGCAGCGCGACGGACAGGCGCTGTTCGTAGGAGTAGTCGTCGCGGCCCGTCGAGGCGTCGGGAAGCGTCAGGCCCCCCAGCGTGAAGACCGTCGTCCAGCCCTCGGTGTCTATCTGGTCGCCGCCCGACGGGTCGAAGCACAACCGCGCCAGGTGCATCTCCGACATCGAGCGCAGCACGGCGCCCAGGTTCTTCGAGGCCGCGTCCTCGGCCTGTTCGAGGAAGTCGACGACCTTGCCCAGCGACGGATCCGGCCTGGCGGAGACCGCCGCGACGGCCTGGATCATCGCCGACTCGCGTTCCTCCGACATCCGGGGAAGCAGCAGCCGCAGCGTCTCGCTGGCCATGGTCTTCTTGGCCGCGATGTCGTCGCCGAAGGAGAACGGGTCGAGCAGGCCCGGCGCCGCGGAACCGAGCGGGATGACCCGTGCCTTCCTGCCCCGCGCCTGCAACAGCTGGACCAGGGAGTCGGCGTCGCCCTTGGGGTCGATCACCGCGACCGTCACCCCGCGCAGCGCCATCTGATAGATCATCAGCAGGGCCAGCGTGGTCTTGCCGCCGCCCGGCTCACCGGTGATCGCGATGGCCGTCGGCCGGTTACGGGTCGCCGCCACCAGCGGGTCGAAGTGCACGATGCTGCGGGCCCTGCCCAGGGTCTCCCCGATGTACGGTCCCATCCAGCCCGCGTTGCCCTCGTCGACCCGGTCGCCGAGATCGACGGTGGCGCCGGCCATGCCGCCCGCGATCGTGCGCAGCGGCTGCCGCTGGGCGTAGGCGTTGACCCTGACCTTCTCCCCGGGAAGCGCCTCACAGAACAGCGAGAACTGGTCGCCGGTCGAGTTGACGATGTCGATGCCGATGTCCCGGTAGTGCTCGACGACCGCCTCGACCCGCTGCACGCAGATCTCCTCGGTCGGGGCGGACACCATCAGCCGGTGCCAGCCGTACACGAAGGGCAGGCGTTCCTTGGTGATGCCGTGTTCGAGCATCCGGGCCGCGTCGATCTGCTCGGCGAGCGCCAGTGGCGCCTCCGCCCCGGCCTCGCGGATGTGGATGTCCATGTCACGGGCGTGCGCGAGCTTGCGCGCCACGTCCTTGCTCGCCTTGATCGGCGAGATCAGCCGCATCCTGGAGCTGATCTCGACGGGGAAGGGCAGCTGGTCGGCGAAGTGCATCCACGGTTCGCCGTCGGGGAAGGGCATCAGATCGGGGAAGCGGGCGAAGGACAGGTGCGCGACGTAGGAGTCACCGTCCGGCTGCTCGATCCGCAGCAGGGACCTGCCGTTGTGGATCTGCCCCTCCACGAGGGACTCGATCTCGCCCCTCCCCCACTGCCGCCTCGGGCTGGCCGAGGGGGGCGGATCGCCCAGGGAACCGGTCGCGGCGTGCTGGAACAGCCAGGCGATCTCGGTCGAGGTCGCGTGCCTGGCGTACAGCGCGCTCGACGACAGGGCCCGTCCCAGACGCTCGGCCTGCTCACTCCACCGGGTGATCTCCACCTTGGGGACGTGGTCGTCCTCGATGCCCAGGACCTTCTCACCGCGCTGGTAGAAGCCGAACAGCTGGGACAGCACCCCGGTGCCGAGTTGCCTGCCTCGCGCGCCGAGCCGTACGCCGAGGTAGACCTCCTTGGTCCAGAAATCCTTGGCCCAGACGTGCCGGTACATCTCCTCCAGGTAGTCGCGCCAGCCCGGCCCCTCGTCGGAGGTGGCGTCCAGCGCCATCGCCCATTCGGCCGCCGGGTAGGTGCGGTGCGCGACCCGCAGGTGCACCTCGGCGTCCGGCATCCTGATCGCCGCGAGCGCGATCGTGATGTTGGTGGCCAGCGCCTCCCGTTCGTCGGGGGTGATGAACTCGTAGCTGACGGTCGGCAGCCGGAAGTACGCCCAGACCGACGTGTCGGTCAGCAGAATCCTGTCGTCGAAGTAGCGGACGGCCAGACGGTTGCGCGCCCGCGAAGAGCGGCTCACCCGTGCCCCCCAACCGGCACGACCTTTCGGGGGTTCACCTGAGCACCTCGCTGTCTCCTCGCGCCCGGGGGATCACTGGGCCACTTCCTCCTCGCTCGGTCGAACCGCCTGCGCCGTCCCGAAGCCCGCGACCACGACCCCGGCCAGCGCGAGGTAGGCCCGGCGGCCGGGGGCACGCAGGTGGGACGGCTCGACACGCTCCGACCTTCCCGGAGCCAGCTCGTCCTCCCAGGGCACCCGCACGATCGCCCTGCACCGCCCTCTGGCGACGGCCTCGGCCTGCTCGACGTCGCCCATGCTGCGGCGGCTCACTCCGTTGACCACCATGATCGCGCGCTTGCGCAGGTCCGCGCAGCCGTGTCCGTCAAGCCACTCATAGGTCATGGCGACCGCGTCGGGGCCGTCCTCGCTGGCCGGGACGACCAGGACCAGCTGGTCGGCGTAGGGCAGCACCCTCGCCGCCAGCGCGGCGGCCGGGTCGACCACGACCAGCTTGTAGTGCCGGTCCAGGAGGTCCATGGTCCTGCCGAGCCGCCGGTCGGAGAAGAGCGTCCGGTCGGAGAGCCGCTGCTCGGCGCCCGAGTCGGCGTCGCCCGCCAGGACTTCGAGGCCGGAGGCGCACCTGCTGGTGTAGGCCCGCATGCCGAGGTAGCCGTTGACGCCGTCCAGGCCCGCGAGCAGGGAGGTCAGCGTCTCCGGCGACTCGGCCTGGATCCGGCCGGACAGGGCGTTCGCCCCGGTGTTGGCGTCCACCGCGAGCACCCGGTCCTCACGGTGCCTGGCCAGGGTGTGACCCAGCATGAGCGCGGTCGTCGTCTGGCCCGCGCCGCCGGTGCACCCGAGCACGACCACCCTGCGGCTGCCGGTGAACATGGCCTTGGCCCGCGCCTCGTCGATCTCCGACCCGTCGGTACGGCCCGCGCCCGGCCCGATCACGACCTGCGCGAGACGCCGCCAGCCGCCGGCCGAGTCTCTGCCGACGACCGACTCGACCCGGCGGACCTTGGGCTCGGCCTGCCCCGGCCTCGACACCGGGACCGGGGGCACGACCGGTGCCGGACCCGCCGTCGGCCCGCTGGGGACCGCCCTGATCGAGACGCCCTGCGGGGGCCCCTGCCGCTGGGCGGGGCGCTGGGTGGGGCGCTGCGCCGGTCTCTGCACCGGGTGTTCCCCGGTGGCCTGCTGGTCCTGGCTCCGCCGTACCTGGGGGATCTGCTCGGCGCGCGGCGCTCTGGCGACCAGCCGGTCCTGCCCTCTGCCCGCCTGGGCGGCCCGCTGCTCCTCGGCGAGGCGGCGTCGCTCGGCGAACTGCTCCGCGGGGACGGGCTGCCCCCTGCGGTGCTGGGCGCGAACCCCCTCGTCGGCTCCGGCGGGGGCACCCACGGGCGGGACGTTCCTGTACGGCGCCGCCTCCGGCCGCTTCACGGGCTCCTGGTCCGGGAGGCCGACGGGCGCCTCGGGAGCCGGGGCTTCGGTCGCCGGGGTGCCGGGTGCCGCGATCTCGGGGGCCGAGGTGCCAGGGGCCTCGGTCTTGGGCGCCTCGGTCGTGGGGGCCGGGGTGCCGGGTGCCGCGGCCTGGACCGGGGCCTGCGCGGCGGGCTTCTCGGGGGCCTTCGGCACCTCGGGCGCCGGGGCGGTCACGGCCTCGACGGGGGTGGCCCGCTCGGACGGACCGGGAAGCACGGCCTGCCGTTCCGGCCTGTCGTCGCGCGTGACGGTCGTGGGTTGTTCGGTCGCGGGCGGGCCGGCGCGGAAGGCGGCGGCGCGCTCGGCCTCGGTGGCGGCGGCGAGCCTGCGCAGCCGGCGCAGCGCCTCCGGACCGATCGGGGCCTCCTGGGCCACCGGGGCGGACTCCTCGGGAGCGGACTCCTCGGAGGCGGGGTTCACCGGTACGGAGTCCGCGGGCGTGGACGCCGCGACCGCCGACGCCGTGGGGGCCACGGGCTCGGAGGCCGCCGGTTCCGAGACCGTTTCCGAGACCGTGGGGACGGCCTGGGGAGCGGGGGCCGGAGCCTGGGAGAGCGCGATCTCGGGGCTCCGCGCAGTGGGGCTCTGGGCCGTGGGGCCCTGCGCGGCGGGGGTCCGGGGCGCCGCGGCCTGGGGCGTGGCCGTCTCGGCGCGGGATGCCGGAGCCGGGGTTCGCGCGTTCTCGGACGCCGTGAAGGGCTGAGCCTGAACCACAGGCTCGACCCGCGCCACCGGTACGGCGGGCGCCGCCTCGGCCTCCCGGACCGGGGCCTGCTCGGGAAGGGCGCGTGCGGAAGGGGCGAAGACCCGCTCGACCGGGCTCGGCGTCTCGGTCCCGAGGGCCGGGGCCGTACCCCTGCGTGGGACAGCAGGCGTGCCCTTGACCGGACGTTCGCGGACCGCGGGAGCGGTGGTCGCCGCCGCCGCGGCGGCCACGGCGGGACGGACCTCACGGGCCGGGGCCGAGGGGGCGATCTCCGGGGCCGTGGCGCCCTTCGCCTTGCGCCCGGCCTTGCCCTTCACACGGTCCTTCACCCGCGCGGGACTGGGATCGGCCCGCCACACCCGGCCGGTCAGCGCGATCTCGCCGGGCTCGGAGGTCGGCGCCATCCGGCACCAGGAGCGTGGCTCCCCCATGTAGCGGACCTGTGACTGCAGCAGTTCGGTGAGCCGCTTGCTCTCGATCACCGGTCTGGTCGAGAGCCAGGTCACCACCCCGGGCGGCACGAGGTAGACCACGTGCCAGGGGGCGTCGAAGGGCAGACCGAGAAGCGCGAGCAGCAACGACCAGGGGGCCGCCACACCCACGAAGACACCGATCCAGACGATCGGCAGCGGCGTCGGCAGCCGTAGGTCGTACAGCTTGTAGAGCCGCTTTTCGATCCGCCAGATATTGGTATACGTGGGTAGATCCACACGCTCCTCCTCTCCGCCACTCGTTCTTTGACCGCAAACACGCGGTCTCAACCCGCCGAGATGCCCAGTGCTCCCGCGATCGCCTTGGCGGTCACCTCGATGATGTTGGGCACGTAGAAGATCACTCCGATGGCTATCGCGAGAATGATGAACTGGACGAACCTGGTGATCTCACGCGTGAAGAGGAAGAAGAGCGCCACCACGGAGACGATGACGAGGAAGAGCGGCGCGAAGAAGCTCCTGAGGAAGGTGGCCAGCCCCTGGGTGTTCACACCCTGTGGAGGGGACGTCGGCTGGGCGAGATCGACCGCGTGCAGCAGGATCGTCTTCAGGATCATTTCTCGTCCTCCGTGCTCATGATCACGGCCCGGGGGATAACGGGCCCGCGACGCGCATATGGGAACCCGCTCACTGCCGACTCACCGATCAGGGGGGGTTTGTTCACTGTGGACCGGCACCATTCGATCATGTGTTACCCCACAGACCGTTTCGCGCCTCGGATGTCCTTGACGAACCACTTGTCGCCCTGCTTCACCACGGTGAGCCGGTAGGCCTGCTCCAACTTCCCGCTCGCCTCGCCGGGATCGACGTTGGTGGTCGAGTCGAGGGACGTGGTGGTCCGCGCGGGCACCCCCCACACGACCGTCGCGGTCACCTCCCGGGTGGCCCCGCTCCCCGCGGGAACGACGAGGTCCTTGAGGCTCACGAAGGTGAAGGCGCCGCCGAAGCCCTCCAGGGTCACCCCGGCGGCGGCATAACGCTGCAACGACACGTTGTTGCCCGCGGCGTACGCCTTGAAGAAGTCGGCCAGGGGTGTGCGCAGCTCGGTCTCCGCGGCCGCGTCCCTGTCTCCCGCCGGGATCGCGGGCAGGTTCGCCGAGGAGGGCGCGGGCAGGACGGCCGGGCGGCCGGAGACCACGAACCTCCCGGTCTCCGTGTCGTAGAACACCGGCACGGACAGCAGCTGACGGCGGTCGTCCGACTGGAAGGCCAGCGTCACGACGGCGTTCTGCCTGTCGATGATCTCCGAACCGTACGGCTGCACCGCCCCGGCGGCCATCCGGCCCAGGCCGTCCCAGCCGAACTGCGGCTCGGCGCCGTCGGGGAGATAGGGGGCCAGCCGCGACGCCCTTTCCTGGAGGCGGACGGCGTCGAAATTCAGATAGACCGCCGCGAACTGGCTGGCGAAAGAGGTCGCCCTGCTGACGGGGAATTCGGCGTCGGGGGAAATCTGCGGGGTTCCACTGGTCGTGTTCTGCTGGGTGAAGCGTTCAAAAGGTGCACGGACCCCGTTCACCACGATGACCACTATTAGCGCCCAAAGTATGGCGCGACCTGCCCATACGAGCCAACGACCACCGCCACCGGACCAACGACCCCTGGACGGCGCACCACGTCCCCGCGCCGGAGCACGGTCGAACTCGGGGTCGTGCGGCGCCCCCGGGTATGCCGACAGCTCAGGGTCGTCGGTGATCCGAGGATCACGGACGGTTGACCTTCGAGCCATCTTGCCTCCGCTCGCGCCAAACCCCCGGCTGACGCGGTCTCGTATTACTCCCGACCCCGTAAACCATGGTCAAGCACTTACTCTAACCGCCTTGACGATTGTTCCAGGAAAGCCACGCCTATGCTGCAGGCATCACGGTTACCGAGCAAACCGGGTCTGGAACCCGGCTGACGACCCATCCGTGGACAACAAGACGAAGAAAGCACATTCCACCTGGCCAGCCCCTACGTCGATTACTCAAACGCCACGCATTGCTATCCAAACGGTCCCCACACTGTCCCGACCTGCCCTTTCCTCCCCGAACCGGTCACTCACCGTGACCGCTCACGCAGGCCCGCTCCCCTCGCACGGGAGGCGCACGGGGAGGGGCGTCGCGAGGGACGTCGCGAAGGGCGCCGGGAGGGACAGAGCCGCCATGCGGGCCGGAACCAACACGTCAGAGGCGCTCGCGTCCATGATCACGAAGGCCGGGCCGGGAGCCGCCGCGCCGTTCGTCGCGGAAACGGCCGGGGAACGGATACGGCGAGCGGAAAGTCTCGTCCCGCCCGCCGTACCTCTGAAACCAGCACGCCTGTGGCGCTCCCCGACCTGGGACCAGGGCACGCGCTTCCTCGACCCGGCAGGCCCGTGGCGGCGCGGTTCCGACGGGAACGCCGACGGCCCGCCACGCCGATACTTCCGCAAGGACGCATATCCGGCGGGTCCACACCGTCAAGGACCTGAACCGAACCCGACGGCCGCCCCACGCGAGACGCTCGGCGGGGAAACCCCTGCCGAGCGTCTCGCCAAGCCTCCGGCGGCAGCCGGTTGATCGACCTGTGTTACGACGACCCCTGGAATCGGGCCTTCGGGCGTCGCGGATCTGCGGGGGCCGTCAGACGTTGAACCTGAACTCGACGACGTCGCCGTCGCGCATCACGTAGTCCTTGCCCTCGATGCGGGCCTTGCCCGCCTGGCGGGCGGCGGCGATGGAGCCCGCCTCGACCAGTTCGTCGAAGGAGACGATCTCGGCCTTGATGAAGCCACGCTGGAAGTCGGTGTGGATGACCCCGGCGGCCTCGGGGGCGGTCGCGCCCTTGCGGATCGTCCAGGCCCTGGTCTCCTTGGGACCCGCGGTCAGGTAGGTCTGCAGGCCGAGCGTCTCGAAGCCGACGCGGGCGAGCTGGGCCAGGCCCGACTCCTGCTGGCCCACGGACTGCAGCAGCTCAAGGGCCTCCTCCTCGGACAGCTCGACCAGCTCGGACTCGATCTTGGCGTCGAGGAAGACCGCCTCGGCGGGGGCGACGAGCGCGGACAGACGCGCCCTGAGGTCGTCGTCGGTCAGCTCGTCGGCGTCGAGGTTGAAGGCGTACAGGAACGGCTTGGCGGTCAGCAGGTGCAGCTCACGCAGGTCGGCGAGGTCGATGCCCGCGCCCTTGGCCCCGGCGTACAGGGTGGTGCCGCCGTCGAGGAGCTTGACGGCCGCCTCGACCGCGTCGAGGGCCGACTTGCGGTCCTTGTTGGTCCTGGCCTCCTTCTGGAGGCGGGGCAGCGCCTTCTCCAGGGTCTGCAGGTCGGCGAGGATCAGCTCGGTGTTGATCGTCTCGATGTCACGGCCCGGCTCGACGGCGCCGTCCACGTGGGTCACGTCGGGGTCGGCGAAGACACGGATGACCTGGCAGATGGCGTCGGTCTCCCGGATGTTGGCGAGGAACTGGTTGCCCCGCCCCTGCCCCTCGGAGGCGCCCTTGACCAGTCCGGCGATGTCCACGAACTCGACCTTCGCCGGGAGGATCTTCGCGGAGCCGAAGATCTCGGCCAGTTTCTCCAGACGGGGGTCGGGAACACCGACGATGCCCACGTTGGGTTCGATGGTGGCGAAGGGGTAGTTCGCCGCCAGGGCGTTAGCGGTCTTCGTCAGCGCGTTGAAAAGCGTTGACTTGCCGACGTTGGGCAATCCGACGATGCCGATGCTCAGGCTCACGTCAGCCGAGTTTACGGCGAATCACCCGGTGCTGACCGCCGCTGCGGGCCGGAGGCGCCCGGAACCGGCGGTGCTGACATCATTCCGTGGTGGATGTCATGGCGCTCGCCTTCCAACTCGCCGTAGGACTCGCCGCCGGGCTCGCCATCGGGTTCCTGCTCGGCAGATCCCGTGCCTCCACGGGTGCGGACGACGTCGTGGCGCGCATGGCGGACGCCGAGGCGAGGGCGAAGGCCGCCGAGGAGAAGCTCGCCTACGTCGAAGGGCAGCTCACCGACCGGTTCCAGGCGCTGTCGGCCAAGGCGCTCGACGTCAACAACCTGCGTTTCCTCGAACTGGCCGAGGCCAGGCTCGCGGCGGGCCGGGCGGAGGCCGCGGGCGAGCTCGAACAGCGCAAGCAGGCCGTCGAACACCTGATCGAGCCGCTGAAGGACACCCTGGCGCGGGTCGAGACGCAGCTGCGTGACACCCAGGCCGGTCAGCGGGCCGCCCACGCCGAGCTGGCCAAGCACATCGACGTGGTCAGGGAGAGCAACGAGCAGCTGCGGCTGCAGACGACGGCGCTGGTGCGGGCGTTGCAGCGGCCCGAGGCCAGGGGCAGGTGGGGCGAGCTGCAGCTGCGCAGGGTCGCCGAGATCGCCGGGATGCAGCGGTTCTGCGACTTCGACGAGCAGGCGAGCGTGACCACCGCCGACGGCGCCCTCAGGCCCGACATGGTCGTACGGCTCGCGGGCGGCAAGAACATCGTGGTCGACTCCAAGGTCTCCCTGGCCGCCTACCTGGAGGCGGCGGAGTCGGCCGACCCCGAGCGCCAGTCGGTCAGGCTGGACGCCCACGCCCGGCATGTGCGCGAGCATGTGGACCGGCTGGCGGGCAAGGCCTACTGGCAGGCGTTCAGCCCGGCGCCCGAGTTCATGGTGCTTTTCATCCCCGGTGAGGCCTTCCTGGCGCCCGCGCTCGAACGTGACCCGGGGCTGCTCGAATACGCCATGCGGCGGCGGGTCCACATCGCGACGCCGACCACGTTGATCACGATGCTCCGTACCGCGCACTACGCCTGGCAGCAGGAGGCGCTCAGCGAGAACGCGCGGGCCGTCTTCGAGCTGGGCAAGGAGCTCTACGAACGGCTCGGCACCCTCGGGCAGCACATGGAGACGATGGGCCGTTCCCTGGGCAGGGCGGTCGAGGCGTACAACAAGACCGTCGGTTCCCTGGAGAGCCGGGTCCTGGTGAGCGCGCGCAAACTGAACGATCTGGGCCTCGTGGACGGCGAGCTGGACGGCCCCGGCAGCGTCGAGAACCTGCCGCGGGCGTTGACCTCGCCCGAACTGCTGGCAGAAGAGGAGTCAAGCCCGTCTCCCATCTCCCGCCTGAACGGTAAGTTGGCGGGCGACCTGCCCTAGAGATGCTGTTCCCCGCGAAGCGCAGGCGGCCGGAGACCGCAGGCGGACAGGGGGGTCGACGCGGGCCGAGGTCGAGGGGGGCACAGTGGTGAACGAGCGAGGCGACGGGCAGCCGCTTGATGAGGCCGCCCGTGTGGGCGGAGCCGACCGGCCGGGCGGGACCGGCCAGTCGAACGGGGCGGGCCGTACGGGTGGGGCCGCAGGCCGTACGGGCGGGACGGGGCGTAAGGACGAACGCGGGCGGCCGGGCGGCGGTGTCCGGCTGACCGCGAGGGGCGCGATCGCGCTGGTGCTGGTCTCGACGCTGGCGGGCAGGGTGCTCCAGGCGGTGGTCGGGCCGTCGGCGCTGCTCGGCCTGACGTTCGTGGCCGGCTGCGCGGGCGCGGTCGTGCTGGTGAACCGGCGGGACCTGCTCTCGCTGGTGGTCAGCCCACCACTGGTCTTCTTCGTCGCGGCGCTGGTCACCGAGGCCGTGAGCGCGATGGGGGCCAAGGTGCCGGTCCAGGCGTTCGGGCTCGGCATGTTCGCGCTGCTGTCGGCCAGTGCCCCGTGGTTGTTCGCGGGGTCGCTGCTGGTCCTGCTCGTCGCCTGGCGGCGCGGCCTGGCCACGTGCGTGCGCGAGCTGCGTGAGGAGCTGCGGGCGGCGGGACCGGCCCCCGCACGGCAGAAGGCGACCGGCGCGGCCTTCGCCCCGGAGCCCGAGGGCTACTTCGAACCCAAGGTGTACGGCACGCCGCGCGAGGAGCAGCCCACCGAGGAGCGGCCCACCCAGGAGCAGGCGGCGGACGGCCGGTAGGGCGCGGGTGCCGTACGACACCCGCGCGGCCCGGTGGCGGGGCGGGTCAGACGGTCGCGCGCAGGTCCTTGCGCAGCTCGTGCGGCAGGGCGAAGCGGACGCTCTCCTCGACCGACTCGACCTCCTCGACGTGGTCGAAGCCGTGCCCGGCGAGGCGGGCCAGGACCCCGGCGACCAGTTCGTCGGGGACGGAGGCGCCGCTGGTCACGCCGACCGTCGTGACGCCGTCGAGCCACTCGTCCCTGATGAAGGAGGAGTCGTCGACCAGGTGGGCGGCGTCGGCCCCGTGGTCGAGGGCGACCTCGACCAGGCGCTTGGAGTTCGAGGAGTTCTCCGAGCCGACGACGATGACGAGCTGGGCCTGGGCGGCGATCTCCTTGACCGCGACCTGGCGGTTCTGGGTGGCGTAGCAGATGTCGTCGCTGGGCGGGTCGATGAGGTTGGGGAAGCGCGCCTTGAGCCGGGAGACCGTCTCGGTGGTCTCGTCGACCGACAGCGTGGTCTGTGACAGCCACACCAACCGCTCGGGGTCGCGCACCTTGACCGTTTCGACCGAGTCGAGGCCGTCGACGAGCTGGATGTGCTCGGGTGCCTCGCCCGCGGTGCCCTCGACCTCCTCGTGGCCTTCGTGGCCGATGAGGAGGATGTCGTAGTCCTGGGAGGCGAAGCGCCTGGCTTCGTTGTGCACCTTGGTCACCAGCGGGCAGGTGGCGTCGATGGTCTTCAGGCGGCGCTGCGCGGCCTCCTCGTGGACGGCTGGGGAGACCCCGTGCGCGGAGAAGACGACGATGGCGCCCTCAGGCACCTCCTCGGTCTCCTCGACGAAGATCGCGCCGCGCTGTTCGAGCGTCCGGACCACATGGGTGTTGTGGACGATCTGCTTGCGGACGTAGATCGGCGCGCCGTACCGCTCCAGGGCCTTCTCCACAGCCTGGACCGCGCGGTCCACTCCGGCACAGTAACCACGAGGCTTGGCCACTAGGACGCGCCGGATCGTGGGGGTCTCTGACGTCATGTTCTTATGCTACGTGGAGCGCCCACTCGTCCTGTGGCCACATGAGGCATCGTCTTGCCCGACACTTGCCATACGGAACGACCCAAACAGATCCATCAGGGAGACGACATGTCAGTCCCCGACATCATTCGCAATGTCACCAGAAACGTGCGCGAGGCGCTTTCCAGCCGTGAGGAGTTCAAGGAGAAGACCAAGGATCTGCCGCTCTACGTGCTGCAGAGCACGCTGAGCGGGGTCGGCCAGGCCCTGCAGTTCGGCGGCCGCGTGAAGGACAGGATCAGGCGCCTCGCCGGGCAGGACGTGGAGGAGGAGACCGAAACCACCGAGACCGCCGAGCAGGCCGCCGACGACAAGCCCGCCCGCAGGGAGCCGGTGATCTTCGCCCCGCGTCCCGACAGGACGGCCGCCAAGGAGACCGCCGAGCCCGCCGAGCCGAAGGCCGAGGCGAACGGCGCCAGGACGCGCCCCGAACCCGTCATCTTCGCCCCCGCGAAGCCCGCCGCGAAGCCCGCCGCCGAGCCCACCGCGAAGTCCACCACCGAGCCCGCCACCGAGCCCACCGCGAAGTCCACCACCGAGCCCGCCACCGAGCCCACCGCGAAGTCCACCACCGAGACCCCGGAGAAGGCCGCCCCACAGGCCGAGACTCCCGGGGCCGTCGCTGAGCCCGCCGCGAAGCCCGTCGGTGAGGTCGCCGAGGAAGCCTCCGCCGCCCCGGCTGACGCCCCCACCGACGCCGCCGTGAGCGCCCCCGCTGACGTCCCCGCCAAGCCTTCGGCCGAGACCCCCGCCGAAGCCCCCGCCGAGGCTTCCGCGGACGCCCCTGCGGAGGCCCCTGCCGAGCCCCTCGCTGAGACCACCACCGGGACCCCGGAGAAGGCCGCCCCGCAGGCTGAGACCACCGAGGCCCCCGAAGCCGCTGAGGCCGCTGAGCCTTCAGAGGCCTCAGGGACGAAGGCGGCCGAGGAGGAGGAGGAGGAGAGCGCGCTCGTGGAGCCGATGCCGGGGTACGCCACCCTGACGATCGCCTCTCTGCGCGCCCGGATGCGCGGCAAGTCCGCCGAGCAGATCGGTGGCCTGCTCGCCTACGAGCGGGCCACCTCCGCCAGGCCCGAGGTCGTGCGCATGTACGAGAACCGCCTGGCCAAGCTCCAGGCCGCCGAATGACGGCCCGGGCCGCGTAGGCTCTGCGGACATGACCTCGAAGACCACCCCCGAACAGCCGCTTCCCGTCCGCACGGTGCTGCAGATGGTCGGCGGCTGGATCGGCAAACTCGGCACCGTGTGGGTCGAGGGGCAGATCACCGAGCTGACCGCCCGGGGTGGCACGGTCTTCCTGACGCTGCGCGACCCGGTGGCCAACGTCTCGGCCCGTGTCACCTGCCCGCGCGGCGTGTACGAGGCGACCGTCCCCCGCCCGGTGGACGGCGCCCGGGTCGTCATGCACCTGAAGCCGGACTTCTGGGTCAACAAGGGTTCCTTCGCCTTCACGGCCCTGGAGATGCGCCCCGTGGGGGTCGGCGAGCTGCTGGCCAGGCTCGAACGCCTGCGCCAGCTGCTCGCCTCCGAGGGGTTGTTCAAGGTGGACCGCAAGCGGCGGCTGCCGTTCCTGCCCGGCGTCGTGGGGCTGATCTGCGGCCGTGACTCGGCCGCGGAGCGCGACGTGCTGGAGAACGCGCGGCGCCGCTGGCCCGCGGTGCGGTTCAAGGTGGAGACGGTCGCCGTGCAGGGGCCGTACGCCGTGACCGAGGTCACCGAGGCGCTGCGCGGGCTCGACGCGGACGACGAGGTCGAGGTCATCGTCGTCGCGCGGGGCGGCGGCTCCCTTGAGGACCTGCTGCCCTTCTCCGACGAGTCGCTGGTCAGGGCCGTGGCGGCCTGCCGTACGCCGGTGGTCAGCGCCATCGGCCACGAGCAGGACAACCCGTTGCTCGACATGGTCGCCGACGTGCGGGCCTCGACCCCCACGGACGCGGCCAAGAAGGTCGTGCCCGACGTCGGTGAGCAGCTCACGCTGGTGCGCCAGCTACGTGACCGGGGGCGCAGGGTCGCGGGCGGGTGGCTCGACCGCGAGCTGACCTGGCTGGCGGCCGTACGGTCCCGGCCCGCGCTGGCCGACCCGGTCCGGGAGATCGAGCGCAGGGCCGAGCAGGCCGAGCAGCTCAGGGACCGTGCCCGGCGCTCCCTGGGCGCCTCCCTCGACCGGGCGGAGGACGCCCTGGGGCATCTGCGGGCCCGGCTGGTCGCGCTGTCGCCCGCGGCGACGCTGGAGCGCGGCTACGCGATCGTGCAGCGCCCCGGCGGCGAGGTCGTACGGCGGGCGGCCGACGTCGCCCCCGGCGCCGAGCTGACGATCAGGTTCCCCGACGACCGGGTCACCGTCAGACGGGACTCCGCCACGTGAGCGAGGGGTAGCCGTCGGCGGTGAAGCCCATCTCCCGGTAGAGCGGCGCCCCGTCGGAGGTGGCGTGCAGGTCGATCCTGCGGATGTCCCTGGCGCGGTACCACGCCATGAGGGCGGCCAGCACGGCCCTGCCGTGTCCCTGCCTGCGGTGGGCGGGGTCGGTCGTCATGCCCTGGATGTAGCCGTAGCGTCCGTCGGGCAGGCCGGGGCCGGGGAAGCGGTCGAAGATGAGACCGACCCCGCAGGAGGCGAGTCCGCCCTCTGGGGCGTCGACCACGTAAACGGCGGTGTCGAGACTGCCGATCCGCTCGCTGAGGCTGTCGGCGTAGGACTCGCGCCAGCCTCCGTCGATCGGGAAACTGCCGTCCATCGCCATGCGGTCGGCCAGGATCTGGCGGAGCCGTACCAGTTCGGGGATGTCCTCGGATGTCGCGGGGCGAACACTCACCGGCCCAGTCTCCCAGGCGGAAGATCGTCGGCGGTCGGCGGGTCCCCGTCAGGGGCCTGTCCGCGGAACTTTCCACCTACCGAGGTCGCCCAGGCCGCGCCCCGCGGAACAAGCCCTAGGGTGGGGGCGTGGCCGATGAGAAGACACCGTCGTACGAGCAGGCGCGTGAGGAGCTGACCGAGGTGGTCCGCCGTCTTGAGGCGGGCGGGCTCACCCTGGAGGAGTCCATCCAGCTGTGGGAACGGGGCGAGCGGCTCGCGGCATTGTGCGAGGAGTGGCTGCAGGGCGCCCGGGTGAAGCTGGCGGCGGCCATGGCGCAGCGCAGGGGGCCGGACCCGGCGGGAGACACGCCCTTCCAGCCCTTCTAGGTCAGTTTGGTCTGCTGCTTGAGGGTCGCGGCCAGGGCGGACAGCTCGTCCCACTGGGCGGTGCCGGTGACGACGAGTGTGACGTCGGGCAGAACCCTCACCAGGGAGCGCTGGTTCTTGTCCTCGCGGAAGCGCTTCTCCCAGATCACCCCGTCGACCTGGAGGCTGCCCTGGGGCCGGTCGCTGTTGGCCATCCGGTTGGCGAACCCCGCGGCGGGCCGTTCGTCGCTCTGGGCGATCAGGGCGTGGGCGCGCTTGGCGGTGGCGAAGCCGAGCCGCCAGGTCACGGTCGTCTTGCCCTCGCTGTCCTTGCCCTTGGTCATCCGCGAACTCGTCGGCACCCAGTTGGCGAGCACGGACGCGGGGGACCACACCTGGTACGGCGCGTCCCGGCGCATGTTGGCCACGTCGATCGAGTAGTCGACCTTGGGAATGTGCTCGGTACGGCTCTGCGGGGTCACCAGGAGAAAGACACCGACGCCCGCGAGACAGACCATCATCGCGAACGCGTATCCGTAGAAGCCCTGAGTGAACCGTCTCACGACCATCGAGACTATCCGCTCGCGGGGGCGCTCCCGCCTCAGGGGCGCCGGATCTGCCCGATGATGCCCAGTACGTTCTCGGCGAGGGCGCGGGAGGTCTCCTCGTCCGGTGACAGGACGACCTCGATGACGGCGGCGTCCAGCGCCCCGGTGAGCACCACGACCAGCGCGTTCTCGTCGTCGAACAGGCTGGCGCTGCGCCTGGTCCACCGGCGCAGCCGTTCGCGCATGACGACCTCGAAGCCGGGCGGCCCGTCACCGCGCAGGAACAGCGCGGCGATCTCGCGTTCTGCCAGGCAGCCGTCGAGGTAGGCGCGGGCGCCCGCGACGAACAGCCGCACGGGGTCGTCCTCACCCGTGGCGCGGGCCGTGTGGACGGCCTGCCTGGTCCGCCGGGCCTGCCGCTCCTGGAACTCCTCGAACAGCGTCAGGTAGAGGTCGGCCTTGCCGGAGAAGTGGTGGTAGAGGCTGCCGACGCTCGCCTCGGCCCTGGAGACGATGTCGGTGACGCCGGTGTCGGCGAAACCGCCGGTGAGAAAGGCCTCCCTGGCTGCGGCGAGCAGGGCCGTACGTGTCGCGGCGCCTCGTTCCGAGGCGCGTGCGGTCAGGCCCGCGGGTTCCCGTTCCGTGTCACGGCTCATCGTGGGGACATTATCCTCCGCTGCTCGGTCAGAAGAGGGACAACTACGATCGATGTGCAGCAATCCACGAGAGGGGCCCTCCGCCATGTCCGATCAGACGACCGTCCCTGCCGAACTGGCCACGGGTGAACACGCACCTGATCGCAACCTCGCCCTCGAACTCGTCCGGGTGACCGAGGCGGCGGCGATGTCCGCGGCCCGCTGGGTCGGGCGGGGTGACAAGAACGGCGCGGACGGCGCCGCGGTGAACGCCATGCGCCAGCTGATCAACACTGTGTCGATGAGCGGTGTGGTGGTGATCGGCGAGGGTGAGAAGGACAACGCGCCGATGCTCTACAACGGTGAGCGCGTCGGCGACGGCAGCGGCGCCGAGTGCGACGTGGCCGTCGACCCGATCGACGGCACCCGGCTGACCGCGCTCGGCATGCCGAACGGCATCTCGGTCATCGCGGTCAGCGAGCGCGGCTCGATGTACGACCCGTCGGCCGTCTTCTACATGGACAAGCTGGTCACCGGGCTCGAGGCGGCCGACGCGGTGGACATCAACGCCCCGGTCGCCGACAACATCGCCGCGGTGGCACGTGCCAAGGGCGGCGCGCCCTCCGACGTGACCGTGGTGATCCTCGACCGGCCGCGCCACGACAAGGTCATCCGGCAGATCCGGGAGGCGGGCGCCCGGATCAAGCTCATCACCGACGGCGACGTGGCCGGTGCCATCATGGCGGCCCGCGCGGGCACGGGCGTCGACCTGATGCTCGGCATCGGCGGCACGCCCGAGGGCATCATCGCGGCGTGCGCGCTCAAGTGCCTGGGCGGGGTCATCCAGGGCAGGCTGTGGCCGCAGGACGACGCCGAGCGGCGCAGGGCGCTGGACGCCGGTCTCGACCTCGACGCCACGCTGACCACCGACGACCTGGTCAGGTCGGACGACGTCTTCTTCGCCGCGACCGGGATCACCGACGGTGAGCTGATGCAGGGCGTGCGCTACCGGAGCGGGCGGGCTGTGACCAACTCTCTGGTCATGCGGGGCCGTTCCGGCACGATCCGCAAGATCGAGAGCGAGCACCAGCTCTGGAAGCTGCGGGCCTACAGCGCGATCAACTTCGACGACGCGAGCTGACCCGTCACGCCGACCGGCGGCGGAACCACGGCCTGCGGGGACGTTTGGGCGACTTGGCGACGACGTTGCCCATGGTGACGAGGCCGGTGATCTCGATCACCGGCCCGTCCGGGGAGGGCGGGACCTGGTTCTTCCTTCCCGCCATGAACCCCGACCCGGACATCAGGATGCGCACCCCCTCGGGGACGATCAGGGTGAGGGTGGCGGCCATCACGGTGACGTTCAGCGTCACGTGGCTCGACTGGAGCACCGCCTCGCGCAGGTCGAGGGTGACGTTGGCGCAGATGGCGGTGGCGGAGTAGCGGGTGGGCACCACCCAGCGGCCCGCGTGTGTCTGGGTGCCGAAGAGGGCCATGACGGGCCGGACGTCGGTGCGCAGGGGCTGCTCCTCCGGCGGGAGCAGGTCCGTGGTGAACGCCGCGAGCTCACCCAGGGTCCTGGCCTGGTAGACGGCGGTGAGGCGTTCCTCGTGTTCGTCGGGGGTGAGCCTGCCGTCGGCGAGCGCGTCGGCCAGCACCGCCGCCACGCGTTCCCGGTCGTCGTTGCCCGCCCTCAGATCACCGGGACGCGGTTCGTACACGGGATCGCGAGGCGCCGGGGGAGGGTAGCTGTCCACCTCTCGACCATAACCTTCCGGGGAACCCGTGAAGCCTCCGCGTGAGCGTCCGTTGACCGTCGGGTACGGCAGCGCCCCGGTCCTGCGGGTCTCCCGGCTCGCCGGAGGCTTCCGGCCCTCCCTGCCCGCGGGCCCTGTCCACGGTTGCGTCCGGGAGGCCGTCTAGGGCGCCTTCGTCATGGGCAGGCGCGGGTCGTCGGGGGCCTGGCCGTGCGCCCGGATCTCGGTGGCCGCCGCCGGGCGCTCGGGCCCGGCCAGCACGCTCAGGTGGTAGAGGTCGTGGCCCGGCGCCGCCGTCGACGGGCCGTGGCAGCCGTGCGGGACGAGCACCACGTCCCCTGAGGAGACCTCGGTCACCGTCTCGTGGGCGCCGTGAATCCGCTGGTAGCCGGGCCCGCCCTCGAAGTAGTAGATCCGCTCGCGCACGGCCCCGCACTCCGGGGTCGCGTCGTGCTCGTACGGCGGGCAGGGCGTACGGTTGCCGCCCGGGGTGAGCACCTCGACCGCGACGAGCCGGTCGCACTCGAAGGCGCCGGGGGCGCAGAAGCCGTTGATCTGGCTGCTCGTCCGGCCCTCCCCGCGCACCTCGACGGGCACCTCGCGGGCGGGGCCGTACCTGACGGGGAAGCTTCTGCTCGCGCGGGCCGTGGGGAAGGCGAAGCGGCCTGCGCCGGTGATCCTGACCGTCGCGCCGACGGGCAGGTAGGCGAAGTCGCTGACCGCGTGGAAGACGGAGACACGCCCTTCGAGGGCGAGCCGTACGCCGTCGCACTCGATCCGGCACGAACCGGAGAGCGGCAGGACCAGCATCTCCTCGTCGCCGGTGCAGAAGAGCACGCTCTCGTCGGAGAGCGTGAGCAGGCGGAGCCCGGCGTGGTTCCAGCCCGCCGTCTCCGGGGTGATCCACAGCGCCCACGGCGCCAGGGTGGAGGTACCCGCGGGGACGAGGGTCATGGTCTCTCCCGACGTCGTGTTTCGCACGATCCTTCGCCCATGCCGCCTCCAGCGTGTCCTGGCCGTTACCGGCAGGCGTATAACACCGTCGGCCCGACCACAAGACCCACCGCCGCACACGGTATGACGGCGGCCGTGGACATCGACATAACGACGGCCGATTCCCGCGCGAATTACCCGTCCGACCTGCGCCGGGGCCGGGGCGGGCGGCCGGACTACCTTCGACAACCGCGGCCCGGGACCGGGTCGCGGGGTTCGACTGGAGGAGGACACATGGACCTGCGACTGTCCGGACAGGTGGCCGTCGTCACTGGGGCGTCCAAGGGAATCGGGCTGGCGGTCGTGAGCACCCTGCTGGCCGAGGGCGCCCGGGTGGTCGCCGCCTCGCGCGGGAGCAGCCCGGGGCTTGAGGAGCTCGCCGGAGACGACCTGGTGCACGTCGCGGTCGACCTCATGGAGCCGTCGGCTCCCGGACTGGTGGTCGCCCGTGCCGTCGAGGAGTTCGGCGGGCTGGACATCCTGGTCAACAACGCCGGAGGGCCGCCGCCCGGGGTGACGTTGCCGCGTTCGTCGTTCTTCGAGGCCGGTGACGACGACTGGCGGACGGTGTTCGAGCTCAACCTGTTCTCGGTGGTGCGCGCCGTACGGGCGGCCGTCCCGCTGATGCTGCGGCGGGGCGGCGGGGCGATCGTCAACGTCTCCTCGGGCAACGCCAGGCAGCCCTCGCAGATGAACGTCGACTACGGCGCGGCCAAGGCGGGCGTGAACAACCTGACCAAGGCTCTGTCCGAGGAGTTCGGCCCGCAGGGCATCCGGGTGAACACGGTCTCCCCCGGTCCGGTCCGCACGCCGTGGTGGACCAAGCAGGGCGGCGCGGCCGACGTCATCGCCTCGATGACGGGTTCCGACCGGGACAGCGTGATGGACCGCCTGGCGCCGGAGATGATGCGCCTGACCACCGGCCGCCTGGTCGACCCGCAGGAGGTGGCCGACGCGGTCGCGCTGCTGGCCTCCCCGAGGTCGGCCAGCACCACGGGGGCCGACTTCGTGGTGGACGGCGGCTTCCTCAAGGCGGTCTGATCCGTCGCCTCCTCCGGAGGTCAGTGGGTGAGCCGCTCGTGGGTCTGTCCCTGGATCTGTCCGGGGCTCTGCTCCGGGGCGCTGCGCTGGCTGGGCAGGTCACTCCTCTCCAGCCGGCGCCTGCGCTGCTCCGCCTTGGAGATGTCGGCCGGCTGCTGGGGCGCCTCGCCTTCGTTGCTTCTGATGGTCGCCAGCGCTATCGCGATCAGCGAGACCGCCAGTCCCGCGACCACGAGGAGAGCCAGGATCGCGAGCATCACGATGTTGCTGCTCAGGATGGTGTCCACGGTTCTCATGACGTCCTCCGGCCTTCTCTCTTTCCACCTTTCTCCTCTTCTTCGCGAAGGGTGGTCGAAAAGCCGTCATTAAAGGCCCAAATGTTGATATATGCCTTTTGGTGGGTTTGTGGTGCCCGACCACGGCGAGGAGGCGTGAGCGGCAGGCCGTACCCTCTATGAGACCGGAGAAGGCCACCGGCACGGAGGACCGAGGACGATGCCCGAGTTCGACTACACCGACCTGCTTCCGCTGGGACAGGACGAGACCGAGTACCGCCTGATCAGCACCGAGGGGGTGCGTGTCGTCGAGGCGGCGGGCCGCAGGTTCCTCGAAGTCGATCCCGAGGCGCTGCGACTGCTGACCGAGACGGCCGTCCACGACATCTCCCACTACCTTCGCTCCTCCCACCTGGCCCAGCTTCGCAAGATCGTCGACGACCCCGAGTCGAGTGGGAACGACCGCTTCGTCGCGCTCGACCTGCTCAAGAACGCCTCGATCTCGGCGGGCGGCGTGCTGCCGATGTGCCAGGACACCGGCACCGCGATCGTCATGGGCAAGCGGGGGCGTCACGTGCTCACCGACGGCGCGGACGCCGAGCACATCTCGCGCGGTGTCTACGACGCCTACACCAGGCTGAACCTGCGCTACTCCCAGATGGCCCCGATCACCATGTGGGAGGAGAGGAACACCGGCTCCAACCTGCCCGCCCAGATCGAGCTGTACGCCGAGGACCCCAACGGGCACCCCGACGAGTACAAGCTGCTGTTCATGGCCAAGGGCGGCGGCAGCGCCAACAAGTCCTTCCTGTACCAGGAGACCAAGGCGGTCCTCAACGAGAAGCGGATGCTCGCCTTCCTTGAGGAGAAGATCCGCTCCCTGGGCACCGCCGCGTGCCCGCCGTACCACCTGGCGATCGTCGTGGGCGGCACCTCTGCCGAGTTCGCCCTGAAGACGGCCAAGTACGCCAGCGCCCGCTACCTGGACTCCATCCCCACCTCGGGCTCCCCCAGCGGCCACGGCTTCCGCGACACCGAGCTTGAGGCGAAGGTCTTCGAGCTCACCCAGAAGCTCGGCATCGGCGCCCAGTTCGGCGGCAAGTACTTCTGCCACGACGTCCGCGTCATCCGCCTGCCCCGGCACGGCGCCTCCTGCCCGGTCGCCATCGCGGTCTCCTGCAGCGCCGACCGCCAGGCGCTGGCCAAGATCACGGCCGACGGGATCTTCCTTGAGCGGCTGGAGACCGACCCGGCGAGGTTCCTGCCCGAGACCACGGACGAGCACCTGTCCGACGACGTGGTACGGATCGACCTCAACCGCCCGATGCAGGAGATCCTCGCCGAGCTGACCAAGTACCCGGTCAAGACCCGCCTGTCCCTGACCGGCCCGCTGGTCGTGGCCCGCGACATCGCGCACGCCAAGATCGGCGAGCTGCTCGACGCGGGCGGCGAGATGCCGCAGTACATGAAGGACCACGCGGTCTACTACGCCGGTCCCGCCAAGACCCCCGAGGGATACGCCTCCGGATCGTTCGGGCCGACGACGGCGGGCCGCATGGACTCCTACGTCGAGCGCTTCCAGGCCGCGGGCGGTTCCATGGTCATGCTGGCCAAGGGCAACCGCTCCAAGCAGGTCACCGACGCCTGCGCGACCCACGGCGGCTTCTACCTCGGCTCCATCGGCGGCCCCGCCGCCCGGCTCGCCCAGGACTGCATCAGGAAGGTCGAGGTCCTGGAGTATCCGGAGCTGGGCATGGAGGCCGTCTGGAAGATCGAGGTCGAGGACTTCCCGGCGTTCATCGTGGTCGACGACAAGGGCGACGACTTCTTCACCGACCGCACGGGGCCGGTGCTGTCCATCGGGCGGCGCTGACCTGAGACGACCCTGGGAGGGGGCGGGGAGATCCTCGCCCCCTTTTCCGTGTTCCGTTTTGCGTCCCTGCCAAGGTGTTCCGGCGGCCGCGTTTCAATGGCCGGATGGACACCTCACGGGCGCGGGCCCTGTTCGCGACCGCCAGGGTCGCCCGCCTGGCAACCGTCAGCGCCGGTACCGCCGGCGCGCCCCGGATCGTCCCGGTGACCTTCGACGTGGACGGTGACACGGTCGCCTTCGCGATCGACCACAAGCCGAAGCGCACGACGGATCTGCGGCGGCTGCGTGACATCGCCGCCGACGACCGGGTGTGCCTGCTGGCCGACCACTACGAGGACGACTGGACGCGGCTGTGGTGGGTCCGTGCCGACGGCAGGGCCAGGATCGTCACGGACGGGCCCGGCAGGGAGCGTGCCCTGGCCCGTCTGGCCCGGCGCTACCCGCAGTATCGCGAACGGCCTCCGCACGGCCCCGTCGTGCTCATCGAGGTGACGTCGTGGACGGGATGGGCCTTCAGCGATCCGCCGAGGGAGGGCTGAGAAAGGTCCCGCGCGGGAGGACGGTGCGAACGCCCTCGATCCGACCGGCTCGGGACGGCCCGGACCACACGGACGTCCGTGCCGCGCCGCGCCGTACGGGTGCGCGGGACCCCCTCCGGACCAGCTGACACCTGCCATCATGATGTAATTGCGAATTACTTGCAACTACTAAGAGTCCTAGGTCGCAAGTCTGATGCACATGCATGTATCCGGCAGTAGTGTCGGCGAAGTACCGACCAACGAGGAGGTAGACCTTCATGGGTGAGTACACCCTTCCGGATATGCCCTACGACTACGCGGCGCTTGAGCCCGCGATCACCGGCGAGATCCTGGAGCTGCACCACTCCAAGCACCACGCCGCCTACGTCAAGGGCGCCAACGACACCCTGGAGCGGCTGGCCGAGGCCCGCGACAAGGGCGAGTTCGGCGGTCTCGTCGGCCTTGAGAAGACCTTCGCCTTCAACCTGTCCGGCCACGTGCTGCACTCGATCTTCTGGGAGAACCTCTCCCCCGACGGCGGCGACCGCCCCGACGGTGAGCTGGCCTCCGCCATCGACGAGCACTTCGGCTCGTTCGAGGCCTTCCAGAAGCAGCTGACCACCGCGACCGCCGGAGTGCAGGGTTCCGGCTGGGGCGTGCTGGCCTGGGAGCCGCTCAGCCGCCGCCTGGTCGTCGAGCAGATCTACGACCACCACGGCAACGTCGGGCTGAACACCACGCCGCTGCTGGTCTTCGACGCCTGGGAGCACGCCTACTATCTCCAGTACCGCAACGTGCGCCCCGACTACGTCGAGAAGCTGTGGTCGCTGATCAACTGGGACGACGTGAAGCGGCGCTTCTCGACAGCGACGAGCGCGAAAATCTGACCGAAGAACGCAAGAAGTTTCGGCCCGGTCCCTACTGGTCGCATTACGCAAATCGGTAAGCTGCCCATCATGCGTGCGCCCTCCGGATACCTCCTTGCAGCGCGCTACCGGCTTTCCGAGCCGGTCGGGCGCGGCGGCATGGGTACCGTCTGGCGCGCGCACGACGAGTTGCTCGACCGCGAGGTCGCGGTCAAGGAGGTGCGGCTGCCCCTCGTCCTGGACGAGGACCTGCGGGCGGAACTGTGCGCCAGGACCGAGCGTGAGGGGCGGGCGACCGCGATGGTCGCCCATCCCTCGGTCATCACCGTCTTCGACGTCGTGACGGAGGACGAGCGTCCCTGGATCGTGATGGAGCTGCTGCGCGCCAGATCCCTGGAGCAGCTCCTGCAGGACCGGGGACCGCTGCCGCCCCGCGAGACCGCCGAGATCGGCCGCCAGGTCCTCGGGGCGCTGCGGGCCGTACACGCCAAGGGGATCCTGCACCGGGACGTCAAGCCGAGCAACGTCCTGGTGACCGACGACCGGGCGGTGCTCACCGACTTCGGCCTGGCCGCGCTCGAAGGCGACGTGTCGATCACCCAGGCGGGCATCGTGCTCGGCTCCGCCGGATACATCGCCCCCGAGCGCGTGCTCGGCGCCAAGGCCACCCCCTCGGCCGACCTGTGGTCGCTCGGCGCGACCCTCTACACCGCCGTCGAGGGCCGCGGCCTGCACGGCCGCCGTACGGCGCCCCCCGCCCTGGCCGCGTTGACCAGCGGTGAGCCGATCCCGATGGAGAAGGCCGGCCCGCTGACCCCGGTACTGCGCGGCCTGCTCATGATCGACCCGGCGGCCAGACTCGACGCGGTGCGCGCCTCGATGATGCTCGCCAGGGTCGCGGCGGGCGGGACGGCGGAGGAGCCGCTCGCCAGGACCACGGGCAGGATCGGCAGGAACACCGCGACGCTCACGGTCCCGTCGTTCAACCGCCGTCCGCAGCACCGTGGGCTGCACCGCGCGGGTTCCGCGCCGTTGCCGCCGCCCCCGCTCATCCCTCCGCCTCCGCAGACCGTGGCGCAGCCTCCCGCGCCACCCCCGCCGTACCCGCCGCCCTCGTCCAGGGCGCACCGCCG
This sequence comes from Streptosporangium jomthongense, assembly GCF_042650425.1. Taxonomy (NCBI): domain Bacteria; kingdom Bacillati; phylum Actinomycetota; class Actinomycetes; order Streptosporangiales; family Streptosporangiaceae; genus Streptosporangium; species Streptosporangium jomthongense. The sequence goes on along the minus strand of NZ_JBHSBC010000049.1, from coordinate 168,979 downwards.
CCCGGCGGAGGGGATGCACCGCAAGCCGATGAGCCAGGCCCCGGAACCGCGGCCGTTTGTCCGGTTCGTCACGCCCCTGATCCGCCTGGTGCTCCCTCGGCTGTTGTGGCCTAAGGAGCTCCGTAAGCGAAGATAAAGCGAGCTTCAAGGAAGAATCGCTATCTTCTTCTCATGCCGGAACAGCAGACGCGCGTGCTCGCTGACCGCTACGAGCTGATCACACCGCTCGGCCGGGGGACGATGGGGACCGTTTGGCGTGCCCACGACCGTTCCCTCGGTCGTGAGGTCGCGATCAAAGAGATCCGTCAGGAGCCCGGGCTCAGCGAGGCACAACGCGCCGAACTTCGGGAGCGCATGATCCGTGAGGGTCGTACGGCAGCCCGCATCAGTCATCCCTCGGTGGCCACCGTCCACGACGCGATCGTCGAGGACGGCAGCCCGTGGATCATCATGGAGCTCGTCCAGGCCCGCTCCCTCGAACAGGTCATCGAGGAGGAGGGGCCGCTGCCGCCCCGGCTCGTCGCCGAGATCGGCGTGGACCTGATCGGCGCGCTGCGCGCCGCCCACGACCAGGGCATCCTGCACCGGGACGTCAAGCCGGGCAACGTGCTGGTCACCGAGAGCGGCAGGGTGGTGCTCACCGACTTCGGCATCGCCAAGGCGGAGGGGGACAGCAGCCTCACCAAGACCGGCATGGTGATCGGCTCGCCCGGCTACACGGCGCCGGAGCGGGCACGCGGTGAGCACACCGGCCCCGAGTCCGACCTGTGGTCACTCGGCGCGACGCTGTACTTCGCCGTCGAGGGCCGTCCGGCCTACGAGCGTTCCTCGGTGGCCGAGACCCTGGCCGCGCTGATGACGGACAAGGCCGATCCGCCGACCCAGGCCGGCCCGCTCCGGCCGGTGCTCGAACACCTCCTGGAGCGGGACCACACCGCCCGTCCCTCACACCTGCAGGCGATCGCGATGCTCAGGACCGTCGCGGACACCCCGACCGGGTCCATCCCGGTCGTGCCGCCCCTGGAGGCCCCCGGCGCGTCCCAGAAGGCGGCCTCCCAGAAGGCGGCGCCCGGAACAGCCGCCGGGGGCACCGGGGGCACTACTGCGAAGGCCGTCCCTGGGGCGTCCAGGCCTGCCGGGGTACCCGTCAACCCCGTCCAGTCCCCGTCCCGCCCCTCCACGGCCCAGCCGCCCGTACAGGCCCCGGCTCCGGCTCCCGCCCAGCCCTCCGCGCCGGCTCCCGCTCCGGTCTCCTCGCAGGGAGACGACGAGGAGTTCGACGCCAACCGCACGGTGGTGGTCATCCGCCCCAAGGGGGGTCTGCGCCTGCCTCCCGGTCCGCAGGCCGCCGCTCCCGTCCCGCCGACGACCCCCGCGCCGGTCGACGGGCGCCCTGCCGTACCCGGCCTCGGAACGCCGGTCGCGGGAGCGCGGACTCCCTCCCCGCCTGCCCCTCCGGTGCGGGACAGGCCGGTCGCGGGCCCCTCGGCCCCTCCCCCTTCCCCGGGCTTCCCGCCCGGCGGAGCCGTACCGCCGCCGCAAGGACCGCCGCTCCAAGGACCGCCGCAGGGTCCCTGGGCGCCCGCCGGGCAGCCGGGGGACGGCGTGCGTTCCCACGGGCTCGGGACCGACCTGTTCGCCATCGCCGGGCAGAACGGCCCCTCCGCCCAGAACGGTCAGGCGCCCCAGCGGAAGTCCTCCGGGAGCCGGGCCGGGGTGCTCGTCCTCATGGGCGTGGCGGCCGTCGCCCTGGTGGTGATCGTCATCCTGGGCGTGTCCTTCCTGACCGGCTGAACCGGCTGAACCGGCTGAACCGTGGCGCCCGGCGACGGACCGGGCGCCACGGGACGTCGCCGGGTCAGACCCCGATCACGTTCAGGGACACCCACAGCGCCACGACCGCGAGCGGCAGCGTGNNNNCCGACGGTGAGCAGGCCGAGCCGGGTGAACTCCCCCAGCTCGACCCCGGTGTCGTGCTCGCGCACGATCCGCCGCCACAGCAGGGTCGCCAGGGACCCGGCGTAGGTGAGGTTGGGCCCGATGTTCACCCCGATCAGCACCGCGAGGACCGCGCCCGGCCCGGCGGGGGCGGTCAGCGGCAGCAGGACCAGTACGGCGGGCAGATTGTTGATCACGTTCGCCAGAACCGCGGCCAGCGCCGCGATCCCCAGCAGGGCGGGCAGGCCGGTGCCACCCGGGACCAGGTGACCAAGCGCGTCGGCGAGGCCGTTGCCGACCACCGCCCGCACCACGACGGCCAGCGCCAGGACGAAGGCCAGGAACGGCACCGCGGCCGACCGCACGACGGCCACCGGGGTGGTGTGCCCCCTGGCCAGGGCACGACAGGCGAGTACGGCCGCGCCCGCCAGGGCCGCCCACGCGGGGTTGATCCCCAGCCAGGAGGCGACCACGAACCCGGCCAGCGTGCACACCACGGTGACCAGCGCGAAGACCGGTGTCTCACGAGGCTCGGCGACGGCCGGGGCCACGGCCCCCGCGTCCAGATCCGTGGCGAAGAATCTCAGGAACAGGACGTACTCCACCCCGACCGCGACCAGCCAGGGCAGGGCCATCAGGGCCGTGAACCGGGTGAAGCTCAGGCCGCTGGCGGCGAGGGCGAGCAGGTTCGTCAGGTTGGAGACCGGCAGCAGCAGCGAGGCCGTGTTCGACAGGTGGGCGCATGCGTACACGTGCGGCCCTGGGCGGGCGCCGAGCCGGGCGGCGGTGGCGAGCACGACCGGCGTCAGCAGCACGACCGTGGCGTCCAGGCTGAGCACCGCGGTGATGAGCGAGGCGGCGGCGAACACCTGGGCCAGCAGGTGACGTGGCCGTCCCGCCGCGCCACGGGCCATCCAGACGCCGCAGGCGTGGAACAGCCCCTCGTCGTCGCACAGCTTGGCCAGGACGAGCACGGCCGCCAGGAAGCCGACAACCGGTCCCAGCCGGGCCATCTCGGCGACGGCCTGTTCCACGGAGATCGCCCCGATCGCGACGACCGCTCCGGCGGCGGGGACCGCGACCACGGCCTCCTGCCAGCCCCACGGCCGGATGACCGCGCAGGCCAGCACCGCCAGGAGCAGGAGGACCGAGACCGTCTCGGCGAGCACGGCGTTCAACGGCGTCCTTTCCTGGGCGGGACCTTCCGGGCACGGACAGGGCGGCCACAACTGTGGGAGGAGTCTCGCAAACGCCCTCAGGTATGGTCACGTCACCCCAGGCGTCCGTGTCCGGCGAAGGCGCAAACTGGAAGCATGAGCGAGTTTCGGATCGAACATGACTCGATGGGCGATGTGCGGGTCCCGGCGGACGCGAAGTGGCGGGCGCAGACACAGCGGGCCGTCGAGAACTTCCCCGTCTCCGGCCGTGGCCTGGACAGCGCGCACATCGCGGCACTCGGCCTGATCAAGGCCGTCGCGGCCGAGGTCAACACCGAGCTCGGCGTGCTCGACAAGGAGATGGCCGAGGCGATCGCCGAGGCGGCGACGGACGTCGCGGAGAACGAGTGGGACGCCGAGTTCCCCGTCGACGTCTTCCAGACCGGCTCAGGCACCTCCTCCAACATGAACGCCAACGAGGTGATCGCGACCCTCGCCGAAGAGCGTCTCGGCCGCCCCGTCCACCCGAACGACCACGTCAACGCCTCGCAGTCCTCCAACGACGTGTTCCCGACCTCGATCCACGTCGCGGCGACGACCGAGGTGACCTACCACCTGATCCCGTCCCTGCGGCACCTGGCGACCGCGCTCAGGAACAAGGCGCTGCAGTTCGAGGACGTGGTCAAGGCGGGCCGTACGCATCTGATGGACGCCACCCCGGTGACGCTGGGGCAGGAGTTCGGCGGTTACGCCACCCAGATCGACAACGCCATCACCAGGGTTCGCGGGGTGATCCCCCGCCTCGTGCAGCTGCCGCTCGGCGGCACGGCCGTGGGGACCGGGATCAACACCCCGCCCGGCTTCGCCCCCAAGGTCATCGAGAAACTCCGCGAGGCGACGGGCCTACCGTTCTCCGAGGCCCCCGACCACTTCGAGGCGCAGGGGGCCAGGGACTCCATCGTGGAGCTGTCCGGCCAGCTCCGCACCGTCGCCGTCTCGCTCAACAAGATCGCCAACGATCTGCGCTGGATGGGCTCGGGGCCGCGCACCGGACTCGGGGAGATCAACCTCCCCGACCTCCAGCCCGGTTCCTCGATCATGCCGGGCAAGGTCAACCCCGTCGTCCCCGAGTCCGTGTGCATGGTCGCGGCCCAGGTCATCGGCAACGACGCGGCCATCGCCTTCGCCGGGGCCTCGGGCAACTTCGAGCTCAACGTGATGCTGCCCGTCATCGCCCGCAACGTGCTGGAGTCGATCCGGCTGCTGGCCAACGTCTCCCGGCTGCTGGCCGACCGCTGCGTCATCAGGATCACCGCCAACGTGGACCGGCTGCTCGAATACGCCGAATCGTCCCCCTCGATCGTCACCCCCCTCAACCGGCACGTCGGCTACGAGGAGGCCGCGAAGATCGCCAAGCAGGCCCTGGAACAGCGCAGGACGATCAGGGAGGTCGTGGTCGAGCGCGGTCACGTCGCCAACGGCGCCCTCACCGAGGAGCAGCTCGACGCGCTGCTCGACGTGCTCTCCATGACCCGGCCGCCGTCGGCTCCCGAGGATCGGGGAGACTCCCGGACATGACACAGATCAAGATCTACGGCCGCCGCGACGTCTGGGCCGACCGGCGCCGGGAGGTGTCCGACACCCTGCACGCGTGCCTCACCGAGGTGTGGCGGCTGCCCGAGGACAAGCGTTTCCACCGGTTCCTGCTGCTCGACGCCGAGGACCTCCTCTGCCCGCAACGGAGCGAGCGGTACCTCATCGTGGAGATCGTCTGTTTCACCGGCAGGACGGACGAGGCCAAACGCGACCTCATCCGCGCGCTGTTCGCCAGGGCCCAGGAGCGACTCGACCTGCCCGCCGCCGACCTGGAGATCGTGATCATCGAGTCTCCGCAGGTCAACTGGGGCATCCGGGGCATGCCCGGTGACGAGCTCACGCTGACCTACCCGGTTTCCGTCTGAGGCGACTGGACTCTCCCCCCGTGGGAGAGTCCAGCCTTACGGCATGAAGCAGATCCACCGCGACCTCTACACGGCCACCGCGACCCCGCGCCTCCTCGACGTCCCCGAACTGCCCTGCCTCATGTTCGACGGCTCGGGCGCCCCCTCGGACGAGTCGTACCTCGACGCCGTCGCCGCCCTGTACGGCGTGGCCTACGCCGTACGCGCCGAGTTGAAGCCGGTCGTGACCTACTCGGTCGCCCCCCTCGAAGGGCTCTGGGACGGCGACCCCGGCGACCTGTCCGCCATGCGCTGGACGGCCCTCATCCCCCAGCCCGCCCAGGTGACCGCCGAGATCGTCGAGCGGGCGGTGGAGACCGTACGGCGTAAGCGGCCCGGGACGCGGCTCGACGGCCTGCGGCTGGGCACCATGAACGAGGGCAGGTCGGCCCAGATCCTGCACGTCGGCCCCTTCAGCGAGGAGCCCGCGACGGTCAAGACGCTGATGGAGTTCATCACCGGGCAGGGCCTGGCCCTGACGGGCAGGCATCACGAGATCTACCTGTCGGACTTCCGCCGCACCGCCCTGGAGAAGCAGCGGACCATCATCCGTTACCCCGTCGGCTGACGGGCCTGGCGTCCACCGGATCGGCGGGACCGGACACTACATTCGACGTCATGACTGATCTGGCGGGGCGACTGGCCCTGGTGACCGGGGCGGGCAGCGGGATCGGACGGGCGTGCGCGCACCGGCTGGCCGCCGCCGGGGCGCACGTGGTCGTGCTGGACAGGGACGCGGGGGCCGCCGCCGAGGTGGCCAGGGAGGTCGCCGGGACGCCGGTCGTCGCCGACCTGGCCTCGCCCGGCTTCGTCGACCTGGTCCCCGCCGACGTGGACGTCCTGGTGAACAACGCCGGGTTCCAGCACGTGGCGCCGATCGAGGAGTTCCCGCCCGAGGTGTTCTCCACGATGCTGAAGGTCATGGTCGAGGCGCCGTTCCTGCTGGTCAGGGCGGTGCTGCCGGGGATGTACCGGCGGGGCTGGGGGCGGGTCGTCAATGTCTCCTCGGTCCACGGCCTGCGTGCCTCGCCGTACAAGTCGGCCTATGTCACGGCCAAGCACGCCCTCGAAGGGCTGTCGAAGGTCGTCGCGCTCGAAGGCGCCGAACACGGCGTCACCTCCAACTGCGTGAACCCCGCCTACGTCCGCACGCCCCTGGTCGAGGAGCAGATCGACGACCAGGCGAGGAACCACGGCATCGGCAGGGACGAGGTCGTGGAACGGATCATGCTCGGCCCGGCGGTGATCAAGCGGCTGATCGAACCGGAGGAGGTGGCCGAGCTGGTCGCCTACCTGTGCGGCCCGCACGGCTCGTTCGTCACCGGGGCCTCCCTGCCTCTCGACGGAGGCTGGACGGCCCGCTGAGAGCCACCGCCGGGGCGGGCGCGACAATGACGTCATGAGCGCGCGGGTCTTCCTCGAACTACTGGCCAGGGAGGCGTCCGCCGTGGAGTTCGAGGGCCCGGTCCTGGCCGCCAGGAGCGCGGGCGCGGACGCCGCGACGCTGGCCGACCTGGAGGAGGCCAAGATCGTCGCGCTGCGGGTGCGGGAGCTGCTGCGGCGCAGGGCCCGGCGTGAGGCCGAGCTGTCGGCGCTGTTCGACACCGCGGGCGACCTGGCCGGGCTGCGCGACCTCGACGCCGTCCTTGAGGCCATCGTGCGCCGGGCCAGGCAGCTGCTCGGCACCGACGCCGCCTACATGACGCTGCACGACCCCGACCGGGGAGACACCTGGATGCGGGTGACCGACGGCTCGGTCTCGGCCAAGTTCAGGGCGTTGCGGCTGCCCATGGGAGCGGGGCTCGGCGGGCTGGTGGCCCAGACGGCGACGCCGTACTCGACGGCCGACTACTTCGCCGACCCCCGTTTCCGCCACAGCACGGACATCGACGACGCCGTGGTCGAGGAGGGGCTGGTCGCCATCCTGGGCGTCCCGCTCAAACTCGGCGGCCGGGTCATCGGCGTGCTGTTCGCGGCCAACCGCGGCGTGCGGCCCTTCAGCCAGGACGAGGTGGTGCTCCTGGGCTCGCTGGCCGCGCACGCGGCGGTGGCGATCGACAACGCCAGGCTGCTGCAGGAGACCAGGAACGCCCTTGAGGAGCTGAGCGAGACCAGCCGCCTGGCCAGCGCCCACAGCGGGGCCGTCGAGCGGGCGGCGCACGCCCACGACCGGATGGCCGGGCTGGTGCTGCGCGGCGGCGGCGTCGAGGACGTGGCCGCCGTGGTGACCGAGGTGCTCGGCGGCTCTCTGGTCGTGCTCGACGACGCGGGACGGCCGATCGCCGGCGACCCGGGCGAACTGGGCGAGGGCGTCACGGCGGTGATCGCCGAGGCGGCCAGGACGTCCCGCGCGCTCGGCCGTACGGTCAGGAGGGGCAACCTGCTGGTCGCCTCGGTCGACGTGGGCGCGGAACCGTTGTGCACGCTCGTGCTGCGGGCCGCGGAACCGGTCGCCGACACCGACCAGCGCATCCTGGAACGGGCGGCGCTGGTCACCGCGCTGCTGACACTGTTCCGCCGTACGGTCGCCGAGGCCGAGGGCCGGGTCAGGGGCGAGCTGCTCGAAGACCTGATCTCCCGTCCCGGCATGGACGGCCTGACCGAGCGGGCCCGGCGGGTCGGCGTCGATCTCGGGGCCGCCCACGTGGTCGTCGTGGCCCGCTACGGCGACGAGCGGGAGCGGGCCGCGTTCTGGGCCTCCTCGCACGCCGCGCTCAACCGCGGCCTGGCGGCCCAGGGCGGGGACGAGGTCGTGCTGCTGCTGCCCGGCGAGGACCCCGGCGCGCTCGCCAGGCGGGTCGCGGCCGAACTCGGCGCCGCCCTCGGCCGTCCGGCGACGGCGGGCGCCTGTGGCCCCGTACGCGGCCCCGGAGAGGTGGCCGGGGCCCACCAGGAGGCAAGGCGCTGCGCGGACGCCCTGGTGGCCCTGGGCCGCGAGGGAGAGGGCGCGGGCGTCGCCGAGCTCGGCTTCGTCGGGCTGCTCGTCGGCGGAGGCCGTGACATCGAGGCGTTCCTCACCGCGACCGTGGGCCCGGTGCTCGACTACGACGCCCGGCGGGGGACGGCGCTGGTGCGCACGCTCACCGCCTACTTCGGCACCGGCTGCTCCCTGTCCCGTACGGCCGAGGCCCTGCACATCCACGTCAACACGGTCACCCAGCGCCTTGACCGGGTGGCGCAGCTCCTGGGGCCGGGCTGGCAGGCCCCGGAACGGGCCCTGGAGGTCCAGCTCGCCCTGCGGCTGCACCGGCTCAGCGGCCGGCCGGGCTCGGCCCCGCCGGGTCAGCCGGGCACGTAACGCCGCTGGGCGGCCCTCGTCACCCTGACGACCCTGCGAACCCCCGGGATGCGCAACGCCACCCGTTTGAACAGCGGGTAGCGCGGGGCCGGTCTCCTCGCGGCGGAGGCCGCGCGGACCTCGACCCGGCCACCGAGGCTCATCCCGACCTTGAAGCGCAGTCCGACCTCCCGGTCCCCGATCCGCAGGAACGGCCGCCAGTCGCCGGGGGCGAGGAACCCCTCACGGTAGACCCGCCGTACCGGCACCTTGGCGACGAGCCGCCCGGCGAGCTGCCCCGGCACGCCCGGCTCGACCAGCGCGGGCGCGCAGATCTCGTGCTCCCCCCTGCTGGCCCTGCGCAGCACCAGCTCCGCCGCGGGCCCCCCGCTCGGCGGCACGTACGGCACGGGCACCACGACGAACACGTGGTCGCGCCGCGAGGTGACGGTCGCCCCCGGGGAGACCAGCGCGATCGACTCGGCGAACGAGCGGGGCTCGACGCACACGCCGAGTTCTCCCCGGTCCGACCACCAGGGGATGACCAGGCGCTCGGAGTGGTCGGCCAGTGTCCCGGTGCGGTTCGGCGGGGAGCCGGTCACCCGGGCGCGGACCTGGTGGGGGCCGCCGTACATGCGGACGTGGACCTCCCACAGGCCGGGGGGCAGCGCCTCCCCGAGGGCCGCGGAGGAGGCGTCGAGCCTGGCCGATCCGGTGACCTGGAGCCTGACCCCGTTGTGGTGCCTGCTCTGGATCACCGAGCAGGTGACGGGCAGGAAGTAGATGAGCCCGCTCTCCTCGTGCCTGACGTAGACCTCGAACCTGGCCCGGGAGGCGGCGTGGGTGACGTCGGCCAGCTCGGGCCGCAGGCTGAGGCCGTCGAGGGGAACGGGCGGCTCCCAGGCCAGACCGTCGTCGCCGTACCGGACGAACCGCACCGGTTCCCCGCCCGCGCGGACGATCTCCACGGCGAGGTTCATGGTGAAGGCGCCGTCCTGCCAGGACAGGCCCCTGAGGTCGGCCCGCAGGCGGGTGCCGCGCATGGCCTGGGCGAGTTCGACGAGCTGGTCGAGCCTGCCCGCGCGCAGCAGCGCCGCGCGCACACGCATGTGGACGGGCAGGTAACGGTCCAGGCGTGGCGGGAAACGCTGCACGACCAGTTCGCGCAGGGTCGTGAAGGTCGCCGCCCTGTCCTTGGACGAGGTGACGAACCCGGCCCCCGCGAGACGGCGCAGCACGGCCGTGCGGAACCAGTGGGCGTACATCCGGTCGCGCCGCCGCCCCTGGGGGACCTCGTAGTCGACGACGTCGAGCAGTTCGCGTAGTTCGGTGGCGTGGACGTAGGGGTCGTCCTCCTGACGCGCCGGACGTTCCCCGAGGAGGCAGCAGACCCGGTCGGCCAGGACGGTGATCGTCCTGGCCCGCAGGTAGGCCCTGGTCACGAACGTCTGCTCGGCCAGCGTCCCCCCGGGGTCGGGGAAGGTGAGCACCTCCTCGTCGAGGAACTCCCTGCGGTACAGCTTGTGCGGCGTCGGCAGGGTCAGCAGCCGGTCCCCGAGCAGGTCGGCGTTCTCCCGGTTGCGTTCGAAGATCTTGGACGGCGGTGCCTGGCCGTCCGCCAGCCGCCCGATGAGGATGTCCGCTCCGGTCTCGACCGCCCGGTCGTACATGCGCTCAAGGGCGAGGCGGTCGAGGCGGTCGGTCTGGTCGAGCAGGTAGACGTACTCGCCCCTGGCGACCGCCATGGCGACGTTGCGCCCGCGCATCGGCGAGCCGGTCCGCCCGAGGTGCAGGACCCGGACGTTCGAGCGGACCGCGGCGATGGCGTCGAGGCGGAGCTGGATTCCGTCGTCCGATCCGTCGTCGGCGAAGATGACCTCGTACTCCTCCGAGGACATCGACTGTTCGAGCACGGACCGGATACACGCGTCGGCGGTATCACCGGGGTTGTACACCGGCACTACGACGCTGACTTTTACATCCATGCGCCCAAGCGTGCGACGCCCGCGTCTTCGAGATGGTCAGACTTGCCGACTCTTGGAGTCTCAGTACCACCCCGTGGCCTGGGAATGGCCCCAAGCACCACAAGGGGTGCCGTAACGCCCCTTGATGTAGGTGAGGCCCCACTGGATCTGGGTGGCCGGGTTGACCTGCCAGTCGCTGCCCGCGCTGGCCATCTTGCTGCCGGGCAGGGACTGCGGGATGCCGTAGGCGCCGCTGTAGCGGTTCATCGCCCGCTCGTTCCAGCCGCTCTCCTTCATCCAGAGCTTCTCCAGGCAGCCCCACTGGTCGCCCCAGCCCATGGCCTCAAGCATGCTCTTGCCGAGGGCCTTGTTGCCGGTGGGGTTCGCGCTTCCCGGCGGGAAGGCCTTGGGGTCGAAGCCGTTGCCGCCCGGCGCCTTCTTCGGGATGACGATCGGGTCCAGCGGGTCACGGTCGCCGCGCGCCGCCTTGAGTTTGTCCTCCTTGGCGGCCTGGGCCGCCTGCGCCTTCATGACGTCGGTCTTGGGGTCGGGCGCGAACGGGTCGCCGCCGCCGAACACCCTGGCCAGTTCGTCCACCGAGAGCGCCGACGCCGAGGAGGTGGCCGAGGCGTTCTGGATGGCGGTGTGGACGGTGAAGCCCCCGCCGCCGACCACCACGACGATCGACGTGCCGATGATGACGGCGCGCTTGGGAGTCAGCCATCCCCGCGGCTTGACGGTCCCGTCGGAGCGGGCCGTACGACGGGAACGCGGAGCCCGGGGCTCCTTCAAGTGCGGTGATCCTGAACTCACGACCTATGAGCTTGCCGTGCTCTGGGGGGTGCTTCGCAACCCGAACGATGGAGTTGACGGCTGTTCACGGAACGTCCAATGGGATTTGTGTGACCTAGGTGCGTGACTACATGGTCTTTCCTTGACACCGACCGGCAAATGTGATGTTAATCACACTTTTCTCAGGAGACCTGTCCCACGGGCCCCTGTTCCGAGGGAAGTGGCCTCGGTCAAGCCTCACAGAACAGCGTCATGATCTCGCCCAACCCTCGTCACAGTTTCGTGACGTGGCAGGTGCTATCGGGCATTGCAACAATAATGACCGCGTGGCTGGCATCCTCCTTGTAGAAGACGACCCCTCGGTCCGGACGGGACTTGAGCTGGCACTGAGCCGTCAGGGCCACACCGTGACCTCGTACGGCACCGGCGAGGAGGCACTCGACCACATCCGGTCGCGCCGCCCCGAGATCGCCGTGCTCGACGTCATGCTTCCCGGGATCGACGGAGTCGAGGTGTGCCGCAGGATCAGGAAGCTGGACCAGCTCCCGGTGATCCTGCTCACCGCGCGGGGCGACGACCTGGACGTGGTGGTCGGGCTTGAGGCCGGAGCTGACGACTACGTGATCAAACCGGTCGAGCCGAGGGTTCTCGACGCCCGGATCCGCGCGGTCCTGCGCCGGGTCGAGTCCCTGGCCTCCGACCGCATCACCTTCGGCGACCTGGTCGTCGACCGGGGGGCGCTGAAGGTCTCGCTCGCCGGCCGGGAGGTCCACCTGACCCCGACCGAACTGCGCCTGCTGCTCGAACTGGTCCGTCACCCCGGCCAGGTCCTCAACCGCAGATACCTGTTGCGGGCCGTGTGGGACCACACCCACGTCGCGGACTCCCGGCTGGTCGACGCCTGCGTCCAGCGGGTCCGCGCCAAGATCGAGGCGGTGCCCGCCGAGCCCGAGTTCATCCACACGGTGCGTGGTTTCGGCTACCGCTTCAGTCCGCCGTGAGACGGATCTACACCGGCCTGCGCGGGCGCCTGGTCATCACCTTCACCCTGATCGCCATCGCGGCCTCCTCCCTCGTCGCGGGGATCGGCTACGAGCTGGTCAAGACCCGGGTGATCGAACGCGCAGAACAGGTCGCGGTCGGCGACGTGCGCAACACCCTCGAAGGGATAAGGGTGCCCATCGGCGGCCTCTGGCCCGGTGAGACGCCGCCGACCGACACGGAGATCGACGAGCTGCAGAAGAGGCTGCGGACCCCCAACGGCGCCGTCGTCGTCCGCTACGAGGACCCCCGCGTGCCGCGGGACGAGTACCTCTACCCGGACGGCGACTTCAGCATGAACGACGTCCCGACCGACCTCGTCCTCGGGGCCGACCGCAAGATCGCGATCAAACGGCAGCGGATCAACGGCCGCATGTGGCTGATCGTCGGCACCCCGGTGTGGCGGATCGAGCCGATCCACACCGCCCAGCCGACCGGGATGAGCATCTTCGCCTTCGTCCCGCTGTCCGAGGAGGAGCAGCTCCTGAACGACCTGCGCCAGCCCCTGGCGGCGGCGGGGGTCATCATGCTGGGCATCGCGCTCGCGGTCGCCCTGCTGTCGGCCAGGCGGGTGCTGCTGCCCGTCAGGAGGCTCGGCTCCGCCGCGCGCGCCCTCGGCGCCGGCCACCTGGACACCCGGCTGCCGGTGCACGGCCAGGACGAGCTGGCCGAGCTGACCGCGACGTTCAACGACACCGCGGCCGCCCTTGAGCGCAGCGTCTCCGAGTTGCGCGCGCTTGAGGCCATGTCCCGCCGTTTCGTCGCGGACGTGTCCCACGAACTGCGGACCCCGCTGACCGCGATGACCGCGGTGACCGACATGCTCTCCGAGGAGGCGGACCGGCTGCCCAGCGAGCCCGCGGCGGCCGTACGGCTGGTGCTCAGGGAGATCGCGCGGCTGCGGACCCTGGTCGAGCAGCTCATCGAGGCCAGCCGGTTCGACTCGGGGACGGCGACGCTGCACCTGGACAGCGTGAACGTCGCCGACGCGGTCAGCGACTGCCTTGAGGTGCGGGGCTGGCTGGACAAGGTGCGGACGAACGTGCCGCAGGGCCTGACCTTCTCCCTCGACCCCCGGCGCTTCGACGTGATCGTGGCCAACCTGGTCGGCAACGCCCTGCGCCACGGCGAGCCCCCCGTCGTGGTGACCGCGCGGAGCACGCCGAACGGGCTTGAGGTGAAGGTGCGCGACCACGGCAAGGGAATCCCCGCCTCCGACCTGCCGCACGTGTTCAACCGCTTCTACAAGGCCGGGGCCAGGGGCGACGGCAGCGGTCTCGGCCTGTCCATCGCGCGGGCCAACGCGCACCTGCACGGCGGCACGATCTCGGTGCGCCCGCAGGACCCGGGCACGCTCTTCACGGTCTGGCTGCCCCCGGCATGAACCGAGACACCAGGAGAACGAGGAGAACGGCGATGCGGCGCGCGCGGCGGCTCACCTGCCTGCTGACGGCCGTCCTGACGCTGAGCGCGTGCGGGATCGCGCCGACCGAGGTGCAGGACCTGGGACGCCCCCCGGTGATCAGCTACAGCCCCACGTGGGTGACGGTCTACCTGCTCCACAACGGCCGTCTGGAGCCCGCCAACGTCCCGGTCGGCTCGAACTCGGCGAAGAACATCATCGACGCCCTGTTCAGGGCGGGCAAGCAGCCGCCGAAGCCGGAGCTGAAGCTGACCAGCGCGCTCGGCTCCTTCAGCCACCACGACACCGAGACCACGAGGTACCGCGACGAGTCGCCGCGCAACGACCCGTCGGGCAACCTGGGCTACCGGCTGACCGTGATCGTCACGGGCGCCGGGGAGATGTCCAGGGAGGCTCTCGCCCAGATCACCTGCACGATCCGGCAGAACAAGCAGGAGAGCATCTGGAGCGTCGAGGTCACCAGGCTGTTCCCCGGAGCGCCGAAGACCTGGGGGGAGCACACCTGCTTCGAGTACCGCGATCTCGCGGCCAAAGGGGTGCGACTCCCCCCGTGATCGTCACGGGCCCTGCGGCCCGATCACATCGTGACGTCCTCCAGCATCTCGGTGACCAGCGCGGCGATCGGCGAGCGCTCGGAACGGGTCAGCGTGACGTGGGCGAACAGCGGGTGTCCCTTGAGCTTCTCGACCACCGCGACCACGCCGTCGTGCCTGCCGACCCGCAGGTTGTCGCGCTGGGCGACGTCGTGGGTGAGCACGACCCTGGAGTTGGCGCCGATCCTGCTCAGCACGGTGAGCAGGACGCCCCGCTCCAGTGACTGCGCCTCGTCCACGATGACGAAGGCGTCGTGGAGCGAACGCCCGCGGATGTGGGTCAGCGGGAGGACCTCCAGCATGCCCCTGTCGATGACCTCCTCGATCACCTCGGGGCTCGTCACCGCGCCCAGGGTGTCGTAGACGGCCTGGGCCCACGGGCCCATCTTCTCGTTCTCCGAACCGGGCAGGTAGCCCAGCTCCTGGCCGCCGACGGCGTACAGGGGGCGGAAGACGATGACCTTGCGGTGCTGGCGCCGTTCGAGCACGGCTTCGAGGCCCGCGCACAGGGCCAGGGCCGACTTGCCGGTTCCCGCCCTGCCGCCCAGCGAGACAATGCCGACCTCGGGGTCCATCAGCAGGTCGAGCGCGATGCGCTGCTCGGCGGAACGGCCGTGCAGGCCGAAGACCTCCCGGTCGCCGCGCACCAGACGGACCGACTTGTCCGGCTGCACCCGGCCGAGGGCGGAACCACGGCTGGACAGCAGCCGCAGGCCGGTGTGGGTGGGCAGGTCACGTGCCTCGGCCAGGTCGGCCGTACCGTGCTCGAAGAGCGTCTCGACGTCCTCGGTGGTCACCTGGAGCTCGGCCATGCCCGTCCAGCCCGACTCGACGGCGACCAGTTCCGCCCGGTACTCCTCGGCGGCGAGACCGATCGAGGCGGCCTTGATCCGCATCGGCAGGTCCTTGGAGACCAGAACCACGTCGTGCCCCTCCGCGGCGAGCGTGCGCGCCACGGTCAGGATGCGGGTGTCGTTGTCGCCGAGCCGGAAGCCGACGGGAAGGATGGATGGGTCGCTGTGGTTGAGCTCCACCCGGATGGTGCCCTCTCCGATGGGCATCGGCTCGTCCAGCCGTCCGTGTGTCACCCTCAGGTCGTCGAGGGACCTCAGCGCCTTGCGCGCGAAGTATCCGAGTTCTGGATGATGGCGCTTGCCCTCCAACTCGGTGATGACGACGATCGGGAGGACCACCTCGTGCTCCGCGAAACGGCTTATCGCCGCTGGATCCGCCAGGAGGACCGAGGTGTCCAGGACGTACGTACGCCGGTTGGTGACCGGCGACGTCGGTGAGGACGACGAAGGGTTTGCCACGCGTTCTCCCCCGGGCGCCATGGGGGGCGCCCTGCCATGAGCTGGGATGCGGACCGGACCCGGACCCACGCTCGCGGCATGACGAGGAGGCACCGGTGACCGGCCCTCCTTGGCAGGTCGTGACGCAAAGGTGGGCCCTCTCCGGAGTAGACGAGCTGCGCCCGTCTACTTGTTACGGTACGTCCTGAATGCCCGTCTTCCAACAGGGCAAGTCCTGCTGAAAGACGGAGTTCACGTCCTGTTTCAGGAGCCGTACCGTCGGTGCCGCGCGGCGTACGAGCGCAGGGCCCGCAGGAAGTCGATTCTGCGGAAGTCAGGCCAGTAGGCCTCGCAGAAGTAGAACTCCGAGTGGGCGCTCTGCCACAGCAGGAAGCCGGACAGCCGTTGCTCTCCCGAGGTCCTGATGACCAGGTCAGGGTCGGGCTGGCCGCGCGTGTAGAGATGCTCCGCGATGTGCTCGACATCGAGGACCTCCACGATGTCCTCGATGCTCGCGCCCTTGCTGGCGTGCTCCTGGAGAAGGGAGCGCACCGCATCAGCGATCTCACGCCTTCCCCCATACCCAACGGCAACGTTCACAATCAAACCCGGACGGTGTGATGTTGCCTCTTTAGCGTTTTTCAGGACACGGGCCGTGTGATCGGGCAGCAGGTCAAGCGCTCCCATGGGCTTGACATGCCAGCCGTCATCCACGAGTTCCTGGACCACGTCCTCAATGATCTTCACCAGGAGGTCCAGCTCGTCCTGGGACCGGTTGAGGTTGTCACTGGACAGCAGCCACACGGTGACCACCTCGACCCCGGCCTCCCGGCACCAGCCGAGCAGCTCGGAGATCTTGTCCGCGCCCTTGCGATGACCTCGGCTGACGTCCTCAAGGCCCATCGAACGCGCCCAGCGCCTGTTCCCGTCGACGATCACGCCGACATGCCGGGGGACCATCTCGCTCTGACGGGACAGCTTCCCTTCCAGCCGCCTCTCGTAGAGCCGGTAGACGAGATCACGCACGCCCATTGAAGCCCTCCCCTCAACGCCCGCCGTCGAAGGGCGCCGCCAGGCAATTATCGCCGCCCCAGAGACCTCCGCGCCCCCTCTATCGGGGTTCTGGGGGAGTTGCCGGACTTCTGTGCTCCCAGACATTCCTCGGCCTCGGCGACGAGTCCGTCCACGAAGGCCCCGAGTTCCGCTGAGGTGAGCACCGCGCGCATCCCGACACCGCCCTGGCCCCAGGCTTCGAGGAAAGCCCGCCTGGCCAGGCGCCACTCTCCCGGGTGGTCCCGACCCCCGGGAATCCAGATCGGGATGGTGCGCAGCTGGCAGCGCAGCTCACCCCCGCTGACGATCCCCCTCCTCGTCCGGTACCGGAAGGTGAACAGCTCGTCGTCCTCGGGGAAACGGTCGTCCGGATCCGGCCACTGGTCCTGCTGACCGGCGCGGGCCTCCGCGACGCCCGTGGCGAGGCTGACGAGGAACCACCCGCACCTCTCGCCGACCGTCCCGTACAGCGCGCCGTCCCGGTGGAGTTCGAGCGTGACCTCGTACGGCGAGCCGATGCTGTCGCGGCACGCCACCGGCGTAACGGTCAGGTACGACCCATCAAGGCAACGCAATCCCCCCACCTCAGAGAGGGTATCCCTGGCACAGGCTGCCAAAACGTCCCCGGGGCCGAGCGGGCCACCATGGGACACCCCCGTCCCGGCTCAGCCGCTCCCTCTCCCCAGGACCCGGCCGAGCAGCCGTCCCAGCCCGCCGGAGCGGCCGACCGGCGCGGCGGCACCGGGGGGCTCCGGGAGCAGCCCCCGCTCGCCGAGCCAGGCCACGAAGTCACGCGCGTCGGCCCGGGAGCCGCCCTCCGGCTTGGGGCGTCCGCGCGCGTAGCCGTCGAAGTGGGCCGCGAAGCCGTCGCCGAGCAGGACGACCAGGTCGGGCCTGACCCTGGCGACCGTACCGCGCCGTTTGGAGATCAGCGCCCCCTCCTGGACCCGCAGCCGCGCCGCGTCGAACCCCTCGGGGACCTCGCCCCCCGCGACCAGGGCCGCGACCAGCTCCGCCTGCGCCCTGCCCAGCTCCTGCCGCGCCCGCTCACGGGAAGGCTCAGACACGGGCCATCGCACCGCGGATACGGCCGAGCTCCTCCTCGAACACGGCGTCACTGGGGTAGTCGCCGTCCCATTCGAGCAGCACGCCCGGCGGCTCGGTCCTGGCGCACAGCTCGGTGAGGATCTCCAGCACCTCCTGCGGCACCCGGGAGGTGTGCGTGTCGTGCCAGAGCCCGTGGTGGGAGTGCCCGCCCGCGACGTGGACGTAGGCCAGGGCGGAAAGCGGCAGCCCGTCCAGCGCGGAGACCGCCCCGAGCCCCAGGTTGACCTGGTTGGTGTAGAGGTTGGCGACGTCGACCAGCAGCCCGACCCCGGTCGCCTCGACCAGCTCCCCGAGGAACTGCGCCTCGGTCATCTCGTCCTCGGGCCAGCCGAACAGCGCCGCCACGTTCTCCAGCGCCAGCGGTACGGCCAGCGCGTCCTGGGCCCGC
The DNA here is from genome assembly GCF_042650425.1 of Streptosporangium jomthongense. Taxonomy (NCBI): domain Bacteria; kingdom Bacillati; phylum Actinomycetota; class Actinomycetes; order Streptosporangiales; family Streptosporangiaceae; genus Streptosporangium; species Streptosporangium jomthongense. The sequence goes on along the minus strand of NZ_JBHSBC010000049.1, from coordinate 150,954 downwards.
CGTACGTTCTCCACCACGACCGACAGGGCGGCCCTGGTGCGCGGCACGGGCAGCAGGTGACCCGCCTCCATGCCGCCCGCCCGCACGAAGGCCAGGTGCTCGCTGACCAGGGGTGAGCCCAGAGCCCGCGCGCAGGCGTCCAGGTGGGCCAGCCTGTCCGGGTCGGGCGGCTCCGCGCCGCCGATCCCGAGGCCGACCCCGTGCGGGATCACCGGAACGCCTCGGGCCAGCAGCACCCGCAGCGACTCGGGGAGCGCGCCGGGCCGGATGTTCTCCGCGATCACCTCGACGAAGTCGACACCGGGCATGCGCTCGACGGTCAGGTCGATCTCGGGCCGCCAGCCCAGGCCGACCCCCAGCCGCCCGGCCGCCCCGTGCTCAGCCACCGCCGCATCCTCCTCCGCAGCCGGAACCACAGCCGGAGCCGCCGCCGCAGCTCGACCCGCCCGAGTCCCCGCCACCGCCCGAGTCCCCTCCTGCGCCCCAGTCTCCCGACCCGAAGTCACCACCGCCGCCGAAGGAGGAGCCGTCGGAGGAGGACGAGCCTCCGCCGCAGGCGCCCGCGGCGCAGCTCGACCCGCCGCCGGCGGTGTGGGCGTTCCTCTTCAGCTCCTCGGTCAGCAGCGGGTCACCCAGCTCGCCCAGGCCGTACAGGGCCACGGGGAAGGCGACCGCGAAGGCCAGGTCGGAGGTCGCGGGACGGGCGCCGCGCACGTGGACCCCGCGGGCGGCGGCGAGCGTTTCGTGCCCGGCCCTGCTGAGCGCCCCCCGCAGGGCTCGCCGCATCCGGGAGTAGACGACGAGCCCGCTCACCGAGGCCACCGCCCCGGCCAGCGTGGACAGCACGCCCAGGTGCCCCCACGACAGGACGGACAGCAGCGAGCCGAACTCGAAGAGCGCCGCGATCACGGTGAGGACCAGCAGCCTGCGGTGGAGTCTGCGCGCCTCGGCGAAGGCGCCCTCGGGCACCAGCAGTCCCATCCCCAGCAGGCGGTAACGCAGGCCGTCCACGGCGACCCCGGTCCCCACCGTACGGCGCAGCTCCGCCGCCGGGCAGGAGCCGCCCCGCTGCCTGAGGGCGTCGAGAACGGCCTTCTCGACAGGTTCCGCAGGAGGCAGGGCGCCCGTCACGAGGCTGATCCGGCCGCCCCTGGCGACCCGGATCGAACCCGCCCTGGCCAGCACGCCGAGCGCGGTGTTGACCGCCCTGAGCGGCCCACCGGCCAGATAGGCCAGCTCGTAGGGGCCCAGGGGCGCGCCCGTACCCCTCGGGGGGCCCGCGAGCACCCTGCGATGCTCGCTCCGCAGCCCCACCGCGGTGGTCCATACAGCCGCCACGAGGGTGACGCCGATGACGAGCAGTGTGAATTCCATGTCCGCCTCCGGGGGAAAGGCAAGGCGTGCGCGCGTGACTGTTCTGTCAGGTAGACGTGGGGAACGTCCCCGAGGTTGCGCCTGACCGCCTTTTTGTCGTCATCTTTGTCGCCTTGGTCTTCCCCTACCCCCGTACGGCACCCGTACGACGCGACACGCCGGTCCCCGTACCGGAACCGGCGTGTCGGATGTCCCCGGCGAAAGGGACGCGTGGATCAGCCCAGACGCTCGACCAGCGCCCGGTACTCGTCCCACAGTTCCCTGGGCAGGTGGTCGCCGAAGGTCTCGAAGAAGGCCGGGACCAGGGCCGCCTCCTGGCGCCAGACCTCCTCGTCCACGGTGAGCAGGGTGCGCAGGTCCTCGGCGGGGATGTCGAGGCCCTCGGTGTCCAGCTCGGCGGGCAGCAGGCCGATGGGCGTCCGCACGGCCTCCGCCTCACCGTTGAGGCGGTCCACGATCCACTTCAGGACGCGGCTGTTCTCCCCGAAGCCGGGCCAGATGAACCGGCCGTCCTCGCTCTTGCGGAACCAGTTCACGTAGTAGACCCGCGGGAGGCTGACGCCCTCACGCCTGCCCAGGCCGATCCAGTGGGCGAAGTAGTCGCCCATGTTGTAGCCGCAGAAGGGCAGCATCGCGAACGGGTCGCGGCGCAGCTCGCCGACCTTGCCCTCGGCGGCGGCGGTCTTCTCCGAGGCGATGTTGGCGCCGATGAACACGCCGTGGTTCCAGCTCAGCGACTCGGTCACCAACGGTACGGCGCTGGCCCTGCGCCCGCCGAAGAGGATGGCCGAGATCGGCACGCCCCTGGGGTCCTGCCACTCGGGGGCGATGGTCGGGCACTGCCCGGCGGGCACGGTGAAGCGGGCGTTGGGGTGGGCGGCGGGCTCGTCGCTCTCCGGCGTCCAGTCGCGGCCCCGCCAGTCGGTCAGGTGCGCGGGAGGCTCGTCGGTGAGCCCCTCCCACCACACGTCGCCGTCGTCGGTCAGGGCGACGTTGGTGAAGATGCTGTTGCCCCAGAGCGTCCTGATCGCGTTGGCGTTGGTCGACTCGCCGGTGCCGGGGGCGACGCCGAAGAACCCGGCCTCGGGGTTGATGGCGTACAGGCGGCCGTCTTCGCCGAAGCGCATCCAGGCGATGTCGTCGCCGACCGTCTCGACCTTCCAGCCCGGGATGGTCGGCTGGAGCATGGCCAGGTTGGTCTTGCCGCAGGCGCTGGGGAAGGCCGCGGCGATGTAGCGGGTCTGCCCTGAGGGGGGCGTGAGCTTGAGGATGAGCATGTGCTCGGCGAGCCAGCCCTCGTCGCGTGCCATCGTGCTGGCGATGCGCAGGGCGTAGCACTTCTTGCCCAGCAGGGCGTTGCCGCCGTAGCCGGAGCCGTACGACCAGATCTCGCGGGTCTCGGGGAAGTGGCTGATGTACTTGGTGGAGTTGCACGGCCACGGCACGTCGGCCTGGCCGGGCGCGAGCGGCGCGCCGACCGAGTGGACGGCCTTGACGTAACCGCCGCGCTCCTCGATGAGCCGCAGGGCCCGCTCCCCCATCCGCGTCATGATCCGCATGGAGACCACCACGTACGGCGAGTCGGTGATCTCGACGCCGAGCTGGGAGATCTCACCGCCCAGCGGCCCCATGCAGAACGGCACGACGTACATCGTGCGCCCGCGCATGCAGCCCTTGAAGAGCCCGGCGAAGGTCCGGCGCATCTCGTCGGGGGCGATCCAGTTGTTGGTCGGGCCCGCGTCCTGTTCGCGCTCGGAGCAGATGTAGGTCCGGTCCTCGACACGGGCGACGTCCGTGGGGTCGGAGGCGGCGTAGAAGCTGTTCTGCCGCTTGGACAGGCGGGTGAGCGTCCCCTGCTCGACCAGCAGGTTCGTCAGCCGGGTCCATTCGACCTCCGAGCCGTCACACCATTCGATCCGGTCGGGCTGGGTCAGCTCGGCGATCTCGTTGACCCACGCGGCCAACTCTTCGTGGGTGGTAGGACTGGGGGCGGTTACGTCCTCGATAACGGACACTGCTACGGCTCCTTACGCTCCTCAGGGCCAGGTCATCATTGACGACCAAACCGCCGTTAATCCAATTGGCATAGACCAGTGAATAACGGCTGTCCGTCGCCGCAACGACTCCGAACCGGCCCCGGCGACCGGCATAAGGGCAGGCAAGGAGTCATGATGTTCCGGGTGACCTACCCAAAAGAAGCGACGTTAAAGGAGCGTGTTCCGCCAGTGGTATAGGCCATTAACAGAGGTCTAAACCAATCACCGCACAGGTTCAGACCAATTTCGGCCCGTTTTCCCTGGCCCGCCTCAGGAACCGATGTCCGGGCCGGAGGCGCGCACCCGGTCGACGTGCTGAAGCGCGTCGCGCAGATCGGCCAGCCAGGTGTCGGTGTGGGCGCCCACCAGACGCACACACCAGGCGAGCGCGTCACTGCGGCTGCGTGCGACCCCAGCCGCCACAAGAGTGTCCAGGACGCGCCGCTCGGGCTGGCGCAGACGTGTCATGACCGGGACCGAGAGTGTGGTGAACATCACCGTCTCGTCACTCACCGCGATGCCCCACGAGACCTTCCTGCGGAAGCGGTGCTCGGCCTCCCGGGCGATCTCGACGCGCCGCTCCCTGGTCTCCTCGCGGAAGCGCTGGATGCCGCCCTCGACGGCGGCGGCCCGCTCGATCTCGGAGACGCCCTCGGCGGGCGCGGGCGCGGCGAGCCTGCCGACGACCGTGATCTCCTCACGGTCGAGCACGATCTCGGGACGCCCCTCGAACCACCCCTCGGGCAACCGCCCGGAGAACCAGCCACGCAGCTTCTCGACCGTTTCGTCACTATCCATGTAATCGAGATTACATCGCTTCATCCAAGGGGACCATCGCCGGTCCCGGACAGGGACGGGTGGGCCTCCTGTGGCACTCGTTGCAGTGTTCACACCTGTCGCCTAGACGCGACAATCGGCCCATGAGCTCACCTCAGCGCCCCGAGGGACTACGCGAACGCAAGAAGGCCAGAACCCGGCGAACCATCCAGGAGCAGGCACTGCGCCTGTTCGCCGAGCAGGGCTACGACGAGACGACCGTCGAACAGATCGCGGAGGCCGCGGAGATCTCGGCGAGCACCTTCTTCCGCTACTTCCCCACGAAGGAGGACGTCGTCGTCCAGGACGACCACACCCCCCTGGTGATGACGGAGCTGGCCGCCCAGCCCCCTGAGCTGGCACCGGTCCCGGCGCTGCGCGCGGCGGTGCACACCGCCTTCACCCGGCTCGCCCCCGAGGAGGAGGCGCAGATCCTCGCCATGACCAGGCTCCAGCTACGCCACGTCGCGCTGCGGGCCAGGGCCGTGGACAGCATGATCTGCACGATCGACACCCTCGCCGAGGCCCTCGCCGGACGCCTGGGCCGCCACAGCGGCGATCCGCTGAGCCGTACGGCCGCGGGCGCGGTGGTCGGCGCGATCCTGCCCGCCCTGTTCGGCTGGGCCGAGTCCGGCGGCGTCACCCGCCTAGCAGACACCGTCGACGAGGCCCTGTCCCTCCTGGAAGGAGGCCTAAAGGTCTAGGACTCCTCCGGTGCCATCCGTGAGGGGTGTGGCTTGTGCCTTACCGGTGCCATGCGTGAGGAGTGTCCGGCTTGGGCGCGTCGGTGCTTGGACTGAGGAGCGAAGGAGCGAAGCGGATGAGCGACGAGGGAAAGCGCCGACTCGAAAGCGCCCAAGCCCGCGACGCCGCAGGCGGCGCAAATAGGCACAGTCATCTCACCTGGGCGGCTATCTGGGGGCTGATGCGGACGGCGCCGGCGAAGTTTCTGGTGTAGATCGGGACGAGCTTCACCACGTCACCGGTCCTCGGCGCGTGCAGCATCTTGCCGTCGCCCCAGTAGATCGCCACGTGGGAGACGTAGCCGGGGTTGGTCGGGTCGTTCCGCCAGAACAGCAGGTCACCCGGCTGGGCCTGGGACAGTTCGATCCGCGGCCCGGAGACGAACTGCTGGTGGGTCACCCGGGGGACCTGGATGCCCGCCTGGCGGTAGGCCCACTGGACCAGGCCTGAGCAGTCGAAGGTGTCGGGGCCCTCCGCCCCCCACACGTAGGGGCGGCCGAGTTTGCTGATCGCGGCGGTGAGGACGGTCCTGATCTGGGGGGCCGTCGGGAAGGCGCCCACAGGCCAGACGGTGCGCCTGGGGGCGGTGAACACCGGGTTGATCGTGGCGACCTGGCTGCCCTTGGGCAGGACGCGCAGCAGCCTGTTGCGCAGTTCGGCCGAGTCGGCGCCCGGCGCGCTCACCACCAGCGCGTTGTCCTGGGGGAAACCGAGGGAGCGCGCGGTCTGCTGGGAGACGACGGCGTCGATGGCGCCCATGCCCATGGTCGCGTAGGCGCCGACGCGCAGGCTCGTCCTGGAGGTGGAGACGGTCTTGCCCAGGGTCATGCCGCCGTCGTTGCCCAGGACGAAGGAGACGACCAGTTCTCCCGCCGAGACGTTGCGCCAGAGCCGGTCGGAGCGGGCGGTCGGCTTGGGGGTGAAGGCACGGAACGTCGAGGGGTTGACCCCCAGCGTCTGCACCCGTTTCCCGTCGAGGACGACCTCGGCGGCGTCGGCGCGTTCCACCGCCCGTACCCCGGAGAGCCGGGTCACCCTCGCCACGACCGCCGAGCTGAGCGGTTTGTTCGTCACGACGAACAGGTGCGGCTTGCGGATCGTGGTCAGCGGGGCGACCGGCGGTGGCGGGGTCTGGGCCGGGGTGGGGGTCGCCGTGTTCTGCGGGACCTCCTGGAGAGCTCCCTGGAGCGTCTGTCTGGCGACGGGCCTGCGCAGGGCCGTCGTCGAGGAGTCGTCGGGCAGCCTCAGGACGATCACCACGGCCGCGGTCAGCATGACCACCGCGACCGTCGCCACGATGGGAACGGCAGGGCGCGGCGTGCGGATGCGGGGGCTGTAGGCGAGGTCCTGTCTGGCCTCGTCGATCAACCGGGAGACACGCGTCCGCCTGTCGGGCACGACATCTTCCCTTCCACCCGTCCTGATCCACCCCTACGTAGAGTGCCGTACGCCGCGCCACAATGCGCAGGAACTCACCAAAACGCTCCAAACACGACACGCTGTGCAGTGGCGGCGGGGTTTCGGCCGGCCCGAAGGGCCCTGGACATGGCTATCCGCCGGGACCCGGTCCCGGCGGATCAGCGTGTCCGATGCGGATCAGTTGCCGATGTACGGCACGGCCTCGATGATCTCAACCGTGTTGGACCTGCCGTTCGGCATGGTGTAGGTGGCCTTCTCGCCGATCTTCTTGCCGTTGATCGCCGCCCCCAGCGGCGACTTGGGCGAGTAGACGTCGATCGGGGCACCGCTCTCCTCGCGGGAGGCGAGCAGGAAGGCGACCTCCTCGTCCTCTCCCTCGAACCGTACGGTGACGGTCATACCGGGCCCGACCACGCCCTCGGCACGGGGGGCCTCACCGACCTTGGCGTTGTCGATGATCTGGCGGAGGTGGAAGATGCGGGCCTCCATCTTGCCCTGCTCGTCCTTGGCGGCGTGGTAGCCGCCGTTCTCCTTCAGGTCGCCCTCTTCCCTGGCGGCCTCGATCTTCTTCGCGATGTCGACACGCCCGGGCCCCGAGAGGTACTCAAACTCCGCCTTCAGGCGGTCGTACGCCTCCTGAGTTAGCCAGGTGACGCTCTCGTTTCGGGAGTCGGCCACGGGTTCTCCTTGCTTCCTCTGTGGGGCTTGGTACTAAGGGGTAGCGCTCGTTCGAATTTCGACAGGCTAACAAGTTAACCGGCCGAGCGCTTCCCCAAATGTCTCACTATACGAGATAGCAGTAGTGAACGTCGCCGGAAGTAGCCTGGCTACTGGTCTCTAGCCTCTCGGTAAGGCGGACATACCCCTCACCAGCGGGAATATTGACCTCGCGGCTGCCCACTTCGACGTGGCCCACATCCATGGCCCTGAGCCTGCACACGGCGGCGCGGCTGGACGGCTTGACCACTTCGAAGGTGATCTGCAGAGAATCGCCGCGGCTGGTGTCGAACGCGATGACCTGGTCGATGACCTCGGTGTTGCCCTTGGACGCCCACATCACGTATCCCCAGCCCCCGGCGCACACCGCGCAGAGGATCGCGATCACGACGTGCACGACGAAGCGCCCCCTGCGCTCCGGACGGTCGGGGAAGTCGTCCGGGGTGCCGAGCACGGGGCCGGTCTGACGGCCCGTCCCGGCCTCGCTGGTGGCCATGCGGAATCTCCCTGCGCTACCTCGGTGTTATCCAAGACAATTGTCTCTCGCGGGGGCCTTGCCCTCGCGACCGCCCAAGAGAAACTAACCTCTCTTTAGAGTGACCCAGCCCAACCCGGGGAGCGGTGCGGCAGGCGGGGCCGAGCACGTCACGGCGATGAGCGCGTCCGTGCGGCCCGCGCGGACCCCAGCGCGCCCAACGAAGAGGAGACACCGAGCCCGTGAGTGCACCGCTGAGGCTGATGGCAGTTCACGCGCATCCCGACGACGAGTCGAGCAAGGGTGCCGCGACCATGGCACGCTATGTCGCCGAGGGCGTGGACGTGCTCGTCTGTACCCTCACCGGAGGGGAACGCGGCTCGATCCTCAATCCCAAGATGGACCGTCCCGACATCCTGGAGAACATCGGGGAGGTCAGGCGTATGGAGATGGAACGCGCGCGGGAGATCCTCGGCGTCGAGCAGCGCTTCATGGGGTTCGTCGACTCGGGCCTTCCCGAGGACGAGAGCGAGCCGTTGCCCGAGGGGTGCTTCGCCGTGCAGCCGCTTGAGGTCGCCGCCGCGCCGCTGGTCGCCGCGGTGCGCTCGTTCAGGCCGCACGTCATCCTCACCTACGACGACGACGGCGGCTACCCGCACCCCGACCACATCATGACCAACCGCGTCTCGGTCGAGGCCTTCGAGGCGGCGGGCGACCCCGACCGCTACCCGGAGGCGGGCGAGCCCTGGCAGCCGCTCAAGCTCTACTACCAGATGGGCTTCACCAAGGCCCGCTTCGAGGCGCTCCACGAGGCGATGAACGCCCGCGGCATGGGCTCGCCGTACGCCGACTGGATCTCCCGGTGGGAGGACCGGCCGGAGAAGTGGCCGGTGACCACCCGGGTGCCCTGCGGCGACTACTTCGAGGTCCGTGACCTGGCGCTCCTGGCGCACGCGACGCAGGTCGACCCGGACGGCTTCTGGTTCGTCTGCCCGCGCGAGCTCCAGGCGGAGATCTGGCCGACCGAGGACTACCACCTGGCCCGCTCCCTGATCGACACCACGCTCCCCGAGGACGACCTGTTCGCCGGCATCCACGCCGACGAGGTCTCCCCCGCCTGCCACTAGGGAAATCACCGGCCCCTTCGGCCCCGCCGGAGGCGGGACCACGGGGTCGGGATGGCAGACTTGAAGGGTGCCTACAGATCCGAACTCTCTCAATTCCCTGGTCAGCCCCGGCCTGCTGGGCTTCCTGATGGTCGCCGCGCTCGGGCTCGCCCTCTACCTGCTCGTCAAGTCGATGCGGCGGCAGATCTCCAAGATCGAGGTGCCGTCCGAGGCCGAGCTGCGGCAGCGCGACAGGGACGGCGCCACGCCGATCTCATGACCAGGCGCGCTCAAGGGCCTTCGGCAGGCCCCAGCGCCCCAGCGGGGTGAGCACCTCGCTCTTGTCGACGATGCCCAGACAGGCCCACAGCGGCGTGACCGAGCTGAAGAGGGTCTCCGCCGCCTCCAGGTCCTCCGGGTCGTCCATCTGGACGTCGATGTCCTCGGACTCGGCGATGAACCTGGCGATCCGCTCCGGTGAGGCCAGCACGCCGGGCCCCCGCCTGGCCAGCGTCGCGACCACGGCCAGCCAGTCGGCGTGGTGGATGGCGCACAGCGCGGCCAGCACCGCGTCCTCGTGGCTCAGCTCACCGTCCAGGTCGGCGAACTCCTCGGGGACGTCGTCGTCCTCCGGCAGGTCGGAGACCGGTCCCGCGATGCCCGCGGTGACGCTCAGCCACAGCTCCTCGTCGTCGGCGGGAAGCGGCTCCCCCTCGTAGCCCGCGCAGGCCCGCAGTACGTTTCCCGGGTAGCCGGGGTCGGCCAGCACCTCGCGCAGCCGTACGCAGGCGGCGCGCAGGTCCGCGGCGGGGCGTTCCGGGGGCGGCAGTTCGGCCAGGATGCGCCGCAGCTCGCCGAGCGCGAACGCCTCCTCCTCGTCCCAGGCCGCGAACAGCTCCTCGTCCTGCTCGTCGCTCACCGCGATCCCCGGCACCCGCCCGTCGGGCAGCGGGCCGTTGAGCCAGCGTTCCTGCAGGTCCTCGTAGGCCTCCCTGGCCCGTTCGTCCCGTAGCGCGAGCGCGTCCGGGTCGATCTCCCCCGAGGCGACCCGCTCCTCAAGGAAGGACACCATCCGCTGGAACATCTCCCTGGCGACCGGGCCTCGTTCGTCCTCCTCGGGCCAGACGAAGAAGCTGCGGGTGAGCAGGAGGGGTTCCGTACCGGTCGACTCCAGCCACCGCTGCACGTCACCGACCGTCGCGTTGCCGGACTCGATCGCGCCAAGCGTCGTCTTGGCCGAGTCCCAGAAGTGGGGGGACAGCGGATTGCCCAGCGCCGCCAGCGCCCTGCGCAGGTCGGGAACCGCCACCAGGGCGACCCCCGAGGGTACGGCGAGCAGCGCGCGGGCCACGTCACGACGGGTCAGCTCAAGGGCGGGCCGTCCCGCGTGCACACAGACGAAGTCGAGATCCACGCCCAGTGAGCCTACGCGCGAAGCCGCTCGAACACACCTCCCAGCCCGTAAACTTCCTCCCCGCGTCCAAAGAGGGATCGCCGGGACACCTCACCCCATCCCTCCTGCCGTTTTCCCCGGCGCCGGGAAAGCCATCTAGAAAGCACCCATTCCTCATTTGTCGCTTTAAATCTATCAGACAACAGATATGACTAATAGTCATGATTTTTCGCCAATCTCCTGCTAGATCATGATTATCGCCTTTTGAGCAGTCTCGGCGATCTTCGAGACGTCAGGAGAACTCGTGCTACGACCCCCCAGAAGCGTCGCCACGGCGACGCCCGTCGCCGTGATCCTCTCCCTCACCGCGGCCCTCGTGACAAGCACCCCCGCCCACGCGGCCGACCCGCCCGCCCAGGTGGAGCCCCGTACCGGCACCGAGACCCCCGCCCTGGTCAGCGGCCTGAACGAGGCTCCGGTCAGCGGCGACCCCGTCACCGTCGCCCGGCACCACCTCCGCCAGGGCCGGTACGGGATCACGAACGTGAACACCGACCTGGTCCCCCTCGACGTGGTCCGCGACGGCCAGGACGAGACCGTCCGGTTCGAGCAGCGCTACCAGGGCATCCGCGTTTTCGGCGCCAACTACCTCGTGCAGATGACGAAGGAGGGCAACGCCCACCGGGTCACCGGAGCGGGCGGCCGTTTCCTCACCGAATTGAGTGTTTCGACCACGCCGAAATTCCCGGAAAGACTCGCGCTCGACGTCGCGCTTTCCCGGACCGCGGCACGGACCGGCGGCGAGAAGGAGTCCCTCACCGCGGTCTCCGGCGGCCTCGTCGTCGTCCCGACCGGCAAGGGCCTGCTGGCCTGGCGGGTGACCGTCACCGGGACCGACGCGCGCAGGCAGCTGCCGCTGCTCACCGACGTCTACGTCAACGCCGGGAACGGCGCCCCGCTGTTCGCCTCCGACCGGATCCGCACCGCCGTCGAGAGCTCCGCCGAGGGACCCCTCGCCACCACGGGCACGACGGTGCGCGGCGCCACGGTGCCGATCAACGCCTACCGGCGGGCCGACGGCAGGTACGAGCTGCGCGACCGCACCCGGTGGAACGGCACCGCCGGCGAGGTCGTCACCTACGACGCGCAGAAGCGCGACGTCTCGCGGTTCCAGGGCTCGCTGCCCGCGGACACCCCGATCGTCGCCTCCGACACCCCCACCTTCACCGGCGCCACCACGGAGATCGGCGCGGTGGACGCCCACTGGGGCGCGAACCAGGTCTACGAGTACTACCGGCGGCTCGGACGTGACGGGCTCGACGGCAAGGGCGGCTCGATGCTCTCGGTCGTCAACGTCACCTCCTCCGGCAGGCCGTACATCAACGCCTTCTGGGACGGCACCAAGATGGTCTACGGCGGGGGCGGTGACCAGTACTACTCGCTGGCCTCGGCCCTGGACGTGGTCGGCCACGAGATGACCCACGGCGTGGTCGAGCACACCGCCAACCTGGTCTACTTCGGCCAGTCCGGCGCGATGAACGAGGGCATCGCCGACTACTTCGGCAACGCCATCCAGAGTGACGCCGAGGGGACCGACCCGGCCGACCCCGACGCGGGGCTGCTCGGCGAGACGCTCTGCCGTACCGGGACACCGCGTCAGTGCGCCCTGCGTGACCTCAACGACGGGCGGGTGGCCGCCGACGACTACGTGGGCTCCACCGGCCGCATCGACAGCGCGGGCGTCCACCTCAACTCGACGATCTTCAGCGGCGCGCTGTGGGACATCCGCGAGAAGCTCGGCGCCAGGGCCGACAAGGTCGTCCTCAAGGCCCTGTCCGAGTACATGACCCCGCTCGACGACTTCAGCGACGGCAGGCGAGCGGTGCTGGCGGCGGCCGTACGGTCCCGGCTCGGGGCGCGGGACCTGCTGACGATCGCGCGGGCCTTCGACGCCCACGGCATCAGGAACGGCTGGGAGCGTCGCATCGCCACCGACCACGACGTCCTGCTGCGCGGCGTCACCGACCCCTACGCCCAGCCGGACGCGGCCGGTGACCGTTACGTGGTCACCAACTCCTCCGCCGACCAGACCGCCCCCGCGGCCGTCTACACCGGACGGGTGCGCGGCGGCAAGGCCGTCCAGCTCTCCGAGCCGAACGAGATGTCGAGCTACGACGCCGTGACGGACGGCAGGAGCGCGGTGTGGACGACCTACGTCCAGCGGGAGGACGGCTGGAAGATGCAGGTGTGGAGCAGGCCGCTCGACCGCTCCCAGCCGCAGCGGCTGATCCACGAGGGCGACGGCGACGTGCCCAACATGGCGGTCGACGGTGACACGATCGCCTACTCGGTCTGGGACTCGGCCACGGGCGGCTACGACCTGTGGGTCAAGAAGGGCGACGCGGCCCCGGTCAACATGACGCCGCAGCCCGGGATCTACAGCAGGGTGCCGACGATCAGCGGCGGCCGGATCGCCTACATCAAGCTGTACCTGTGGGAGGGCGGCCCCCGCCGTATGGTCATCACCACCCGTGACCTCGCGACGGGCCAGGAGACCGACCTGCCGGCCCCGCCGAGCCCGCCGAACGTGATCGGGCTCGTGAGCGGCCCGGTGCTGACCGGCACCTCCCTGTTCTGGCTCCAGGACGCCCAGCAGGACGGTCTTCAGGGCATCATGCGCGCCGACGCCGACGGCGGTTCCCCGGTGGCGCTCACTCCGGACGACGCCACCTCGCCCAAGCTGCTGGACATGGACGCCACGGACACGGCCGTCACCTACAGCGTCTACCCCGACCTGACGGTGATCAGCAACGACACCCTGCCCAAGATCACCCAGATCCCGGCCAGGGGCGGCAAGGCCGTACGGGTCACCTGCAACCGGGGTGAGCAGGCCCAGTTCGCCTCGGGCGAGGGCGGCAGGGTGATCTGGATCGACGGCACCGCGGCCCACGTGGACCTGGCCACCCGGGCCCGCCCGAGGGGTGCCTGCCGGGCGGCGTAACCGTACCGAGGTCGTTCAGCGGGCGTGGGGGCGCCCGCTGGACGGCTCCGCGAGCGGGATCAACGGGCGGTATCGGATGGATCCGCCGTTAAAGTGTGATGATGTACGTACGGCAGTCCGACAAGCTGGCCAACGTCTGCTACGACATTCGCGGTCCCGTACCGAAGCGCGCGGCAGAGCTGGAGTCCCAGGGTCACCACATTCTCAAGCTGCACATCGGCAACCCTGCTCCGTTCGGCTTCGAGGCTCCCGAGGAGATCCTGCAGGACATCATCCGCAACCTGCCCGTCTCCCACGGCTACGGTGACTCCAAGGGCATCCTCAGCGCCCGCAGGGCCGTCGTGCAGCACTACGAGGGGCACGGCTTCCCCGACCTCGGCGTGGAGGACGTCTACCTCGGCAACGGCGTCTCCGAACTGATCGTGATGGCGATGCAGGCGCTGCTCAACAACGGCGACGAGGTGCTGGTCCCCTCCCCCGACTACCCCCTGTGGACCGCCGCGGTCTCGCTCAGCGGCGGAACCCCCGTCCACTACGTCTGCGACGAGGGGGCCGACTGGCTGCCGGACCTCGACGACATCGCCTCGAAGATCACCGACAGGACCAAGGCCCTGGTGATCATCAACCCGAACAACCCGACGGGCGCCGTGTACCCGCCCCGGCTGCTCGAAGGCCTGGCCGACCTGGCCCGCAGGCACGGTCTCGTCGTCCTCGCCGACGAGATCTACGACCGGATCCTCTACGACGGCGCCGTCCACACCTCGATCGCGGCGCTGGCCCCCGACCTGTTCTGCCTGACCTTCTCCGGCCTGTCGAAGACCTACCGGGTGTGCGGCTACCGCTCGGGCTGGATGGTGCTCTCCGGTCCCAGGGAGCGGGCGTCGTCCTACATCGAGGGCCTCGACATCCTGGCCAACATGCGCCTGTGCCCCAACGTGCCCGGCCAGCACGCCATCCAGGCCGCCCTCGGCGGCCACCAGAGCATCGAGGACCTCGTACGGCCCGGCGGACGCCTGTGCGAGCAGCGCGACCGCGCCTGGAAGCTGCTCAACGACATCCCCGGGGTGAGCTGCGTCAAGCCCCTGGGCGCGCTGTACGTCTTCCCCAGGCTCGACCCCGAGGTCCACCCGATCACCGACGACGTCCGCTTCGCCCTCGACCTGCTCGAACGGGAGAAGCTCCTCATCGTGCAGGGCACCGGCTTCAACTGGGCCCGCCCCGACCACTTCCGCCTGGTCACCCTCCAGCACGCCGACGACCTCGAAGAGGCCATCGGCCGCCTGGGGGGCTTCCTGTCCACCTACCGGCAGTGACGTCCCGGGACCGCTTCTCCGTCGTGCCCTGACGGGAAGGCGGTCACGACCGCCCGGCCCCCTCACGGTGGCGCGGCGAACCGTCCACCGGCGCCTCCCGCGTGTGCGCGGCCCCTGGCCGGGCGGGCAGGCCGAGGTGGGCGATGATCCGGTCGGCGACGGGGGCCAGCAGGTCGTGGAGGCGGCGGGTGGCGTCAGCGCCGAGGGTGGCCCAGGGGCGTTCGGCGAGTTCGTCGGTCCGTTCCTCGACCGCCCGGCGGAGGGCCTGGCCCGCGGTGGTGAGAGAGCGCGTGTCGGGCTCCAGCAGCCCGCGGGTGATCAGGCGCCGCTCGGCCGCCTCCCACTCCTCGTCCGTCCACTCCCGGATCCCCTGCAGACGCTCGCGCCGGTCCGCGCCCGCGGCGACGACCAGCACCAGGGCCTCCGGCCCTTCGACGCCGGAGTGCAACAGCGTGGCGAAGTGGCCGTCACCCCGGTGTTCACGCAGAGTGGTCGCGGCCTGCCAGAGCGCCAGGTGAGGTCGCGACGGCAGGGGCAGCGCGGCGTTGGCGCTGCCCAGCGGGCGGCCCGGGGCGTCCCGGCAGGCGTTCGCGGCGAGCCCGGCGAGCCCGGCCGCCTCGGCCAGCTCGGGTGCGGCGACGGACTCCTCCCCGAGGATCGCGCGGAGACCGGCGTCCGCGGCGGCCAGTCGCGCCGCGAGCACCGCTTCGGGGTTCGTCTCCGCCCGGACCGCGCGGACTTCGCGCTCCACCATGCGCGGGCTGAAGTGGTGGAACAACGCGTGGACAGCGGCCGGGGAGACCTCCCCCAGCGGAGCGGTGCGCAGCGCGAAGTACGGCGTCCAGCGGCCGGTCAGCCCGAGCCTCCGGAAGGCTTCGCCGGCCTGCGGGGCGAGGACGGCCACCAGATGGTAGGGCTCCAGGACGGCGCGCATGGCCCGGGTGAGATCGTTCACGGAAGCCTCCGAGGCGGGTGGGAAAGGTCGTGGAGCAGGCCCGGGCCGTGCTCCGATGTGCCCGGTGACCTGTCAGGGAACGCCGATCACCGCCGCCAGGTCGGGCCGGGCCCGGGTCGGCAGCAGTTCCGTGACCTCGTGCGCCACCAGACCCGCCCGCAGGTAGGGGTCCTCCCCCAGGATGCGGTCGAGCTCCTCCCGGGACACCCCCTGGGCGAGGATGAACCCTCCGGTGGCCGGCACCTTGCGGCCGCCCAGAAGGAACGTCCCGCTCCTGAAGTGCTGGTCGATGAAGACGTAGTGCTCATCGCGCAGCGGGAGAATTCGCTCCTCCGGGACCAGATAGGACAGCAGTACCAGGAACATGCGGCCGCTCCCAGAGCTCATTGTCGGTGATGGGCGACGACGGACGGGGTGAGGGGACGCACCGCCGGACGACGACGGCGCGCCCCGCTCCGGTCCGTCCGGGTCAGTCGGTCTTCTGGGCCAGCAGCAGCAGGCCACCGGGGATGTTGGGACGGACCGTCTTGCGGATCTCGAACCCGCCCTGGCGGAAGGCGTCGCTCCAGCCCTCCTCGCTGAGCAGGCCCTGGCCCATCAGCGCGTGGATGAGGGTGAACTCCGGGGTGAAGGTCTCCGGGCAGGCGCGGTCCCGCTGCGGGGGAAGCACCTCGGCCGCGAGCACGTGCGCCCCGGCCGGGAGCCTCTCGGCCAGGCCACGCAGATATGAGACGAAGTAGTCGAGGCCCTGCTCCAGCACCTCGTGCATGAAGAAGAAACCGACCACGAGGTCCACGGTCTCCAGGCCGGGGATCGCGGCGGCGTTGGAGGCGTCCGCCTCGACCACCGTGATGCGCTCCGTCAGGCCGTCCTTGGCCACTTCACGGCGGGCCTCCGCGATCGCGTCGGCGCTGATGTCCACGCCCAGGCCGTCGGCGTCCTTCAGCCCGCAGATCCCGATGAGGTTGCGGGCGTTCCCGCAGCCGAAGTCGGCGACCCGGGTGAACTCGATCTCGGACAGCAGGGAGTGCACATACGGCTTGAGGTCCTCCAGACCGAGGTCGGCCGAGGAGACCGCGACGATCCGGCCGTCGCGCGAGATGTCCTTGCCGTACTTGCTCTTGCCGGAGACCAGTTCGCCGAAGCGCCAGAACGGCTCGCCGAAGCCTCCCGCGATCCAGAAGATGTAGCCACGGTCGCGCAACAGTTCCCGGCCGTACCCGGTGAGCCGGTAGACGTCGCCGTCGGGTGCCACGACCCCGCGGTCGACCAGGTAGAAGACGGTGTCCCGGGCCAGCTGGAGGTTGCCGCCCACGTCCTCGACGCGCAGCCCCTTCTCCTCAAGGATGTCCAGCACGCCCAGGTCGTCGAGCGAGGCGATGACCGAACACATGATGTAACCCTCAAGCAGCTCGAAGGAGTGCCGACGGGGGATGCCCCGGATAGCGAAGTCGTTCGTGGCCATAACAGTCCTTTCATGTTTCCTCTCCGCGGCCCCACGGGCAGCGGCGCAGGAAATTGGACGACAGGATACGAGGACGTTCAGCGCCCGCCGGAAAGCCGCCCCGACCATGGGACAAAACGTTCGCCCAGGGCCGGAAAAAGAAATCCGGAAACTATCGGCGGGGCTGTCGAAAACGGGCCGACGGGTAAATCCTCCAGGCTCGCCGTGGGAGTCGGATCAGCCGACGCGATGATTATGCCGCACGCGCCGGTGACGAACCAGAGGCCGGGATCGATTTTCTCTTATTCTGGGACGGAATGCGATGATCACTCGTGCTTCGGGCAGGTGCACAAACCGTCGAAGCCCTGGGCGCGGCGCTCAGAAACAGTGAATCCTCCGGCGCCCCAGTTGTCCAGCGGCACTTCCTGAACAATGACGTAGATCCGCTCCGGATCCTTGCGCAGCACGTCGTGCACCAAGTCGGTGACGCCGTCGATGAGTTGCTTCTTCTTCTCGGCGGTGAGGTTCTCGTTGATAACCTGAATGGTGACGATCGGCATAACGCTACCTCCGGGTCGGGAAGCCGTCGGCGCCGGCCGTTGACGGCCTCGGACCGGCGCCGTGATCAATGAATCAGGTGCAGCGCGTCTGGGACGGCGAGCCTCGGTCAGGCCGCCGGACGGGGCAGGGTCCGCGGCTTGTAGGACGGGCGGTTCGCCTCGAACGCGGCGATCTCGTCCTCGTGGCCCAGTGTCAGAGTGATGTCGTCCAGACCGTTGAGCAACCGCCAGCGGGCGTTCTCGTCCATCTCGAACGGGGCGGTCACACCGTCGGCGCGTACCTCACCGGACTCCAGGTCCACGGTGATCTCGGCCGCCGGGTCGGCCTCGGTCAGGGACTGCAGCCGTTCCACGACCTCCTGCGGCAGCACCACGGTGAGCAGGCCGTTCTTCAGCGAGTTGCCGCGGAAGATGTCGGCGAACCGGGAGGAGATCACGGCCTTGAAGCCGTAGTTCTGCAGGGCCCAGACCGCGTGCTCGCGCGAGGAGCCGGTACCGAACTCGGGTCCCGCGACCAGCACGGTCGCGCCCTGCCGTTCGGGCCGGTTCAGCACGAATTCCGGGTCGGCGCGCCAGGCCGCGAAGAGCGCGTCCTCGAAACCGTCGCGGGTCACCCGCTTGAGGAAGTGGGCGGGGATGATCTGGTCGGTGTCGACGTTGCTGCGGCGCAGCGGGACGGCCCGGCCGGTGTGGACGGTGAACTTCTCCATGCTGTCAGGCCTCCAGCAGGTCGGCGGGGGAGGAGAGGCGGCCGGTGACCGCGGTCGCGGCGGCGACGACGGGCGAGACCAGGTGGGTGCGTCCGCCCTTGCCCTGCCTGCCCTCGAAGTTACGGTTCGAGGTGGACGCGCTGCGCTCGCCGGGCGCCAGCTGGTCCGGGTTCATCCCCAGGCACATCGAGCAGCCGGCGAACCGCCAGTCGGCGCCGGCCTCGGTGAAGACCTGGTGCAGGCCCTCCGTCTCCGCCTGCAGCCGGACCTTGGCGGAGCCGGGGACCACCAGCATCCGGACCCCCTCGGCGACCCGGCGGCCCCGCAGCACGTCGGCGGCGGCGCGCAGGTCCTCGATCCGGCCGTTGGTGCACGAGCCGAGGAACACCGTGTCGACCCGGACCTCGCGCAGCGGCGTGCCGGCCTCAAGCCCCATGTAGGACAGCGCCCGTTCGGCGGCGGAGCGCTCGACCGGGTCGGTGAAGGACTCCGGAGCCGGGATCAGCGAGCCCAGAGGAGCGCCCTGTCCGGGGTTGGTCCCCCAGGTGACGAAGGGCGTCAACGCGGCGGCGTCGATCACCACCTCCTTGTCGAAGACCGCGTCCTGGTCGGTGTACAGCGTCTTCCAGTAGGCCACCGCCGCGTCCCAGTCCTCGCCCTGCGGCGCGTGCGGGCGGCCCTTCAGGTAGGCGAAGGTGGTCTCGTCCGGGGCGATCATCCCGGCCCTGGCGCCCGCCTCGATGGACATGTTGCAGATGGTCAGCCGGCCCTCCATCGACAACCCGCGGATCGCCTCACCGCGGTACTCGATCACATGGCCCTGGCCGCCGCCGGTGCCGATTTCGGCGATCACGGCCAGGATCAGGTCCTTGGCGGTGACCCCCTCCGGCAGCTCGCCCTCGACGGTGACGGCCATCGTCCGGAACGGCGCCATCGGCAGGGTCTGGGTGGCCAGCACGTGTTCGACCTGCGAGGTGCCGATGCCGAACGCCAGGGCACCGAAGGCTCCCAGGGTCGAGGTGTGCGAGTCTCCGCAGACCACCGTCATGCCGGGCTGGATCAGGCCCAGCTGCGGGCCCATGACGAAGACGATGCCCTGCTCGGCGTCGCCCAGCGAGTGCCGCCGCACACCGAACTCGTCGCAGTTGCGGCGCAGCGTCTCGATCTGGTTGCGGGAAACCGGGTCGCTGATGCGGTCGATCACGTCGGTCGGGACGTTGTGGTCCTCCGTCGCGATGGTCAGGTCGGTGCGCCGTACCGAGCGCCCGGCAAGCCGGAGGGCTTCGAACGCCTGCGGGCTGGTGACCTCGTGAAGCATGTGCAGATCGATGTAGAGAAGGTCGGGCTCGCCCTCGACACGTCGGATGACGTGCTCGTCCCAGACCTTCTCGGCGATTGTCCGTCCCATACGGCCCTCCGAGTTTCCGTGCATTATCTTGAAATGTGAGACGACACGTCTCGCAACGGACCGGACTCTAGTCGATCACAAGCCACGTCCGGAGCCAAATCCCAAAACGGCACAGGACAACTGTGACCCAATCTCTTTACGGACTAAACCCCCTTCGGAATATCTGGAATCTCCCTATGGATTAAACCCCTCCGGATATGAGTCTCGAATTCTGAGATTTTTAGCCGGAATCGTAGACATACTCGGTCTCCAAAAGTAGCTTCGCCAACGGCGCAACCCTGCCCGGGAGATGGCCGAGTGGCCGTTCACAGAAGGAGATTGTCGCTATGTCCGTTTCTGTGGAGTTAGCCCTTCCCCGATGCGCGGACGCTCTCAACCCCCGTGCACTCGTCGAAATCATCAGCTCCTGGCTGCACATTCCCGCCACCGAACTCGATCTCACCGTCAACGCCGACCAGCGCAGGATCGTGATCGAGGCCGTGCGCACGATGAACGAATTGGCGGGCGGCGGCGACTCAGCGGCTTTCCATCAACAACAGTTACTGCTCTCCAGGCTCTACGGCCTGGTGCTGCGACTCCCCCAGGCGGTCACCGCCGAAGGTTCCGTGGTACTCCACGAGGTGGTCCGGCTGCTGGAGGAGGCCACTCTGGCCCGCGAGGACCACGGGGTCGACACCGTCCTGCTGGACGAGGCGCCCGCCGACCCGAAGGACTACCTGTCCTGGCTCAAGAACCTCGCCCGTCGGCACCCCGCCTACAAGCATCCGTACTACGCCGAGTTCATCCGCGACCGCGCCGGGCGCGAGGACCTGCGTACCTACGTCATCCAGGAGTCGGTGGTCGACGGCCGTTTCGACGACCTGCTGGCCATGATGCAGGTCGGAACCACGGACGACGCCAAGCTTGAGATCGCCCGCAACTACTGGGACGAGATGGGCAACGGTGACGCCGACCAGGTCCACACCCATCTGTTCAACCAGATCTTCCAGGTGTTCGACATCGGCGCGGACGAACTGGAGGACGCGCTGACGGCCGAGGCCCTGCTGTCCGGCAACCTCGCCGTGATGCTCTGCCGCTACCGGCGCCTGTACCCGGAGGCCGTCGGCTTCCTCGGGATGACCGAGTGGTTCGCCCCTGACCGCTTCGTCCAGGTGGTCCACGCCTGGGAGCGGCTGGGGCTGCCGGACGTCGGCATCGTCTACCACCGGCTGCACATCACGGTCGACTCCCTGCACGCCGCAGGGTGGTTCCACAACGTGATCATTCCGGCGGCGGAGTCGCCGGCCATGCGGCGCGGCATCGCCCGCGGCGCGCTCTTGAGACTCAACTCCTCCGCGCGCTACCTGGACGAGCGGCTGGCAGAGGCGCGCTCCCGCTCCTGAGCAGTGATGTGTCCCATGGCCGGAGGCCCGTCCTCCGGCCCCACACACCCGCACCCCCTGGAGTCCGCCATGCCCGTCCCCCAGCGCGGCCGGCCACCGCACACCGAACACGTCCTGCGTGAAGAGCTGCGGCTGCTGGTCTGCCGGATCAAGAACAGCGACCCCACGGCCCTCGGCGACACCGACGACTACGCCTCGGCACTTGAGTACGACTCGCTCGACTTCGTCGAGCTGGCGGTACGCCTGGACACCGAGTACGGGATAGAGGTCGGCGCCGAGGCCGACGACCTTCCCGCTCTGGCCTCCCTCGACACCCTGACCGCCCTGGTCCGCGACCGGAGGACGCGATGAACCCGCGCCACGGCCGGCTTCCGTCGCTTCTCGGCGCGCTCTCCGCCCTGGCCGAGGACACCCCCCGGCGCACCGCCCTGGTCGCCGACGATCGCGGCGTCGACTACGGGGAGCTGCACGAGCGCGTCCAGCGGACCGCCGCGGCGCTGGTGCGCCGGGGGGTGGGCCCCACCCAGCGGATCGCCGTGGTCGGCCACAAGACGGTGGACGCGGTGGTCGCGCTGCTCGCCGTACAGCGGGCCGGCGCGGCTTACGTACCGCTCGATCCCCGGGCACCCGCGGCCCGGCTCGCCGACCTGGTCGCCGACGCGCGCTGCCCGCTCGTCCTGGTCTCCGCCACCGACACCGACCTCGCACGCGACCTGGCCGAACGGACCGGGGTCCTCCCGCTCGGCGTCGGCGAGGCCGCCGCCGAACCAGCGACGGCCCCGCTGCCGGAGGAGATCTCCCCGGAGAGCGTCGCCTACTGCATGTACACCTCGGGAAGCACCGGCCGCCCCAAGGGGGTGCAGATCCCGCACCGGGCGGTGGACGCCTTCTTCGCGGCGGTCCATCCGCTGCTCCGTGTCGGGCCGGACGACCGCTGCCTGAACACCTCGGCGCTGCACTTCGACGTTTCGGTCGTCGATCTGCTCTACCCGCTGACACGGGGCGCGACGGTGCACCTGGCGCCCGCCGTCCCGATGCCGCCGCTGCTGAACCGGCTGATCGAGCAGGAGCGGATCACCTATTTCGCCGCGGTCGGCTCGACCCTGACCCTGCTCGCCGACCACGCCCGCGGCTTCGCCGGACGCGACCTGTCGCACCTGCGCCGGGTGATGACCGGAGCGGAGGTGCTCCAGCCGCACACCGTGCAGCGCTGGCTGGCCGCCGCCCCCCAACTCGTCGTGATCAACGGATACGGCCCGACCGAGGCCACCTGCCTGGTCGTCGCCCATCCCATCGACGAACGGGAACCGGACCGCACCGCGCCCTACCCCATCGGCCGTCCGCTGGACGGGGTCACCGTGCGCTTCCTGCACGACGACGGGCACATCGACGAGGAGGGGCCCGGCGAGCTCCTGGTCGCAGGCGCACAGCTCATGAGTGGTTACCTGGAGCGTCCCGAGGAGGAACGGCGGGCCTTCCTCGACCTCGACGGCACCCGCTTCTACCGCACCGGCGACCAGGCGCACCGTGACGCCGACGCCGTACTCCACTTCCACGGCCGGCGGGACGACGAGGTCAAGGTCCGCGGCTACCGGGTCAACACGCAGGAGGTGCGCCAGACGCTGGAGGCCCACCGGACGGTGGGGCGCGCGTTCGTCACCGCCTCCCGGGACGGGCGCGGCCGGGAGATCCTCGCCTGCGCGGTCACCCCGCCCGGTGCCCCGGCGAGCGTCCCCTGCGGCGACGAGAGCCCGTTGCCCGCCCTGGACGCCGACCGGGCACGCGCGCTGCGGACGCACCTGTCGGAGCGGTTGCCCGGTTACATGGTGCCCGCCGACTTCCGGCTGCTGGACGCGGTTCCGTTGCTCTCCAGCGGGAAACCCGACGTCCGCGGCATCGTGCGGCGCCTGACCGCGGCCTCCCCTCGGGGGGACGCGTGAACGCGCCGCGCGCCGCGGCCCCGGCCGGCTCGCCCGTCGACGACCTGGCGCCCGCCGGACTGCGCGCCCGCGTCACCGAGTGCCTGCGCGAGTGCGCCTCCGACCGTGCCGAGCCGGTCGTCGCCGCGCTCGACGCGGCGGGCCTGTGCTTCCCCGGGCTCCCCGACCGGGTCGTCCTCGCCGAGAGTCTCGCCGCGGCGCTGGACTTCGACCCGGCCGCCGAGGTGCTGGCCCGCCACGACAGGCCGGGGGCGGGCGCAGGCCTGCCGGTGGCCGCGCTGCAGGTCGCCGCCTCAGCCCGCCTGGTGGCCACGACCGGCGGCTGGCTCGGCACCCGCCACTCCTTCGGGCAGCGCCTGATCGACCACCAGGTCGTACGGTTCCGGCTCGCGGAGCTGATGGCCTACGCCGAAGGCGCGCGGCATCTGGTGCACGCGGCCACGGCCGACACGGCGGCCGGCGCGCGGGGGGACGGCGTGGTCGAGGCCGCCCGCCTCCAGGCCCGCAAGCTGCTGCGCCGTACCGCGAGGGTCTGCCTGCACCTGCACGGCGCCAGTGGGTATGTCGCCGGTCACCCGGCTCAGCGGCTCCTGCTCGCCGGTCACCGGCCCGCCGACGGAATCTCCGACGAACAGCTGCTGGACGCCGTCGCCCGGCACCTGCGAGGGGCCGATGACTGAGCCTCCGACCGCGACGGCCCCGCACCACGGGCGGCCAGGACCGGGGTTCGCCACCCCGGCCGCGTTCCGCCGGAGCGTCCGGGCGCTGGTCGACCGTCACCCCGAGGTGTTCGCGCCCGCGGTCTGGGACGTCCCCGGCCGCGTTCCGCCCGGGCGGGAGGCGGTGGTCCTGCTGGGCCGCGCCGGGCTGCTCGCCCCGGCCGCCCCTGCCCCCGCCCCGGTTCGGCAGGTGCCGCCGGAGCCGGACCCGGCCCCGTCCTGGCAGTTCGCGGCGGCGTTGCACGAGGAGCTGGGTCTGCTGCCCGCCGGGGCGGTGGTCCTCACCCAGGTCGAGGTGGCCGCCAAACTGCTGGCCGCCTTCCCGGCCACCGCCCACGCCGCCCGCCAGGCCCTGGCGGGGCGGTCTCTCGCCGCGCTCGCGGTGACCGAGCCCGGCGGCGGCCTGGACTTCGACGCCATGACCACCTCGGTGCGCCGCGGTGACGAGGGGGTCGTCGTCGAGGGGGAGAAGTGGCTCTCCAGCAACGCCCCCTTCGCGGACGAACTGCTGGTGCTGGCCCGGGACACCGCCTTCGCCGACTCGGCGCTCGGGCGTCACTCCCTGGTGCGGGTCCCCGTGGACGCGCCGGGGGTCGAGGTCCACCCGCTGCGGACCCTGGGGCACCGGGGCGTCACCGGGCGGATCCGGCTGACCGGCGTCCGGCTGGCGCCTGAGGCGTTGCTCGGCTCGCCCGGTACGGGCCTGCTCACCCTGATGAGGCACTGGGTCCACGAGCGCGTCATGGTGGCACTGCGGATGACGGCGATGGCCGAGGGGCTGCTCGCCCTGCTCCGCTCCGCCGGTGGGCCACGCTCCGGGTACGCCGACCGGGCCGCCGCCGAGCTGTTCGTCGACATCGCCCAGGAGCGGGCGTCCTGCCGACGGGCGCTCGAACTGCTCGGAGCCGGCGGCTGCCCGCCCCGGACCGCGGCGGGCTGCAAGCTCCGATCGGCCGACGTGCTGCGGCGTACGGCCGAGGCCGCGCTCCGGCGCGAGGCGGAACTCGCCTCGACCCGGCCGCGCTTCGCCGGACTCGACCCTGCCGATCCGGGGCTGGCGGAACGCGCGTTGCGCGACGCCACCGGCCTCGCCCTGGCCGGCGGCAGCGACGAGGCCCTGCTCATGGTGATCGCCCGGGAGCTGCGGTGACCGAAGCCGTTCCCGCGCGCCGATCGGCCGCGCTGCCCTGCCGTACCCCGGTCGAAGGATCGCCGCCGCTGTTCCTGCTGCCCGCCGCCGGTGGCTCGACCACGCTCTACCGCGACTGGCCGGACGCGCTCGGACCGGGGGTCACCCCGTGCCCGGTCGAACCTCCGGGCCGTGGGCGCAGGATGGCCACCCCGCCCTTCACCGATCTGGCGGAGCTCGCGGGCGCGCTCGACGAGGAGCTCACGCCCCCGGCCGGGAGTCCCTGGGCTCTGCTGGGGCACAGCATGGGCGCCCTGGCCGCCGTGGCCTGGGCGGCCAGGGCACACCGCCGGGGCCGGTCGCCGAGCGTGCTCTATCTGAGCGCGGCCGCTCCACCATGGCTCCACTCCACCGCCGAGCCCCTGGTCCACCTCGACGACGACGGCCTGTGGCGCCACATGCTGGGCCTGGGCGGCCTGTCGGCCGAGGTGGCCGGGAACGACACGGCCCGCAGGCTGCTGACCCCTCTGATGCGGGCCGACGTACGGGCCGCCGCGTCCTGGCGG
>NZ_JBHSBC010000049.1:0-125725 GCF_042650425.1 Streptosporangium jomthongense | reverse complement strand
GCCGCTGTCGCGGTCGGCTGCCCCGTGGTGGCGTTCGTCGGGGCGCGGGAGACGGAGTTCCAGCCGTCCCTGGCTCTGGAGTGGCGGTCCGTCGCCACCGGCGGATTCGCCGCGCACGTGCTGCCCGGCGGTCACTTCTACCGGCACGGCCTGACCGATCTGCTGCCCGTGGTCTCCGCCGACCTCATCCGGCGCTTTCCTCCTGCCGAACCGTCCTGAACCGTCCTGAACCGTGCGTCCACCCGCACGTTCGACCAGGGAAAGGAAACCTTCATGGTCCTGCGGTCCGACGTCCTCCCCGACACCGCCCCCGCACCGCTGGTGCTGATCGCCCCCGGGGTCCTCGACCCGCTGCTGGACGACGCGCTCTCCCAGTACCGGCGGGCCTGTGACGGCTCCCGCCGCGGCGAGCCCTACCTTCCCCGCTGCTGGGCCCTGCTGCTGGGCCAGATGGACCAGGGCGCCCTTCGGGTGCAGGCGTTGCGCTGGGCGGGCAACGTCCGGGAGAGCGACGAGGCGGTGCTGGAGGAGTTCGCCGAAGTCATCGTGCCGTGTTTCGGCTCCTCCTATACCAACGGCAGGCGCGGCTACTGGTGTGATCCGGCCGAGCTGTTGAAGATCATCCGCGAGGCGGAGGCGCAGGGGCTGGACGTGCTCGGCTCCGTCCACATGCACGCGGACATGCACCGCTTCTGGCCCGAGCACGCCAACGGCCAGCTGCTCAGCCACCGCCCCACCGCGATGGACGAGTACCTGTTCCGCAACGGGGGCTGGCCGCTGAACATGATCTGCCATCTGGAGAGCTTCGGCGACGACGTGGCGCTGAGCGTCGGCGCCTGGGCGCCACCCGTCTTCGAGGACGAGAACGGCAGGGCTACCGCCATGGAGGTACGGCTCAGCCTCGGCAGCTCCAGCGTGCCGGTGGAGAGCCGGAGGCCGGAGTGATCAAGCGCGTGGTGCTGGTCAGGACCGATCGGCCGGCTCGGATCGACGACGAACTCGCCCGCCTGGCGGGGCTCAGGGGCACCGTCCCCTGCCTGCGGGACATCGAGGTGGCCGCGGACATCGGTGGTCGTTGCCTCGGCTACGACCGGATGTTCGCGCTGAGCTTCGGTGACGCGGAGGACATCGCGGCCTGGAGCGACCACCCGGCCCACGCCCCGCTGCGGACCACGCTGCTGCGAGACGCCGAACTGCTCGTCTTCGAATACCGGACACCGACGATCATCTCACAATCCGATACAAAGCATCTCTCATATTGATCGCGACTCATCTGGCGAGTAGTCAGGAGGGAACACAGCTCGCCGGATGAACGACCAGACCGTCCAGAGGAGAACCACCGTGAACAAGTCGGCCGCCCCGACACCGGGCGACACCGGCCGCAAGCGCTGGCTGATGTTGGGCCTCGGCGTCGCCGCCCAGGCCGTCGCCTGCGTCTTCGTCTACGGGGTCCCGTACCTCGTCCCCGAGCTCCGCTCGACGGAGCACCTGTCGCTGGCGCAGGCGGGGGTGGTGATCTCCGCCCCCACGATCGGGCTCATGGCCGCCCTGGTCGCCTGGGGGGCCGCGGCCGACCGGTACGGCGAGCGCGTCGTCCTGGGCCTCGGCCTCGCCCTGTCGACCCTCATCCTGTTCGCCGGCCTCATGGTGCACGGTCTCGTCCTGCTCTGGGTCGTCTTCTTCCTGGCCGGGGCCGCCGGCGCCTCGGTCTACGCGGCCAGCGGCCGAGTCGTCATGGGCTGGTTCAGCGCCAAGGAGCGCGGCCTGGCCATGGGTGTACGGCAGACCTCCACCCCGCTCGGCATGGGCGTCGCCGCCCTGGCCATCCCGCCGCTGGCCGCCGGAAACGGCATCTCCGCCGCTCTGCTGTTCACCGCCGTGCTGACCGGTGTGGTCGGGCTGGCCGTCGCGATCTGGGTGGTCGACCCGCCGCGCCCCGCGAAGCCCACCGCCGACGGGGCCGCGACCAAGCCGCCTTCCCCCTATCGCAGCCCGGTCCTGTGGCGCGTCCACGGTGCGAGCGCCCTGTTGGTCTGGCCGCAGTTCACCGTCGGCGCCTTCGGACTGCTCTATCTCGTCGATGTCCAGCACTGGAGTGTCACCGACGCCGGCCGGTTGATGGCCGTCGGCCAGCTGGCGGGCGCGCTCGGCCGAATAGCGGTGGGCAAGTGGTCCGACCGCGTCGGCAGCCGGCTCCGTCCGATGCGGCAGCTCGCCCTGGTCAACGGCGTGCTGATGCTTCTGATGGCGCTGTGCGCGCTGTGGCCCTCCTGGGCGGCGGACGTGGTGCTGATAGCCGCGTGTGGCCTGGCCGCCAGCACCAACGGCCTGTCCTTCACCTCGACCGCGGAGATCGCCGGTCCCCACTGGGCCGGGCGCGCCCTGGGCGTTCAGAACACCGGGCAGAACCTGACCGCGTCACTGACGCCGCCACTGGCCGGTGAGCTGATCGTCGTCGGCGGCTACGCCGCGGGCTTCGGCTTGGCCGCCGTCTTCTCCCTCGCCGCGGTTTTCGCCACCCCGTCGGCCCACCGCGCCGAAACCCCCCGGCCGGACCCCGCTCCCGCCCCGCTCAAGACCTGAACCCCGCGCTCCCCGGCGGAACAGCCGGTTCCCGGGGTCGCGGCCTGGAACGCGGCCTGGCGTCCGCGCACGCCGTCCTCGTCCGGCGTGCCGCCTGTGGCAGAGTGGGTGGCATGAACAGACTGGCCGAGGCCCAGTCGCCGTACCTCCGCCAGCACGCCGACAACCCCGTCGAATGGTTCGAATGGGGCGAGGAGGCGTTCGCCGAGGCCAGGCGCCGTGACGTTCCCCTGCTGATCTCCGTCGGGTATTCGGCCTGCCACTGGTGCCACGTGATGGCGCACGAGTCGTTCGAGGACCCGGCGACCGCGGCGATGATGAACGAGCGGTTCGTCAACGTGAAGGTGGACCGCGAGGAGCGGCCGGACGTCGACGCGGTCTACATGGCGGCTACCCAGGCCATGACCGGTCAGGGCGGCTGGCCGATGACGGTCTTCGCCACCCCGGAAGGCCACCCCTTCTACACCGGGACCTACTTCCCCAGGGCGCACTTCCAGCGGCTGCTCGCCGGGGTCGCCAACGCCTGGGCCGGTGACCGGGAGGCGGTCGTCGGGCAGAGCTCGACGATCGTGGAGGCGCTGAACGAGCGCAGCGCGCTGCCCACGGGACCGCTGCCGACGGCCAGGACGCTCGCCGAGGCCGTCGAGACGCTCGGCCGGTCCTTCGACCCGGTGCGCGGCGGGTTCGGCGGGGCGCCGAAGTTCCCGCCGTCGATGGTGCTGGAGTTCCTGCTCAGGTACGGCGCCGCCGCCAAGGCGTCTCCCGGCGAGGAGCCCGCGGTCCTGATGGCCGAGCGGACGTTGGAGGCGATGGCCAGGGGCGGGATCTACGACCAGCTCGCCGGCGGGTTCGCCCGCTACAGCGTGGACGCCGACTGGGTGGTGCCGCACTTCGAGAAGATGCTCTACGACAACGCGCTGCTGCTGCGGGTCTACACGCACTGGTGGCGTCTCACCGGGTCGTCCCTGGCCAGGCGGGTCGCGCTGGAGACCGCCGAGTGGCTGCTGGCCGAGATGCGCACCCCCGAGGGGGGCTTCGCCTCGGCCCTGGACGCCGACAGCGAGGGCGTCGAGGGGAAGTTCTACGTCTGGACGCCCGAGGAGATCCGCGAGGTCCTCGGCGAGGAGGACGGTGGCTGGGCGGTCGCCCTGTTCGAGGTGACCGGGACGTTCGAGCACGGCACCTCGGTCCTGCAGCTGCTCGCCGACCCCGACGACGCCGAGCGCCTCGCCGACGTGCGCGCCAGGCTGCTGGCCGCCCGGGGCCGCCGGGTACGGCCGGGCAGGGACGACAAGGTCGTGACCGCGTGGAACGGCCTGGCCATAGCCGCGCTCGCCGAGGCCGGGGCCCTCTTCCGGCGGGCCGACCTGGTCGAGGCGGCACGGGTCGCGGCCACGCTGATCGACGACCTCCACACGGACGGCGACCGGCTGCTGCGCACCTCGCGTGACGGCAGGGCGGGCGGCAACGCCGGGGTCCTCGAAGACTACGGCGACCTGGCCGAGGGTCTGCTCACCCTGTACGGCGTGACCGGCGAGACCCGCTGGTTCGACCGGGCGGGCGTCCTGCTCGATGCGGTGCTCGACCGCTTCTCCGACGGCTCCGGCGGGTTCTTCGACACCGCCGCCGACGCCGAACGGCTCTTCCAGCGCCCGCAGGACCCCACGGACAACGCCACCCCGTCCGGCCAGTTCGCCGCCGCCGGGGCGCTGCTGACCTACGCCGCGCTGACCGGCTCGATCAAACACCGGCAGGCGGCCGAGGAGGCCCTGGGCACGGTGACCGTCCTGGCGGGCAAGCACGCGCGCTTCGCCGGGTGGGGGCTCGCGGTCGCGCAGGCCGCCCTCTCCGGGCCGGTCGAGGTCGCCGTCGTCGGCCCCGCCGGTGACCCGGCGACCACGGCCCTGCACAGGGCCGCCCTGCTGTCGACCGTACCCGGCCTGGTCGTCGCGCTCGGCGAGCCCGGCTCGGCGGGCGCCCCGCTGCTTGAGGGGCGCGGCCTGGTCGGCGGCCTTCCTGCGGCGTACGTGTGCCGGGGGTTCACCTGCAGGATGCCGGTGACCACCCCTTCGGCGCTCAAGACCGAGTTGCTCGCCTGATCCGCCGGGCAGGTCCCAGGGCTCCGCTCTCCTGGGACCTGTTCGCGGATTCACGCCCGCCGCGGTCGCCCGGACGGCGACCGCTCCACAGGCTCAGAGCAGAGGCCGGTCAGTTCGGGCGGGACTGGGTGACGCTGTCCTGGTTCGGAGCCTGCTCCCTGCCGCCGATTCCCGGCTCGTCGCCGTCGCCCTGATCGTCGCCGTCGCCGTTACCCGGACCGTTGCCCGAGCCGTTGCCCGGCCCGTTGTCCGAGCCGTCGCCCTGGCCGTTGCCGTTGCCGTTACCGGGGCCGTTGCCGGGGCCGTCGCCGTCCGGTCCGTCGTCGTGGCCGCCGGGCTGCGGGGTGTGGTCGGGGGCCGGGGGTGTCGTCGGGTTCGAGCGCTGGGGCGGCGGGGCGGTGTCGTCCCGGGTCCCCTCGTCCGAATAGTCGCCGGTGTCCGAGCGGTAGGTGTCGCCGTAGTTGGAGTAGCCGTAGTTGGACGGCTCGGCGAACTCCTTGACCGGTTTGCCCGCCATCGCCTCCGTCATGAAGGCGCGCCAGACCTGGGCCGGGTACGTCCCGCCGTACAGGGCGCTGCCGTCCACGACGACCGGCTTGTTGTCGTCGCGGAACATGTCGACGGCCACCGCGAGCTGCGGGGTGAACCCGGCGAACCACACCGAGGCCGACTTGTCGGTGGTGCCGGTCTTCCCGGCGACCGGACGGTCGTAGAGGCGGGCGGCCGAACCGGTCCCCGCGGTGACGACCTGGGTCAGCGCGTAGGTGGCGTCGACGGCGGCCTGCTCGGTGAAGGCCCGCTTCCCCTTGGTCTCGATCTTGGTGGTGTCGCCGTTCGCGTCGGTGATCGAGCGGATCACGTGGGCCTCGCGGTGGACGCCTCCGGCGGCGAAGGTGGCGAACCCCGAGGCGTTCTGCACGGCGCTCACCGAGGCCACGCCCAGCGGGAGCGTGGCGGCGGCGCTGTGCGGGGCCAGCTGGTCGGTGGGGATGCCCGCCTTCTCCGCGGTCTCGACGACCTTGTCCAGGCCGACCTTGCGTCCCAGGTCGACGAAGGCGGTGTTGACCGAGCTCTGGGTCGCCTTGACCAGGTTGATCTGCCCGTAGGAGTATCCGCCGGAGTTCGGGATGCCCTTGCCGTCGGTGGTGATCCGCAGCGGGGAGTTGCCGTCGACCCGGGTGTCGAGGCCGAAGCCGTTGTCCAGGGCGGCGGCCAGCGTGTAGGCCTTGAAGGTGGAGCCCGCCTGGACCTTGGCGCCGAAGGCGTTGTCGTAGGGCTGCCTGCGCCAGTCGCGCCCGCCGTAGAAGGCGACGACCTCGCCGGTCTCCGGATCGACCGCGGCCAGACCGGTGCGGACCTCCTTGGGGGTGCTCTCCGGCAGGACGGAGGTGACGGCGCGCTCGGCGGCGGCCATCAGGTCCTTGTCGAAGGTGGAGACGATCCGCAGGCCGCCCTGGTTGATGGTCTCGTCGGTGTATCCCCTGCGCCTCAGCTCCGCGGCGACCTGGTCGAGCATGTAGCCCTCCTGCCCCTTGGGGGCGAAGATCGGCCTGGGCTTCTTGAGCTGGGGGAACGTGGTCGCCGCGGCCTGTTCGGCGGTGAGGGCGCCGGTCTGCCACATGCCGTCGACCACCGAGCGCCAGCGCGCCCTGGCCGCGTCGAGGTCGGCGCCGGCGGGGTTGGCGAACCGGGAGGGCTGCTGGATCACGGCGGCGAGGTAGGCGCCCTCGGCGACGGTCAGCTTGCTGACGTCCTTGCGGAAGTAGGCGTCCGCGGCGGCCTGGATGCCGTCGGCGTTGCGGCCGAAGTAGATCGTGTTGAGGTACTGCTCAAGCACCCAGTCCTTCGACTTCGACTGGTCGACCTTCAGGGAGATCATGATCTCCTTGAGCTTGCGGACGATGGACCGTTCCTGGCTGAGGCCGCTGTAGTAGTTGCGGACCATCTGCTGGGTGATCGTCGAGCCGCCCTGGAGCTGCCGGCCGGTCAGCGTCGACCACATGGCGCGTACGGTGCCGGTGAGGGAGATGCCCTGGTCCTGGTAGAAGGAGCGGTTCTCCGCGGCGATCACGGCGTTCCTGACGTGCTGCGGGACCTGCTCAAGCGGCACGCGTTTGCGGTTGACGCCCTGCCTGGCCAGCACGGTCTTGCCGTCGCGGTAGTAGATCACCGACCCCTGGGCGGTGGCCTGCGGCTGGGTGCTTCCAGGGATCGGTGTCATCGCCCAGGCGAGGGCGAACGCTCCGGCCAGGGAGATCACGAGCGCTCCGAAGACGATGAGCGCCACCTTCAGGAGCCTTCTCCTGGGTCCGGCCTTGCCCGCCCTCTTCCGGTACTTGAGCACTCGTCCCCCTGTTCCGTCCGCGGCCGACCCCCCGCCGGCCGCACGGAACCGTAAGGGTAAACGATGCATAACGGTGTCTGAGCCTTGCTTGGGATAGTACGGCTAGGTCCTCCCCTGACGCGGCGCGTCGGCCACCAAGGGAAGGACCCGGTATGGCACGGGTGTGTCCAAGGCGATGACCGAGGAGGTCCTGACCACCCCGTGGACCTCCACGATCAGGTCGATCACCCGTTGCAGGTCGGCGTTGCTGCGCGCCACGACCCGGCAGTGCATGTCGTCACCGCCGGTGATCGTGTGGACCTCCAGCACCTCGGGGATGGCGGCGAGCTGGTCGGCGACGGGGACGTGGCCGCTGATCTGCCGGATCTGCAGGGTGACGAACGCCGTCACCACGTAGCCGAGGGCGGCCGGGGCGACGTCGGGGCCGTATCCGGTGATCACGCCCCTGGCGGCCATCCGGTCGAGGCGGGCCTGGACCGTCCCCCTGGCCACCCCGAGCCGCCGGGAGCACTCCAGCACGCCCAGCCTCGGTTCCGCGGCGAGCAGCGCGATGAGCCGCGCGTCAAGGTGATCAATCGTCATTGTGTACAGGTACTCCGGTGGGAGTGACAGTCGATTGCACACATTGTCCACTAAATAAGCTAACTCTTGCACAACCAGCTCATCGAAACGGACAGTATTCGTATGAGCGACATCTTTCCCGTGAACGGCATGGACGCCGTGGTCTTCGCCGTCGGCAACGCCAAGCAGGCCGCCCACTACTACTCAAGCGCCTTCGGCATGCGGCTGGTGGCCTATCGCGGGCCGGAGAACGGCAGCCGTGAAGAGGTGGCCTACGTCCTCACCTCAGGAAGCGCCCGCTTCGAGTTCCGCGGCGCCGTACGGCCGGGCACCGGGGTCTCCCGGCACGTCGCCGAGCACGGGGACGGCGTGATCGACCTGGCCATCGAGGTCCCGGACGTCGAGGCGGCCTACCGCGGCGCGGTCGCCAGGGGCGCCACGGGCCTCGTCGAGCCGTACACGGTCGAGGACGACCACGGCAAGGTCGTGCTCGCGGCGATCGCCACCTACGGCGAGACCCGGCACACCCTGGTCGACCGCTCCAACTACAGCGGCCCCTACCTTCCCGGGTACGTCGCCGCCCAGCCGATCGTCCCGGGTCCCGACGTGAAGAACGGCCGGGTGTTCCAGGCCGTCGACCACTGCGTGGGCAACGTCGAACTCGGCAAGATGGACGAGTGGGTCGACTTCTACGGCCGGATCATGGGCTTCACCAACATGGCGGAGTTCATCGGTGACGACATCGCGACCGAGTACTCCGCGCTGATGTCGAAGGTGGTCGCCGACGGCAGCCGCAAGGTGAAGTTCCCGCTCAACGAGCCCGCGATCTCCAAGAAGAAGTCGCAGATCGACGAGTACCTGGAGTTCTACGGCGGCCCCGGTGTGCAGCACATCGCGCTGGCCACCAACGACATCCTGACGGCCGTCGACCACATGCGCGCGGCCGGGGTGCAGTTCCTCGACACTCCCGACTCCTACTACGACGACCCCGAGCTGCGGGCCCGCATCGGCCAGGTCAGGGCGCCGATCGAGGAGCTGAAGCAGCGCAAGATCCTCGTGGACCGCGACGAGGACGGCTACCTCCTGCAGATCTTCACCAAGCCGGTGCAGGACCGCCCGACGGTGTTCTTCGAGCTGATCGAGCGGCACGGGTCGCTCGGCTTCGGCAAGGGCAACTTCAAGGCGCTGTTCGAGGCGATCGAGCGCGAGCAGGACCTTCGCGGCAACCTGTAGTCCCTCTCCGGGCGCCCGCGTGTCCCGCGGGCGCCCGGTTTCCCTGTCAACATTTGTGCGCCTGTGTGGCCTCGCGGGGCGTGAGGGACAACTTGTAACTCCCCTTGGCTTTGGAATAGCCGTTATGCGGTGATTCACGACTTATGGGATCACCACCATCGGACAGTTCAGGACCTTCCTCCTGGTCCGACCAGCCGCCGGGCCCCGGGCGCCCCGCCGGGCCGTACGGTCCCCGGCACGGCGCGGGACCGCCGGGGCCGGAGTATCCCGGGTACGGCGCCGGGCCGCCCAGGCTCGGCGGACGCTGGCGCCGGCTGTTCGCCGGAATCCTGGACATCATCATCGTCGGGATCATCTCCTCGCCCTTCACCTACGAGTCGTTCAACACCGTGTGGGACACGAAGAAGGGCGTCTTCGTCCAGATCCCCGTGCAGCACACGCTGCTGGCGAGCGTGGTCGGCTTCCTCTACTACTGGCTGCTGACCGCCTTCTGGGACGGCAGGACCGTGGGCAAGAAGCTGTTCGGGCTGCGCGTGACCGACATCAGCGGGCGCAGGGTCGGCGTCGGGCAGGCCGCGCTCCGCGAACTGGTCGCGTGGGTGCTGTACGCCACCTGCTGCCTGGGATGGATCAACCTCGCCTTCATCCTCTTCACCAGCCGCAAACAGGCCATCCACGACATGGCGGCCAAGACCGTGGTCGTGGATTCCTGATCATCTGAGCTCCCCCGTCTCGCTCGCGTAGTGTGCGACAGGACGCCCGGCACGACCGGGCGCGGGAGGGGGATCTGTGATCATGGCGTCCGGCAGGCTCGCAGTCGTGGCGACGGCGGTGCTCATCGGGACAATCGGCGCCTGCGGGTCGGCGTCGCAGGGGGACAGCGGCTCCACCACGGTCGTCGCCGACGGCTCCATGCCCGATGACGGGGTGGCGGCCCGGCACGCGGGCAGGGCGGGAGCGGCCGGCATCGGCGATCCCGACTTCCCCAACGACGGCAACGGCGGCTACGACGTCGGCCACTACCGACTCAAGATCGACTACGACCCGGAGCGGAAGTACCTCTCCGGTGTCGCGGGCATCCAGGCCAAGGCGACCCAGAACCTGTCCAGGTTCGACCTCGACCTGTCCGGCTTCACGGTCGGCAAGGTCACCGTGAACGGCGCCCCCGCGCGTTTCTCCCGTTCCGGGGACGAACTCGTCGTGACCCCGCCCAGGATGATTCCCGACAGGTCGGCCTTCACCGTCGAGGTCACCTACGCCGGGGAGCCGAAGCCGGTGCGCAACTCCCCCAACCTCGGGACGTACGGGTTCATCCCCACCTCGGACGGCGCGTTCGTCGCCTGCGAGCCCAACGGCGCGCGGACCTGGTTCCCCGGCAACGACCACCCCGCCGACAAGGCGCGCTACGACTTCGAGATCACCGTCCCCGAGGGCGTGACCGCGCTGGCCAACGGCGAACAGGTCGGCAGCCCGGTCACCTCGGACGGGAAGACGACCTACAACTGGCGGGAGAGCCACCCGATGGCGAGCTACCTCGCCACCGTGACGATGGGCAGGTTCGAGCTGCGCGAGGGCAGGACGGCTCTGGGCACCAAGAACGTGGCGGCCGTCGATCCGCGCTACAGCGGCTCGCTCAACCGGCTCTACAACCAGTCGGCCAAGATCACCGACTACTGGAGCAAGGTGTTCGGCCCCTATCCGTTCTCCTCGACCGGCGGTGTGATCGACGACTTCCCCGCGGGTTACGCCCTGGAGAACCAGACGAAGCCGATGTACGGCGGTTTCAACCCCGGTGACGACGTCATCGCCCACGAGCTGGCCCACCAGTGGTTCGGCGACAGCATGAGCATCAGGCGCTGGCGGGACCTGTGGCTCAACGAGGGCTTCGCCACCTACGCCGAGTGGCTCTGGTCCGAGCACAAGGGCAACGCCAGCGCCGAGCGGATCTTCCGCAACCGCTACGCGGTCGACTCCGGTGCCGCCATCTGGAAGTACGCCCCGGGCCGCGCCAAGCCGGACGACCTGTTCAACGACTCGGTCTACACCCGGGGTGCCATGACGCTGCACGCCCTCAGGCAGCGGATCGGCGACCCGGCGTTCTTCCGGGTGCTGAAGACCTGGAACGCCGAGCACAAGTACGGCTACGTCACGACCCCGGAGTTCGTCGCGCTGTCCGAACGGATCTCCGGAAAGCAGCTCGACGACCTCTTCGACGCGTGGCTGTTCACCCCGAGGAAGCCGACCACCTGGTAGGCGGGCCGGGGTCAGTCGCAGATGACCCGGTAGCCGTCCTGGCGCAGGGACCCGAGCACCTCGTCCGAGTGGGCGGGGCCCTTGGTCTCCAGCTGTAGCTGGACCTCGGCCTCGCCCAGGTGCACGCCGATCCGTTCGTGCGCGATGTCGA
Source organism: Streptosporangium jomthongense (assembly GCF_042650425.1). Taxonomy (NCBI): domain Bacteria; kingdom Bacillati; phylum Actinomycetota; class Actinomycetes; order Streptosporangiales; family Streptosporangiaceae; genus Streptosporangium; species Streptosporangium jomthongense. The sequence goes on along the minus strand of NZ_JBHSBC010000049.1, from coordinate 114,501 downwards.
GCACGTTGGCGCCCAGGCCGGCCAGTTCGGCCAGCAGGCCGGCCAACTCCCCCGGGCGGTCGGACAGCGGGACGCGCAGGGTCAGATAGCGCCCGGCCGCCGCCAGCCCCCGCCTGAGGATCTTCGACAGCAGCAGCGGGTCGATGTTGCCCCCGGACAGCACCGCGACCACGGGCGGTTCGAACACGTGCGGATGGGCCAGGATCGCGGCCACCCCCGCCACGCCCGCGGGCTCGACGACCTGCTTGGCGCGTTCGAGGCACAGCAGCAGCGCCTGGGATATCTCGCTCTCCGAGACCGTGAGGACGCTGTCCACCAGATAGTGGATCAGCTCGAAGGGCAGCTCTCCCGGGCGGCCGACCGCGATGCCGTCCGCCATGGTCGTGGCGGGCGGGACCGTGACCGGCTCGCCCCTGGCCAGCGAGGCCGGGTAGGCGGCGGCCCGCTCCGCCTGGACCGCGATGATCCGCACGCCGGGCCGCAGCGACTTGACGGCCAGCGCCACCCCGGCGGCCAGCCCACCACCACCCAGGGAGACCACGATCGTGCCCGTCTCGGGAAGCTGTTCCAGGATCTCAAGCCCGATGGTGCCCTGCCCGGCGATGACGTCCGGGTGGTCGAAGGGGTGGATGAACACCGCCCCGGTCCGTTCGGCGTGCTCGACGGCGCTGGCCAGGGCGGTGTCCACGGTGTCACCCGAGAAGACCACCCGCGCGCCGTAGGAGTTGGTCGCGGCGACCTTGGGCAGGGGCGCGCCGTGCGGCATGTAGACCGTGGAGGAGGTGCCGACCAGACCGGAGCCGAGCGCGACGCCCTGGGCGTGGTTGCCCGCGCTGGCCGCGACCACGCCCCGGGCCCGCTCCTCCTCGGTCAGGCCCGCGATCCTGACGTAGGCCCCGCGCACCTTGAACGATCCGGAACGCTGGAGGTTCTCGCACTTGAGGTGGACGGGGCCGCCGATGGCCGCCGAGAGGACGTGCGAGTGCACCAGAGGGGTTCGCAGGGCCACATCGGCCAGTAGTTCGCGGGCGGCGACCACGTCGTCGTAGGTCACCTGACGGTCTGACATGCGGGACATCCTGCCACCACCCGGTGGCTTTCCCCCGCGCTTCGCCGGTCGTACCCGGGTGTCGACGGTGCTGATCTCGGGGTTTTCCCCGTGTCACACCGGCCGGACCGGTTTCATGGACGGGCGCCGGACAGGCCTGTCCGTGCCGTGTGCGTGCCGTACACGGAAAATCTTGGATAAGTCAAAATAACCGAGCTATCAAATATTTTGATCGCTTAAATACCTGTCGCCGCCTCAGTATGCTCAGCACATGGCAGACGACAGTGACAAGACCACCGTCGCCGAGCAGGTGTGGCGCAGCATGTTCGGATTCATCATGCACACTCGGCCCCGCAGGGACGCCGTGCTCACCGGACTCGGACTGACCCCCACCGAGGCCAAGGCGCTGGACTCCCTCGACGGGGAGACCGGCCGCACCATGAAGGAACTGGCAGCCGAGTGGGGCTGCGACGCCTCGACCGCGACCTGGACCGTGGACCGGCTCGAACGCCTCCACATGGCCGAACGGCGTCCGCGCCCCGGTGACCGGCGCGTCAGACTCGTGGTCCTGACCCCGCTGGGCGTGACGACGAAGGAGGAGATGACCAGGGGGATGCACATGACACCCCCAGAGCTGCTCGACCTCGGCGAGGAGGAGCTGCGCGCCCTGCGCGCCCTGCTCACCAAACTCCCCGGGGGCACCCGGTCTCCCGCCTGACCGGCCGGGCCTGACCATACTTCGCCGGGCGAAGCATGGTCTCTCTCATGGTCAAAGGATCACCGGTGGTCAGCGAGCCGACCTACTCCATCCTCGCCTGCCTGCTCGACGGACCGCCGCACGGACACGGGGTCATCAAGCAGACCCTTGAACTGTCGGAGAACCGGGTGAGGCCGCCGGTCGGCACGCTGTACGGCGCGCTGGACCGGCTCACGGCGAACGGCTGATCGCCGTGGACCGCGAGGAGATCGTCAACGGCAGGCCGCGGAGACACTTCCGGCTCACCGACGAGGGAAAGTCCCTGGTGACGGCGGAGGCTCCGCGCATGCGGAGGACGGCTCAGATCGTGACCGGGCGAACCATGCCCGGACCGGCGTTCTCATGACCGCCGCCATGGGTCCCCACGCTCCGACGGGGGTGGGCGTGGGGCTCCTGGAACGACGCTACCGGCGGCTACTGCTGGGTTGTCCCCGTCCGTACAGGGATGCCCACAGGGACGAACCGGTCGCGACCCTGCTGGAGACCGCGGAGCCGGGACGCGTCCCTGGTCGTCGGCGGGCCGCGGACCAGGGCGGCCCACGTCGAGTCTGGTCGAGCGCGACGGCTGGAAGCGCTTCCGGACCGAACTCCAGAAGCTCCCCGAGGTGGACACGCCGCACCTGGACAGGGAGATCAGGGCGTCCCTTGAGGACCCGGAGTGCGGCAGGGGCTTCTCCACCGCCTTTCCGCCCAGGCGCAGGCAGATCATGGAGAGGACCCTTCAGGAGTCCGGCTGGAAGGACGGGCTGCTGCGGTGGTGAACCCCTCCGGGGAACGGCCGGTGAACGGCCCGCTCCCGGCCTATGGACGCTGGGTGGCGGATAGGCAATCATCTACCGATGAAATCGCTCCCCCTCACGTCGGGCATCATCGGCGGCGTGCTCGTAGTCGGTGTCGCAGGCTGGATGATCTGGCAGTTACAGGAGCCGGACTCGACGGGCCTCGCGCGTGAGCCGGTCGTCGTCGTCGGCGACAAGACGCGCGCCTCCCTGATGGAGGCCATCGACCGGTACCTGGAGACGGCCGATCCCAAGCGGGAGAAGCCCCAGGTGCTGGCCGCGTTGAAGCCGGAACTCAAGCCCAGGATGTTCTGTCACGAGAACCTCGTCGAGGTTCGGAAGAAGAGCGAGAGCCAGCAGCTCGTCGGCATCGCCGCCTCGTGCGAGGAGTACGCCCGGGTCGGGCAGAAGCTCCTGGCCAGCAGCCAGTACAAGAACCTGTCACTGCTGACCGTCGAACCGAACGGCGAGACCTACCGCGTCATCGACATCCAGGAGGCCCTTGAGGGGGACCTGGTGCGCTCCTCGGTGCGGGAGATGTTCTCCGCCGAAGGGGCGCCCCGGGCCCTGGAGATCAGCGACTCCGACTTCTCCGCGCTGAGCGAGGAGAACCGGGTCGAGGGCCGCAAGGTGTTCGGCCTGCCGCCGAACGCCGAGATCCAGCTCTACCAGCCTTCGTAGGGGTTCCCCCTCATTCGAGGCTCTTCGGCGTCGGACTCCCCTCGCCGACGTGTGACCCGCCGCTCGCCGGGGCTCCGGACAACCCCCGCATGTCCCGAACCCGGCGCGCCGCGGCTGTTTTTTCAGCCCCCGGTACGGTGCCAGAATCACGTCCATGATCACCGTCCGCCCCTACCTCCCCGAAGACCGTGCCGCCGTGCTCGCGCTGACCCCCCGCCTGGCCGAGGGAGTCGCGACCTGGCGGGACCCCGGCGCCGTGAGCACCGCCGTACTCGGCTGGGTGACCGGGTCCCTGGAACGGACGGGCAACGACGACCATGGAACGTTCGTGGCGGTTCACGACGGCCACGTCGCGGGGTTCGTCACGGTCACCGTCCGCACGCACTTCACCGGCGCACGGGACGCCTACGTCGGCGAACTCGTCGTCTCCCCCGAGGCCGAACGCACGGGTGTGGGAAGCACCCTGATGTCCGCGGCCGAGTCATGGGCACGCGCGCACGGCCTGCACCGCGTGACCCTGGAGACCGGCGCCGCCAACCTCCCCGCCCGCGCCTTCTACCGCTCCCTGGGCTTCACCGAAGAAGACGTACGGCTGAGCAAACCGATCTGACCCGATTCGATCTGTACCTTCCCACCACCGCGAACCGGGATTCCGAGCTTTCCCTGCGCCGCACACGAAGGGTTCACGGACTTTTCCGCACCACACGCAAGGGTTCTCCGGACCTTACCGGCACCATGCGTGAAGGTTCGGCCCACTTTTTCCGAGCACCGTCCGTGAGGACTTTGTCTTCGCCCTTCCCGATACCGCGCGGAGAGGTTCGCCCCGCGCTTCCCGACGCCAAGGACCTGCGCCTTCCCCATGCCAAGCCCAGGGGTTCGACCTGCGCTTCCCGGTGTCGTGCGTGAAGGGTTTGCTTGTGCCTTACCGGCCCCAAGCGTGAGGGGTGTCCGGCTTGGGCGCGTCGGTGCTTGGACTGAGGAACGCAGGAGCGAAGCGACGAAGAGACGAGGGAAAGCACCGACTCAGGGCGCCCGAGCCCGCGACGCCGCCAGGCGGAGCAAAGGAACACAACCCGCGACGCCGAAGGCAGCGCAAAGAAACACAGTATGGCTTGAATGAGCACACCCAAGAAGTGAAAAATTGCCGTACCGGTCTGTTCCATCCGACGGTGTCCCGGCACGAAAACGCCTGGTACCGTCCCCCTCACCATGAGTTATGGATTATTTGTCGGACTGCTTTCGAGGTCAGAGTTCCCGTGAAAAGGATTCCCAGGTCAGAGTGGGCAGGACAATGACAGTTGATTGGTTTTCCCGGTCTGGTTTCCGTTCCCCTCCCGATGCCGGGACGACACCGGGAAGCGGGTCACCGGCGTCCCGGAGGGGTCACGATGGGTGACGTCCCCTCCCTCGACCCCGGTTCCCCTCGTGTGCGGTTCGGCGTGGAGATGCGGCGCCTGCGCGAGGCGGCGCACCTGTCCCAGTCCGCCGTCGCCGCCCGTCTCGGATGCACGCAGACCCAGATCAGCAGGCTGGAGATGGCCACCCGTACCCCGTCGAGGGCGGACGCGGAGAAGCTGGACCAGATTTTCAACCTGGCCGAAAGACAGCATTTCGTCGGTCTGCACCGGCGCATCGTGGCCAGACCGGGCGGCCCGAAGTGGTTCATGGGCTGGGTTGAGGAGATCGAACCCAATGCGCTGGCCCTGCACTCCTGGGACCCCCTGCTGATTCCCGGGCTGTTGCAGACCGAGGCCTACGCGCGGCGGATCTTCAGCCTGGAGCCGAGGATCACCGCCACCGAGGTGGACGAACGCGTCCAGGCCCGCATGCGCAGGCGGCAGATCCTCGACCAGCGGAACCCTCCCTCCCTGCTGGTCCTCATGGACACGGGTGTGCTGCGGCGCCCGGTCGGCGGCCCCGAGGTGATGCGGGAGCAGCTCGACCATCTGCTCGACGCGGTGAGACACCCCTCTGTCTCCCTTCAGCTCGTCGCCCCGGAATGCCTGCCGGGAATGCTCGGCGCTTTCATGATCGCAAAACTTCCGAACGGCGATCCCGACATCGTCCATGTGGATTCTTCGGCAGATGGACGGGTTTCCTCCGAGCGCGAGACCGTCGCCTCCGTCTGGAAACGCTATGAAGCCATACGACTGTGGGCCTATCCTGAGCACGCATCCCTCCGCATGATCGAGGAAGTGAAAAAGGAATGGACCTGAGCACCACTGTGTGGCGAAAGTCCTCACTCTCCGGCGGAAACGGTGGGCAGTGTGTCGAGGTCGCCGGTCTGACAGGCGGCACGGCGGTGCGTGACAGCAAGAACCCCGACGGGCCCAGCCTTCTCTTCACCGCCGCCGAATGGCGGACGTTCGTCGAAGGCGTCAAAACCGGTGAGTTCGACAGGTTGGTCTAGGGTTTTTTCCTGATCGGTCACAGGACGACGCGTCGGATGACACCGGCCCGCCCCTCACGGCGCGGGGACCGGTGTCATCTCATGCCAGAGGAAGGTAAACAGGAATGGACCTGAGCACCACCGCATGGCGAAAGTCCTCATTCTCCGGAGGAAGCGCCGGGGCCCCCGAGCTCGCCCGGCTCACTTGATGCGCGGGAGCCGGGTCGCCGGCGTCCTCGTGCTGCTGGCGACGGTCTCCGCCTGTGGCCGGAGCGCCGTGAGCGCCCGGATCCCCGCTCCGGCGCCGTCGTCCTCGCCGCCTTCGTCCCTGGCCGCGTCGGTCTCGGCGCCGTCGTCGCCCGTTCCCCGGCCCGCCGTGACGGTCGGTCCCGGGGTGCCCGGCAAGAAGACCAAGGGGTGCCCGGTGACCAAGCTGCGCAGCCGGGGTGACATGCCGCAGGACGTGGGCGAACAGTTCCGGCAGGAGCAGCTGACCCCCGGCGACTGGTACGGCGTGGGCGGCCTGTGGACGTTGCTGGACACGACCGACGTCGCCTACAAGCGTTCCGGCGAGACGGTGGCCGTCAAGACGGTGTGGTGGCGGGATCGTGACGAGGCGCTGACGGTCGAGGCCGTCTCGGTCAAGACGGGTGAGACCGTGCGGGGGGAGAGCCCCGGCCCCTACCCGGTGCCCGGTGTGCAGCCCATCTCACTGCCGCTTCCCCATCTTGGCTGCTGGCATGTGTCCGCCTCTCTCGGCGGAACAAAGGTCAGTTTCATCACCGACGTGGCCCGCATCGGGGTTCTTGACTAAACCTATCCCAAACCCCCCAAATGGGATGATAAGTAGAAATACAACCCTCTGTTATGGGAAAGAGCTATATAAGCGGAGGGGAATTGCGTGTTGACGATGCGTTCTCGCCGTGGATGCGCCAGAGTGGGATTCGGTCCGGCATCACGGATGTCGGACCGGCGCCTGTTTCACGGTTTCCCTCTGGAGCGAGGAACGGCCAGGAACGCACCACCGCACGGCGTTGAGGGCGACAACGCCGTGAATCCTCACCTGACCGGCTCCGGCGGACGAAGACATCCGTGAAACCGCCAGAACAGCACGGAAAAATCAGGTACCCCAATCGTCCCAGCGAGGACAGCCCATGGCCTCTCCCCCTAATGCCAAGGCGAACGAACTGGTTTCCCGGTTCCGCGAGCTCATCATGCGCAACACGGAACTGGGGCGTCGGACGCCCCCTATCGTCTGCCTGTTCGACGGACAGGACAACGGCGGCGCAGCGAACGAGCTGATCACCGCGCTCCAGGGAAATCAAGGAATCGGCAGGTCGGTCGCCATTTCCTCCACTCACGTCGACGTCTCCCTCGTCTCCTCTCCCTCTTCTGCCACCACCGGCCAGGATCCCTCCGGCACGACCGACCCGGACTCCTCCACCTCGACCGGCCAGGGCCCCGTGTTGCCCCTGCTGCACAGGGTGTACGGAAATTTCGCGAGCAGGAAGAACAAGGGACGCCTTCGGTTCCCTCGCTACGCGCTGGCCAGTTGGCTGACGCACCAGAGGCTGCTCTCGGAAGACGCCGAGAACTGGCGTGCCGAGTTGCGCCGTCATCTGGCGGCCAAGGCGGGCAAGAACAAGCAGGAAGTCACGGAAACGCTGGACCTGCTGGCCGTCACCACTCCGATCCCGCTGGTCGGCTGGCTCCTGTCGTTTCTCATCCGTTCCTGGCCCAGGGCCTGCGCCCGGCTGTGGCTGAGCGGGTCACTGCCCGGCTGGAGACAACGGACGCGGTGGTTCATGCGGCAGGGCTACATGTCACCGCGACCGGCGGGCGACTTCATGGAGTTCGCCCTGAAGCTGACGATCAGGGACATTCCCATCAACGGACAGCGTCAGATCAAGCTGCTGCTGGTCCACGCCTTCCTGGAGGACCTCAGGGCCGCCTACCGACGCACGTGGCGTCCGTCCACGTGGCGCCGTACCGCCAACCCCGTCGTCCTGATCAGCGGGGTCGCCCAGGGCAACGCGGGCATGGAACTGCTGTCCCTGATCAACGACGTGCGCAACGAAACTGGGGAGGAGGATCCGCTTCTGGTCATCGCCCAGTGTGACGGATCAGACGACATGTGGACGGACGCCCCGAAGGACTACAACGACTGGTGGAAGGGGCTCAACCCCCGTCCGCGCACCATGAGAACGGACGCCTGGCGACTGGGGTACACCGTGTCCATGTCCGAGGATGATCTCTCAGCCAAGGAGGTCGTGGAGAGGGCGAACCTCACCCCACCCGACTTCCCCCTGCCCGCCCGTCCCGGTGTGCTGTTCTCCGCGACGGTTGCGGTCCTGTTCCTGGTCGGCAGCGGTCTGTGGTGGGCCGGCGCGCCATACGTCAGGGCCGGGTGTGTGCCGTTACTGAACCACGACGGTGTCTCCGTCGCGCTGGTCGACGACGTCTGTGTCGGCTACAGCGACTCCGCCGATCGGCTCTTCGGCGTGGACACCAACGATCCCGAGGCCGCCGCCAGGCTGACCTGGGTCGAGCAGGCGATCTTCCGGCAGAACGCCTGCGCCGAGAGAGCGGTCGCGAACGACCCCACACGCAAACGGCTCACCATCGTCTATCTGGCGGGCTTCCTCGGCGACGAGGAGAACAGCCGGGACTGGCGCACCGCCCAGGCCGAGGAGATGGAGGGACTGCTGCTGAAACAGATCAGACAGAACGGCAAGGCCCAGCCCGACGGCAGGTGCGCTCCCGCCTCGGCCCGTTCCTATCTGAGGATCGTCATCGCCAACGGCGGTCCCGCCATGCGGTACGCGGACCAGGTGGTCGAGGGCCGGATCAGCGCACTGGTCCGGGACGACCCGCACGTCATCGGCGTCGTCGGTCTCGACAGGAGCATCGCCTCCACGGAGAAGGCCATCGCCACGCTGGGGAACCTGGGGGTGCCGGTGCTCACGACCACTCTCTCCGGCACGAACCTCGACCAAGACTCACCGCTGTACTTCCAGATGGTGCCCTCGAACACGGTTCAGGGCAGGCTCGTCGCCGACTACGTGAAGAGTACGGCCTCAAGCCCTCACCCCATCCGCCATGTCCACGTCTTCCATCCCCCCATCGTCAAAAGCGCGTCCGGCGTACCGGACGACCTCTACGTCGCCTCCCTCGTCCAGAGTCTGGAGGAGTGGCTCGGCGCCGCCCGCGTCCCCTACACCGACCATCCATGGGTCGGCGGGGAGGCGAACTCCGACGGGGGGCTGCCCTCGGCCTGCTCCGACCGGCCGGGAGACATGATCTTCTACGCGGGCCGCCACGAGCGCTTCGCCGACTTCCTCACCGCGATATTCAGCCAGTGCAACACGGCGGGGCAGACCGTACCGATCATCACCGACGACGCGATCACCCGGTTCCTCTCCGACGCACCGAACAACCCCGGCGACATTCCCGCCGACGTGAACATCGGGTTCGTCTCCAAGGGCAGCGATGTCGTGCTGACCGGCCGATACTGCCCCGCCCCCACCGAGGCCCCGCCGCCCGAGAACAAGATGAGCACCGTCCTGGCGACCTTCTGCGCGCAGCTCGCCGACCTGTACTCCGAGCACGGGCAGGGCACGAGGTCGTCCGCCGGGATCAAACTCCCGCGCTGGGCCGGAGAACGGATAGGGCTGGCCTACGACGCGGCCGGGATGCTGCTTGAGGCGGCGAGCGCCCCCTACCCCGACCGCTACGCCCGGCTCGGCGTCGCCTACGAGCCCAACCGGGCCGCGGTGGCGCAGCAACTGCGCGACAAGCGCTATTCCGGGGTGATCGGTACGTACAGGTTCGGCGCCTCGCGAGTGCAGAACGAAACGGGCATAGCAATTCTGGGCGTATAGAACATCCGAAATGCCATCGACCCGCCGACCTGCCTGTACAGGAGAACCTATGCGGCAGGAAACACCGACATTCACAGCACCTGCCCTCCTCTTGGGAAAGAAGAGGACAAATCACGATCATTGATAATGACCGCCGAATAATTCTTTGCCGTTAAGCGATAGGTTGCTATCGTTTTTTGGGAAGGAACAGAACGGCCGGAAGGTAAGTCAACCGGGGGGTCGCATGACCGAGTCCATTGCGCTGCCGCTGCACATGTGGCGGGCGGGGTTCGACCCCGCTCCCGAGCTGGAGGCACTTCGGGACGAGGAGGGCATAAGGCGGATCACGACGACGCTGGGCTTCGACGCCTGGCTGGTCACCCGCCACGACGACGTACGGGCGGTGCTCGGTGACGCCGAGCGCTTCAGCAACGACTGGCAGAGCCACTACCCCGTGCCCGGTGATCCGTACCGGACCGAGGAGGAGAAGGCCAGGTTGCGCGCGGGCAACCTGCTCTCCTTCGACCCTCCTGAGCACACCCGGATACGCCGGATCCTGACGCCGGAGTTCACGCTGCGCCGGATGCGCAGGCTCGAACCCCGGATCACGCGCATCGTCGAGGACCACCTGGACGCGATGGAGAAGGCCGGATCCCCCGCCGACCTGGTCTCCTCCTTCGCGCTGCCGATCCCCTCGCTGGTGATCTGCGAGCTGCTCGGCGTGCCGTACGCCGATCGGGAGGACTTCCAGCGCAGGACCGGCAGGTTGCTTGACCTGTCCCTCGCGCCGGAGGAGCGGATCGCGGCCCAGCGTGAGTCGCGGCAGTACATGGCCGAGCTGGTCGCCCACGTCAAGTCGGACCCGGGCGAGGAACTGCTCGGCATGCTGGTGCGCGAGCACGGCGACGAGCTGAGCGACGACGAACTCGCCGGCATCGGCAGCCTGCTGCTGGTGGCCGGGCACGAGACCACCGCCAACATGCTGGGCATCGGCACGCTGGCCCTGCTGCGCCACCCCGACCAGCTCGACCTGCTCAGGAAGGAGCCCGAGCGGGTCGAGGCGGCGATCGAGGAGCTGATGCGCTGGCTCAGCATCGTCCACTCCGGGGGCTTCAGGATGGCGACGACGAAGGTCGAGGTCGCGGGGCAGGTCATCGAACCGGGCGAGCTGGTGCTGTGCTCCCTGCCCGCGGCCAACCGCGACGCCGCGTTCGTGCCCGATCCCGGACGGCTGGACATCACCAGGGGCGCCTACGGCCACATGGCCTTCGGACACGGCGTACACCACTGTCTGGGGGCCCCGCTGGCGCGGATGGAGATGCGGGTCGCCTTCCCCGCGCTGCTTCGGCGCTTCCCCGGGCTGCGCGTCGTCGATCCCGAGGCGCACTTCCGCACCTTCCACGTGGTGTACGGCCTGACCTCCCTGCAGGTCGCCTGGTAACCGTCCGCATCCGGACTGCTAGCGTTCGGTGTGTGCCAGAGCAACGACACAGAGCCGATGCCCTGCGCAACTCCGACAGGATCGTCAGGGCTGCGATCACGGCCTTGCGAGAGGGGGGCACCGCCGTACCCCTCGATGAGATCGCCCGCAGGGCCGGGGTCGGGATCGCCACCGTCTACCGGCGGTTCGGCGACCGTGACGGCGTGATCAGGGCCTGCTTCGAGACGTACTTCACCGAGGAGGTCGAGCCGCACGCGCTGGCGGCCCGCCGGGCGGCCGACCCTCGGCAGGGGCTCGCCGAGGCGCTGGGCGCCATCGTGGACACGTTGGCCTCGCACCGCGCCCTGCTCACCGCGGCACGGGAGGCGGGCGCGTTCACCGAGTCCCTGTTCGAGCGGTTCGGCGCGCCGCTGGGCGACGTGCTCGCCGACGCCCTGCGGCGCGGACTGGTCCGCGCCGACCTGCTGGTCCGCGACCTGGCGGCGATGGTGGTGATGACCCTGGCCACGATCGGCCCGACGGGTCTCGACGGCCACCGGAGATACCTGGCGCTCCTGTTCGACGGGACCCGTCCTTCAGAGGCGCCGCTGCCTCCGCCGTCCGAGCCGGGCGAGAGGATCAGTCCCGCAGGGCAGCGGCCTCACGCCCGTGCACGATCAGCGCGTACAGGATGACGACGTCGACCGCGATGACGACGATGGACCACCACGGATTGGCCGCGAGCCAGGCCATCTGGGTGATGGCGTTGACCGCCACGAGGACGACGGCCGCCATCCGCGCCCACTCCTGACCCATCAGCAGGGTGATGCCGACGGCCACGAGCAGGATGCCGAGTATGAGGTGGACCCAGCCCCATCCGGTGAGGTTGAGCACCAGCAGCTTGTCGCGGATCTGCACGTAGAGATCGTTGTTGAAGATCGCGTACAGACCGGAGATGGCGTTGAAGAAGCCGTCCACGATCATGACCACGCCCGCGAACCAGATCCAGCCGATCCAGCCCGTCATCCGCGTGTTGTGTGCCATATGGTGCTGTGCCATATGAATCTGCTGCCCCTTGACCGGTGAGTCGTCACCGACGCCGGGGAAACCTCGCCCGTCCCGGTGCCGTCCCGTGGACGGGTCTTTGCCCTCCACTCCTCCACGGGCGAAACCACGGGCGAAACCGCCGCCGACCGTACCGTCCCGGCTGTGCGGATTGAGTGATCCGACCCCGGGTACATCGCACGTTCCGTCCGGGTCCGCGGCACGCGTCCGCACTGATCACTTTCAGATACACTTCTGTATCTGAGCGCGGAGGTATGTGGATGCGGTTGTCAAGGGAGCAGAGCCGTGAGGAGACCAGGCGCAAGTTACTGGCCTCGGCCTCGGAGCTGTTCGCGGAACGCGGGGTCAACGGCACCTCCATCGAACAGATCGCCGAGCGGGCCGGCTACACCCGAGGGGCTTTCTACGGCAACTTCGACGGCAAGCACGAGCTGGTCGTCGCACTGCTCACCAGGCGCACCGAACGGGCACGGGAGGAGTTGGCCGAGATATGCGGCCGGGCCACCTCGTCCGAGCATCTGACGAGCCTGCTGCACGCCTGGCACCGCGACCACGCCGAGCACCAGGAGAGCTGGCTGGCGCTACGCCTTGAGCTCCTCCTCTACGCCCTGCGCAACCCGGAGATCCGCCCGCTGCTCGCCCAGCGGGAGCTGTTCGCCAGGGACGCGATCACCGAGGGGGTACGGCGGGAGCTCGTCCGCCGGGACGCGGGCCCGCCCGCGGACCCGAAACTGCTCTCCATGATCGTCCACGCCCTGGAGGACGGCCTGCTCGTCCAGAGGCTGCTCACCCCCGACGACGTCGACGACCGCACGGCGACCGACGCCGTCACCCTCCTCCTCGACTCCTGGGCGGCACTCGACACGCGAAAGAAGGACTGATGCACGACTACCGGGTGACCATCAGAGGCAGGTTCATCGGTCTCACCGACGACCAGCGGGCCGAACTGACCGCGCGACTGGCCGACCGCGACATGCTGCTCAACGGCTTCACCAGGGAGGGCGGCTTCGCCTACGACGCCGCCATCGGGCCGTTCAGCTTCCGCTACGTCATCGCGGTCGACGACGAGGAGGGCGAGGCCGAGGCCGTCGAACTGGCCCTGGCCGCTGTCAAGGCCAGACTCGGCGAGTACGGCCACGGCGACCTGTCGGTCTCGGCCGTCGACATGCGCGAGGTGAAGATCCGCCGCCGCTGACCGCCTTTCCCAGGCCGTCCTCCGGGGTCGTCCTCCCCAGACCGTCCTCCCCGGTGGCCGTCTTTCGGCGGCCGTCCTCCCCGGTGGGCCGGGTCAGCCTCCGGGTGTGGAGGGCGGCTCGGCGACGGTGGTGTGAAGCGCGAGGCCGCCGCCGTCCAGGGGCCGGAACCCCAGTTCGTGGAGTTCGGGAACGTCGAGCGCGGTGACCACCCGTAGGGCACCCACCTCGGCCGCCTCGTGGATCACGACGCGCACCAGCGCGGCACGCACCTGCGGGGGGACGCCGGGCTGGACGTGCGCCAGTTCCAGGCGGGCGGTGGTGCGCGGCGCGTCCTCCCAGGAGGCCACCGCCTGACCGACGAAAGGCTCTCCCCGCTCGTTGTCGGCGTAGGCCTGCAACCAGCAGACGAGCCTGTTCTCGGCGACCAGCCTCCGGGGAACGGTCACGTCCATCCCCGCCTCGGCCAGCCAGGAACCCGCCTCGGACGCGGCGACGGGAACCACCGTCCTCCTCCGCGTGAGACGGAACCCCCTTCGCAGGGATATGAGCGGAACATCACTGACATAGAACCCCGCAGGCCAGGGGTCCGGGGCGTCGCGAACGCCCAGCACCACATAACCGTCCCTGACCGTCCTGCGCCCCCGGCGGACCAGCCCGGTCGCGAGTTCCTCCGCGAGGCGGTAACCGACGTCCGCCGCCCATTCGTCCGGCGAGGTCATCGGTTCGCCGATCACGGAGTTCCTCGGCTCCGTGGGAAACGCGACCTCGACGGCGTAGGTGTTCGGGTCCTTCCTCCAGCGGAAGACCACCAGCATGCCGTACGGCTCCGCGACGACATCGACGACGAAGGCCCCCTCCGTCAACGCCCTCACCCGCAGCAGACACCCCCTGAGCGCCGCGAAGACCTCCTCCCGAGACCACCCGGTCGTCATTTCCCCACCTTCCCGATGTGGCTCAGCCCAAGGCGTACTCATATAGCTCTCATATAGCTGGAAATTTGATCATCATTGGCTCATCGCCTGATTTCCAGGAAAGGTGGTCCGTTCGTGGTTCCCGAGGGTTTCGTTCGCGCTCTTGACGGGTTCGAGACGGTGCTGGCCGCCGTGCCTTCCGGCCGGTGGGACTCGCCCTCCCCGTGTGAGGGCTGGCGCGCCGTCGATGTGGCCGGTCATGTCATCGCCGGACTGTCGGTGGTCAAGGCCCGTGCCGTCGGCCAGGCGCTCCTCGAGGCCGACCCCGACTGGCGGGAGGTCGCGGGCCCGGATCCGGTGGCGACGTGGCGGGCCGTACGCGCCGACATGACGGCCGCGCTGGAGCCTGAGGCGCTGGCTCGCCGGATCCCACTTGCCCTGGACCTGGAGGTGACGCTGGGCCAGTGGCTCGAACAGTATCCACTGGAACTGCTCGTGCACACCTGGGACCTGGCGCGGGCCACCGGGCAGGACGTCGTCCTTGACCCCTGCCTCACGCGTCAGGCCCTGGAGACGGCGAGGCTCTTCGCTCCGCAGGGCCGGGAGGCGGGCATGCTGGGGCCGGAGCGCGCCGTGGCCGACGACGCCGACGACCAGACCCGCCTGCTGGCCCTCTTCGGCCGTGACGTCACAGAAACGACCTGAGAGCCTGACGCGCCCTCAGCTCGCCGTGGACGGTCCGGCGGTCGAACCGTCCTGAGTTCCACTCTCCAGTCCCTGGAGCAGGACGCGGACGTCCCCCGCCCGATAGCGACGGTGCCCGCTGGGGGTGCGGACGGAGGCGATCTGGCCACGCAACGCCCAGCTCCAGCCGACGACATCTCTGCCAAGCCAATACGCGACCTATATCGGGTTTGAGTCCGAAGCCGAAGGAGTCAGGAACTACGAGATCCTGGCCGTCCCCGGCCTGCTGCAGACCGAAAGTTACGCACGGTCCATGATCAAGGGAACCGTTCCCGACGTGTCGCGCGACGAGGTGGAAACCCGAGTCGCCGCCCGACTGCAGCGACAACGTCTGCTCGACCGCCCCACTCCGCTCAAACTGTGGGCCGTGATCGACGAATCAGCCCTGCTTCGCGAGGTCGGTGGTCGACAGGTGATGCATGACCAACTGGCCAAACTGCGCGAGGCGGCCGAAGAGCCGAACATCACCATCCAGGTGACCCCCGAAGCGCCGGAGCCTATCCCGGAATGCACGGCGCTTTCGTACTGCTTGATTTTCCCGGCGAAGGCCACGACGTCGTCTATATGGAAGGCAGCTCAAGCGATCTATTCTTGGAGGACGAGCAAGATATTTCGCACTACAGCATATTGTTCGAGCATCTCCGGGCGGTAGCCGCCGGCCCGGATGCAACACGTGCCATATTGGCCACAGCCCAAGAGAACTGGAAGGAGGGCAGGGCATGATGGATCTTGACCTGTCCGGCGCCGAATGGCGCGTGAGCAGTCGCAGTCAGGGCAACGGCCAGTGCGTGAAAGTCGCCACCAATCTTCCTGGACTCGTGGCCGTCCGGGACAGCAAGGATCGCGGTGGACCGGCGCTGACCTTCACACCCGCAGAGTGGACCGCTTTCACCGAAGCCATCAGGCACGGAGGGTTCGACCTCCCTCCTGCGTGATCTCTCGACGAATAAAAACCCCTTTTTGGAGTCCCTGCCTCTACGGCAGAGGCTCCGCCTCTCAAGCACGATGCATTTGCTCCATCGCATTTGCATCGTCGCAAAAACTCTGCCGAAGAGCAGTGTCCAGGGCACTAAGATCCCCCACCTCCCTCCCATGAGTTTTCTGCTCCGCGTCTTATCCCACTGATGCTTACACGGATTAGAGCCTCCTGCCGCCCTAATCCAGATCGCGCAGAACCATGAAATCGATTACGGCTGATCCGCCGCTCCCATCCGGGTCACGACCGGCCGCGAATAAACTGTTTAGGCCTTCGATCACCTACTCCTGCCCATACGAGCAGGCGGGTCCGCCGCTCATCGCCAAAGGTCCGCAGATCGGGAACGCTCAGCCCACACAGGTCGGCCGGGTGCGGCGCCAGTAGGACCAGGCGGCCAGGGCCAGGGCCAGGCCGTACGCGGCGAAGGCGCCCAGGCCGAACCAGGTCACCAGGAGGGCGTCGCCCACGGTGGAGAAGTCTCCCCTGGAGACGGTGATCACTCCCGCCGTGCCGAGGGTGGCGTAGACGACTCCGGCCACCCCGTAGGGCGCGAGCGTGGCGGCGCCGATCAGTGCCGGGGTGAGCGGCAGCCAGCGGGGCACCCGTCTCCCCCGCAGGACGAGCGTCCAGCGGGGGAACACCTGGCCCCAGGGCCGCACCAGACCGAGGAGGAGGAACACTCCGAGCGCCACCAGCAGCGCCGTGGGGTCGATGCCCCAGCGGTCCAGGGTGAGCCACAGCTCCGAGGCGCCGTTGCGCTCGTGCGTCGCCACCATCTCCTCGCCGGTGACCCCCGCGAAGGTCCCGCCGAGCACCCATGTCGTCTTCATGACCGCGTAGGGCAGGAACGCCGCGGCGCCCACGTATGCCGACGCCCGGACGCGCCGCGGAGCGGGTGTGGGTTCCGGCCTGTTCCACACGGTCGAGGA
This sequence comes from Streptosporangium jomthongense, assembly GCF_042650425.1. Lineage (NCBI taxonomy): Bacteria > Bacillati > Actinomycetota > Actinomycetes > Streptosporangiales > Streptosporangiaceae > Streptosporangium > Streptosporangium jomthongense. Next base: position 97,746 of record NZ_JBHSBC010000049.1, on the reverse strand, counting down.
GGTGTGTACGGCACCGCACCGCGGGCAGACGCCGGAGGTCGAGGAGCGGTAGGAGAGGGCCGTGGCGGCGAGCAGCACCACACCGAGCCCGGCGAGCGCCCGGTTGGCGGCCCCCGTCCAGCTGTCGACGGTCTGGCCGAAGACGAAGGTGATCGCGTCCATCAGCAGGCCGAACGCGGCCACGCCGACCAGCGCGCACAGCCCGATCAGGGCGGCGAGAACGACCCGCCGGGGAAGCCGCGGGCCCCGGGGCCGCGCCGCGGCCAGCGTCGTCACCGCCACGAGGGCGGCGGCGGTCACGGCGGCCCAGTTCAGGCCGACCGGCAGCGGATGCGCGGCACGGTAGAAGATCGCGGTTCCGGTCAGCGCCGTGACCAGGCCGAATCCCCCGTAGGCCACCGCCCAGCCGAAGGCCGCGTATCCGGTCCACGCCAACCGCCGATCGGGTGACGATGGATGTGCGATGTCAGTCATGAGCCAACCCCCGTTCGGCTCCGGAACCTACACAGGTGGTCCTGTGGCGAAGCTGAGCCGGGCTGAGAGGGCTCACAGCCGATCGGTCAGTCGTCCTCGTCGGGGGGCGGGTCGGGCAGCCGCCAGCCCTCCAGGAGGAGGGGCAGGGTGTAGTGGGTGGCGAGCAGGGTCAGGGCCAGGGGCAGCAGCAGGGCGGTCGGCACGTCCAGGGTCAGCCGGCCTCCCGTGCTCCACAGGCCGGCCAGGACCACCAGTACGGCCAGCACGACCGTGGTGAGGGTGTGCGCGCCCGTGTAGGCGCGCTGCTGTTCGCCACGCTGCCGTTCGTCGAGATACTCGGCGGGGATGGTGGTGACGCCCTTGGTGGCGAGGGTGAGCCAGCCGTACACCGGGACCAGGACGGCCACGGCGAGCGCGAACATGGACAGGTAGACGTTGCGGGCCAGGTCGCTCGGCGCGAGCCTGACGATGACCACCAGGCCCGCCCAGAGCACCAGCAGGGCCGCGCCCCCGGCGATCACGAGCCGCCTGCGGTTGCGCCTGCCCGTCCAGACACGGCGGGCCGGGCTGTTCTCGATGAGGGCCACACGTTCGCGGACTCGACGGTCGATCCAGCGACGCATCGGTCTCTCCTTCCTCATGTCCCGCCCCCGCTGCCCAGCCGGGCGAAGGGGGTCAGTGAGAACACGACCTCCACCGGCACCTCGAAGTACTCGGCGATCCGCAGCGCGAGGAACAGGCTGGGGCTGTACTCGCCGCGTTCCAGGTAGCCGACCGTCTGGTAGTGCACACCCAGGGCCGTCGCCAGGTCCTTGCGGGAGATCCCGCGTTCGGCGCGCAGCATCGAGATGCGGTTGTAGACGATCTCGCTGGACATTCGGGAGCCTCATATCCGCCGCTCGGCCTGCCGGGTCCCGGACGCCCCGCGGGTGACCTTGCGCAGCAGCCAGGGTGCCAGAACCATACCGGCGATCGCCCAGAGTCCCATCACCGTCGCGGCGGTCCCGAGCTGCCAGGCGCCGCCGAGTTCGGCCGCCGCGGCACCCGGCGGCAGGAACGCGGCCCGCAGGGCGTGTCCCTGCCAGTAGAGCGGGAAGGCCTGGGCGACCCGGCCGACCACCTCGGGCAGCATCCGCAGCGGGAGCATCACCCCGGAGATCAGCATCAGCAGCATGGACGGCAGCCCGAGCACCAGCGCCGCGCTCTTGGGGTTGGACAGCATCGCGCCGAGCGCGGCCCCGACGGGCACCACGGAGAGCGCCCCGAGCACGAGCGCCCAGCCGAAGGTCAGCCACGCCTGCGGGGTCGCGGGGGGCCGGACGCCCGCGACGAGCACGCCCGCCAGCAGCATCAGCGTCGCCTGCGTCAGGATCTGGCACAGCACCGAGACGGCGCGTCCCGTCACGTAGACCGGGATGCCGCGCGGCAGCGCCCGCAGCCGGAGCAGCGCGCCCTCCTCCCAGTCGGCCGCGATCAGCATCGGCAGCGTCGTCACCCCGGTGGAGAACACCATGAACGCCGTGAACCCGACCGCCATGAACGTGGCCATGTCGACTCCGCCACCGGCCGGATTGCCGCCTATCCACAGCGTGAGCAGCAGGAAGACGCCGACCCCGCCGGCGAGCTGGCCGGTCACCTCCTTCCTGTCCCGCAGGAGGGTGCCCTGCTCGATCAGTCCTCGACGGATCCCGAGGCCCAGTGTGCCGTTCATGCCGCGCTCCGATCGATCAGGCTCAGGTAGCTCTCCTCCAGCGTCGGCCGCCGGATCTCCAGGTCGGGGACGGGCCCGCCGTACCTCTGGTGGAGTTCCCAGGCCAGCCGTGACGGGTCGTCGGTCAGCTCGCACCCGTCCTGCCAGCGCACCCGTGACGGCGCCCGTACGGCGGCGGCCAGCTCGGCGGGGGTGCCGGAGACGGCGACGCGTCCCTCGACCAGCACCGCGATGCGGTCCGCGAGCCGTTCGGCCTCGGCCAGGTCGTGGGTGGTCAGCAGGATGGTCGTGTCGAGCCCGCGGACCAGGTCGTGGAACTCGCGCCGCGCCTCGGGGTCGAAGCCGGTCGTCGGCTCGTCGAGGAAGAGCAGGTCGGGCCTGCCGACGACGCCGAGCGCCACGTCGAGCCTGCGGCGCTGGCCGCCGGAGAGCCGGCCGACCTTCGCGGTGGCCTTCCCGGACAGGCCGAGGGCGTCGAGCAGCTCCCCGGTGTTCCACGGCGCCGGGTAGTGCGCGGCGACGTGGCCGAGCAGTTCGCCCACCCGCCAGCGCGGGTGGTCCCGCCAGTTCTGCAGGACGACGCCGAGCCTGGCCCGCCAGGCGTCGTCACCCCGCGCGGGATCGACGCCCAGGACCTCGACCTCGCCCGCCGACGGGAGGCGGAAGCCTTCGAGGATCTCGACGGTGGTCGTCTTCCCCGCGCCGTTCGGCCCGAGCAGTGCGACGGTCTCCCCGCGTCGCACCTCAAGGTCGACCCCGCGCAGCACCTCGTTCCGGCCGTACGACATTCGCAGCCCGCGAACGCTAATCACAGCATCCATGCTTTCGAATGTAGTACACCTACTACATAAAAAACAACCACTACTACGAACGGATCTCGGCTGCCAGGATGGAGAGATGATCGACGTTCGTACGGCCCACACCTCGGAACTGGACACCGCCATCCTCGAAACCGCCAGGAGACTGCTCGTCGAGGTCTTCGACGGAGACCTGAGCGACGACGACTGGGAGCACGCCCTGGGCGGGGTGCACGCCCTGGCCTGGCGGGGAGCCGAGCTGGTCGGGCACGCCTCGGTGGTCCAGCGGCGGATGCTGCACGGCGGCAGGGCGCTGCGCGCGGGCTACGTCGAGGCCGTCGGGGTCCGCGCGGACCTACGGCGCGGAGGGTACGGCACCGCCCTGATGGACGCGCTGGAACGGGTCGTCCACGGCGCCTACGACCTCGGCGCGCTCAGCGCGTCCGACGAGGCCGTGCCCTTCTACCGGGGACGCGGCTGGCGGCAGTGGCGAGGCGAGACGTTCGCGCTCACCCCGGACGGCCTCGAACGCACCGAGGAGGAGGACGAGGGGGTCCACGTCCTCCCCGTGACGGTTCCGCTCACCCTGTCGGGCACGCTGACCTGCGACTGGCGCGACGGTGACGTCTGGTAGGCGCCGGTCACCGCGAAGTCAGGGGGCGGCGATCCACTCGGTCTCGGTGGTCAGCGCGTCCAGGTCCTCCTGGACGGGGGTGATGCCGATCCCCGGCCCCGAGGGCACGGTCATCTCTCCCCCGGTCAGCACGAACGGCGCCGTGACGTCCCGCCCGTAGTAGCGCGCGGTCGCCGAGATGTCGCCGGGCAGCGTGAAACCGGGCAGCGCGGCGAGCGCCAGGTTGGCGGCCCTGCCGAGACCGGTCTCCAGCATGCCGCCGCACCACACGGGCAGCCCGTTGGCGCGGGCCACGTCGTGGATGCGCCGCGCCTCCAGGTAGCCGCCCACCCGGCCCGGCTTGATGTTGATGATCGAGCAGGCGTCCATCCTGATCGCCGCCGCCGCGTCACGCGCCGAGGTGATGCTCTCGTCCAGGCAGACCGGGGTGTTCGACCTGGCCGCGAACCGGGCGTGGGTGTGCAGGTCGCCGGGGGCGAAGGGCTGCTCGATCATCGCCAGGCCGTAGGCGTCGAGCCTGGTCAGATGGGGGATGTCGGCGGCCTCGTAGGCGGTGTTGGCGTCCACGGTGAGCATCACGCCGGAGCCGAAGGTCTCCCTGACCCGCCTGACGGGTTCGAGGTCCCAGCCGGGTTCGATCTTCAGCTTCACCCTGGCGTACCCGGCGGCCAGGTGCCGGTCCACGGTGTCGAGCAGCGCGTCGATGCTCTCGGCGATGCCGACCGAGACGCCGACGGGCAGGCTGTGCCGTACCGCGCCCAGGTAGGAGGCCAGGGAGACGCCCCGGGAGCGCAGCCAGGCGTCGAGCACGGCCGTCTCGACGGCGGACTTGGCCATCTGGTGGGCGCGCACGTGGCCGAACGCGGGGGCGACGGCCGCCGGGTCCAGGTCGAGGGGGAAGAGCACCGGCAGCAGGAACCGGCGGATCACGTCCGCGGCGCCCTCAAGGTACTCGGGGCAGTAGCTCGGCTCGTCCTCGGCCACGCACTCCGCCCAGCCCTCGCCCTCGTCGGTCACCACCCGCACGAGCAGCGCCTCCCGCACCGTCTGGGTGCCCAGGGACGTCCTGAACGGGGTCACCAGCGGCAGCGCGACCTTACGCAGCTCCACACCTGTCAGTTTCACGCCGTGCCTCCTCTGGCCAGTAGATACCACCCGGATCGGGTGAAGCCGGTGATCCGGTAACCGTCGGCGAACGCCGCGCCGAGCACCCCGCCCAGCGCGGCCCGCCAGTGTCTGGCCTCGCCGGGCTCGTCCACGCGCAACCGCTCGATGTCCGGCGGAGTCGCGCAGCGTAGCAGAGGCGCCCCGCCGCCTGGCCGTACGGTCCCCGCCTCGTCGAGGACGGTCACGGCGGCGGTCTCGGACGGCCCTGCCGCCCGTTCGGTGGCCGGGGCGGGGTCCGGGGTGACGGGCCAGGTGACGAACAGCCGGTCGGAGACGTCCCCGTCGTTGATGCCGTCACTCATCGGGCCGTAGAAGTCAGGGAGGTACTCGGCGACCTTCGCGCCGAGTTTGACCAGGTTGAAGTAGGCGTTGCGCCGTACGAGCGGGTCGAAGGTCCAGGAGACGGCGACGAGGCCGCGCTCGGCCGCCCAGGCTCGCTGGTGTTCCTTGAGCGCCAGGCCGACGCCGAGTCCCCGCGCCCGGGAGGCGACCCCGGCGACGTGGGAGTGCAGGCTCCTGTCCGCGGCGAGGAACCCCACGGCGGCGCCGACCAGTTCCTCGTCGAGGAAGGCGCCGCCGATGTAGCCGCCGACGTGCGCCAGCGCGCACATCACGTCCAGGGAGATGGGCGGATCGTCACCCGGCCTGGTCCCCCAGACCTGACGGAGCAGCCGGTCGGCGCGCTGCAGGTCGGCGGTGCCGTGCAGAGAGAGGAGACGTACCCCGGCCCGAGCCGAGGCGAGGAGTTCGACCATGGCAGACAGCATCCTGCCGGAAGGCCTCCGGAGCGTTGGCGCACACGCCGAACTTCACCCGCCCGGATTTGTGGTCCCGCTCAGCGCCACCCGTCCGGCGCTCGCACGACCTCGCGGCGTCGCCCGAACCCGTACGGCCCGGCGGCGCCGCTCGAAGCCCGCCCTGCCTCTCTCACAACCTGCCCGCCCGATGACGCCGCTCACGAGCCGTCCGGTCCCGCGGCGCCGCTCAGCCGGAGCTGGAGCGCCAGGACCAGGCGGGTGTCCGGGTCGTCCAGGTCGATCAGCTCGCCGATCCTGCGCAGCCGGTAGCGCAGGGTGTTGGGGTGCAGGGACAGCGTGTCGGCCGCCCTGGGCACGTCGTAGTGCGCGGTCACCCACACCCGCAGGCTGCGCACGTAGTGGGTGCCGTGCCTGGCGTCGTGCGCGGCGACCACCCCGAGCGGCTCGCCGTGCAGGGAGGGCTTGGCCCGGACGGAGGCGTCCATGTCCATCAGGAACAGCGCCGCCGACAACTCCTCGTGGTGCCCGACCTCGGCCCTCGCGTACGGCCCGCACACCGCCCGCAACGCCTCCTCCGCCTGACGGGCGCTGGTCGGCGCCAGCGCGGCCGCCGGGACCACCCTGCCGATCCCCGCCCGCCACTGCCCGCCGAGCCGGTCGCGCATCCTGGCCAGGACGTCGGCGGTGATCCTGCGCAGCAGCGGCGTCACCGAGTCCGTGGCGACGATCGCGTGGGCGCGCCCGTCGACCGCCCCCGTCGCCGCGCGCATCCGGTAGGCCGCGTAGGCGGTGCGCAGCAGGTCGCCGGTGTGGGTGGCCGCGAAGGCGTCGGCCGTACGGCCGTGCGGCCCGATGGTGACCACGGTGACCGGCTCGTCGGGCAGCAGGCCGAAGGAGGTGGCCAGCTCCCTGACCGGCCCGATGCCGCGCAGCAGGTTGCCCAGGCACTCGTCACGGCGCCTGCGGGCCTCGTCCGCGGCCAGGGTGATCCTGGCCAGGTGGGGGGCGGCGGCGCGGGCCGCCTCCGCGAGCACCTGCGCGGCGTCGGCCGCCAGCGGCTCCTCCGCCCTGAGCGCCCAGATCGTGCCGAGCGCCTCACCGTGCGCGCGGATGGCGATGGCCAGCCGGGGGTAGTACTCGCGCGGTTCGTAGCTCCACACCGCGTCCTCGGCGCGCAGCACCGCGGCGTACTCCTCGGTGTTGGTCGGGTGCTCGGGCACCCTGCGGCCCAGGATGCCCTCCCTGCGCAGGTCGTCGATCTGCTGCCCCTCGACCGTCGAGTAGGCCAGCACCCGCATCGCCAGGTCCTCGATGGCCACGGCCCCGCCGACCCGTACCGCCACCTGGTTGGCCAGCGCGAACAGGTCGGCCGCCCTGGCGTCGCCCAGCGACTCGACGGGCGCGACCACCGCGAGCAGGGCGTCGATCAGCGTGTAGAGCTGCCCCCAGGACAGGTCGGGAGCGGCGGCGAGCAACGCCGTACCGGCCGCCTCCGCCACCTCGGCCAGCGACTCCGGGTCGCTCGTGCCCGGTTTGACCACCACGACCGCGACGCCCGCCTCACCCGCGCGGGCCAGCATCTCGGCGGACGGGCGCCCGGTGACCAGCAGCACGGCGCCGTCGAGACCGGTCATGGCCTCCTCGGGGTCGTAGATGACCGGTGTGCCGATCAGCGGCTCCCTGCCGCCGGGCAGGGCGAGCGGACGCACCATCTCGGGACCGAGACTGTCCAGCAGCACACCGAGCGTGACCCGGCCGCGCGCCGTCATGACATCCCCCGGCGCAGGACCGTTCCATGCCTGCCCCCGGTGAACTCGCCGTCGGCGACCACCTCCCGCCCGGCGAGGAACACGTGCCGCACCCCGTGGGGACGCACGTCGGGGACCTCGTAGGTGCCGTCGTGGCCGACGGTCGCGGGGTCGAAGACGCAGACGTCGGCGACCGCGCCGGGACCGAGCCAGCCCCGGTCGGTCAGCCCGAACTGGGCGGCGACGGCCGAGCTGACCTTGCGGATCGCCTCGGGCATCGGGACGACCTTCCGCTCCCTGACGTAGGTCCCCAGGAAGGTGGGGAAGGTGCCGAACGTACGCGGGTGGTTGGGGCCGACCGGGGGCCCGCCGTCCGAACCGATGGAGACCAGCGGATCCGCCATGATCGCGGTCACGTCGTCGTCGTGCATGGTGTGGAAGACCCCGGAGGCGTGCGGGTCCCGCCGAAGCAGGTCGCACAGGGCCTCCCACGGGTCCCCGGGCAGGTCGGCAAGGCGCCTGCCCTCGACGGCGAGGTCGGAGTGGGTGAGGATCTGCACGTCGGCCGGGTGCAGCTCACGCCACAGGCCGACCCCGGTGCCGGTCGCCGGGTCCTCGGCCATCGCGCGGAGCGCGGCCCTGGTCAGGGGGTCGGCGAGCCTGGCCAGCAGTGCCTCCTGGCCGCCCTCGCAGGCGACCGGCGGCAGCACGGCGACCAGACCGGTGCAGAAGGCCAGGTACGGATACACGTCCGCGCGCACGTCCAGGCCCGACCTGCGCGCCTCGGCGAGCTTGGCCAGCAGCATGGCCGAAGACCCGTGTACGGCCCGGCCCGACGCCTTGCAGTGCGAGACCTGCAGCCGCACCCCGGCCCGGGTGGCGACGGTGATCGCCTCGTCGAGCGCGTCGGCCAGGCCCTCGCTCTCGCTGCGCATGTGCGTGGCGTAGGGCAGGTTCCACCGCCGGGCGACCAGCGCGAGCGCGACCAGCTCGTCGGTGCCGGCGTAGGCGCCGGGGACGTACTCAAGGCCGCTGGACAGCCCGACGGCGCCCGCCTCGAACGCCTCGGCCGCCAGGACGCGCATCCGGTCGAGCGCCTCGCCCGTCGGCTTCGCCTCCATCCCGCTCGCCGCCAGCCGCAGCGTGTTGTGCCCCACCATGACGGCCAGGTTGTTGCTCGGCCCCGCCGCCCGCGCCGCGTCGAGGTACTCGCCGAACGTGGTGAACGCCTGCTCGGCCAGTACGGCGGGCATGAACCCGGCCGTCTCCGGGTTCGCCGGCCCGCAGGAGAAGCCGCAGTTGCCGACGATCTCGGTGGTGACGCCCTGGTGGAGCTTGAAGGGCTGGGGTTCGGCGAGGAAGGGCACGGTGTCGGAGTGACTGTGCGGATCGACGAAACCGGGGGCGACGACCATCCCCGCGACGTCGATCACCCGCCTGGCGGGCCCGAGGTCACGGCCGACGGCGACGATCCGGCCCTGGGAGATCGCGACGTCGGCGTCCTTCGCGGGGCTGCCGAACCCGTCGTGAACGCTTCCATGGCTGAGCAGCAGGTCGTGCATGATGCAAGGTTTCCTTTCTCACTACTCCGGCCACAAGCGACCAAAGTATGCAGTGTCTTTTGCGCTGCCTTCGGCAGCGCGGGGNGCTTCGGGTCGGCGTCTTCCCTCGTCACTCCGTCGCTTCGCTCCTGCGTTCCTCAGTCCAGACACCGACGCGCCCAAGCCGACACTCCTCACGCACGGCGCCGGTAAGGCGAAGATCAAACTCCTCACGCGCGGGGCTGGAACGGGGCCTAGGGGGTTGGGGGGACCGAGGCCAGGAGTTTCTGGGTGTAGGGGTGGGTGGGGGCGTCCAGGATCTGGGGGGTTCGGCCCTCCTCGACCACCTCTCCCTTGAACAGGACCACGGTCCTGTCGGTGATCTGTCTGACCACGGCCAGGTCGTGGGTGATGAACAGCAGGCTGGTGCCCAGGTCGCGGCCCACCGTGCGCAGCAGTTCCAGCACGTGGGCCTGGACCGAGACGTCCAGTGAGGCGACCGGCTCGTCGCAGATCAGCAGGGCTGGCCGTACGGCCAGGGCCCTGGCGATGGCCACGCGCTGCCGTTCGCCGCCGGACAGCGCCCTGGGGCGGCGCTCGGCGTAGGAGGCGGGCAGGCCGACCAGGTCGAGCAGTTCGGGGACGGAGAGCCGTCCCTTACGTGATCCCTGGGCGGCGGCCTCGGTGAGCGTCGAGCCCACGGTCAGGGAGGGGTTGAGCGAGGTCGAGGGGTCCTGGAAGACGCACTGCACCAGCCGGTGCGCCCGGTCTCCCCGCCGCCCGCGCCGGGTCAGGTCGAGCCCGGCCAGCTCCACCCGGCCTCCGTCGGGGGTGGCCAGGCCCAGGACGCACCGGGCCAGGGTGGTCTTGCCCGAACCCGACTCGCCGACGACGCCGACGCTCTCGCCCTCCATGACGGTCAGCGAGACGCCGCCGAGGGCGGTGTGCCCGCCGTACTGTTTGCGCAGGCCGTCGATGGTGAGCAGCGGGCCGCCCGCCGGGGCCTCGCGGAGCTCGGCGGGCTGTGACCCGGCGTGGGATCCGGTGTGGGGGCGGGGGCGCACCTCGTACAGGCAGGCGGTGCTCCTGCCCGGGGTGACCTCGCGCAGCGGCGGACGGGCGTGCCCGCACCCGGGTTCGGCCTGGGCGCAGCGGTCGGCGAAGGCGCACGTCCCGGTGACGTCCCCCGCGGACGGCACGGCGCCCGGGATGCCCTCAAGCCTGGGCAGCGTCACGCTCACCGAGGGCAGCGCCGCCAGCAGCCCGGACGTGTAGGGGTGGGCGGGCACCTTGGCCACGTCGAAGCCCGGCCCGCTCTCGACGATCCGGCCCGCGTACATGACCGCGACCCGGTCGCACATCTCGAAGGCCACCCGCAGGTCGTGGGTGATCAGCAGCACCCCCATCCCGCGCGTCCGCTGGACCTCGCGCAGCAGCATGAGGATCTCGTGCTGGGTGGTCGCGTCGAGCGCGGTCGTGGGCTCGTCGGCGATGAGCAGCTCGGGGTCACCGGCCAGGGCCGCGGCGAGGGCGATCCGCTGCCGCATCCCCCCGGAGAGCTGGAAGGGGTAGCGTCCCGCGACCGAGGGGTCGTCGATGCCCACCTCGGCCAGCCGCCGCGTCACCTCCTCCCCGCGCTGGGCGCGGTTCCGGCGCGCCGCCCCGGTCCTGGGCAGTGACTCGGCGATGTGGGCGCCGGCAGTGATCAGCGGGTTGAGCATGGCGAAGGGGTCCTGCATGAGCAGCGCGACCCGGCTGCCGCGCACCGACCGCAGCACGCGCTCGCGGGCGCCGAGCAGTTGCAGGCCGGACAGGGTGACCGAGCCGGACGCGGTCATGCCCTTGGGCAGCAGCCCCGCCACGGCCCTGGCGGTCAGCGACTTGCCGCTGCCCGACTCGCCGACCAGCCCGACGGTCTCCCCCGCGGAGACGGTCAGGTCGACGCCGTCCACGACCAGGTGACGGCCGGTGACGGTCAGGCCGGTGACGTCGAGGAGGGTCATCGGGCGCCTCCCTTGGAGAGGGTGTCGAACAGCCGGTCGCCCAGCAGGGTGGCCGAGGTGGCGATCAGGGTGATCAGGACGACCGGGGCGACGGAGGCCCAGGGGTTGAGGTCGAGCAGGTCCCGGTTCTCCTCGACCATCAGCCCCCAGTCGGGGGTGCCCGCGGGCAGGCCGATGCCCAGGAAGGAGAGCCCGGCCAGCGAGACCAGGGCGGCCACGAAGCTCAGCAGGGCGTTGGAGACGACCGTGGGGGCGAGGTTGGGCAGCAGGTGGCGGAACATGACGCGCCGGGGCGGCAGCCCCAGGGTCCTGGCCGCCTCGGCGTAGGCCAGGTCGCGCTGGGCGAGCGTCAGGCTGCGGATCACCCGGATGTCGCCCGGTGTGAACAGTACGGCCATGGCCAGCACGGACCAGCCGTACCCGCCGCCGAGCACGCCGACCAGCACGATCAGCACCAGCATTCCGGGCATCGCGATGGCCAGGTCCACGGTCCGCATCATCAGCGCGTCGATCCAGCCGAGCCGGTACCCGGCGAACAGGCCGAGCGAGGTGCTCAGCGTGGTCGTGCCGAGCGCGACGAGGACGGGCCACAGCAGCGCGGACCCGGCCCCGGTCAGGAGGCGGGACAGCACGTCCCTGCCCAGGTCGTCGGTGCCGAGCCAGTGGGCCGCGTCCGGACCGGCCGCGCCGAGCGCCAGGTCCTGCGTCGCCGGGTCGTAGGGGGCCAGGTGGGAGCCGAACAACCCGACGAGGATCGCCAGGCCGAGCACCCCGGCCAGCACGCCCCTCACAGCGCCACCGCGCCGTGCCGTACCCGGGGGTCGACCACGAGGTAGGCCAGGTCGATCAGCAGGTTGACCACGACCACGATCGCACCGCTGAACAGGACGAGCGCCTGCACCACGGGGATGTCCTTCTGGCTGACGGCGGCGATGAGCAGGGCGCCGAGTCCGTGCAGGCCGAAGGCCTGTTCGACGAAGAGGGCGCCGGTCAGGTTCGCCGCCAGCAGCAGGCCGCCGACGGTCAGCACGGGCAGGGCCGCGTTGCGCAGCGCGTAACCGATCCAGACACGCGCGCGCGGCAGCCCCCGCGCTCTGGCGAAGGTCAGGAAGTCCTGCCCTGCCAGGTCGAGCGCCGCCGCCCTCATCTGCCGTACCACCATGGCTCCCTGCGCCGCGGCCAGGGCGAGCGCGGGCAGCGTCAGGTGGGTGACGCGTTCGGCGAACGTCTCGCCCGCGCCGAAGACGGGGAACCAGCCGAGGGTGACCGCGAAGCCGTACAGCAGCAGGATGCTCATCGCGAACGGCGGTACGGCCAGCAGGACCAGGGAGCCGAGGGTGATGCCCTGGTCGAGGAGGCCGCCCCGGCCCATCGCGGCCACCAGCCCGACCGGGACGCCGACGGCGAAGGTGATCAGCAGGGCGTAGCCCGCCAGGCCCGCGGTGACCGGCAGCCGGTCGGCGATGACGTCGGCGACCGGCTCCCTGGAGTAGATGGAGACGCCGAAGTCACCGTGTACGGCGTCGCCGAGCCAGCGGGCGTAGCGCAGCGGGAACGGGTCGTCGAGGTGGTACTCGGCCCTGATCGCGGCCCTGGTCTCCGGCGTCGAGGGGCGGGTGCCCAGCAGCACCTGCTCGGGACCGCCGGGTGAGGCGACGAGCAGCCCGTAGGTGATCACCGAGAGCGCGCCGAGCAGGACCAGCGCGGCGGCCAGGCGGCGGGCGACGAGAGTGAGGACGGCCATGTCACTTGCCCGCCGGGCGGATGACGACGAAGAAGTTGGGGTTCCAGACACTCAGTCCCGGCGCGGTGAACCCGTCGCGCAGCGCGATGCCGTTGTCCATGTGGAACAGCGGGACGTACGGCACCTGCTCCCCGATCTCGGTGAGCAGGGCGGTCACCTGGTCCTGACGCTCCTGACCGGTGGCCTCGCTCAGGGCGTCGAGCCGGGCGTCCAGTTCGGCGGAGCCGTACCCGGAGAAGTTGAAGCCCTGCGGTTTCGCCGCGGCGCGACCGATCATGTCGGGCAGGACCTCGATCGGCTCCGGGGTGCCATAGGAGAGGTTGACGTACTGCACACCGAGCCCCTTGTGGTCCATCAGCATGGCGATGTACCTGTCGCCGGGGCTCGGCTCCATGGTCAGCTTGATGCCGATCTTCGCGAGGTCGGCGGCGACGGCCTGCATGACGGTCGCGCCGTCCGACCCCGAGGAGTACGGCACCGCCATCGTGAACCCGTCCGGGTAGGCCGACTTGGCCAGTTCGGCCTTGGCGGCGGCCAGGTCGAACGGGTGGTCGGGGAACTTCGGCGTGTCGTCGCCGTAGAGGGCGGTCATCTGCGGCATCGGCAGCATCGCCCTCGCCGTGGTGCCGTGCCCCCCGGTCATCAGGGTGGTCAGGGCCTGGCGGTCCACGGCGTGCGCGATGGCCCGCCGTACGTGGACGTCCTTGAGCGGGCCGTTGCCGACGGCCAGCGACAGGTAGGCGATGTTGTTGCCGGGGTAGAAGCTCGTGGTGACGCCGGGGAGGTTCGTCCACTTGCGGGCGTCCCGGGCGTTGAGACCGTCGGTGGCGTCGATCTCCCCCGACCTGACGGCCATCCTGAGCGTCTCGGCGTCGGAGATGGATTTGATCTCGACCCGGCGCAGCGCGGGCTTCGGCCCCCAGTAGGACTCGTTGCGCTCCAGCACGGTGCCCGAGGTGAGGGAGAACTTCACGACCTTGAAGGGGCCGGTGCCGACCGTGCCGACCTCGGGACTGCCCAGGTCCCTGGGGTGCGCCTCGGCCAGCTTGCGCGGCACGACCTGCCAGGCGATGGCCGCCACCGACAGGAAGGCCGGGTTGGGGCGGGTCAGGGTGACCCTGACCTTGTCGGTTCCGACGGCCTCGGCCTTCTTGACGGTGGTGAAGTAGCTGGCCGCCTGGGAGGCGACGGCCGGGTCCAGGTGACGGCTCAGGGAGTAGGCGGCGTCGTCGGCCGTCAGCGGGGAGCCGTCGGTGAAGGTCACGGCCTTGCGCAGGGTGAACTCGTAGCTGTCCGGCGTCGGCTGGGTCCACGACGTGGCCAGGCCCGGGGCGGGCGCCCCCTTGGCGTCGAGGGTGACCATGGTGTCCAGCACCGCGAGCTGGATGGTGGTCGAGGCGTTGTTGAAGCCGTGCGCGATGTCCAGGCTGTTCGGCGCCGCGGAGGACGCCCAGACCAGGGTGTCGCGGTCGGCGCCGGTCGCGCCCTTCTGCGGGGAGCCCGCGCAGGCCGCGACGGGAAGGAGGAGCAGGGCGACCACGGCGGCCCTGATGGTCGGCGTTTTCATGGTGACCACCTCGGGAGGGGAGCGGGATAGTGGGACGCTAGAAGCCGTCCGGCCCGCGTTCACTGACCCCGCAGCCAAAACCCTCGGTCCCGCCCTCGTGCTACAGGCCAACATGGGCTCCCGCTCCCCGTCTCGGCCCGCCCTCCGGCGCTCCCGGGCCGCCCCGGAAAAGCCCTCTCCGGGCTCATCCGGGAAGGCCGTCTCCGGGCTCATCCACGGAGGTCGCCGCCGGGCTCGCCCGTGAAGCGCATCCGGCGCAGGCCGCCCCCGCTGATCAGCAGGTCGTCGCCGTCGGGCCGCAACGTGAACGGCCCCGCCTGCCACACCCCCGCCGGGGCGGGTTCGACGGGAAGCCGCAGCTCACGCCCGGCGCGCAGCACGCCGTCCCTGACCGTGACGCGGACGTCCAGTTCCTCGCTGTGGTAGGCCCCGCCGGGCATGGGCTCGGTGCCCGGCGCCTGACACGGCCGGTAGACGATCGGGCGCCGGGCCCCCAGGCCGCTGTCCAGCGCCAGCTCGCCGTCCCGGCGCTCAAGCCAGAGCCCGTCCGCGTCGCCGAGGCCGTACCAGCGGCCGTCCTTGGCGAGGGCGAACTCGGTGACGTCACCGCTCCTGTCGAGCCTGACCCGGCCGTTCTCCGCGGCTTCGAGCGTGAGGAAGGCGTCTCCCACCGGGTCGTGCCAGTGCCCGGCCGGCACCTCGACCGCCGGGTCCACCGTCTCGGCCGGTTCGAAGAGTGCCCCGGGCACCTCGCCCAGCAGCGCCCTGGCCAGGCGTTCGCTCAGCCTGACCGGGTCGACCGCCGTCTGGTTGGACAGTACGGCGACGCCGAAGCCGGCCTCGGGCAGGTACAGCAGGTTCGACAGGTAGCCGGGGACGCCTCCCGCGTGCCCGTAGCCCGCGCTGCCCGCCATCGGTGTGTGGTAGATGCCGCTGGCGTAGCGCAGGGCGGTGCCGTCGGCCAGCACGGTCGGTTCGAGCAGCTGCCGCCGCAGGTCGTCGCCCAGGACCCGCCCGTCGGCCAGGAAGCCGAACCAGGGGGCCAGGTCGGCCACGCTGGTCACCACGCCGCCGTCACCGACCGCGCTCTCCAGGGTGTCGGCCCGCTTCGGCTCGCCGTCCGCGTTGCCGTAGCCGTACGCCAGCCTGGGCAGCGGCAGTGTGGTGTCGTCCCTGAACAGGGTGTCGTCCATGCCGAGCGGACCGAAGATCCGCTCGCGGGCGAACTCGGCGAGCGAGCTCCCGCTCACCGTGCGGACCACCACGGCGGCCAGGACGTAGCCGGTGTTGGAGTAGCTGAAGTCGGTCCCGGGCGGGAAGGCCGTGTGCCGGATCCCCCGGACCTCGTCGAGCAGCCGTTCCTCGGTCAGCGCGGTGAACGGCGTCCCGGTGAACGCCTGCAGCGTGTACCACTCGGGCAGCCCTCCGGTGTGCTGCAGGCACTGCCGCAGCGTGACGGGTACGGTCAGCGCCAGGTCCGGGATGTGCTTCCTGATGTCGTCGTCGAGGCTGAGCCTGCCGTCCCTGGCCAGCAGCATGACGCACGCGGCGGTGAACTGCTTGCTGACCGAGGCGATGTCGAAGCGGGTGTGGGCGTCGACCGGGACGCCGAACTCGACGCAGGCCATCCCCTGGGCCGTGGTGAGCAGAGCCTTTCCGTCGGCGTAGACGCCGACCGCGAGCCCCGGGGCGCCGGGCCCGACCAGGGCCGCGACCTCGCGTTTTACCAGTTCAAGATCCATGGCTTCACTATGCACGACACGGTGCCGCGAACCTTTTGGCCGTGGACGCAAAGTTGACGACACCGCTTTGGCGCCGGGGACGACGCAGGACCGGCAACCTTTGTCGCGCGGCCCCACGCCCGCGGGAAAAGCCGGAATTAGGTTCGTCGAATGATCAAAGTTCTCGTGAGAGGGCTGGCGGCCTGCGTCACCGTGGCCGTGGTCGCCGCCCCTGCCCACGCCGCTCCCTCCTCCGCTCCCGTGTCCGTGTCCGCGTCGGTGAACGCGTCGGTGAGCGCCGCCCGGTTCACGGTCCCCGTCCTGCCGAAGCCGACGGGCCCCCACCCGGTCGGCGCCGTCGACCTGCACCTGGTCGACTCCTCCCGCGCCGACCCGTGGGAACCGGGGCGGCGGCGCGAGCTGATGGTCACGCTCCGCTACCCGGCCCGCGCCAAGACCGGCGTCAGGACGCGGTACGTGACCCCCGCCGAGTCGGCGCTGCTGCTGGCCGGGCTGGGCGTCGAGGGCCCCCCGCCGGACCTGCTGAACAGGATCAGGACGAACGCCAGGACCGGGGCGCGACCCTTGCGTTCGGGGCTGCCCCTGGTGGTCCTCTCACCGGGGTTCGGCCTGCCGCGCTCCTCGCTCACCACGCTCGGTGAGGAGCTGGCCAGCCGGGGCTACGCGGTCGCCACGGTCGGGCACCCGTACGAGGCGATGGCGACCACCCTGCCCGACGGCACCACCGTCACCTGCGCGGCCTGCGAGATCGAGGACTCCCCCGGCCTCGTCCCGGCGATCCGCTCGGCCGACGTGTCCTTCCTCATCGGCAGGCTGACCGGCGCCCGTCCCGCGTGGGGGCCGCCCGGCCTGATCGACGCGTCGAGGATCGGCATGGCGGGCCACTCCATCGGCGGCAACAGCGCGGCCCAGGCCATGGTCGACGACCCCAGGATCGACGCGGGCCTCGTCATGGACGGCTCGTTCATCGTCCCGCTCCCGGAGAGCGGTCTGGCCAGGCCGTTCATGTTGTTCGGCACCGAGGGGTCGTTCCTTCCCGGCGGTCCCGACGAGGAGACGTCCTGGCGGGACAACTGGCCCCGGCTGACCGGCTGGAAGCGCTGGGCGACGGTCACCGGCGCCGAGCACGAGTCGTTCACCGACTACCCGGTGCTGATCGAGCAGTTCGGCACGCCTCCGGGTGCGCTCCCCGCCGCCAGGGCGGTGCCGATCACCCGTTCCTACGTGCGGGCTTTCTTCGACCTGCACCTGCGTGGGGTCCCCTCCCCCCTGCTCAACCGCCCCTCCCCCAGGAACCCCGAGGTCAGGCTCTGGAAGACCCCCTGACCCCCTCCCCGGTACGGCCCCGCCGTACCGGGGACACAACCGTCGCAACCGTCCGGTTGATCGCCGACTTCGGAGACGAGCAGCTCAAGGTCGGTTAGCGGGGCCAGTAGTGGGAGGCGGCGAGGATGAGGGCGGCGGCGCCCACCAGGCCCGCGTCCTGGCCGAGGGCGGCGGGCACCACCCTGGCGCGGCGGGCGAAGCCCATCCGGGTGTGCTCGCCGAGCGCGGCCTCAAGCGGGTCGAACAGCAGGCGTCCGGCCTGGGAGAGGCCGCCGCCGACGGTGACGAGGTCGAGGTCGCAGAGGTTGACGGCGGCGGCGACGGCCAGGCCGAGGGCCCGTCCCGCCCGTTCCATCGCAGCCAGTGCCAGCCGGTCGCCCGCCGCGGCGTCCAGGGCGAGCTGCCGCCCGCTCGCCGTCGCCGCCTCCACGTACGGCACGGCCTCCCCCTGACCGGGCGCCTCCCGTACGGCGGCGCCCGGCTGCCAGCCGCGTCCCAGCGCCCAGGCGGCCAGGGCCGGGCCCCGCGCGACGGCCTCAAGGCAGCCCCTGGCCCCGCACCCGCAGACCGGCCCGCCGGGTTCGACCACGACGTGCCCGACGTGCCCGGCGTTGCCGCTGCCGCCGTTGATCAACCGGCCGTCCAGGACGAGCCCGCCGCCCACTCCCGTCGAGACGACCATGCCGAGCATGTTGGCGCTGCCCCGGCCCGCACCCCGCCAGTGTTCCGCGACGGCCAGGCAGACGGCGTCGTTGTGCACGTGCACCGGCACGCCGGGGAAGCGCTCCGCCAGCCGCGCTCTGAGCGGGAAGTCACGCCAGCCGGGCATGTTGATCGGCGAGACCTCGCCCTCCGGCCAGTTCATCGGGCCGCCGCAGCCGACCCCGACACCCACGACCTCGGCCGGTTCCGTGAGCAGCGCGTCGATCAGGGAGTCGAGCGTCCTCCACAGCGTCTGGGCGTCGCCACCCGGGGGTGTCGCCGTCCTGCGGGTCCTGAGGACCTCGCCCTCGCCGCCGGCCTCACTGCCGACCAGGGCGACGGCGAACTTCGTCCCGCCGATGTCGACGGCGAGCACCGATCCGGACATCTAGCGATCATACGGTCTGTCGCCGCCGGGGCGTGAGGAGAAGACCAGGACGGAGGCGGTGAAACCGTGCACGTGGTTGTGGCCCCCGACGGGGCCGACCTCGCCCGCGGCGAAGAACCCGGCGACGCCGATCGGGCCGAGGGTCTCCCTGACCGCGACGGCGTCGTGGTCGGCGCTGCCGAACATGGCCGACCCCCTGCCGTTGCAGGAGAACAGCAGCGCGCCGTCCACTCCGCCGAACTCCTCGCGGTGGGCGTCGAGCAGCTCGTAGAGGTCCTCGTCGGCGGTCGCGGCGTCACGCACCTGGAAGCGCACCGTACGGCCGATCTCGACGACGTCCCCGATGGCGACGGCCTCCCGTTCCGGGTCGATGCCGAGCACCCCCCGGATGAGGAAGTCGCCGTGCTCGTGCCGTTCTGCGTACTCGTCCATGGCGACGCCGATCTGCAGTCCTGAGGCGACCAGCTCCCGTTCGTCCTCGTCAAGCGCGCTGACCACCTCCTCAAGCCTGGCCAGGGCGGGCTGGCCCGCGAGTTCGAGCAGGAGGTTGTCCTCGACCCCGGTGACGGCCATCGTCGGGCCGATCGGACGGCAGCCCTGGCTGACCACGGTCCTGACATCGACGGCTCCGCCGAGCAGGACGCCGACCGCTCCCTCGGTGTAGACCTCGCCGTCGGCGAACAGCCGTACGGCTCCCCTGCCCCTGAGCGCGTTGGCCAGGCCGCCGATCAGCGGCAGGTCACCGAGGACCTCGTCGGAACGTTCGACGAAGCCGTCGGTCGGAAAGCTGTAGGGGTCGGCGAAAAGGATGGCCGCGTGGTCGTCGGCCTGGGGTTCCGGCAGGCCGACGACCACGAAACGGTCATCGGCCCTGAGGGTGTCCAGGGCGAAGGTCGTCAGCCGGGCTCCGTCGAGGGTCGCGGCCCAGGCGCTCACCGCGGGGGTGACCTCCACACCCCGGCCGTCGCCGATCACGCCCGTCGCGCTGCAGCCGATCACCGCCGCCTCCGGTGTCATCCGCATGACGCGCAGCCCCGCCTGGGCGACCTCGTCGGGGTCGTCGCCGCAGATGAAGAAACAGACCAGGTGAGGCGGCCCGGTCAGGCCGGAGATGGCCTGGCGCACGGCGGTCTCCGCCGCCATGACCAGGTCGGAGCCCACGGCGAGACCGTCGGAGAAGCAGCTCGTCAACAGCGCCACTCGTCTCACCTCCCCTTCTTGTCCGAAGCCTTGCCTTGCAGCGATTCTCCCCACTGTGAGGACATGCACGCGCGCCGGACGGCACACGATGTCCAAGATCCGAAAGCGGGATAACAGTCCCGGTTTCGGCTTCGGGGACGTAGGCTCAATCTCGTGCCTCAAATCCCAGAGCCACGTACTCTGCGCGATCTTCGCGCGAGCGGCCATGTCCACCGCACGGTAAAGGCCGAGATCCGCGAGAACCTGCTGGCCCGGCTACGGGCCGGGCAGCCGAGGTTCCCCGGCATCGTGGGTTTCGACGAGACCGTCCTGCCACACCTGGAGACAGCCCTGCTGGCCGGGCACGACCTGGTCCTGCTCGGCGAGCGGGGGCAGGGCAAGACCCGGCTCATCCGCACGGTGACCGGTCTCCTCGACGAGTGGACGCCGGTCGTCGACGGCTGTGAGATCAACGACCACCCCTACGCCCCCTCCTGCGCCCGCTGCCGCAGGCTCGCCGACGAGGCGGGCGAGGAGCTTCCGGTCGCCTGGCGGCACAGGGACGAGCGTTACGGCGAGAAGCTCGCCACCCCGGACACCTCCGTCGGCGACCTGATCGGTGACATCGACCCCATCAAGATCGCCGAGGGGCGCACGCTCGGCGATCCGGAGACCGTCCACTACGGCCTGGTCCCCCGCAGCAACCGGGGTGTCTTCTCGGTCAACGAGCTGCCCGACCTGGCCGAGCGGATCCAGGTCTCGCTGCTCAACGTGCTTGAGGAGCGTGACATCCAGGTCAGGGGATACAACCTGCGCCTGCCGCTGGACATCCTGCTGATCGCCAGCGCCAACCCGGAGGACTACACCAACCGGGGCCGGATCATCACCCCGCTGAAGGACCGCTTCGGCGCCGAGATCCGCACCCACTACCCCCTGTCCATCGAGACCGAGCTCCGGCTCATCCGCCAGGAGGCCGCGCTCGACCAGGTGGGAGCCGACCTGCCCGACCACCTGGTCGAGGTGATCGCCCGCTTCACCCGCCTGGTCCGTGAGTCGACCGCGGTCGACGCGCGCTCCGGGGTCTCGGCCCGTTTCTCCATCGCCGCCGCCGAGACCGCCGCCGCCTCAGCCGTACGGCGGGCGGCGCTGACCGGCGAGGAGCGCGCGGTGACCCGGGTCGCCGACCTGCCGGGCATCGTGCACACCCTGCGGGGCAAGGTGGAGTTCGAGGTCAGCGAGGAGGGCCGGGAGACCGAGGTCCTGTCCCACCTGCTGCGCAGGGCCGTCGCGGAGACCTTCCGAGGCACCATCGGCGGCCTCGACCTGGCCCCGCTGCTCGAACGGTTCTCCGAGGGCACCCAGGTGGAGTCGGGGGCCATGGTCCCCGCCGCGGACCTGCTGCGCGGGATCGGCCCCGTGCCGGGGCTCGCCAAGATCATGTCGGGGCTCGGCATCGGCGACGAGTCCCCCGGGCACGCCGCGGCGGCCCTTGAGTTCGCCCTTGAGGGCCTGTATCTCCTGCGGCGTCTGTCCAAGGACGAGGTTGACGGCACGACGGTCTACCGCACCTGAGGCCCGGCGGCGCGTGTTGGAGGGCGTTCGATGAGCTATCGCTATGGCGAGTACCGGGAAGGGCCCGACCCGCTCGCGCCGCCGTACGACGTGCGTTCGGCGCTCGACCAGATGGGCGACTCCGTGCTGGCCGGGGCCAACCCGTCCCACGCCCTGCGTGACCTGCTCAAGCAGGGCCTG
Organism: Streptosporangium jomthongense; assembly: GCF_042650425.1. Lineage (NCBI taxonomy): Bacteria > Bacillati > Actinomycetota > Actinomycetes > Streptosporangiales > Streptosporangiaceae > Streptosporangium > Streptosporangium jomthongense. The sequence goes on along the minus strand of NZ_JBHSBC010000049.1, from coordinate 76,513 downwards.
CCGGGGGCGGACGACCGCCGCGGCCTGGACGACCTGCTCCGCGAGGTACGGCGGCGCAGGCGTGAGCTGCGCGAGCGCGGTCGTCTCGACGGGACGCTCGAACAGGCCAGGGCGCTGCTGGACAAGGCGATCGGCCAGGAGCGCGCGGAGCTGTTCCCCGACCCGTCCGACGACGCCAGACTGCGTGAGGCGGAGCTGGACGGCCTGCCCTCCGACGCGGCCGGCGCGATCCAGGAGCTGAGCGGCTACCAGTGGCGTTCGGCCGCCGCGCGTCAGACCTTCGAGGAACTGCGCGACCTGCTGCGCAGGGAGGTGCTCGACACCCAGTTCCGCGGGATGCGCGAGGCGCTGGCCAACCCCGATCCGGCCGCGATGGAGCGGGTCGGGCAGATGATGTCGGCGCTGAACGACATGCTGGACCGGGATGCGCGGGGCGAACACACCCCGGAAGACTTCGACGCCTTCATGTCGAAATATGGGGACATGTTTCCGGAGGCGCCGCGGAACCTGGAGGAGCTGGTCGACCTCCTCGCCCGCAGGGCCGCCGCCACCCAGCGTCTGATGGCCTCGCTCACCCCCCGCCAGCGCGAGGAGCTCAGCCGCCTGATCGACCAGACGCTCGACCAGGCCGGGCTCGGCGAGCAGATGCGCCGCCTCGGCGACTCCCTCTACGCCCGCCGGCCCGACCTGGCCTGGAACACCCCCGAACGACTCTCCGGCGAGGACCCCCTGGGGATGGGCGACGCGGTCAACGCCCTTGAGGAGCTGGCCGACCTCACCCAGCTTGAGGCCGCGCTGCGCCAGGACTACCCGGGCGCCCGCCTCGACGACATCGACGAGGCGGCCGTCCGCCGCGCCCTCGGCCGTTCCGCCGTCGACGACCTGGACGCGCTCAAGCGGATCGAACGAGAGCTCGAACGGCAGGGATACCTGCGCCGCCAGCGCGGCAAGCTCGAACTCACCCCCAAGGCGGTGCGCCGCCTCGGGGAGACCGCCCTACGCCGCGTCTTCGCCTCCCTCGACTCCGGTCGCAGGGGCGACCACGACCAGGTGGACGCGGGCTCCGCCGGGGAGCTGACCGGCTCGACCCGGCCGTGGCGCTTCGGCGACGAGCAGCCCATCGACGTGGTCCGCACGGTCGTCAACGGCGTACGGCGCGGCGGAGCGGCGGGGACGGTGACCCTCTCGGTCGACGACTTCGAGGTGGCCGAGACCGAGCGGCGCACCGCGGCCGCGGTGTGTCTGCTGGTCGACCTGTCCTACTCGATGGCGCTGCGCGGCACCTGGGCGGCGGCCAAGCAGACCGCGATGGCCCTGCAGGCGCTGGTCGCCTCGAAGTTCCCCCAGGACTCGGTGCAGATCATCGGCTTCTCCAACTACGCCCGGGTCCTGCAGCCCGACGAGCTGGCCGGGCTCGAATGGGACATGGTCCAGGGCACCAACCTGCACCACGCGCTGCTGATCGCGGGCCGCCACCTGGACCGCCATCCGGACTTCGAGCCGGTCGTGCTCGTGGTCACCGACGGTGAGCCGACCGCCCACCTGCGGCGCAACGGCTCGGCCGCCTTCGAGTGGCCGCCGACGCGCGAGACGCTCGACCTGACGCTGGCCGAGGTGGACAAGATGACCCGGCGCAGGGCGACGCTCAACGTCTTCATGCTCGCCGACGACGAGCGGCTGAGGGACTTCGTGAACGAGGTGGCCAGGCGCAACGGCGGCCGGGTCTTCTCCTCCAACGCCGACCGGCTCGGCGAGTACGTCGTCAGCGACTTCCTGCGGGTCCGCAGGAAGCGCTGAACCCTTCCTCGAAGGGCCTGTCAGGCGTCGGCGTAGGCGAGGTAGTGGTTGAGCGCGAGGTCGAAGCCGTCGTGGTAGTGGCGGTACGACCGGTAGCAGGGCCGCCAGGCCGTACTGTTGCCGACTCCGGCGCGGGCGTCCTCGACCGCGGCGGGAACCCGTTCGGGGCTGGGCAGCAGGCCTCCGCCGAGATAGCGGGGGTCGGCCAGGACGGTGCAGCGCTCACGGTCGCCGGACACGTAGCGGCCCCGGCACCAGCCGCTCTCCTCGTCCCACACCAGGGCGTCGCCGCCGGTCAGCAGGATCGTGGCGGCCCTCGGGTCGCAGGGCCCCGCCCACCAGCCGGTGGCCTGGACGCCCAGCGCCTCGACGACGCGGCTCACGTAGGAGGACGGCTGGCTGCGCCACTCCTCGGTGTACGGCTCCACATGTCTCACACCCACAGGGGGCACTCCCTTGTGCCGTCGTGCATGATCTGGTTGACTGCTCGCCCGGCACGGCCGTGATCTCGTTGCCGACGGCCTCGGCGCCCAAGAGCGAACCCATCGGTGATCCTACTCACTTCAATGGGATGCTTAGCGCATTAATAAGAAGATCTACCATCGCACATCACCATAAATGCGGATTATCCAAATTGTGATGTTCTGTCCGCAAACTTGGGGCGCCGGTTCCGGCGGAGCCCCCCGCTCCCGACCTGAGCCCCGCCCTGAAGCCCCGTCCTCTGACCCTGTGTGATCCAGGACCGCGGCCGCCGGCTTCCCAGGGCGTGCCTTCCCTGACCGAGATCACCGAGGGCTAATGTCTGGTTCATGACCCAACTGCTGCTCTGGCTGCACATCGGCTTCGCGATCTTCACGCTCGGACCGCTCACCGCGGTGACGATGTCCACGCCGAAGTTCATCCGCTCCAGGGACCTCAGCGTCCTGCGCTACCTGCACAGGACCACCCGGATCTACGCCATCGGCGCGATCGGCGTCTTCGTCGCCGGCCTGCTGCTCGGCCGCGAGTATCTCGGCAGGCCCTACCTGTCGGTCTCCATGACGCTGTTCATCGTCGCCGCGGTCCTCCTGGTCATCGTGGACCGCGACCAGGCCTCCGCCATCAAACTGCTCAGCGCCGAGCCCTCGACCGACGACGCGAAGGCCCAGCGCGGGCGGATCGCCGCCTTCTCCGGGGTGATCGCCCTGATCTGGCTGGTCATCCTGGTGCTGATGGTCTGGGGCAGCCCCGCCTGAGGACGGGCCGGAGACCTCTGACGGCGGTGGAGACGGCCGACCCGGAAGACGGCGGGCACGAGATCATCTCCGCCCGGCCGTCAGCCAGGAAAGGATCTTTTCCGGAACACCATGAAAAGCGCCTTTTCCGGCAGGGAGTTTCCGATTCACTGCCATTCCCCTTTTCCCGTGCCGGGGCGGTTCACCGGAACGCACGGGAACAGGCGGCAGAGCACACGAAGCCGGGCGGAAGGGGCACGCCCGGCCCGGCCTCGACCCAGCCGTTCAGCCTCAGCCCAGCACCCGGCCTCAGCCCAGCGCCCGGCTGAGATCGGCGAGCAGGTCGTCGACCGACTCGATGCCGACGGACAGGCGGACCAGGTCCGCGGGCACCTCAAGCGGCGACCCGGCCGCCGAGGCGTGTGTCATCCGCCCCGGGTGCTCGATCAGCGACTCGACACCGCCCAGGGACTCACCGAGCGTGAAGAGCTTGGTCCGGTTGCAGATCTCGACCGCCTCCGCCTCGCCCCCCGCGACCCGGAACGAGACCATGCCCCCGAAGCGCCGCATCTGCTTGGCCGCGGTCTCGTGCCCCGGGTGGTCCGGCAGACCGGGATAGAGCACCGAGGAGACCCTCGGGTGGGCGAGCAGCAGGTCGGCGACCCGCTCGGCGTTGTCGCAGTGCCGTTCCATCCGCACCGCGAGCGTCTTGAGCCCGCGCAGCGTCAGCCACGCGTCGAACGGCCCGGCGACCGCGCCCATGGCGTTCTGGTGGAAGGCGAGCCTTTCGCCCAGTTCGGCGTCGGCCGTGACGAGCGCGCCACCGACCACGTCGGAGTGCCCGCCGACATACTTCGTGGTCGAGTGGACGACGACGTCCGCGCCGAGCGCCAGCGGCTGCTGCAGGTACGGCGAGGCGAAGGTGTTGTCCACCACGAGCAGCGCGCCGTTGTCGTGGGCCAGTTCGGCCAGCGCCGCGATGTCGGCGATGCCGAGCAGCGGGTTCGTCGGCGTCTCGACCCAGACGATCCTGGTCTTCGGCGTCATGGCGGCGGCGACCGCGTCGAGGTCGCCCAGGGCCACCGGGTCGTAGTGCAGGTCCCACGGCCGGTTCACCTTGGAGAACAGCCGGTAGGTGCCGCCATAGGCGTCGTTCGGGATGAGAACGTGGTCACTCGGCCTGCACACCGTGCGCAGCAGCGTGTCCTCGGCCGCCAGACCGGAGGCGAAGGCAAGACCTCGCGCGCCGCCCTCGACCGCGGCGACGGCCTCCTCAAGGGCGGTCCTGGTCGGGTTGGCCGAACGGCTGTACTCGTATCCGGCGCGCAGACCGCCGACGCCGTCCTGCTTGTACGTGGACACCGCGTAGATCGGCGGAACGACGGCCCCCGTATACGGGTCCGGCTCCTGACCTGCGTGGATGGCCAGAGTTTCGAATCCTTCAGTCATAGGGCAACGCTACTCGCACCCGGGCGGGCACATGTCGCGTCCACCCGGCCAGGCGTGCCGGACCGTCCCCCGACGACCCGGTCCGCCTGGCCGTACCCCCAGGTGGAGCCGCCACGGGCACACCGCGAAGTCCCTTCGGCGGATTCGCCGTCAGGCGGCCCGGTGCCCGCTGCCGGCCGTGTGACGCCCCGGCAGCCACACGACCTCACCCCCCGCCTCGACCGGCGGCACCTTGATGTGACGGCCGCTGGCGCCCTCGCCGCCCTGGCCGTTGATGCGCGAGAGAACCACCGGGTCCGCGAGCGCCAGAGCCAGCGCGACCACGAACCCAACGATCAGTACCAGGACTCCGATGACGGTCATCTCCGTCCCCCCTTCGACTCCTCAAGCATCGGCCGCCGACCCCGGCGGGCGCCTCCGCTGAAGGACCGGTTCCCCATGAGGCCGCTCCACCGAATGGCTGATGTCCGATTTGGCCAAGAGTCTTAGGCTCAGTGGCCGTGGGGGAGACACATCGCATCGTCTACTGGATCCAACGGCTCAGCGAGATCGCTCTGATCGGCTGGCTCACCCTGCTGTTGCTGCTCGACGTGATGGTCGTGCTCACCCGCCCCGACAACCCCGTGGTCTGGCTCGGCCCGGTCTGCGGCGCCATCGGCGTCCTGGCGGTGCTGCTGCGCCGTACCCACAGGATCAGCGGATACGCCACCCTGCTCGTCGCGTCGTTCGTCACCACCCTGATCATCGGCTCCAGCCACGTCAGCGGGCTGCCCTCCTTCGCCGAGACCGGGTCACTGCTGATCCTCACCATCGCGGGCCTGCGCTGGATCGAACCCATCAGCAGGGCCGCGATGTTCTCCATCGCGTCCGTCGTCGTGCTGGAGAGCGCCGCCGGACGGCTGCGCGAGGACACCCCGTCCCTGGCCGTCGGCTTCCTCGTCTTCGTCGGCTGGTCGATCGCCGCCGGGGTGGGCGCCTACCTGCGCTTCCAGCTCGAACGCCGCAAGGAGGCCGTCAACTCGGTACGGCGCGCCGAACGCCTCGAACTCGCCAGGGAACTGCACGACCTGGTCGCCCACCACATCACCGGAATCGTCGTCCAGGCCCAGGCCGCCAAGATCGTGGCCGAACACAAGCCCGAGGCCGTCGTCCCCGCGCTCGACGCGATAGCCGGGGCGGGCGCCGACGCGCTGACCTCCATGCGCCGCCTGGTCAGCGTGCTGCGCGCCCAGGACGGGGCCGCCCGCTCCCCCGGCAGCACGCTCATGGACATGCGCACCCTGGTCGAACGGTTCTCCGCGGGCGGCCCCCAGGTCGCCTTCGACATCGGCCAGGGCATCAACGACGAGACCATGGCCCCCGAGGTGCTGACCACCCTCCACCGGGTCCTGCAGGAAGCCCTCACCAACGTGCGCAGGCACGCCCCGGGCACCGGCTGGGTCGAGGCCGACCTACGGCTCGGCGGCCCCCCAAACGGGCCCTCCGCCGGGCCTTCCCCCGGCCCTCCCAGGAGGGAGCAGCACCAGGGAACACACTGGGTGTGGCTGCGCGTACGCAACTACGGCTCGGCGACCGACGCCAAGATCTCCCGCCTCGGCGGCGGATTCGGTCTGGTCGGCATGTCCGAACGCGTGGAGGCCCTGGGCGGCCGCCTGACCGCGGGCCACACCTACACGGGGGCCTGGGAAGTGGTGGCGGGCTTTCCCGTGTCCCTTGGCGGCGCCTAGCGGCGCCGAAGGCCGCGCCCCTTCGCGCAGCCTTCGGCTGACCTCGATCACCTGTGACGGCGAGGGAGCGTCCAGGGCTTCACCCCACGGCGCCGACAGCGGGCTGGGCGTCCCTCCGCCTCGGCCCGCGACGTCACGCCGCTCAGTTGAAACAGTCCTGCTCGTTGAGCGCGATGCCGTACTCGGTGACCTTGCCGCGCGTGACGCCGAAGGTGTAGTAGGCCTTCTTGTTTCCGGGAACCGTGATCACATAAAAGTCGTGGACGTCTTTCCTGATGTGCGGATAGGCGGTCTTCATCTGCTTGGCGGTGGAGCCGATCCCGACGCCTTCCGGAGTCCTCATGCCCTTCGCGGCGAAGATGGCGGCCAGTCCCACCTTCGGCGAGATGAAGACGCCGACCGAGTCCTTGGGAGTGGGGAAGTCCTTCAGGTCCCAGCCGGAGCAGCCGCCGTCGCCGGACAGCTTCTTGACGACGCCCCCTGTCTTCTTGGCCTGCGTGACGGTCATACCGAGCTTGACGGCACCGTAACCGTAGGGGCCCAGCGTGGGCCTCGTCTGGGCGTCGGCCACGGTGGTGCCGACGACCAGCAGTGAACCGGCGAGGAGCGATGCCCCGATCATCGTCTTCATCATGCTCTGTTCGACTACGAAACGGTGGCGAAGGTTCTCAACGGAGCCGTTTTCCTCCGACGACCCCGACCCGGGTCCTCGTGCTGGACGGGCCCTGTCGGACGTTCGTCTCCGACTGCCGGGTGCGCGCAGCGGCCGAACCGGTCGGCCACGTGTGGGACCCCGTCGTGATCTCGGCCCTGCGCATGGGACCGACACGGCGCAGGGAACTGCTCACGAGGATCGCGGGAGCCGGCGACAAGGTCCTGACCCAGACGCCGCGCCGTCTGCGAGCGCGCGGGCTCGTCGTGAGGGACGGCGGCGCCAACCAGGCGTCAGCGCCCGCAGGCGCGGTCTACCGGCTCTCCGCACTGGGCGAATCGTTCGCGAACGGCCCTCTGGCGCACCTCGCGCAGTGGGCCGCCGACAACCAGGACCGCCTCACCGGCGAGCCCACCACATCGTGACGGGCTGCGGGTCCGTCGCGGAAGCCGGTCCGACCTGCGACAACGACCCGATGATCACCCACAGCCCGGACCGAGGGAGGCATGGACCCGCGGCGCCCAGGCCCTCGCGGCGTCGAAGGCGCCGCGAGGGAAAGGGGAGCACGACTAGTTGTTGACCAGGAACGCCAGCAGGTCCTGGCGGGTCACCAGGCCAACGGGCTTGCCGTCGTCCAGGACCACGGCGGCGTCGGCCTTCTCCAGGGCCTCTATCGCGATGGAGACCGGCTCTCCCGCGCCGATCATGGGCAGGGGCTGGGACATGTGCTCGGCCAGCGGGTCGGTCGGCCGTACGCGGCCCCGGTAGAGGGCTTCGAGCAGGTCGCGTTCCACGATCGAGCCCACGACCTCGGCGGCCATGACCGGCGGCTCCTCCTTCATCACCGGCAGCTGCGAGACGCCGTACTCCCGCATGATCGCGATGGCCGTGTCGACCGACTCGTGCGGGTGGGTGTGCACGAACTCGGGCATGCCCGCGCCCTTGCGGACCAGCACGTCCCTGACCAGGCCCTCCTCCGAGGAGGTGGTCAGGAAGCCGTAGTCGGCCATCCACTCGTCGTTGAAGATCTTCGACAGGTAGCCCCGGCCGCCGTCGGGCAGCAGCACGACGACCACGTCCTCGGGGCCGGCCTGCCTGGCGACCCGCAGCGCCGCGACCGTCGCCATCCCGCAGGAGCCGCCGACCAGGAGCGCCTCCTCCCGGGCCAGGCGGCGCGTCATGCCGAAGGAGTCCTTGTCGGAGACCGCGATGACCTCGTCGCAGATCGTGGTGTCGTAGGTGGAGGGCCAGATGTCCTCTCCGACGCCCTCAACGAGGTACGGCCTGCCGGTGCCGCCCGAGTAGACGGACCCTTCGGGGTCGGCTCCGATGATCTTGACCCGGCCGCCGGAGACCTCCTTGAGGTAGCGTCCGGTGCCGCTGATCGTGCCGCCGGTGCCGATGCCCGCGACGAAGTGGGTGATCCGCCCCTCCGTCTGCTCCCAGATCTCCGGCCCGGTCGAGTGGTAGTGGCTCTCGGGGTTGCCGGGGTTGGAGTACTGGTCGGGCTTCCAGGCGTTCGGCGTCTCCCTGGCCAGCCGGTCGGAGACCGAGTAGTAGGAGTCCGGGTGGTCCGGGGAGACCGCCGTCGGGCAGACCACGACCTCGGCCCCGTAGGCGCGCAGTACCGCGATCTTGTCCTGGGCGACCTTGTCCGGCACGACGAACAGGCAGCGGTAGCCGCGCTGCTGCGCCACCATGGCCAGGCCGATGCCGGTGTTGCCGGAGGTGGGTTCGACGATCGTGCCGCCGGGCACCAGCGCGCCCGACCGCTCCGCCGCGTCGATCATGCGCACCGCGATCCGGTCCTTCACCGAGCCGCCGGGATTGAAGTACTCCACCTTGGCGAGCACCTGGGCGGACACCCCGGCGGTCACCTTCCGCAGCCGGACAAGCGGCGTGTTTCCCATCAGTTCCACAAGCGAGTCATACACACGCATCGCGACGATCACCTCGAAATACAGAGCCAGGTCGGCTTGTTGTGCTGAACGCCGTGCCCCCAAGGGGGTTGGTGGGACTCTCGGCTAGGTTCAAGGCAACGCTACCCGTCGTGGGGTACCGAAGGGGCAACGCCAGGTGATCTGGACACCGGGGGCGGCTCGGGCCGCCCGTCGTATCGCCGCCGCCGCGGCCGTCGGCGGAGGAGGGCTCACCGCGCTCGGCGCGGTCACGTACGGCCTGCTGATGGGCGAGGCCCTGCTGGCCCGGCGCATCGTCGGCCGCCCGCACGGCATGGAGGGGCCGCCCTCCGACGGGGTTTACGGTGACTTCGCCGGTGAGCCGGTCCGGATGGTCATGCTGGGTGATTCGACCTCGGTCGGTCTGGGCACCTCCGAGGCGGCGCAGACCCCGGGCGTGTTGATCGCCACGGGGCTGGCCGCGGTGGCCGAGCGTCCGGTACGGCTGACCGTGGTCGGCAGGTCCGGCGCGGTCTCGGCGGATCTGGACGACCAGACCGACCTGGCGCTCGAAGCCTCCCCCGAGATCGCGGTGATCTTCGTCGGCGCGAACGACGTCACCACCCAGACCAAGCCCACCCACGCCGTGCGGCACCTGCAGAAGGCGGTGCGGCGGCTGCGTGAGGCGGGGGCGGAGGTCGTCGTCGGCACCTGCCCCGACCTGGGGACGGTCAGGCCGATCGCGCAGCCGCTGCGCTGGGTGACCCGGCGCTGGAGCCGTCAGCTCGCCGCGGCGCAGACCGTGGCCGTGGTCGAGGCGGGTGCCCGTACGGTCGCCTTCGCCGACCTGCTTGGCGGTGAATTCTCCGCAAACCCGGACGAGATGTTCGGACCCGATCGTTTCCACCCATCTGTTCAAGGTTATCTACAGGTTGCTTACGCGGTGCTACCGTCTGTGTGCACCGCGCTTGGACTGTGGCCGGAGCCGCGCTCCGAACGCGGTGGGTCGATCTACCTCGTGGCGGCCAAGGCCGCGGAGGAACCCGGCGCCGAAGTCTCCGCGACTCGCGTCGCCGGCCGAGCAACCGGACCCCACGGACGGTGGGCGACACTGCTCCGCCGGAGGCACGGGGTGCTGCCCAACGACGCCTGACCACGGTCACTCTCCGCGGTAAGGCCGTTACGTCTCGCCTTTTTGGAGTGCAATGCCCGTGATCCGGCCCCACGTGAAGAAGGCTGCGGTCCTCGCCGGAGTGCTCGCCCTGACCGGCTGTTCCGGCAGCGAGGCGGCCGTTCCCGCCCATCCGACCTGGCACAACGGCGAAGTGAACGCGGTGAGCCGTACCACCTCGGCCGCAGGTGTCGCCATGACGACCTCCATGAGGGCGGACGGCACGCTGGAGACCGTCGCCCTCGACCTGGCCACGGGCAGAAAGCTGTGGGCGCACCCCGCGACCATGGCCGGTCGGCTGCCGGGCATGGGCGTCCCCGCCCCGGCGATCGTCCAGTCCTCCGGCGGACGGCTCGTCGCGGTCACGGTCGACCCTGTCCGCCAGGGTCGTTGGAACGCCGCCCTTGTCGGCCGTGACGCGCGCACCGGCAACCGGCTGTGGACACGCCCGCTGCACTCGACCTTCGGGCCGCAGCGCTGCGGGGCGTTCGTGTGCGTCTCAGAGGACACCGCCCTGTCCAAGGCCCGGATGTCCGTGCTGGCCCCGGAGACCGGCAAGCCGATGTGGCAGCTGCCCGGTATCGCCGAGGTCGAGTGGTCCGGCGCCTCCCACGCCGTGCTCCTGCGCATGGCCCGTCACCCCGTCCTTGAGGCCTACGACCTGGCCTCGGGCAGGCGTCCGTGGCGGCTGCCCGTCGAGGAGGCGCTCGGCCCCGGGGTCGACCTGTCCGGCGGGTGGGCCTTCGGCTCGACGGCCGACGACCTCGTCGGCTACGTCGCCCCCTACACCGGTCCCTCGAAGAAACGGGTCTCCGCCTTCGGCCTGTTCTCCGTCAAGCTCACCGACGGCACGGTCAACTGGCTGCGTCCCTCCGTGGTGCGGGTCTACCCCAGCGGCAGCCCCGGCCTGGCCCCCGTCGTGCGCCCCGTCGACCCACGGGGCCAGTACGGCGGGTTCGCCAGGCTCGACGCGAGCAACGGGCGGGTCCTGGGTCAGATCTCCGCGGCCCAGATCCCCGGTTCCGGCTGGTGGCTGGCCTTCCCCGACCGGATGGACACCCTCGGCTTCCTCAAGCACGGCCGGCAGGGCAGCGCCTTCGACCTGGCCACGGGCCGCGGCACCGAGATCAGGGACCAACGCGGCTGGTCCTTCTGCGTCACCGACCCCAGGCCGCTCCCCCTGAAGCACCAGGCGGCGGGTTTCTACCCGGTGGCCTCCCTGTGCGAGTTCGACCTGGCCAGCGGCAAGAGGACGAACGGCTCGGAGGCTCCGCCCGCGTGGTTCACCGGCAGCCAGGGGGGCTGGCGGATATGGCGCGACGAGCTGGGCGGGCTGCACGGCGTCAAGGACGGCACCCCGACCGCCCCCGGCATGTACGGCTGACGCCCCCGTACAAAGTTCTGTTCCGGGCCGCCCCACTCGCGGCCTTCGCCCTACCGGGGAGTAGCCTCCGCTCAGGAGTGCCCGACAACCCAGGAGAGCCCCATGCCCGAGGCAGTCATCGTCGCGACCGCGCGCTCGCCCATCGGACGCGCCTTCAAGGGATCGCTCAAGGACATCCGCCCTGACGACCTGACCGTCCAGATCGTCAGGGCCGCCCTGGCCAAGGTGCCCCAGCTCGACCCCACGACCATCGACGACCTGATGCTGGGCTGCGGCCTGCCCGGAGGCGAGCAGGGGTTCAACATGGGCCGGGTGGTCGCCACCCTGCTCGGACTCGACGGCGTGCCCGGCACGACCGTCACCCGCTACTGCTCGTCGTCCCTGCAGACCACGAGGATGGCCCTGCACGCGATCAGGGCGGGCGAGGGCGACGTCTTCGTCTCGGCGGGCGTCGAGTGCGTCTCCCGGTTCGTCAAGGGCAACTCCGACTCGCTGCCCGAGACCGAGAACGAACTGTTCGCCGAGGCGCGCAGCCGTACGGCGCGGGCCGCCGAAGGCGGTGGCGAGGTCTGGCACGACCCCCGTGAGGACGGCGAGCTGCCCGACGCCTACATCGCCATGGGCCAGACCGCGGAGAACGTCGCCGCGCTCAGGGGCGTCTCACGCCGGGAACAGGACGAGTTCGGTGTCCGGTCGCAGAACCTCGCCGAGGAGGCCATCGCCAACGGCTTCTGGGAGAGCGACATCACCCCGGTGACCCTGCCGGACGGCACCGTGGTGACCAGGGACGACGGCCCCCGCCAGGGGACGACCTACGAGGCCGTCTCCCAGCTCAAGCCGGTCTTCCGGCCCGACGGGACCGTCACGGCGGGAAACTGCTGCCCGCTGAACGACGGCGCGGCCGCGGTGATCGTGATGAGCGACGTCAGGGCCGCGGAACTGGGCATCACCCCGCTGGCCAGGATCGTCTCGACCGGTGTGACCGGCCTGTCCCCCGAGATCATGGGGCTCGGGCCGGTCGAGGCCTCCCGGCAGGCACTGTCCAGGGCGGGCATGGCCATCGGCGACGTGGACCTCGTCGAGATCAACGAGGCCTTCGCGGCCCAGGTCATCCCGTCCTACCGCGACCTCGGCGTCGACCTCGACCGGCTCAACGTCAACGGCGGCGCCATCGCGGTCGGACACCCCTTCGGCATGACCGGAGCCCGCATCACCTCGACCCTGGTCAACAGCCTGCGCTTCCACGACAGGACGATCGGCCTGGAGGCCATGTGCGTCGGCGGTGGCCAGGGCATGGCCATGATCCTGGAACGCCTCAGCTGAGCCGGGAAACGCCGCGCCGTACCCTGCGACACGGGCGGGTACGGCGCGGCGGCGTCTCAGCCGTGGATGTCGGGGCCCGCACGGGTGATGGTGACGCGCAGCAGGACCCGCCGGTCCCGCTCCATGGCGGCCCGGTAGTCGTCCCAGTCGGGGTGCTCGCCGGAGATGTCCCGGTAGTAGCCGACCAGCGGTTCCATCGCCTCAGGCAGCGAGAGGACCTCCGTCTCCCCTTCGATCTGGATCCAGTCACCGTAGAAGGAGTCGTTCATCACGCAGAGCGTGGCCCGCGGGTCCCTGCGAAGGTTGCGAACCTTGGCGGCGGTCTCCCTGCTACTGACGATCGCGCGCCCCTCGGCGTCCAGCCCGACCGTCACCGGGGAGAGCTGCGGACGTCCGTCGGCGTGCTTGGTCAGCAGAACCGCACGGTGGTTGACGCGGATGAAGTCACGTGCCTTGTCGAGATCCATGATCCCCATCATGGACCGGGCACACAGAAGCCCGCACCCCCCGATGGGAGGCGCGGGCTCGCGGAAGACGGATAACTTACATACGACGGCTGTGGCGGCGACGTTCGTGCTCACGCACGATGGCGGCGGCGTAGCCGTGGGACAGCCCGTGCTCCTGGGCGAGCCAGTTGGCCCGCTCCTCGCAGCGCAGGAAGGACGGGCCGTTGTCGATGGCTTGGAACCACTCTGGGAGTGCGCGGCCGGTGATATCCGTGACTCTAGCGATCAGCTTGCTCTGCGTCTCCAGTGAGTGGCTCAACGACATGGGCACCTCCACGGATAGGCTCCTTTGCTTGACAGTGCCTCACGTGTCCCCAGATAGCAAGCCCTGCGGACCTGCCCATCCATCATTCTTCGTCGCCTTGTCGTCTCTTTGCGTCACCTTCGGCGTCGCGGGCTGTGTCTCCTTGCTCCGCCTGGCGGCGTCGCGGGCTTGGGCGCCTCCGAGTCGGCGCTTTCCCTCGTCACTCCGTCGCTTCGCTCCTGCGTTCCTCAGTCCAAGCACCGACGCGCCCAAGCCGAAACTCCTCACGCACGGCGCCGGTAAGGCACAGGCAAAGCCCTCACGCTTGGCACCGGTAAGGGCACGAGCGAACCCTTCACGCTTGGCGTCGGTGAAGTTCTCACGCACGGCGTCGGGGGTAAGTGGGGGTGGAAAGCGAACACCCCGCGTCACCGGGGGTGGCGCGGGGTGTTCGGGGTGGTCGGGCAGCTAGTCATTACTGGTGAAGTAGCTGACGAAGCGGAGGATCTCCAGGTAGATCCAGACCAGGGTGACCGTCAGGCCGAAGGCCATCAGCCAGGAGTACTTCGCGGGGGCTCCGGCGCGGATGCCCTGCTCGACCGAGTCGAAGTCGAGGAGCAGGAAGAAGCAGCCGACCAGGATCGCCGCGATGCTGAAGACGTAGGACAGCGGGCCGCCGGAGCGGATGCCGACGCCGTCCTCGATGAAGAAGGTCGCCAGCCAGTTGACGAGCATGAGGCCCATCAGGCTGAGCCCGGCCGCCACGACGAACTTGGTGAACTTCGGCGTCACCCGGACGATGCGCAGCGTGTAGACCGCCAGCATGGCGCCGAAGGCCAGTGCCGTACCGACGACCGCCTGGAAGACGACACCGTTGTACAGGTCGTTGTAGGCGTGGCTGATCACACCGATGGCGACGCCGTAGGAGACCGCGTAGCCGAGGATCAGCACCGGGTTGGTGCTCTGCCTGAACGAGACGATCAACGCGAGCACCAGGCCGGCGAGCACGCCGATGATCAGTGCGGGTCTTCCGAGGTTGAGCGCCCAGGCGAGCGCGGCGGAGACGACCAGCGTGCCCAAGGTGATGAAACCGCGCACGACCACGTCGTCGATGGTCATCCTCCGTTGCGCGGGCGGCGCGTAGGAGGGCGCGTCATACATTCCCCTGAGCTGCTCGGGGGTCGGGGTGCCCCAGGCCTGCTGGCTCCCGGGCGCCTGCCTGCTGAACACAGGATTCTTGCTTTCCATCGCTAGCCTCCACGCTGCGACCTACGCGATCGGCGTATAGATCGGTTGTCACACGGCCGTATCGTGTTGTTGTCCGTTTTAGGGTCAAGTGACCGTACGGCTACCGCCGAGGATTCCAACGAACGGCCGCAGCGCCGGGTTCCCGGCCCTACGGAGGCATAATGGCCCGCCCGCCGGGTCCACGCCAGGCCCCCTCCCCCGCCGGGAGGCCCGGGAAGGGGCCGGTGGGTCAATGGAAACGACCGGAGCGGGGGCGGGAAACGCTTCCCGGAATCGGCCGGTCGCTTCCGGAAACCGGCCGTCCGTGGATTTGTCGCGTTGTTTTCCCCACCCGGTGTCTCCGGTAAGGAAAACGACACGGTCACAGCGGGGAAAACAACCGTGCACCGTCGAAAGCGTGTTCCGCTCCATCAACCGAAGCGCTCGACGAGTCGCCGATAAGTGTCGAACGCGGGTTTAGGCCGGTAGTCGTCACCGAGAAGGCCGAACCGGTGGAACAGACCGGGTTTCGCACTGTCGGCATCCCGCAGGGCGAAATGGGTGTAGCCGCCGATGTTGAGCCGAGTGCGGTGGTCCGCGATCGCCGTGACGATCGTCTCCAGGACCTCGGCCTGTCGCTGTGGACTCCGGTCAGGGCCGGTCGGCCAGCCGTTCTCGGTGATCCACAGGGGGACCGACTCGTCGATGCCCGCCGGGGTGAGGCACCGGTCGCGGTGGTGGCCGAGCAGTCCCGCGACGGCCTCCGCCAGGCCGTCCGCCGGGGCGGGCTGGAAGACGTCGGGGAAGAAGTCGAGGCCGACGTAGTCGACGGCCTCGACGAAGCGCCGTCCGCCGTCGGCGGTGAGCGCGGCGACGAAGCCCTCGGCGGGGCCGAAAAGGGGCGTGGTGTTGAACCCGACCCTGAGGTGGTCCAGGCCCAGCAGGCGCGCCTCCTCCTTGGCCGCGACGACGCCCTCGACGAGGGCTTCGAGCACCCGGGGGTGGCCTCCGTCGTACAGCGGCAGGTTCGGCTCCTCCGTCACCTGGAGGGTCGCGACACGCGTCCCGTGACGGCGGACGAGGTCACGGACGAAGGCCACGTAGCCCGCGACGTCGCCGCTGTGCGAGCGGTACTGCGCGACCAGGTCGAGTGCGCGCCCGTCGGTGGCGTACCGTTCGACGCGCTCGGGGGCCTGCGGGTAGACGTCTCCGGGATCGGCGAAGCTGACGTAGCCGCGGACCAGGAAGGGCCCGCCGTCAGGGCGCAGGTGGGTGAGCGCCTCGGTGATCCGTCTCGGGTCGTCCGGAGGCCCCTGGAGCACTCCGCCGTTCTCGTCGCCGGCCGCTCCGCCGGGGTAGATCCCGAAGAGAAGGCCGTCCGATGTCATGTGAGGTCCTTTCGGTCGTCGGGCCAGGTCAGGCTTCCTGTGCGGATCTCCTCCGCGGCGCCGGTGACCCAGTCGAGTTCGCCGCGGGTCATGTGCAGGGCGTATTCGGCCTCGATGACGAACAGGCGGGGCACCTGTCCCGAGGCCAGCGCGTCGTCGAGGGCCCGCCGGTCCTCGGCCATGGCGGCGCGCAGCCGTTCGGCCCGCTCCAGCAGCGCCGCCCGCGCGCGCTCGGGGCCGAGGGCGCCGAGGTAGGCGACGGCGGTGAGGAAGAGGGGATATTCGCGCCGGGGGACGCGGATCTGCTCGTCGAGCCGACGTACGAAGGCGTCCCGGCCCGCCTCGGTGATCGCGTAGACCGTGCGAGCCGGTCTGTTGCCCTCCTGGACCCTGGCCTTCTCGACGATCCACCCCTCCCCCTCAAGGGCCGTGACCACGTCGTAGAGCGAGCCCCGGTTGATCCGGACGCTGGCGTCCTTGCCGCGTTCCCGCAGCACGACGGCCATCTCGTAGGGGTGCATGGGCCTTTCGAGCAGCAGCCCCAGCACTCCCAGGGCCAGAGGGTTGTCCACACTTCGAGCCATAGTCGCCTCCTGATATCAGGAACCGACTATAGGAGGCGCCGTACGGCACCGCAACGGCGCCCGAAAACGCCCTGAACAGATCACGACATCCGGCCGATCTGGAAGACCGGGATTTCCGCGCCATAATTTGGCCGACAGGACCACATACGATCGGCGCGCAAACGACGGGACAACACGAAACGCCCCGACCCGGGGTTTTCCCACACAACAGAGCGGCCCGTGACCGATTTTTCCTGGTCACGGGCCGAACTTCGCGGATCACTACGAGTGCCCCCGGAGGGACTCGAACCCTCACTCGAACCCTTTTAAGGGGTTTGCCTCTGCCATTGGGCTACGGGGACGCCGTAATCATACGTAACTGACCACTCATCAGAGGAGCACAACTTTGTATCAGGCGTCACACAAACCATGCCACAGCGTTCCGATCTCCGAGACCGCCCCCAGTCCCGGCCGTACGGTGTGAACGCGCGAGCCCCCTCCCGGAACGGACCGGGAAGGGGCTCGCGACGGACGGCGGCCACCTTCGGGTGACCGCCGGGTGGCCGTCAGGTCCTGGCCGCGCTGCGGAACTCCTCACGGGGCGCCTCGATCTCACCGAGCGAGACGGTCTCCCGCTTGAAGAACAGCGCGAGGGTCCAGTCCATCGTCACGCGGACCTTGCGGTTGACGGTCGGCACCCGCGACAGGTGGTAGGTGCGGTGCATGAACCAGGCGAGCAGCCCACGGAGCTTGATCCCGTAGACGTTGGCGACACCCTTGTGCAGGCCGAGCCCGGCGACCGAGCCGACGTACTTGTGGCGGTAGTCGGCCAGCGGCTGGCCGTGCAGGTGCCGGGTGATGTTGTCGGCCAGCACCTTGGCCTGCCGTACGGCGTGCTGGGCGTTGGGCGCGCAGTACTGACCGGGGCTGGTCACGTCGGGCACACCGGCCACGTCGCCCGCCGAGAAGGCGTCCTCGACGCCGGCCACGGTCAGCCGGGTGGTGGTCTTGATCCGGCCGCGCTCGTCCAGGGGCAGGTCCCCGGCGTTGACGACGGGGCTGGGCTTTACCCCCGCGGTCCAGACGATGGTGGCCGCCTCGAACTCCTCACCGTCGGAGAGCTTCACCAGGCCGCCCTCGCAGGAGTCGAGGCGGGTGTTCATCTTGACCTCGATGCCGCGCTCACGCAGCTGCTCGGCGGTCCACTTGCCCATCTCGGGGCCGACCTCGGGCAGGATGCGGTCCGTCGCCTCGACGAGGACCCAGCGCATGTCCTTGCGGGAGACGTTGCGGTAGTAGCGGACGGCGTCGACGGCCATGTCCTCAAGCTCGGCCAGCGCCTCGACGCCCGCGAAGCCGCCGCCGACCACGACGAACGTCAGCGCCCTGCGGCGCAGCGCCTCGTCCTCGTCGGTCTCGGCGCGGTCGAGGAGTTCGAGCACCCGGTTGCGCAGCGCGATGGCCTCACCGACCGTCTTGAAGCCGATCGCGGCGTCGGCCAGACCCGGGATGGGCAGCGTGCGCGAGACCGATCCCGCCGCCATGACGAGGATGTCGTAGCCGATGTCGTGCGGGGTGCCGACATTCGGCTCGAAGGCCACGGTCTTGGCCGCGTGGTTGACCTTGGTGACCTTGCCGTTGAGGATCGTCGCCTTCGACAGCACCCGCCGCAGCGGGACGACGACGTGCCGGGGCGAGAGGTTTCCCGCCGCCGCCTCGGGAAGGAACGGCTGGTAGGTCATGTGGGATTCGGGGGTGAGAACGGTGATCCGGACGCTACCGTCGCGCAGTTCCTTACGAAGGGTGTGCTGCAGACGCAGCACGGTGTAGAGCCCGACGTAACCTCCGCCGACGACCACGATGTGCTTGGCGGTACGGTTCACTTCGACGCCATCCTTAGGTCGATGCCTTGTGAAAGCTTTCACAAGCATACGTCTCCCTCGAAAACCAGACCAGGCACCCCCTGTGTAACTTTCGCCATAGTTTCCAGAACAGCGAGAAAATCCGGACATTTCAGAGCGAAGTTTTGACGATCTTCTCTTTGTGATCGAGTTCACAAGCTCCGCAACACGTTTGCCCTGGTCAGAAGGGTGTCGAGCATCTCGGCCGTCACCCGGCCGGTGAACGTGTTCTGCTGGCTCGGGTGGTAGCACCCGAGAAGACGGGCCGTTTTCCCGCCACGGGAGATCTCGACCTCGGCGCCGTGTCCGAAGGGCGGCCTGCGGGAGGGCAGGACGTACCCGGCCTCCCGTAGCGCGGGCCAGATCGCCTGCCAGGCGAATCCCCCGAGCACGACGATCACCCGGACGCTGTCGGCGACCAGTTCGATCTCCCTGGCCAGCCAGGGGAAGCAGGCCGTACGCTCGGCCGGCTCCGGCTTGTTGCCCGGCGGGGCGCAGCGCACCGAGGCCAGCATCCGGGCGCCGACGAGCCGCTGCCCGTCCCCGGCGCGCGTGCTGGTCTCCTGTACGGCGAGCCCCGTCCGGTACAGCGAGGCGAACAGCCAGTCCCCGCTGCGGTCACCGGTGAAGATCCTCCCGGTGCGGTTGCCGCCGTGCGCCGCGGGGGCGAGCCCCACGATGAGGACCTCCGGCCTGTCCTCTCCCCACCCGGCGAT
Organism: Streptosporangium jomthongense; assembly: GCF_042650425.1. Classification (NCBI taxonomy): domain Bacteria; kingdom Bacillati; phylum Actinomycetota; class Actinomycetes; order Streptosporangiales; family Streptosporangiaceae; genus Streptosporangium; species Streptosporangium jomthongense. The sequence continues at coordinate 57,353 of NZ_JBHSBC010000049.1, read as the reverse complement.
GGGCCTGCCCCAGTAGGTCTCCTCCGCGAAGGCCCGCCGTTTGACCGTCGCCACCTCCTCCCGCCAGGCGACCAGGCGTGGGCAGGCCCGGCAGACGGACTGCCTGGCGGTCAGTTCACCGAGCGTACGGCTCGCCGCCGCCAGCCGTACGACCTGGGCGGGGTCGTGGGCGACGGGGGTGTCCGGCAGGGCGGGGTCTTCGGGCCAGCCGGACCCTGGAGGAACGAATGTCATGTCCTCGATCGTGCCAGGAGGAAACACGCCCTTAACCTCGGGCACGCGAAAGCGGCGCCCGCCTGAGGCGAGCGCCGCTCTCTCAACTCGTTTCCGTCCCCACGTCAGACGTGGGACGGGCCGTCACGGAGCCGGGAGGGTTCCCCCGGCACGCGCTCAGGCCTGGCAGACCGCGTTGAAGTTCACCGACTGCGAGCCGGCCCCGTCGATCGCCAGCTTCGCGCTGCCGCCGTGGGTGCCGTTCGTCGCCTTGGTGAAGGTCACGGTCTTGGTGCCGGCCTCGGTGAAGACCAGCGGGCCGGACTCGACGGTCACGCCGTCAACGGTCCAGCGGTAGGTGAGCGTGGTCGCGCCACTGGCGTAGATCTGGCCGGAGCCGGACAGGGAGGCCGCGGGGCAGGCGCCCGCGGTCTGCGTGGCCGAGACGCTCTCGCCCACGACCCAGACCTTCACCTCGGGAGCGGGGGCCTGGCAGGTGACCTTGCCCTCGACGGTGCCGGTGGTCGAACCACGGTAGAGCTCGATCGCCCGCTTGCTCGTCCCGGAGGCCGAGGCGCCCCAGGAGTCGGTCACGGTGCGGGACTGGTAGCCGTGGCCACCGAAGTAGACGTCCTGCCAGGAACCGGCGACGCCGTCACGGATCCAGCGGTACTTGACGCTGCCACGACCCTCGGAGACCGAGATCGTGCCGGTGAAGTTACGGGTGACCGGGCAGGTGCCGGTGTAGGAGTCGGGAGCGCTGACGGACGCGGTCACCTTCGGCGACTCGTCCTTGCACCAGACCCTGAAGCCGACGCGGTTGGAGGAGTTCTGAACCGGGTCCACGATCTCCAGAACGGCCCAGCCGCTGAGGCTGTGACGCGGCCTGATCACGTGGAACACCTTGGTCGAGCTGCTGACGCGGACGACGTCACGGTCGACGACGTCACCGTTGACGACCCAGCGGTACCGCACCCAGGTGGGGCTGGAGGCGGTGATGCGGCCGACCAGCGTGGCCTGGCAGTTGCCCTCGTTGACCCACGCGCGGGCGCCGACGCCGACCTGGATGACTTCCTTGCCGCCGCCCTCGTCGCCACCACCACAGGAAACCCGGAAGCTTCCCTTCTTGGAGGTCGCGCCCCTGGGGGCCAAGACCTGCAGGGCCTGCCAGCCCTTGACGTCACCCTTGAACTTCGAGGTCTCCTTGACGGTGACCGACTTGTTGCCCTTGCCCTTCAGAACAAGGGTCTTGACCTTGCTCTTGGAGCCGTCGCCGCGCAGCCAGCGGTAGGCGACGGTGGTCCGGGAGGCGACGGCCTTCACCTTGACGGTCGAGGAGAAGGTCACGTTGACGGGGCAGTCACCCTTGTAGTTCGAGGGGGACGCCTTGGGGGTGCCGACCGAGACCGCGGGCCTCGGCTTGGCGACGGCCGTGGCGGCCGTCTGGGTGGATGCGCTCGCAGCGGCCGCGGGCGAGGCCATCAGGGCCGTCGCCATCGTCGCCAGCATGGCCGTGCCGGCGCTCACCGCGGCTAGCCTGCGTGCTAGTCCGGACTTCATGAGGGGTTGCTCCGTTTCGTTAGGAAGCGAATGCGCTCCGGAGACGGTTGCCGCCCCGACACCAGCTGTGCCGGGCCCCACGGCAAAGCCTCGCTAAAGCCCCTTTACCTAATCATGAACGGAACGATCTCTCAATACCCCATCAACAAGTCAAATGTCTAGATCTCATTAAAGTTTAGATGTCAGCCATGCGATTCCATCGAGGATGTCACGTTCGCTGACAACGACTTCGTCGAATCCGTACCGCTGCAGGACGCGGTCGAGAATGAGGGCACCCGCGCCGATGACGTCCACCCGGCCGGGATGCATGACCCCTATGGCCGCGCGTTCCTCGTGGGTCATCCCCAGCAGTCGACGGGAAATCTCATGCGCCCGATTTGCCGGAATTCGCGAGTGGTGAATTTTATCCGGGTCATATTCCGGCAGGTCAAGCGCTATTCCCGCGACGGTCGTCACCGAGCCCGCGAGACCCACCAGCGTCAGCGCCCGCTCTACCGGAACCTTCTCCGCGACCCGGTCGAGCGCGTCGTCGATGTCGGAGGTGATGGCCTCGACCACCTCGGGGGACGGCGGCGCCGTCGAGCCCCGCAGGTGCCGCTCGGTCAGCCTGACGCAGCCGATGTCCACCGAGATCGCCTCCTCGGCGTGCGTCGAACCGAGCACGAACTCGGTCGAGCCACCGCCGATGTCGAACACGAGGTAGGGCGGCCTGGTTCCCTCCGGGGTCGGCAGGCCGGTCTCCGGCGAGAGCCGTACCAGGTCACGGGTGGCCCCGGTGAAGGACAGCTCGGCCTCCTCGGCTCCGGTGATCACCTCGGGCTCGACGCCGAAGATCTCCCTGACACCGTCGACGAAGTCCTGGCGGTTGGCGGCGTCCCTGGTCGCGCTGGTGGCGACGACCCGCACCGCCGAGGCGCCGTGCCGTTCGATGAGCCCGGCGTAACCGCGCATCGCGGCGAAGGTGCGTTCGAGCGCCTCCGGGGCCAGCCTGCCGGTCCTGTCGACGCCCTGTCCCAGCCTGACGATCTCCATCTGACGCTCGACGTCGGTCAGGACGCCCCCGTCGATGTCGGCGATGAGCAGGCGGACGGAGTTGGTGCCACAGTCGATCGCGGCGACACGGGTCACATGGTCTCCTCGTTGGTTGTCGTGTCTGAAGACTGGGTTTCCCCGGCGCAGCAGGGGCCGTCCGCCCACCACTCGCCGAGCGCGTCCAGCGCCTCGCGGCCGAACGGGTTGGTCCCCGGCGCCGCCAGTTCGTGCCCGACCAGGGCGTGCAGGCACTTGACCCTGACCGGCATGCCCCCGGTGCTCTGCATGTCCCTGGGCAGCGGCTCGATGCCCAGCTCGGCCGCGGCCTTGTCGCGGCGCGCGACGTAGTCGTCGTGCGCGGCCTGGTAGGCCCGGGCCAGCTCGGGGTCCTCGGCCAGCCTGGCCTGCATGTCCCGCATCATCCCCGAGGTTTCGAGCCTGCCGATGGCCGAGGCCGCCCTGGGGCAGGTCAGGTAGAACAGCGTCGGGAACGGCGAGCCGTCGGGCAGCCTGGGAGCCGTCTCGACCACGTCCGGCAGTCCGCACGGACAGCGGTGCGCGACCGCCCGCAGACCCCGTGGGGTCCGGCCGAGCTGCCGCTCCACAGCCGCGACGTCGCGGTCGTCAACCATCTGTGACACCCCCTGAAAGACGACATCCAGGGTATCGGGGTCATCCGCCGGTCCCGGCCACCTTCGCACCGGTTCCCGAGTCCGCCGCCTCGACCGACTCCCAGAGCGTCTGGTACCACGGCGACGTCACGGCCTTCTTCCCCCCGGCCGGGATGCTTCCGCCCTGCCCCTGGCTCTGGCCCTGCCGCTCCCGCATGACGACGTAGCACTTGCGGCCCGGGTCGCAGTAGAAGAGCCGCTCCCTGCCCTGCCGCTTGATGTAGCCGGGGTCGAAGTGCTGGCGGTAGCGGTCCTCCTGCTCCTTGATCTCGGCCAGTTCCCTGGCCCGTTGCTGTTCGAGCTGGGCGATGTAGCGCCGCTGCGCGACGTACTCCCTGATCGGGTAGGCGAGGCTCATGGCGATCGCGCACACCACGATCGCGAGGACCGCGGCCCGTCCCGTCAACTGCGGCCGTCTCGCCACCCGCGCCTCCCCGTCCCCGCTCGCTTCGCCCGCCTCGCCGTACGGCCGGGCCCTGAGCGCCCGCCGTATGGCTCGCGCCCGAGCAAATCGGGCGCAAGCCATACAGGCGAAACTACCGCTGGAAGCGCGGGAAAGCGGCGCGACCCGCGTAGCGGGCGGCGTCGTCGAGCAGTTCCTCGATGCGCAGCAGCTGGTTGTACTTGGCCACGCGGTCGGAGCGGGCCGGGGCTCCGGTCTTGATCTGACCGCAGTTGGTGGCCACGGCGAGGTCGGCGATCGTGGTGTCCTCGGTCTCGCCGGAACGGTGGCTCATCATGCAGCGGTAGCCGCTGCGGTGCGCCAGGTCGACCGCCTCGAAGGTCTCGGTCAGGGTGCCGATCTGGTTGACCTTGACCAGCAGGGCGTTGGCGGTGCCCTCGGCGATGCCCCGGCCGAGCCGCTCGGGGTTGGTCACGAACAGGTCGTCACCGACGATCTGGATCTTGTCGCCGAGCGCCTTGGTGATGGCCTTCCAGCCCTCCCAGTCCTCCTCGTTCAGCGGGTCCTCGATGGAGACCAGCGGGTAGTTGGCGACCAGGTCCTCGTAGAAGGCCACCAGTTCGGCGGAGGAGAGGCCCTTGCCGTCGATGGTGTAGACGCCGTCGGAGTGGAACTCCGAGGCCGCGACGTCGAGCGCGAGGGCGACGTCCTCACCGGGCACGTAACCCGCCCGCTCGATGGCGACCAGGATCAGGTCGAGCGCGTCACGGTTGGAGGGCAGGTTGGGCGCGAAACCGCCCTCGTCGCCGAGCCCGGTGGCGTAGCCCTTCTCCTTGAGCACGGCCTTGAGCGCCTGGTAGACCTCGGTGCCCATTCGCACGGCCTCACGGAACGACTCGGCTCCGATCGGCGCGATCATGAACTCCTGGATGTCGACGTTGGTGTCGGCGTGCGCGCCACCGTTGAGGATGTTCATCATCGGCACGGGCAGCACGTGCGCGTTCGGGCCACCGAGGTAACGGAACAGCGGCAGCTCCGCGCTCTCGGCCGCCGCCTTCGCCACGGCGAGGGAGACACCGAGGATCGCGTTCGCGCCGAGACGGCTCTTGTTCGGCGTGCCGTCGAGGTCGATCATCACCTGGTCGATGCTGCGCTGCTCGGCCGCGTCGAACCCGAGAATCTCGTCGGCGATCTCGTCGGTCACCCCGAGCACGGCCTTCTCGACGCCCTTGCCGCCGTAGCGGTTGTCGCCGTCACGCAGCTCGACGGCCTCGAACTGACCGGTCGAGGCGCCGCTCGGCACCGCTGCGCGCCCCTCGCTGCCGTCGTCGAGCAAGATGTCGACCTCAACCGTCGGGTTGCCCCTGGAGTCAAGGATCTCGCGGGCGGTGACACCCTCGATGGAAGCCACGAAGCGCTCCTAAAGTCGCAGGACAGATTGCCGCAGAAGCCTATCGAGGCCTACCTCCCAGTACGGTGGGCGGCTTCCCCCTTCGAATTCCGGATGTGCTCAAATCAGAACCATGAGCCAAGCCACGGCACTCGACCGGGTCCGTGAACTGCTGGACCCCACCCTGCTCGACCTGGCGGGACGGGACGCCACGGCCGGCGGCTACCTGGACCTGCTCGGCGCGGAGCCCGCCGGATCGCCCGTCCAGTGGCTGATGCGTTCGGGATTCCTGCCGGGGATCTACGAGCGGGTCTGGCGCCCGGCGGTCCTCGGGGCGATGAAGGGCCCCTTCGGGCCGGGCACCCGCCAGGAGCTGGCACTGGTCGGCAGGATGCTCGAACTCGGCCCCGGCGACCGGGTGCTCGACGTCGCCTGCGGGCCGGGCAACGTGACCCGGGCGCTGGCGGACGGCGTCGGCCCCGCGGGCCTGGCCGTCGGCCTGGACGCCTCGGCGTCGATGCTCGCCCGCGCGGTGCGCGACACCCGGGCGCGTGACCTCGGCAACGTCGGCTACGTCCGGGGTGACGCCGCCGGCCTGCCGTTCCTGCCCGGCTGCTTCGACGCGGTCTCCTGCCTGGCGGCGCTCTACCTGTTCGAACACCCCTTCGAGGCTCTCGCCGGGATGGCCAGGGTCCTCAGGCCGGGCGGCAGGATCGCCGTCATGACGACCAGGCGGGTGCCGTACGGCGGGCCGCTCAACGCCCTCGTCGGCGTGGCCTCGGGGGTGCGCCTGTTCGGGGACGAGGAGGTGGTCGAGGCCCTGAACAGGCTCGGCTTCTCCGGCCTGCGCCACCGCGCCTACGGCCTCGTCCAGTTCGTCAACGGCCGTCTGGTCTGACCCGGTTCAGGCCTCCCCGGTCTCCCCCGCCTCCCAGGCGCGGACCCGGTCGCGGTAGCGGCGGGCGGTGGCGCGCAGTTCGGCCTCGGGGTCGAGACCGGCCTCGTGCGCCCGCCGTACGAGGGCGAACAGGCGCGCTCCCAGGTCGTCTCCGGCGGCCTCGGGATCGACGAGCAGGCCGTCCGGTGCGCCGACCCGCCCCGCGCGCCGGATGAGCTGCGCCGCCAGGGAGAGAGCGGGCTGGCCCATCGGGACCCCGTCGAGGACGGACCCGGCGTCGCCGTCGTTCTTGGCCGCGCGCTCGGCGGCCTTGATGGCCTCCCAGTTGTCGCCGACCTGCTCGGCGCCGGTGACCTTGACGTCCGCGAACACGTGCGGGTGGCGGCGGACGAGCTTGGCGACGATCCCGTCGGCCACGTCGTCGATGTCGAACCCGCCCTCCCCCGCGGAGCGCTCACGGGCGAGCCTTGCGTGGAAGGCCACCTGGAGGAGCAGGTCGCCGAGTTCCTCACGCAGCGCGGCGTGGTCGCCCTCCTCGATGGTCTCCAGCACCTCGTAGGCCTCCTCAAGGAGGTACGGCGCCAGCGACTCGTGGGTCTGTTTGGCGTCCCACGGGCAGTTCGTCCTGAGACGGTCCATCACCTCGACCAGGTCGAGCAGCCGCCCGCCCGGCAGGTCGTACGACCCCGGCACCACCTCGATCACCGGCGGGTCGTCGAGGGCGAGCGCCGCGTGCCCGACCGCGCGCATCAACGCCTCGTCGGCCCCGAGCCAGACCACGGTCCCGTCACGGGCCTCGCGCACCAGGGCCGCCGGATCGGGCTCGACGACCTCGACGGTGACGCCGGCCTCCTCCAGATGGGGCAGGTGCGGATGTCCGGCGGAGCCGGTGCGCACCGGCCCCTCCCTCAGGACCTGCCACGCGTGGTGGCTGAGCAGCCCGGGGGCGACCCTGGGCGAGGTGGTGACGACGATCAGGGGCATGCCCCCGAGACTACTGGGCCCGTGCGGCGGGAGGGATCGCGCCGAAACGGCCCGCGTCCACGAACAGCTGCGGAGACTGCTCGCTGCGGTTGTCGTTCAACACGCCGTAACGCGGGCTCCAGGTGACCTTGACGGCCTGCAGGTCCTTGATCGCCTGGGCCTGGCCCCGCTGGAGCGCCTCCTGGTCGGCGCCGCCGCCGTACTTGGCCATGAGCTTGGTGAGCATCAGACCGGCCTTGGTGAACTCGCGCGAGTGCGACGGCGCGACGGCCTGCTGGAGCATCCGCTGCTCGTGCTGGGCCTCGCCACCGGAGGCGGCGACCACCTGGTCGATCTCGGCCTCGGTGACCGTGATGCCCTGCCGCTCGGCCGCCTTGGTGTACTGCTTGGCGGTGGCCAGCTGGAACAGCACCACCTGCGGGACACTGCCGGGGAACTGCAGGTCAGCGGGGGAGACGTTGGCCTTGGCGAGGGCCTCCTCGTACTCCTTGACGCTGCTGTCCAGCTCGCCGGTGCTGATCCGCTCACCGCCGACGATGGCGGCGGTGCCTGCCTGCCCCGGAGAGCAGGCGGTCAGCGCGGCTCCTGCGGCGGCGACCGCCAGGATGACGCGCAGTCGAGTCGACTTCACTTGCGATCCCTTCACGACAGACGCCGTTTACTTTACCGGCTGGTTCTCAAGGAACATCGCCTGGACCAGGTCACCGCACCACCTGAGCAGGTCCAGGTCGCGCAGCGGCTGGCCGCCGAGCGGCCTGGTCTTCGGCACGGGTACGAGCAACGTACCGGCCGCCTGCTTCAGCAGTGCCTTCGGGTACAGCCTCTGCAGCCTGACCTGCTGGGAGTCCCTCAGGTCCACGGGGGCGAAGCGGATGTTCTGCCCCTGGAGGGTGACGTCGGTCAGCCCCGCCGTACGGGCCCGGATCCTGAAGCGGGCGACCTCAAGGAGGTTCTCGACCGGCTGGGGCGGCCTGCCGTACCGGTCGAGGAGCTCGTCACGGACCGCGGCGACCTGCTCGTCGGACTCGACGGCGGCGATGCGCTTGTAGGCCTCCAGGCGCAGTCGCTCGGAGGTCACGTAGTCGTGCGGGATGTGCGCGTCGATCGGCAGCTCGACCTTGACGTCGGCGCGTTCCTGGGTGACGGGGGCGCCGGACAGCTTGGCCTTCTGCTCCTGGACGGCCTCGGCCATCATCCGCACGTACAGGTCGAAGCCGACTCCCGCGATGAACCCGGACTGCTCGGCGCCGAGGATGTTGCCCGCGCCCCGGATCTCCAGGTCCTTCATCGCCACGTACATGCCCGCGCCCATCTCGGTGTGCTGGGAGATGGTGGCCAGGCGCTCGTGGGCGGTCTCGGTGAGCGGCTTCTCCGGCGGGTACAGGAAGTAGGCGTAGCCGCGCTCACGGCCACGCCCGACCCTGCCACGCAGCTGGTGGAGCTGGGACAGGCCGTAGTTGTCGGCCCGGTCGACGATCAGCGTGTTGGCGTTGGGCACGTCCAGGCCCGACTCGACGATCGTGGTCGAGACGAGCACGTCGAACTCGCGCTCCCAGAAGCCCACCATGATCCGTTCGAGCTGGTGCTCCTGCATCTGGCCGTGCGCGACGGCGATCCTGGCCTCGGGAACCAGTTCGTGCAGCATGGCCGCGACCTTGTTGATGCTGGAGACCCGGTTGTGCACGAAGAACACCTGGCCGTCACGCATCAGCTCGCGCCGGATGGCGGCGGCGATCTGCTTGTCGTCGTACGGCCCGACGAAGGTGAGGATCGGGTGCCGCTCCTCCGGCGGGGTGAGGATCGTCGACATCTCCCGGATGCCGGTGAGGCCCATCTCCAGTGTGCGCGGGATCGGCGTCGCGGACATGGCCAGCACGTCGACCTGGGTCCGCAGGTGCTTCATGGCCTCCTTGTGCTCGACGCCGAAGCGCTGCTCCTCGTCGATGATGATCAGGCCGAGCTCCTTGAACCTGATCTCCGGGGAGAAGAGCCTGTGGGTGCCGATCACCACGTCGACGGAGCCCTCGCGCAGTCCCTCCATCGTCGCCTTGGCCTCGGCGTCCGTCTGGAAGCGCGAGAGCGGCCTGACGTTCAGCGGGAATCCGGAGAAACGCTCGGTGAAGGTCGACAGGTGCTGCTGGACCAGCAGCGTCGTGGGCACGAGCACCGCGACCTGCTTGCCGTCCTGGACCGCCTTGAACGCCGCCCGCACCGCGATCTCGGTCTTGCCGTAGCCGACGTCGCCGCAGATCAGCCTGTCCATCGGGACGGCCCGCTCCATGTCGCGCTTGACCTCGTCGATGGCCTCCAGCTGGTCGCCGGTCTCGGCGTAGGGGAAGGCGTCCTCCATCTCCCGCTGCCAGGGGGTGTCGGTCCCGAAGGCGTGCCCGGGTGAGGCCATCCTGGCGGAGTAGAGGCGGATCAGCTCCCCGGCGATCTCCTTGACCGCCTTCTTGGCCTTGGTCTTCGCCTTGGCCCAGTCGGCGCCGCCCATCCGGTTGAGCGTGGGGGCCTCTCCGCCGACGTAGCGGGTGACCTCGTCGAGCTGGTCGGTCGGCACGTAGAGGCGGTCGCCCTTGGCGTACTCGATCACGAGATACTCGCGGGTCGCGCCCTGCACGGTCCGCTGCGCCATCTCGACGTAGCGTCCGACGCCGTGCTGCTCGTGCACCACGTGGTCGCCGACCTTGAGCTGGAGCGGATCGACCATGTTGCGCCGCTTGGAGGGCAGCCTGCGCATGTCCTTGGTCGAGGCCTTCTGCCCCACCAGGTCCAGATGCGTCAGTACGGCCAGCCCCGGCGCGACGAAACCGTGCTCGACCAGGCCGGTCGTGACGTGCACGACCTTGGGGTCGGGGGCCGTGTCGAGCCCGGCCTCAAGACGGGCGGGCAGGTCCACGCCCTTGAGCAGCTCGACCATGCGCTCGGCGGGGCCGTGGCCCTCGCTGAGCAGCACGACGGCCCTGTCCTCCTCAAGCCAGCCCTTGATGTCGCCGAGCGCCCGCTGGGTGTCGCCCCGGTAGCTCTCCGCCTCCTTGGCGGGCAGGAGCAGCCCGTCGCCCAGGTCGTCGCCGCCGAACGGCGCGATCGACCACCAGGGCTGGCCCAGCTCCCGCGCGTGGTCGCGGACCTCCTCAAGACTGCGGAAGGCCGCCGCCCCGAGGTCGATGGGCGCCTCGCCGCCCGAGGCGGCGTTGATCCACGACGCCTCAAGGAACTCCTGGCTGGTGCGCACCAGTTCCTCCGCCCGTCCCCTGATGCGCTCGGGGTCGCAGACGAACACCGCGGCGCGCGCGGGCAGGTGGTCGACCAGCAGGTCCATCTCCCCGGCGAGCACGGGCGCGAACGCCTCCATGCCCTCGACGGCGACCCCCTCGGCCAGCTGCCCGAGGATCTCGGTCAGCGCCGGGTGCTCCTCGGCCAGCAGCCGTGCCCGCTCCCTGACCTCCTCGGTCAGCAGCAGTTCCCGGCAGGGGGCCGCGAACAGGCCGCCCTCGGCCACCTCAAGGGAGCGCTGGTCGGCGACCTTGAACCAGCGGATCTCCTCGACGGTGTCGCCCCAGAACTCAAGGCGCAGCGGGTGCTCCTCGGTGGGCGGGAAGACGTCGAGCAGCCCGCCCCTGACCGCGACCTCGCCGCGCTTCTCCACCATGTCGACCCGGCTGTAGCCGTTCTCGACGAGCTGGGCGACGACGGCGTCGAGGTCGGCGTCCTGACCGGCGCGCAGCCGTACCGGGCGCAGGTCGCCCAGGCCCCGCACGATCGGCTGGAGCACGGCCCTGACCGGGGCGACGATCACCCGCAGCGGCCCGGCGGCGGCGTCGCCCGCGACGGGGTGCGCCAGCCTGCGCAGTACGGCCAGCCGCTGCCCGACCGTGTCGCTGCGCGGTGAGAGGCGCTCGTGCGGCAGGGTCTCCCAGGCGGGGAAGACCGCGACCGAGTCACCGTCGATGAGGCTGGTCAGCGCCGCGGCGAGGTCCTCGGCCTCGCGGCCGGTCGCGGTCACCGCGAGAACGGTCCGCGCGCCGTCCTCGGCCCCGTCCCTGGACAGCGCGGCCACGGTGAACGGCCGCAGCGCGGGCGGCGCGATCAGCGAGACGTCGGAGAGGTCGCCCCCGCGCACGTCACGGAGGACGGAGGCCAGCTTCGGCTCTCCAGCGACAAGGTCAAGTAGTCCGGAAAGGCTCATCAGATTCGCCCACAGCCCCACGACGGCAACACGGCAGGCCCCGGGCCGGGTCCGGCACGGGGCTCTCCCAGGCTACCGGTGTTCGCCCACGGTGTTCCGGCCCGCCGTCCGCCCGGTGGGCACGTGGGGCCCCTGGGGCGGGGACCGCAATCGTCACCGTCGGGCGATGGCCAATGCGCGACTATCGGTGCGCAATTGACTACTGTCGGTTGCATGTCTGAGGTACGGTCGGTCGTCTCGCGGGACGACATATTCAGCAGGCGGATTCGTGAGCAGGCGGCGGGGCAGCCCGGCAGACGGCTGGACATCCTGGTCGCCGGGTGCGGATGGCCGGAGCCGCTCGACCTCGAAGGGGTCCAGGCGCGGGTCACCGGGATCGACGAGGACCTGCCCGCGCTGCGGGTGAGCGCGGGGGCCCGCAAGGACCTCGACGCGCTGGCGCTGGGAGATCTGCGCTCGGTGCCCGTGCCGCCCCGCGCGTTCGACGTCCTGCACGTACCGTTCCTGCTCGAACGGATCGAGCACCCGGAGCTGGTGCTCGACCGGCTGCTCGCCGGGTTGCGCCCGGGCGGCCTGGTGCTGCTGCGGATGCGCGACCGCGCCTCGGCCTACGGCACGTGCGAACGGCTGCTGCCCAACGTGCTACGGCGGCTGCTGTGGCCGAAGCTGGCCCCCGAGGGCGCGGTCGGCCCGCTGCGCCCCTTCTACGGCGAGATCACCTCGCGCGAGGGAATGCACTCCTACTGCCTGACACGCGGCCTGATGGTGACCGACGACGTGTCGGCCACGAGCGGCCCGGCGCTGAGCGGGCCGAAGCACGCCCTGGTCAAGCTCGTCTGCTCCATGGTCGAGACCGTCTCCCGGGGGCGGCGGCCCGCCTCGCACGACGAGATCACCATGGTCGTCCGCAAGCCGCAGAACCACTTCGCCCGGTTGATATGAGCCGGAGGGGTTGGTGTGGGACAACTGGAGTAGGTAAGGTGATGAAATCCGACTAAGTTGATCGGGATTGTGGAGCAGATGACGGCCCCTTTCGAGTGGACCCCCGACGCCCATGAGCTGGCCGACCTGGAGCTGCTGCTCTCCGGTGCCTTCCAGCCTCTGACGGGCTTCATGAGCTCGGCCGACGCGCACTCCGTCGACGGGCACGGCGTCCTGACGGACGGCACGAGCTGGCCCGCGCCGGTCACGTTCGCGCTGCCCGACGACCACCCGGCCGCCCCCGGCGACCGGGTCACGCTGCGCGACCCCGAGGGCGCCGCGCTGGCCGTGCTCACCGTCACCGACCGTCACGACGGCCTCGTCGCCGGTCCGGTCGAGGCGCTCGACGCCCCGGAGCACGGCCCCTTCGCCAGGTTGCGCCTCACCCCGGCGGAGATCCGCAAGGAGCTGGGTGAGCGGCCCGCGCTCGCGGTCACCATGCGCGGGCCGCTGGACGACCTCGGCGAGATCGAGGCGACCGCGCGGGAGCTGGGCGCCGTGGTGCTGCTGCTGCCGCTGGCGTTCGGTGAGAACGGCCCCGCGGTGGTCCGCGCGGCGCTGAAGGCGCGTGAGAGGCTCGGCGAGGACGCCCTCCTGGCCGTGGTGCCCCTGGCCCGCAGAGACGACCCCAGCATCGATCTGGAGCTGCGTGAGCGTGTCGCGGAGGCCTACGGCGCCACCGAGCACCTGGCGGGCCCCGAGCCGGTGACGCTGCCCGGCCCGCCGCACCGGCGCGGCCTGGTGGTCTTCCTCACCGGCCTGTCCGGCTCAGGGAAGTCCACCGTGGCCAGGGGCCTGCGGGACGCGCTGCTCGAACGCGGCGGCCGTACGGTCACCTATCTGGACGGGGACGTGGTCAGGCGGCTGCTGTCCGCGGGGCTGACCTTCTCCAAGCAGGACCGCGACCTGAACATCCGCAGGATCGGGTTCGTCGCCGCGGAGGCGGCCAGGCACGGCGGGCTGGCGATCTGCGCGCCCATCGCGCCCTACGCCGCGACCCGCGAGGAGGTCAGGGAGATGGTCGAGGCGGTCGGCGCCGACTTCCTGCTGGTCCACGTGGCCACTCCGCTCGAAGAGTGCGAGCGCCGTGACCGCAAGGGGCTCTACGCCAAGGCGCGCGCGGGTCTCATCCCCGAGTTCACCGGGATCTCCGACCCCTACGAGGAGCCCGACGACGCCGACCTGGTCGTCGACACCACCTCGATCAGCGTGGACCAGGCGGTACGGCAGGTGCTCGACCCGTTGATCCGGGGAGGGTGGGTCCGTTGACCCCGGGGCCCGGGGCGCCGGGCCCCCGCAACGGGCGGCCCCGCGCCGCCCGCCACACAGTGACCCTGAACGACCCAGAGTGACCCAGAGTGACCGAGAAATGGTGAGCGACCGATGGCCATCGACATCCCCCTGGCAGCCGGCTCCTTCATCGTCGCGATCATCGTCGGGCTGACCGGCATGGGCGGCGGCGCGTTGATGACGCCGATGATGTTGCTGTTCTTCAACGTCCCTCCCCTGGCCGCCGTCTCCAGCGACCTGGTCGCCTCCGCCGTCATGAAGCCGGTGGGCGGGGTCGTCCACATGCGGCGCGGGACGGTGAACCTGCGCCTGGTCGGCTGGCTGTGCGCGGGCTCGGTGCCCGCGGCCTTCTGCGGGGTCTTCGCCGCCAGGGCCTTCGGGGACGGCGAGCAGGTCCAGGAGGTGGTCAAGTACGCCCTGGGCGTCGCCCTGCTGCTGGCGGTCGTCGGGCTGGTCACCAAGGCCTGGATGTCACGTGACGACCAGGGGAAGGCCTCGGCGGAGCTGTCGTCCATCGTCGTGCGCCCTATTCCGACCTTACTGGTCGGTACGGTCGGAGGCTTGGTCGTCGGCATCTCGTCGGTCGGCTCGGGTTCGCTGATCATCGTGGCGCTGCTCGCGCTGTATCCGGCGCTGAAGGCCAACCAGCTCGTCGGCACCGACCTGGTCCAGGCCGTGCCGCTGGTCGCCTCGGCCGCCCTCGGCCACCTGCTGTTCGGCGACTTCCAGCTGTCCATCACCACCTCCCTGCTGGTCGGCTCGATCCCCGGTGTCTACATCGGCGCCAGGATCTCCGCCTGGGCGCCGGGCGGCGTCATCCGCGCGCTGCTCGCGGTCGTGCTGCTCGCCTCGGCGTTCAAGCTCCTGGGCGTCGGCAACACGGCCCTGCTGTGGAGCGTCGGCGGGATGTCCGTCGTCGGCGCCGTGGCCTGGTCACTTCTGCGGAACCGCGGGGGCGCGCAGGTCGGGGTCGTGCGCGAGGCCGGAAAAGGCCTGTAGGGCCCCCGGGGTGGTGTCGAAGCGGGTGTCCCCCCTCGGGGCGTGCGGCGAGTCGAAGTAGACCAGTGCCTTGATCCGGGGATAGTCGCGCACCTGCCGCCGCGCCCCGGCGAAGAACCTCTCCTTGAAGGCGGGGTCGCCCGGCCGCTCGAACACGCCCCACTCGGCGAGCATGACGGGCTTGCCCGGCAGGTGCGCGTTCATCCACCGGTAGGCCCCCGGCCAGCGGGCGAACCCCTCGCGGGTCCTGTCGACCAGGTCGCCGAAGTTCCGCACCCGCTCGTCGGCGTAGGGGTCCATCGCCACCCAGTCGACCACGTCGTCGCCGGGGTAGAGCCGGTCGAACCAGGGGCTCGCCCCCCAGTTGGGCGCGCCCATGTAGGTCATGACCGTGACCGCGTTGCGCACGCCGTCCCCCCGCAGGCGCAGCACCACGTGCCGGAACATCGCGGCGTAGTCCTCGGCGGTCATACCCGAGCCCGGGCGCTGCCGTACGTCGTTCTCCGGCTCGTGATGGACGGTGAGGAAGAACCTCTCGGGGAAGCTCCCGGTGATGTGCGCGGCCAGCCGGTCGATGCGGGAGTCGATCGCGCCCTTGGCGACCTGCGCCCAGGTGTGGTCGAGGGACGGCTTCCAGTTGACCAGCAGGATTCTGCGGCCCTTCGGGTCACGGGCGATCCGGCGCTCCTGAGGGGTCGGGAACAGCTCGGTGCCCCGGTGGTAGAGGTGCACGATGTCGGCGCGGCGGCCCATGCGCCGTTCGGCGCGGGCGATCGCCCGCTGCGGGGGCCTGCCGGTGAAGATCTCCGGCGCGATCCCCCACCAGGCGCCGCAGGCGGGGACGAGCTTGGCGTCGACCGCGCAGGCGGACGGCCTCACGTCGGCCCGTGCCGGAGTGCTCCGCGGCCGGTCGCGGGAGGCGCCCTCGGAAGGAGCGCACGCCCCCGTTCCGAGCACCAGTGCCAGACCCGAAACGGCGAACAACGCCTTCCGCGAAAAAAGCCGCATCGCGGCATCACACAAATACACCGTCAGAACCACCGTTTCCTCACGAACATTCCGACCATTCCGGTCATTCCGGTTTCTGGCTCCGCGGTCACCGCCGCGCCACAAGCCTGCCACCGCGTGGACGTGCCACGTCACCGGCTTCGAGGTTCCCGAGCCGCCCCCGCATGGCAATCGCAAGGAAATATCGGATAAATGGTGTTTATTTTCTTTCGGCCGCGACGGCGCCCGCCACGAAAATCTTGTGTATCGGATCGAGAAAACAACAGGCGGACCTATAGTTCCTAGCGTTCGAAATCATCGAACCCTCATATCAAACCCCCTCGAAAAGGACTCGAAACATATGAGCCCTCCGCCGGACGCCTCGGTCCGCCGCTCCGGCGGAGACCTGACGGACTACGTGTCCTTCCTCCGCCGCCGCTGGCCGACCATCCTGTTCCTGCTCGCCGGTGGCGCGGGCGCGGGTGCCGTGCTGCTGTGCGTGATCCCCCCCTCCTACACCGCCTCGGCCCAGGTGCTGGTCACCCCGACGGGCCTGCAGGAGCAGACGAACCAGGTCACCAACCGGCAGCGCGAGGCGCTCAACCTCGACACCGAGGCCCAGGTCGCCCAGTCCGCCGTGGTCGCGAGAAAGGCCGGGCGCACGCTCGGCGGCACCCCGGGGCCGGTGGAGGTCTCCGTGCCCCCGAACACCTCGGTCCTGGACATCTCCTACACCGCCTCCGACCCGGCCGCCGCGGCGGCGGGAGCGGGCGCCTACGCCAGGGCCTACCTGGACAACCGGCGCGAGGCCGCGGCACGGGCGATGGACGCCCAGCTGGGGGCGCTCCAGTCCAAGCTGAAGCAGGTCAACGCGAGCCTGTCCGCCGTGGTCGCCTCGCTCCCCAGCCTGCCCAAAGGTACGGCGGAGCGGACCCTGGCCGCGCAGCGGCAGAACGTCCTCGGCCGCCAGGTCTACAACCTCACCGTGAAGTACGACGCGCTGCGGACGGTGGCCGTGACCCCCGGCACCGTGATCAGCGAGGCCGTCCCCCCGACCGCCCCCAGCCAGCCAAGCCCGCCCCTCTACCTCGGCAGCGGCCTGATGGCCGGACTCCTGACCGGGGTCGGCCTCGCCTGGCTCCGCGACCGCCCCGCCAGGCAGAACGCGCCCGCGACCGGAGGGACGGGACCCGGCGCCGTCCTGCGGGCACGCCCCGAGGAGATCGAGAGACTGGCGGGCGAGGAGGGCGCGGTGCTGCTGGTCAGCGTCGCCGGGATCTCCCCACGCGGGATGGCGCGGGCCGTACGGCGACTCGGAAGGCAGGGCATGCCGGTGGTCGGCGGCCTCCTCACCCCCCCGCCTCCCCCGCAGCGAACGGTGGAGCGCCCCGCCCAGCAGATCCCGCCGCAACCCCCGCAGGACACACCGCGCCATACGCGCAGCGTCGCGTCGCGCCGTGACGAGGCCCCCGGCGACTGGCCCACCTCCTTCCCGGTGAGCCGCCCGACGCCCCGCGCCGCCGGCCGTGCCCCGGAGAGCGTCCCCGAGCCGGGCAGGTGGGTCGCCGGGGCCTCGATGCCCACCGTGCCGATCAGGACGTTGTCCCCGCCAGAGACGGCCTTCCCCCCGTGAGAGGCCTGGACCGGGCGGCCTGGCCGATCGCCGCGCTGCTCGTCGGCTACCCCGTCTGGTGGGCG
The DNA here is from genome assembly GCF_042650425.1 of Streptosporangium jomthongense. NCBI lineage: Bacteria > Bacillati > Actinomycetota > Actinomycetes > Streptosporangiales > Streptosporangiaceae > Streptosporangium > Streptosporangium jomthongense. The sequence continues at coordinate 40,058 of NZ_JBHSBC010000049.1, read as the reverse complement.
CTCGGTTTCGGCGGCCTGTCGATCGTCGTGCTGGCCCCGGCGATGGCGGCGGTGCTGTGGCGGCGACGGCCGATCAGGGTTCCCCGGGGGTTCGGCCTCTGGTTGATGCTGCTGGCCGGTTACCTCATCAGCGCGCTCATGCTGGGGGAGATGCCGCCGGGGACCTACGGCGACTTCGGTCTCGGGCGGGTGCTCGGCTACCTGATGCGCCTGGCCCTGTACGTCTCCCTGCTGATCATGGTCCTCTACCTGGGCAACCTGACCCAGCGGGAGCTCCCCCAGCTCACCCTGGTGCGCATGCTCGGCGCGCTGTTCGTCACGACCGTCGTGGGCGGCCTGCTCGGGGTTCTCGTCCCCGGCGCCGACCTCACCTCACCGGTCGAGATGGTGCTGCCCCACTGGATCGCCGACAACCCCTACGTGCACAACCTGATCCACCCGACCACGGCCCAGGTGCAGAAGGTCCTCGGCCACGCCTCCCCCCGCCCCGAGGCCCCCTTCGAATGGGCCAACGCCTGGGGAAGCAACGTCTCGGTGTTGCTGGTCTGGTTCGTGGTCGGCTGGTGGACGTACGGCGGGCCGCGCAGACGCCTGGCCGTGGCCCCGCTGCTCGCGCTGTGCGCCGTCCCGGTCGTCTACTCCCTGAACCGGGGCCTGTGGATCGGCCTCGGGGTCGCGGCCGTCTACCTGCTGCTGCGCCTGGGCGCGCGGACCCGGATCATGGCCTGCTCGGCCATCGCCGCCGGGGCGCTGCTGCTGCTCCTGAGCCCGTTGCGCACCCTGGTCGCCGAGCGGCTGGACAACCCGCACAGCAACGACATCCGCGCCTTCACCGTCTCGGCGACCGTCGCCGCGGCACGCACCTCGCCGATCATCGGCTACGGCAACACCAGGAACGCCATGGGCAACCACAACACGATCACCACCGGCAGGACCGACTGGTGCGAGGGGTGCGGCCATCCACCGCTGGGCAGCGACGGTCAGCTCTGGCACCTGATGATCACCCAGGGGTTCGTCGGGGCCGGGCTGTACGTGGCGTTCTTCGTCGGGGCGATCCGCCGCCACTGGCCCGACCGGAGTCCCGTCGGCCTGGCCGGGGTGCTGGTGATGATCCTGACCCTGCTCTACATGTTCGTCTACGACGGGCTGGTCACACCGCTCAGCCTGTATCTGATCTCTTTCGCGCTGCTCTGGAGGAACTCGATGACGAGTGGGGCCGCATGAACGACACCCGTGTCCGGCTGCGCTACCTCACCAGGACGGTCGGCCTGCTGTTCCCCTCGGAAGGCGAGCCCCGCCCCTACAGCCTGCTCCCCCACCGCACGCTTCCCCGCAGGCTGGCGCCCCGCGCGTGGTGGCACCCGGGAAGGAGGGTGCTGGTGCCCTCCGGGGACGACACCATCGAGACCTACCTGAGCCAGGCGCTCGGCACCCCGATCCGGGTCGTGCTGCACGTCCGTCCCCCCAGGCGCGCCAACCGCAAGCCGATCCTCGAAGCCCACGCGCGGGACGGGCTGGCCGCCTTCGTGAAGATCGGCGACACGCCCCGGGTCCGTGACCTCGTCACACACGAGGCGCGCACGCTCGCCATGCTCGCCGACATCCCCCTGAAGACCGTCGTCGCCCCGACCGTGCTCCACCACGGGACGTGGCGCGGCCTGTCCGTGCTCGCGCTGTCCCCCCTGCCCGTACGGCGGAACGCCCGAGCGACCCCCGTGCTCGGCCGTCTCCTCGTCGAGGCCGTCACCGAGATCGGCCACCTGCCCGTCCCGCACAGGCGGGGCTTCGCCTGGCACGGCGACTTCGCCCCCTGGAACATCGCACGCGCGGCGGACGGCAGGCTGCTGGTGTGGGACTGGGAACGGTTCGGCACCGGTGTCCCGTTCGGCTTCGACGCCGTCCACCACCTCTTCCACCGCCTGCTGCGCCGCAACGGCCCGGCGACGACCGCCAGGGCCTGCCTCGCCCAGGCCCTTCCTGCGCTGGCCCCCTTCGGGCTCTCCGCGGCCGAGGCCAAGCTGACGGTGATCCGCTACCTGATCGCGCTGGCTGACCGGCACGCGGCCGACGGCCACGCTCCTCTCGGCCCGCCGGAGCGCTGGCTCAACCCCACCGTCGACTTCCAGGAGCTCCTGTCGTGAAGCCCATGCTGAAACGTTCCGTGCACGCCGTCGCGCGGACCGCAGGCCGGTTCACCGCCGCAGGACGGGTGCTGCCCTCCTTCCTGATCGCCGGGGCGCAGCGCACGGGCACCACCTCGCTCTACCGGGCGCTCTCCCAGCACCCGCTGATCCTCAAGCCCGGCCTCCACAAGGGGGTGCACTACTTCGACGTGGCCTATGACCGTGGCCTGTCGTGGTACCGGGCGCACTTCCCTCTGCACGCAGGAACCTCCAGGCTGACCCGCCGGTACGGCTGCCGCCCCCATGTCTTCGAGTCCTCCCCCTACTACCTGTTCCATCCGCTGGCCGCCTCCCGCATCGCCCGTGACCTGCCGGGTGTGAAGCTGATCGTCCTGGTGCGCGACCCGGTCGAGCGCGCCTTCTCCGCGCACGCCCACGAACTGGCCAGGGGGTTCGAGACGGAGCCCTCCTTCGCCAGGGCGGTCGAGCTTGAGGAGGAACGGCTCGCCGGAGCCACGGACGGGCTGTGCGCCGCGCCGTACTCGACGAGTCACGCGCACCGTCACCACGCCTACCTCGCCAGGGGCCGCTACGCCGAGCAGCTCGCCCGGTTCGAGCCGCTGATCGGCAGGGACCGGATACTCGTGATCGACAGCGGGCGGTTCTTCGGCGAACCCGAGATCGTCTACGACCGGGTGCTGGAGTTCCTGGGGCTGCCGCACATCGGCGATCCGGTCTTCGAACGGCACAACGCCCGTCCCCGGCCCGGTCCGATGCCCGATTCGTTGCGCCGTGAACTCACCGACCACTTCGAGGAGTGGGACGCCAAGCTGCCCCACTGGCTCGGCGCGTCCCCCTCGTGGCGCCGCTGATCTCCGCGGGCCTGGCCAGGCTGCCGCGCGTCGGAGGAGCGGCCAGGGACGGCCTGGCGGGACTCGTCGGCGCCGGAGTCGGAGCGGGCGCCCAGTTCCTGACGGTCGTGCTGGTCACCAGGGGCACCGACCGGCAGACGGCGGGCGCCTTCTTCACCGCGACCGCGCTGTGCCTGACCGTCGCGGGCGTCCTGCGGCTCGACGCGGGCAACGGACTCGTCCACGCCATCGCCGGGACCGGCGCCTGCGGTCACGACCGGGCGCGAGGGCAGGTCCGTGCGGCGCTGGCGCCGGTCGCGGCGCTCTCGGTGGCCGTGGGGACGGTCCTGTTCGCCTGCCTGTCCGACCCGGCTTTCCGGGTGCTGGCGGTCGCACTGCCCGCCGTCGTGTGCGCGGACGTCCTGGTCTCCGCCACACGCGGCTTCGGGATGATGCTGCCGACCCTGCTGCTCGACGGCCTGCTCCAGCCCGTCGCCCAACTCGTGCTCGTCTCCCTCGCCGTCGCCTCCGGAGTGCGGACGGTTCCGGTCTTGGTGGCCGCCTGGGCGTTGCCGTACGTCCCGGTGCTGTGCCTGGCGGCGCTTTGGCTGCGTGGACGGCTGCCCCACACGCCCTACGCCGGGCCGTACGCCCTGGAGGCCGCGCGTGAGCTGTGGTGCCACACCTGGCCCAGGTCGGCCGCCGCCGCGATCCAGGCGGTGTTCCAGCGGCTGGACGTCATGGTCGTCGCGGTCCTCGCCGGGCCGGAGGAGGCCGCCGTCTACACCGCCGCCACCCGTTTCAAGGTGGTCGGCCAGCTCGTCAACCGGGGTCTGGCCCAGGCGGCGCAGCCCAGGCTGGTCGAGGCGCTCACCGCCGGGAACCTGGGCCGCGCCCGCGCGCTGTACCAGTCGGCGACGACGTGGCTGGTGGCGCTGACCTGGCCGCTCTGGCTGGGGTACGCCCTGTGCGCGCCGTGGCTGCTCGGCCTCCTCGGCGACGGGTACGCCTCGGGTGCCGCCGTGGCGCTGGTCCTCGCCGTGACGATGATGCTCGCCGGGGCCTGCGGCATGGTGGACGTGGTGCTGACCGCCGCCGGGTACACCCGCTCCAGTCTGGCCAACCTGGTCGCCGCGATCACGGTGACCACGGCCTGCGGGGTGTTCCTGACCCCCGCGTACGGCGCGGCGGGCGCGGCCCTCGCCTGGGCCTCGGGCACGCTGGTCAAGAATCTGCTGCCGCTGTGGCAGATCCACCGCCGCCTCGGCCTGCGCCCCTTCGGCGCCCACAGTCTGGGGGCGTTGCGGCCCTGGCGGCCCCGGTGACGGGCCGGGTTCCCGTGCTCGTCACGGGGCTGCCCAGGAGCGGCACGAGCTGGACGGGCAAGATGCTGGCGGCGGGCGGCGGCCTGGTCTACGTCAACGAGCCGCTCAACCCCCAGCACCCGCCCGGCCGCTGCCCCGGGGTGCTGAACGCCCACGTCACCCACCGTTTCCAGTACATCTGCCCGGACAACGAGGACCTCTGGCTGCCCGCCTTCACCGACACGGTCGCGCTGCGCTACCGGTTCCTGGCCGAGCTGCGGCGCAACCGCTCGCCGTACGACCTGGCACGGATGGCCAGGTACGGCGCGGCCTTCACACTGGGGCGGCTGACCGGGCGGCGGGCGCTGCTCGACGACCCGTTCGCGTTGTTCTCCGCCGGGTGGTTCGCAGAGCGCCTCGGCTGCCAGGTGGTCGTGCTGCAACGTGACGCGGTGCCGTTCGTGGGCAGCTGGCAACGGCTCGGCTGGACCGTCTACTTCCACGAACTGCTCGAACAGCCGCTGCTCATCAGGGACCACCCCCACCTGGAGGCGCTGCGCGCGTTCGTCGGCTGCCAGGACCGCATCGCCAAGGCCGTCGCGCTGTGGCGGGCGGCCAGACGGGTCGTCACGACCCTGGCGGCCGGGCACCCGGGGATCACCCTGGTCCGCTACGAGGACCTCGCCGCCGCCCCCGAGGAGGGCTTCCGCGCCCTGTACGGCAGGCTGGGCCTGACCTGGTCGGCCCGCGCGCGCGAAAGGGTCCTCAGGGCGTGCACGGCGTCCACGGGGCCGGCGGGCGGCTTCGTGTGGCACGGCCTGTCCCGTACGGCCTACCGTCCCATGGACTCCCGGCTGGCCCTGGCCCACGCCGCGAACCGGCTGAACCCCGAGGAGACCCGCCGGGTCCTGGAGCTGGCCTCCGGCGGGTGAGCCTCCCTCAGGAGAACAGACGCCGCAGCAGACAGACCGTGAGCAGCTTGAGCGCGAACGGCAGGTCGTGCAGAAGATAGCGGCGGGCCAGCCTGCCGGGCTCGTTGACCAGCCGGAAGAGCCATTCGAGCCCGGAGCGCCGCATCCACGCAGGCGCCCTGCGGGCCGTACCCGCCGCGAACGAGATCGCCGCGCCGCAGCCGATGAACCAGGTCGCGGGCATGTCCTGGCGGAGCCTCGCGATGAGCCGGTCCTGCTTGGGGAAGCCCAGGCCGACGAACACCACCCGGGGCGCGGCGGCCAGCATGGCGTCCTTGACCTCCGCGTAGCCCTCCTCGGTCGTCTCGAACCCGTGCGGCGGGGCGTCGGCCCCCACCACGCGCAGCCGGGGATGGCGGCCGCGCAACCGGGACGCCGCCTGCGCGGCCGCGCCCTGCGGGCCGCCGAGCAGGTAGACCGGGTAGCCGTAGAAGGCCGCCGCGTCCGAAAGGGACCAGATCAGGTCGGCGCCGGTGACCCTGCCGGGGACGGGTGTGCCGAGCAGGTCGGCCGCCCACACCAGCGGCATGCCGTCGGCGACCGCCAGATCGGCCTTCTCGACCAGCTCGCGCGCCTCGGGGTCGCGGGCGACGGCCCAGCCGATGTCCACGTTGGGGGTCACCAGGTGGCCGCCCTCGCCGCGTTTCAGCGAGGCGACCACATGCTCGACGACCTCGCCCTCGGTCATCGGGTCGAGGACGAGACCGGCGACCCGCACCCTGCGGCGTTTACGGGCCTCCTCGTCCCTCCCCTCGTCCTGGCTCTTGTCCCGGCGCCGCCTGCCGTGGGCCGGGCCCGGGGTCTGCCTGGCCGTACCGGTCGCCATCAGATGCCGTGCCCGCGGTGGTGCAACGCGCCCAGCACCGTGTGGGCGGAGACCAGACCGGCCGCGACGGCCAGCGCGATGGGCGTGCGTGGCTCGCCGCGCCGTACGGTGAACGCCCGCAACGCCCAGCGTCCGGCCTCCCTGCGCCTGCCGAGGGCCGCGTTGTGGAAGGCGATCTGACCGTAGACCCGTGCCGCGCCGCGCGGGTCCACGGCCAGATCCGGGTGCCGGGCGAGCATCCACTCAAGCCCGGCGATGCGGTCCGCCCATCTGGTCGCATACTGCGAGGCGCCCCAGCGGACTCGCACCAGCGGACGGTCCACATGCACGATGGGACGGCGCTCGGCGGCGCGCAGCGCCAGGTCCCAGTCTTCGTTCTGACCGTTCGGCGCGCTCTCGTCGACCAGGAACGCTCCACGCCGGAACAGGAACGTCGAGGAGTGCACCATCGCCATCCGCGAGCGCAACAGGTGGGCCCGGGTGATGGAGGAGGTTCCCGCCAGGCGCCGGACACTGCGGGAGCCGTACTCGATCTCGATGGCGCAGCTGGCGAACTCCGCGCCGGGCCGCGCCGCGAGCGCGCCCATCTGGGCGGCGAGTTTGCCCGGTGCCCACTCGTCGTCGTCGTCGCAGAAGGCGACCAGGTCGGTGTCGAGCGCCTCGATGCCCGTGTTTCGCGCCCCGGGAAGACCGGGGAGACGCCGGTTGGCCACGACCCGGACACTCCGCGAGGTCGTTCCCGCCCCCCGGGCGAGGAAGTCGGCCAGCTGGTCGGTGACCCCGGCGGTGTCCGTGCCGTCGACGACGACGACCACCTCGACCGATCCGGAGCACACCTGGCCGAGGGCGGCGCGCGTCGCGGCGCGCAGGTGCTCCGGCCTGTGACCTCTCGTGGGGATGACCACTCCCACCGACGGACTCACACAAGCCTCCCGCGATAGCCGTACTTGATCATCAGTGGCCAGGTCAGTGCGGTGACCAGGCTCCGGTGCAGGACGGGGGCCGCGGTGCGCCAGGCATCGTCGGGGACCAGCCCGATGGGGCCGACCGCGAAGCGCATCGGGTTCCCCGCGACCGTGTGCGCCCTGGAGAGCAGGGCCTTCTCACCGGTCAGGAAGTCAAGGCCGACGGGCAGGCCGATCCTGGCGGCCAGGTGCCCGAGCGTTTCCGCCGGGGCCCGGACGAGGTCCTCGTAGCGGACCCTGGTGACCGGCACGCCGCCACGGGCCAGCAGTTCGATGCCGAGGTTCTGCGCCAGCCAGTGCACCGAGGTGCGGCCGGGCGACCAGCGGGTCATCGGGGAGCCGCTCTCCGGGCGGATGACCCGCCTGTGCCAGGAGTGGGCGACCGCCCGAGGGTCGCGCACGACGTGCACGACGTGCACGTCGACCCCGGAGGCGGCCAGGCAGAAGGCCAGGGAGGCGTGCTTGCTCGAATCGACGACGACCGGGCAGCCCGCGACCTCACTCGCCGCGTCGTAGAGACGGCGATGGGCGGCGACGTACTCGCCCAGTGCGGCGGGCCTCCGCGACGACCGGCCGTCGGCCAGGAGCCGGGCCAGGGCGGGGATGCGCCGGGTGCGGTCGACCCGCAGGCCGAGTGTGACGACCCTTTCAGCGAGGTCCTCCGACCAGCCGCCGAAGGCGCGGGCGCCGACCTCGCGCCAGAAGGGGCAGGTGCCGAACGGCCTCGCGCACCCGCAGTCCTCGTTCGCGAGCACGCCCCGCGTCCAGAGGTGGGCGACCTCGCCGAGCGGCGCGATGCCGGGGACCTCACCGAGCAGCCGTTCGAGCAGTGTGGTGCCGCTGCGGCCGAGACCACCCAGGAAGACGACCCTGGCGGGAGACGGACTGTCAGACACGGGCACGAATCCTCACCGGATGGATACGGAACGTGCCGAGACTAGCGCGGAGAGTCACATTCGGGTTGGGGAACGGTCAAACGATCTACCGACCCCCACGCGGCGCGGCTTCGGGACCCGCTGGGACGGCTCGGCCGCGTGAACGCGAAGGTCCCCTCCCCCACCCGCGTACGGCGGGCGGTGAAGGGGACCGGAGGCAGGGCGTTATCGGGCCTCGACGATCATCCCGGCGCCGACGGTGTTGTTGGTCGTTTCGTCCACGAGGATGAAGCCGCCGGTGAGGCGGTTCCTGGCGTAGTCGTCGACGAACAGTGGCTGGGTGACGCGCAGCGAGACCCGTCCGATCTCGTTCAGGCCGAGGGCCTCGGCCGACTCGTCGCGGTGCAGGGTGTTGACGTCGAGCCGATAGTGCAGGTCGCGGACCAGCGCGCGGGCCGTACGGGTGGTCTGCTTGATGGTCAGCTTGGCGCGCGGGCCCAGCTTGCTGGCGTCGGTCATCCAGCAGACCATCGCCTCAAGCTCCTGGGCGGCCTGCGGCTGGTTGTTCGGGCGGCAGATCATGTCGCCCCGGGAGATGTCGATGTCGTCCTCAAGGCGGAGGGTCACCGACATCGGCGGGAAGGCCTCGTCCACGGGGCCGTCGAAGGTGTCGATCGAGGCGATGCGCGTGGTCAGCCCGGAGGGCAGGTGCATGACCTCGTCGCCCGGCTTGAGGACGCCGCCCGCGACCTGGCCCGCGTAACCCCGGTAGTCGTGGAAGGCCGGGTCGGTCGCCCGCTGCGGCCTGATCACGTACTGCACGGGGAAGCGCACGTCCACCAGGTTGCGGTCGGAGGCGATGTGCAGGTGCTCAAGGTGGTGCAGCAGCGAGGAGCCGTTGTACCAGGGCATGTTCTCCGAGCGGGAGACCACGTTGTCGCCGTGCAGCGCCGAGATCGGGATGAACGTCAGGTCCGGGGCGTTCAGCTTGGCGGCGAAGGCGGTGAACTCCTCGCGGATCTCCTCGAACCGCTCCTGGGAGTAGTCGACCAGGTCCATCTTGTTGACCGCGAGCACCAGGTGGGGCACCCGCAGCAGCGTGGTCAGGAAGGCGTGCCGCCGCGACTGCTCGACCACGCCCTTGCGCGCGTCGATCAGGATGATCGCCAGGTCCGCGGTCGAGGCGCCGGTGACCATGTTCCGGGTGTACTGGATGTGGCCCGGGGTGTCGGCGATGATGAACTTGCGCTTGGGCGTGGCGAAGTAGCGGTAGGCCACGTCGATCGTGATGCCCTGCTCCCGCTCGGCCCGCAGGCCGTCGGTGAGCAGCGACAGGTCGGTGTACTCGGTGCCGCGGTCGCGGGAGGTGCGCTCGACGGCCTCAAGCTGGTCCTCGAAGATCGCCTTCGAGTCGAAGAGCAGGCGGCCGATGAGGGTCGACTTCCCGTCGTCGACGCTTCCCGCGGTGGCAAAGCGAAGAATGTCCATCAGAGCTGCTCTCCAGAGATCGTACGGCTGGCACGGGAAGGCCGCGCGGCGCGCGGGCCGAGGGGGCGGGGCCGCTCCCGGGAGGGAGCGGGCCGGTGCGGCGGGACCTCGCGCACTAGAAGTACCCCTCCCGCTTGCGGTCCTCCATCGCCGCCTCGGAGGCCCGGTCGTCGGCGCGGGTCGCGCCGCGCTCGGTGAGCCGGGTCACCGCGATCTCCTCGATGATCTCCTCGACCGTGGTGGCGGTCGACTGGACGGCGCCGGTGCAGGTCACGTCGCCGACCGTGCGGTAGCGGACCGTCATCTCGACGAGCGGCTCGTCCTCGTCGCGGGGGATGAACTCGGTGTCGGACAGCAGCATGCCGTCGCGCTCGAACACCTTGCGCCGGTGGGCGTAGTAGATCGACGGGATCTCGATGCCCTCACGCCGGATGTAGTCCCAGACGTCGAGCTCGGTCCAGTTGGACAGCGGGAACACCCGGATGTGCTCGCCCTTGCGGATTCGCCCGTTGTAGAGGTTCCACAGCTCGGGCCGCTGGTTCTTCGGGTCCCACTGACCGAAGTCGTCACGGAAGGAGAAGACCCGCTCCTTGGCGCGTGCCTTCTCCTCGTCGCGGCGGGCGCCGCCGAACACGGCGTCGTACTCGTTGTCCTCGATCGCGTCGAGCAGGGTCGTGGTCTGCAGCCGGTTGCGGGAGGCCCTGCGGCCCGTCTGCTCGGTGACGCGCCCGGCGTCGATGGAGTCCTGCACGCTCGCCACGACCAGGCGGGCGCCCAGCTCGGCGGCCCTGCGGTCGCGGAACTCGATGACCTCGGGGAAGTTGTGCCCGGTGTCGACGTGCATCAGCGGGAAGGGGATCGGCGCCGGCCAGAAGGCCTTCTCCGCGAGACGGAGCATGACGATCGAGTCTTTACCACCGGAGAAGAGCAGACAGGGACGCTCGAACTCGGCCGCCACCTCACGCATGATGTGAATGGCCTCTGCCTCAAGGACATCGAGCTGCGACGTGGTGTAGTCGCACTGAAGCATCTGACTCTCCTAGCGGGGATTATCGGTGGAGATCCCGGATTCCGGCGAGCAAGGTCGGCGCCAGTCCCGGTAGGGAAACAAGGATATCCGGCAGCGACGGGTCGCCCTGGTTGTAGGTCAGGGGTGAGCCGTCGATCCGGCTGGCGTGGGCTCCCGAGGCGAGGGCGACGGCGACCGGGGCCGCGGAGTCCCACTCGTACTGGCCGCCCGCGTGCACGTAGGCCTCGACCCTCCCGGTGAGGACCGCGGAGATCTTGGCGCCCGCCGACCCGATCGGCACCAGGTCGGCCCCCGTACGGCGGGCCAGTTCGACGACGAACTCGGGGGGCCTGCTCCTGCTGACCGCGATCTTCGGCCTGGTGCCGGCCGTGAGCTGCGGGAGGACGGGGGGTTCCAGAGTGGACAGCGTCGTGCCGGCGGCGGGCAGCGCCACCGCCCCCGCGCGCAGTGCGCCGTTCTCCCACAGCGCCACGTGCACCGCCCAGTCGTCGCGGCCCTCCTCGGCGAACTCGCGGGTTCCGTCGAGCGGATCGACGATCCACACCCGCTCCGCCGTCAGGCGCCGGGGGTCGAGGCGCTCGTCCTGAGTCGCCTCCTCGGATAGCACACTGTCACCTGGACGTGAGGTCGCCAGGGCGTCCATCAGCAGGCGGTGCGCGGAGGAGTCGCCCTCGGCGCGCAGCGCGGCCGGGTCGTCGAAGCCCCTCTTGTCGCGCAGGGCGAGCAGCAGTTCGCCCGCCTGAGTCGCCAGGTCCGCGGCGAGAACGTGGTCGTCGCGAATCGTCATCAGTATGCTCCAGCCCCTCGCGCGACAGCCGACCAGGTCTTCCACAGGATCTGCAGGTCCAGCGTGAGGGACCAGTTCTCCACATAACGTAGGTCCAACCGTACAGATTCCTCCCAAGATAGGTCAGACCGCCCACTGACTTGCCACAGGCCGGTCATGCCCGGCTTTACCAGCAGCCGCCGCCGGACGTCGTCGCCGTACCGGGCGACCTCCTCGGGCAGCGGGGGTCTCGGGCCGACCAGCGACATCTGACCGAGCAGCACGTTGACAAGCTGCGGCAACTCGTCCAGGGAGTGACGCCGCAGCCGGGCGCCCACCGGGGTGATGCGCGGGTCGTTGCGGATCTTGAAGAGCACGCCCTGGCCGTCTCCGGTCAGGGTGATCCGGCGCCGCTCCGCGTCGGTGGTCATGGTGCGGAACTTGTAGATCGTGAACTCGGCGCCGTCCCTGCCGACCCGCCGCTGCCGGAAGAACACCGGCCCCGGCCCCGAGGCCCGTACGGCCAGCGGCAGCACGGCGAACAGCGGCAGCAGCACGACGAGCAGCACCCCGGCGCCGACCCGGTCGAAGAGGTTCTTGACCAGTTGCCGCGGGCCGGTGAGCTCGGGGTGCTCCACGTGCAGCAGCGGCAGGCCCGCGGCGGGGCGGATGGTGATCCGCGGCCCGGTGACCTCCATGAGCGCCGGGGCGACGACCAGGTCGGTCTCGGTGCGTTCGAGGCGCCAGGCCAGACGCCGCAGCGCCACCCCGTCCATCTCGGGACAGGCCAGGACCGCGACCGTGTCGGCCGACACCTGCGGCACGGCGATCGGGACGTCCGACAGGCCGCCGAGCACGGCGACCCCCTCCACGTCCCCCATCCCGTCGTACGGCACGCAGACCCCGACGACCTCCATGCCGTGGTAGCGCTCCCTGCGGAAGCGGCGGACGAGGTCGGCGACCGCGGCGCGGTGACCGACCGCGACGACCCGGCGCATGCAGGCCCCCTGGGCCCGCCTGCGGTGCAGACGACGGCGCAGGCCGTACCTGGCGAGGATGGTCAGCAGCGTCGCCAGCGGCAGGGCGAGCACGACGTATCCCCTGGCCACGTCGGTCTTCGTCACGTATGCGCCGATGGCGAGGGCCGCGGTGAGGGTGAACCCGCACTGGAAGATCCGCTGGAACTCCTCGGCCCCCAGCCCGATCAGGCGAGGCTCGTAGGCACGGTTGATCCTGATCGCGCAGACCCAGACGACCGGAAGCGTGAGGCTCAGCAACACGTACGGGGTCACATATGGGGTGACCTCGCCGAACCGGACGAACAGCGCGAGCGTCCCGGCCAGGGAGGCTGAGCCGAGATCGGCCACCGCGGCTCGCACCCGGTAACGACGGACCCAGTCCGGCAGACTCGGACGGACCGCCCATGCGGTCCTCGGCCTCGCCCGGTCGACGATTACGTCACGCACGCACTCCCCCTGCGTAACCATGCACCAACGGACAGTGACCGAATGTTAGCGTCAGGAACGGGAGGTACGAGGTTCGAAGGCCGAAACGCGCGCCGTTCGTACGAACGGCTAGAAGTCGATCACCGGGGCGGACCCGAGATGTTCAGGTCGGTCGCGTGGAAGGCGTTCTGAGTGGGTTCGAGCCCCGCCTTCATCAGCGACTCGACCACGTCCGCCGCCTTGTCCACCAGGAACGGCAGGTCCTTGCGCTCGGCGGTCACGAAGTCACGCAGGACGAAGGAGGCGGCGTCCATCCGGCCGGGCGGGCGGCCGATCCCGAAACGGACCCGCAGGTAGTCACGCGTCGCGAGGGACTTGGTGATCGACTTCAGCCCGTTGTGGCCGTTGTCGCCGCCGCCGAGCTTGGCCCTGAGCGCTCCGTAGGGGATGTCCAGCTCGTCGTGGACCACGATCACCCGGGCCGGTTCGACCTTGTAGAAGTCGGCCAGGGCCTTCACCGGGCCACCGGAGAGGTTCATGAACGACAACGGCTTGGCCAGCACCGCGGAAAGGCCGGCGACCCGCCCCTCAAGCACCTCGGCCCGTGACCTGTGGGCCTTGAAGCGCCCCCCGGCCCGCGCGGCGAGCTCGTCGAGCACCATGAAGCCCGCGTTGTGCCGGTTCCCCGCGTACTCGGGACCGGGGTTCCCCAGACCAACGACCAGCCAGCGGTCCACGGTCGGCATCCCTTCTCGCATGCGCGTCAGGTCTCGCACGCGCGTCAGGGCAGCCCGGTCCCGGACTGCCCTGACAGGGGACGACGCGACGACCGCGCACCCCCGGCGTGCTCGGTTTCCCCGCCGCCGTACGGCGGAGCGGGGAAACGGGCCGGGCCGGCGCCCGTACGGCGCGCGACCCGGTTGTACCGGTCTTACCCGGTGTCCTACTCGGCGGCCTCGGCGGCCTGCTCGCCCTCGGCGGACTCGGCGGCCTCACCCTCGGCGGCCTCGGGCTCCGGCTCGGCGGTCGGGGCGGCGGTGACGTGCAGGACCAGCGTCTCGGGGTCGGCGACCAGCGTCGTGCCCTTGGGCAGCTTCAGGTCGCCCGCGGTGACCTGGGCGCCGATCTCCAGGCCCTCGACGTCGACCTCGACACCCGTCGGGATGTGCGTGGCCTCGGCCTCGACGGAGACGGAGACGAGCTGCTGGTCGAGGATGCCGTCGGCGACCTCACCGGTCGTGGTGACCGGGATTTCGACGGTGACCTTCTCGCCGCGCTTGACCAGCAGGAGGTCCACGTGCTCAAGGAAGCCCTTGAGCGGGTCACGCTGGACGCCCTTGGGCAGCGCCAGCTCGGAGACCGCACCCTGGAGGCGGATCAGGACGTTCGGGGTGCGCAGCGCGAGCAGCAGCTCGTGGCCCGGCAGGGACAGGTGCTGGGGCTCGGTACCGTGACCGTAGAGGACGACGGGCACCTTGTGCTCGCGACGGATCTTGCGGGCGGCGCCCTTGCCGAAGTCGTTGCGGGACTCGGCGGTGATGACTACCTCGGACACGGTGGATCTCCTAGGGATCTTCGTCGGTGGAAAAGGACGCGCTCTCCCTCACCCGCCCTAGCGGAAGGCGTTACGAGCGCTGCGTCTCTTTGCCGGGCCGGCGCCCGGCGGCTCGGATGCCTTTCGAGCCGATGTCTTCGCCCGTCGTGCGGTCTCGGACATCTGCGGCATCCTCGCGGCGAACCCCATCAGCTTAGTGGGTTCCGCGGGGAGGTACGGCCCGGGACGCCGGGCCGTACCTCAGGGGAGGGTCAGCTGTCGCCCTCGAAGAGGCTGGTCACCGAGCCGTCGCTGAACACCTCGGTGATCGCGCGGGCGATCAGCGGGGCGATCGACAGCACGGTGAGCTTGTCGAAGCGCTTGTCCTCGGCGAGCGGGAGCGTGTTGGTGACGATCACCTCGGAGACCCTGGAGTTCTTCAGCCGGTCGACCGCCGGGTCGGAGAAGACCGCGTGGGTGGCGGCGACGAGCACGTTGGTCGCGCCCTGCTCGTAGAGCGCGTCGGCCGCCTTGCAGATCGTCCCTGCGGTGTCGATCATGTCGTCGATCAGCACACAGGTACGGCCCCTCACCTTGCCGACGACCTCGTTGACCGTCACCTGGTTGGCCACGTCGAGGTCGCGGCGCTTGTGGATGAAGGCCAGGGGGGTGCCGAGCGTGTCGGCCCACCGTTCGGACAGGCGCACCCGGCCCGTGTCGGGCGAGACGATGGTCGTCGTCTCCAGGTCGAGCTTGTCCCTGAGGTAGTTGACCAGCACGGGCATGGCGAACAGGTGGTCGACCGGGCCGTCGAAGAACCCCTGGATCTGGGAGGTGTGCAGGTCGATCGACATCAGCCGGTCGGCCCCGGCCGTCTTGAACATGTCGGCCATCAGGCGGGCGGTGATGGGCTCGCGGCCCCTGCCCTTCTTGTCCTGCCGGGCGTAACCGAAGAACGGCATGATCACGGTGATCCGCTTGGCGGAGGCGCGCTTGAGCGCGTCCACCATGATCAGCTGCTCCATGATCCACTTGTTGATGGGCCCGGTGTGACTCTGCATCACGAAGGCGTCGCATCCCCGGACCGACTCGAGGTACCGGGCGTAGATCTCCCCGTTGGCGAAGTCCCGCAGGGCCGTCGGCGTCGTCCTGACACCGAGGTGGCTGGCCACCTCCTCGGCCAGTTCCGGGTAGGCGCGTCCGGAGAAGAACATCAGGTTCTTCTGGCCGGTCTGCTTCATACCGCTGCTCGTACCGCTGGTCATGCCGTCCTCCCGCCGTGACGGCCCGCCGTTGCATTAGCGACGCCGCCGCGCCTGATGGCCCGCTTGCTTCGCTCGCTCACGTCTTGCTCCCCTGCTGGTTTTCGGCCTCGGCTGCCCGCAGTGCCGCCTCCGCCGACCTGGTGCCCGCGCGCCTGCGCGCGACCCACCCTTCAATGTTGCGCTGCCGCCCGCGGGCCACCCCTATCGCCCCGGGAGGGACGTCGCCGGCGATGACCGAGCCCGCGGCAGTGTAGGCGCCGTCGCCGATGTTCACCGGCGCGACGAGCATGGTGTCGCACCCGACGAAGGCGTGCTCGCCGACCGTCGTCTGGTGCTTGTCGACCCCGTCGTAGTTGACGAAGATCGTCGAGGCACCGATGTTGGCCCCCGCCCCGATGACCGCGTCTCCCGCGTAGGTCAGGTGCGGCACCTTCGCGCCCTCGCCCACCTTCGCGTTCTTCATCTCGACGTAGGTGCCCGCCTTGGCCTTTCTGGCGAGCACGGTGCCGGGGCGCAGGTAGGCGTAGGGGCCGACGAGGGCCTCGGGGCCGATCTCCGCCTCGACGCAGACCGCGTTGCGCACGACCGCTCGCTCACCGACGAGCGTGTCGGTCAGCGTCGTGGCCGGGCCGACCTCCGCGCCCTCCGCGATCGCCGTACGGCCGTGCAGCTGGGTTCCGGGGTGGAGGACCACGTCGGGCTCCATGGTCACCTCGACGTCGACCCAGGTGCTGGCGGGGTCGATCACGGTGACCCCGGCGCGCATGTGGGCTTCGAGCAGCCGGGTGTTGAGCACCTTGCGGGCGAAGGCGAGCTGCACCCGGTCGTTGACGCCCTCGACCTCGACGTGGTCGGCGGCCACGTGCGCGCCGACCCGGTGGCCGTCCTCCCTCAGGATGGACAGCACGTCGGTGAGGTACTCCTCGCCCTGGGCGTTGGTGGTCGAGACGCGCTTGACCGCGTCGGCGAGCAGGGTCCCGTCGAAGGCGTAGACGCCGGAGTTCATCTCCCTGATCGCCCGCTGCTCCGCGGTCGCGTCCTTCTCCTCGACGATCTGCAGGACCGCCCCCGTGGTGTCTCGCACGATGCGGCCGTAGCCGTACGGGTCGGGGACCTCGGCGGTCAGGACGGTGACGGCGTTGCCGTCGGCCTCGTGCCGCTCCAGCAGGGCGGCGAGGGTCTCGGTGCGCAGCAGCGGGGTGTCGCCGTAGGTCACCAGGACGGTTCCCTCGATCGCACCGACCGTTTCGAGCACGACTCTGACCGCGTGGCCGGTTCCCCGCTGGTCCTCCTGGATCACGGGCAGCGCGTCGGGACCGGTTCTCGACAGGTGTTCCCGGACCCGGTCTCTCTCATGACCGATGACAACAATGAGCCGCCCGGGTTCGAGGCCTCGGGCGGCTGCGAGCATGTGGTCGACCAGGGTGCGGCCGCACAGCTCGTGCAGGATCTTGGGTGTTTTCGATTTCATCCGGGTGCCCTCGCCTGCGGCGAGGACGATGACGGCGGCCGGGCGCGGCACACTCACGGACGAGGCTCCCTCGGCGTCGCAGCTGAGACATGACAAAGCGGGATGAGATGCGATTACCGCCTGGGAACCGTCCCGTCACCCACTCGACAACGCGAGGATACCTTCCCGTCCACCAACCCACCCAGCCGACCAGCCGGGTTGCCAAACTAGGCAGAACGGACAGCTCCGGCACCAGGACTCGAACCTGGACAACAAGGACCAAAACCTTGCGGGCTGCCAATTACCCAATGCCGGATCAGCCTGGCGACTCGGATCACATCCGATCGCCCGACTCCCCTACGATACCGACCCCTTGCTATCAAACGCGCCTCGTTTGGAGACCTCATCTGATACAGGGCGTGCCGGTCGCCGGAACGGCACCGGACAGGCGCAGGCCAAGTGCCGTCTAGCAGACGGCCGGGTGGCGCGCAAGTCGTTAAACCCCTAGACGACGTTCCCCCAAGAGTCACCTTCCCCACATTAAGCACTTAGGGATTCCTAACTTACGATGGCGTAGGTTACGGTTGCGTAGCCCGACAAACGCCCACCTCCTCCCAGCTTCCGTGAGGTAGTGCATGACCGTCATCGAAGAACGCCCCGCGCCCGGCCCGAAGCCGGAGGCGGACCCAGAGCCGAAGACCACGATCGAACTCGTCACGTTCGGCGTGGTCGTGGCCGCGCCTCTGCTCGCCTTGCTCGCCGCCGTTCCCTTCGCGTGGGGATGGGGGCTCGGCTGGACCGACGTCGCGATCTTCTTCGTGTTCTACGCGGTTTCCGGGCTGGGTGTGACCGTTGGCCTGCACCGCTACTTCACTCACGGTTCCTTCAAGGCCAAGCGCCCGATGAAGATCGCGCTGGGCATCGCGGGCAGCCTCTCGCTGGAGATGTCGGTGCTCGACTGGGTGGCCACCCACCGCAAGCACCACAAGTTCTCCGACAAGGAGGGCGACCCGCACTCGCCGTGGCGGTTCGGCAGCGGCTTCCTGTCGCTGACCAAGGGACTGCTCTGGGCGCACGCGGGCTGGCTGTTCGAGACCGACCGGGTCAACCGGGAGAAGTACGCCCCCGACCTGCTCAAGGACCCCGACATCGTCAAGCTGCACAAGTTCTTCCCGGTGATGGCGATCTCCTCGATGGTGCTCCCCCCGCTGCTCGGCGGCCTGCTGACCTGGTCGTGGTGGGGCATGCTCACCGCCTTCTTCTGGGGCACGCTGGTCAGGATCGGACTGCTGCACCACGTGACCTGGTCGATCAACTCCATCTGCCACGTCTTCGGCGAGGAGGTCTTCGAGTCGCGTGACAAGTCGCGCAACGTGTGGTGGCTGGCCATCCCGTCGTTCGGCGAGTCCTGGCACAACCTGCACCACTCCGACCCGACGTGCGCCAGGCACGGCGCGCTCAAGGGACAGATCGACCTCAGCGCCGGGGTCATCCGCTGGTTCGAGAAGGCGGGCTGGGTTCACGACGTCCGCTGGCCGACGCCGGAACGACTGGCGGCCAAGCGCATATCCGCCTGAATCATGACACCGCGCCGCACCTCCGGTGTCCCCCCTAACACCTTGGACAACACGCCCGCGCCCCCCTCAAGAAGGGGGCGACGGCCCCCGGTCCGGCGAAATACGGTTCCCGTTTCGCAACCTGGGAGCGCCATCATTGGAAACGTGAGCGAACCCCGACGACGCATGTCAGGCAAGGAACGCCGGGAGCAGCTGATCCAGATCAGCCGGACCCTGTTCGCTGAGAAGGGGTTCGACGGCACATCGGTCGAAGAGATCGCGGCGACCGCCAACGTCTCGAAGCCCGTGGTCTACGAGCACTTCGGCGGCAAGGAGGGAGTCTACGCGGTCGTGGTCGACCGGGAGATGCAGAAGTTGCTCGGCCTGGTGACGGAGGCCCTCTCCGCCTCACACGCGCTGATCAAGCTGGAGCGGGCCGCGCTGGCGCTGCTGGCCTACGTCGAGGAGAACAGCGAGGGCTTCCGCATCCTGGTCCGCGACTCACACGCGGCCTCGGGGACGGGCACGTTCGCCAGCCTGATCAACGACATCGCCAGCCAGGTCGAGGACGTGATGGTCGACCAGTTCGCCGAGCGCGGCTACGACCCGAAGCTGGCGCCCATGTACGCCCAGATGCTGGTCGGCATGGTCGCGCTGACCGGCCAGTGGTGGCTCGACGTCCGCAGGCCCGCCCGCGAGGAGGTGGCCGCGCACCTGGTCAACCTGGCCTGGAACGGCCTCACCGGTCTGTCCCCGACCCCCCGCCTGACCTCCTTCTCCCACGGCCTGGAACCCCGCGGCCTGGAACCCCGCGGCCCCGAAGCTCACGGCGTCGTGGCCCCGGCGCCGACCGAGAAGGAGCTTCGCGAGCGGGAGAAGGCGCGCGAGCGCGAACTGAAGGAGCAGGAGAAGGCCCGCGAGCGCGAGCGGCGCGAGGCCGACAAGCTCGCCCGCGACCTGGAGAAGATCAGGCAGCGGGAGCTGAAGGAGCAGGAGAAGGCCCGTGAGCGCGAGCAGAAGGAGCGCGAACGGCTGCTCAGGGAGCAGGAGAAACTCCGCGAGCGGGAGCTGAGGGAGCAGGAGAAGCTCCGTGCCAGAGGGGCGAGGACACCCGCGGGAGGGTCGGCGACAGCCTCCGGAGATGGGGAAAACCTGGAAACAAGCGAGTAACCAACAGCAGCCGTTGATCCCAAATTAACGTTCCGTTCAATCAAAGCGGGCATTCTGGTCATATGTCCGCCGATCCCGCGCACCCCACCCCCGAAGGACTTCCTCTCCCCCAGGAACGCTTCCTCAACCGCGAGGAGAGCTGGTTGCAGTTCAACCAGCGGGTTCTTGAACTGGCCGAGGACACGTCCCTGCCCCTGCTTGAGCGGGTACGGTTCCTGGCGATCTTCGCCAGCAACCTGGACGAGTTCTTCCGGGTACGGGTCGCGGGCCTCAAGCGGCGGATGGCCACCGGCCTGCTGCTTCGCACCAAGAGCGGGCTCAAGCCCCGCGAGGAACTGGCCAGGATCGCCGCGATCGCCGACGAGCTCGCGCAGCGGCACTCGGCCTGTTTCCACGAGCAACTGCGCCCGCAGCTCGCCTCCGAGGGCATCGAGATCGTGCGCTGGGACGACCTCGGCCGGGACGAGCGCACCGAGATGCGCAAGCTGTTCCGGGAGCGGATCCGACCGGTTCTGACCCCGCTGGCCGTCGACCCCGCCCATCCTTTTCCCTATATTTCCGGACTCTCGCTCAACCTTGCCGTGACCGTCCGAAACCCGGCGACCGGCAACACCGTGTTCGCCAGGGTGAAGGTGCCCAGCAGGCTCCCCCGGTTCGTCGCGGCCTCCAAGGACCGCTTCGTCCCCCTCGAAGACGTCATCGCCGCCCACCTGGGACAGCTCTTCAAGGGCATGGAGGTCGTCGAGCACCACGTCTTCAGGGTGACCCGCAACGAGGACCTGGACGTGGACGAGGACGTCACGGAGAACCTCATGCAGGCCCTGGAGCGGGAGCTGCTCAAGCGCCGCTTCGGCCCTCCGGTGCGCCTGGAGGTCGAGGACACCATCACCCCCGAGGTTCTCGACCTGCTGGTCGACGAGCTGGGGGTGGCCCAGCACGAGATCTACCGGGTGCCCGGTCCGCTCGACCTGACCGGGCTGCACGCGATCTCCGACCTGGAGCGGGGCGAGCTGAGCTTCCGCCCCTTCGTGCCCGCCGAGGTGGTCCACGTCGAGGACGACATCTTCGCCGTCCTGCGCGAACGGGACGTGCTGCTGCACCACCCCTACGACTCCTTCTCCACCAGCGTGCAGCGCTTCATCGAGCAGGCCGCCGCCGACCCGAACGTGTTGGCCATCAAGCAGACGCTCTACCGGACCAGCGGTGACTCGCCGATCGTGGACGCGCTGATCGACGCGGCCGAGGCGGGCAAGCAGGTCGTCGTGGTCGTGGAGATCAAGGCGAGGTTCGACGAGCACGCCAACATCACCTGGGCGCGCAAACTGGAACGGGCCGGATGCCACGTGGTCTACGGGGTCGTCGGCCTGAAGACCCACTGCAAGCTCGCCCTCGTCGTACGGCAGGAGCCCTCCGGCGAGCTGCGCAGCTACTGCCACATCGGCACGGGCAACTACAACCCCAAGACCGCCAGGCAGTACGAGGACCTGGGTCTGCTGACCGCGGACCCGCTGGTCGGCGAGGACGTCACCGACCTGTTCATCCACCTGACCGGCTACTCCAACCACTCGGCCTACCGGCGGCTGCTGGTCGCCCCGCACTCGCTGCGCGGCGGTCTGGTCGCCAGGATCGAGCGGGAGATCTCCCACCAGGAGGCGGGCCGCCCGGCCAGCATCAGGATGAAGACCAACTCCCTGGTCGACGAGCTGGTCATCGACGCCCTCTACCGCGCCTCTCAGGCGGGTGTCCCGGTCGACCTGTGGGTGCGCGGGGTGTGCACGTTGCGTCCCGGCGTTCCCGGGCTCTCCGAGAACATCCGGGTCAGGAGCGTGCTCGGCCGCTTCCTCGAACACTCCAGGATCTACGAGTTCGGCCACGGGCGCAGGCCGGAGATCTGGATCGGCAGCGCCGACCTCATGCGACGCAACCTGGAGCGCCGCGTCGAGGCGCTGGTCAAGGTCACCAGCCAGCAGCAGCGGATGTACCTCAGCTCGCTGCTCGACCGGGCCATGTCGGAGGAGACCTCGACCTGGTGGCTCAACGCGGACGGCAGCTGGGCCCAGCACCCCGGTGACGACCTGCAGAACCATCTGATCAGCACCCGGCGGTGGAGGACGATAGATGACTGAACTGGACGTCCACCCGACCGACATGATCCGCGCCGCGGGGGCGGTGGTGTGGCGAGGGCAGGAGACGGCCCCCGAGGTCGCACTCGTCCACCGTCCCAAGTACGACGACTGGACCTTCCCCAAGGGCAAGTTGAAGCCGGGTGAGCACGTCATCGCCGGAGCCCTGCGCGAGGTGGCCGAGGAGACCGGGATCACCGCGCTGCTCGGCCGGGCGTTGCCGCCGATCCACTACCTGAAGGGCAAGCGGCTCAAGCGCGTCGACTACTGGGTGGCCAGGGCCGCCACCAGCGAGCCGTACACCGACGTCGAGGAGGTCGACGAGGTCGTCTGGCTCTCGCTGAAGGAGGCCAGGCGGCGGCTGACCTACGAGTGGGACGCGGGCCTGCTGCGCGCCCTCACCGCGGTCCCGCTCGCGACCACCCCCCTCGTCTTGGTACGGCATGGCATGGCCGGTTCGCGCCAGGATTGGGAGGGTGACGACGACGAACGTCCCCTGGACGAGGTGGGAAGGCTGCAGGCCGAGGTCCTCACCGACGCCCTGGCGGCCTACCGTCCCGTCGAACTGATCAGCTCGACGAGCAGCCGGTGCGTGCAGACGCTTGAGCCGTACGCCGAGAGCGCCGGGCTTGAGATCCGTCAGGAGCGGCTGCTGTCCGAGACCTACCACGACCCGAGGGCCGCGCTGCGGCTGGTGTCGAAGGTGCTGGACTCGGAGCGTTCGACGGTGCTGTGCAGCCACGGCAAGGTGCTTCCCGAGCTGATCGCCGGGATCACCGACCGGCCCGGGGACGTGCAGTTACGCAAGGGCGCCTTCATGGTGCTGCACCACGCCGGCGGCAGGGTCGTCGGCGTGGACCGCTACATCACCTGAAAGCCGACAGAAGCTCCTCCACGGCCTTGGAGGTCTCGGCCCAGACCGCCGGGAACTCCTCCCACGCCCGTGCCGCTCCGGCTCGCTCAAGGCCGGTCAGCACGCCGTAGGTGAAGGTGTCCTCCCCCGCGAGCCTGGCGTTGGCGGCCTCGGCCGCGAGCCGTTCCTGGGCGACGACGCCGTCTTGGTGGGTGCCGAGCACCTCCTGTACGGCCTCTGCGTGCTTGGCCAGCTTGCCCAGGCCGAGCACCTCGGCGGTGTAGCGGGCCCGCTTGGCCGTCTTGCGCACCTCGTGCATGGCCTCCTCGCGCTCCGGGCCCTCGACGGCCTGGGCCGCCGCGTACGCCTTGGTGACCCGGTTCCAGCCCTTGGCCGCGACGGCTTCGAGGGAGTCGGCGGGCCGCTTGGCGGCCTTGGTGAGCGTGGGCGTGGCGACCAGGTCGTCCAGCGCGTCGAGCAGCGCGAAGTAACGCTCCCCGCCGAGCACCTCCCTGATCCGGTCGTAGGCCTCGTGCTCGGCGTCGAGCAGGTCGGAGCTGAGGCGGGTCCCGACCGGGCCCACGACCAGCTCCTGGTCGAGGGTCGCGAGGCTGCGGGCGAAACGCTCCCTGATGACCTCCAGGTCACGGGCCTCGCCGAGGACCCCGGCCAGCCACTTCAGCTCCTCCTGGAGGGTCTCGGTCCCCTCGACGACCGATTTGAAGGACTTCAGCGCGCTGCGCAGCCTCCGGGAGGCGACGCGCATCTGGTGGACGGCGTCCTCCTCGGCGCGCCGTACCCGGGGGTCCTGGGCCAGGAGAGCGGCCACCTGGGCGCCGAGATAGCCCATGACGACCTCGCCCGCCGAACCGGACTTGGTCTCGGCGAGCCGTACCGTGGGGACGGGGGCGGCGGAGTTGAGCAGGCGGGCCAGCTTGCTCGACGAGTCGGCGGGCGAGGCTCCCGCCTTCGTCAGCCGCTTGCCGACCTTGGCGAGCAGTTTGACGTCGCCCTCGATCAGTTCGGCCTCGACCTCACGCCAGCGTTCGAGGTGCGGCTGCTCACCCAGCACGGTGCCCTTGACCCGGTCGTCGGCGATCTCGACGAGCCGAACCCCGGCCCCGTTCACCAGGTGGGTCACCGAACGGCGGGTGTCGAGCTCGGCGACGGGGGTCAGGGGCGCGCCCCTGGTGTAGGCGAGCACGAGGTCGGCCAGCTCCCTGGGCACGATCTTGGCGCTGCGGGTCAGCGGGTGGACGATCTCCTGCCGGACGCCCTTCGCCTTGGGGAGCTTCAGGTGCCAGCCCGGGTCGGTGCCGCCCCGGCGCCGCCGCAGGGTGATGCCCCGGGCCGCGAGCCGCAGGTCAGGGGTGTCGAAGTAGAGCGCGACGAGCTGGTGGGTCTTGGGACCGACGACCCCCGAGCAGCCCGGCAGACCGGTCAGTTCGGGCAGCTCGTAGTCCACCGGCACGTCGAACTTGTCTTCTATTTCTATAGCCACAGGCCGTCCCCTGATGTGCCCAGATATCTCTCTCAGTCCCTGCAGTATTTATTGACGTCCCACCATTCGTCCACAACTCCGGACGATCGACCTGCAATTACCCATCGGGTACAGACCCCACCCTGTCCGGACAACGCCTTTCGTTAAGGATTTGTTCATTTTTCGGTCATCTTTTGGGCCACCACGAAAATCCGCCGGAAGGGGAACAGGGTGCCGTGGGGACCGCAGGGGTAGGCCCGCGCGAGCACGTCGGAGCAGTCGTGCAGGAAGTCGTCCGCCTCCTCGGGAGACAGCCGGTCGAGCATGGGACGCAGGAAACTGCCGGTGATCCATCCGAGCACGGTCTCCTCGCCGGTGAGAACGTGCAGGTAGGTGGTCTCCCAGGCGTCGACCCGGCAGCCCACCCCGGCCAGCAGGTCGTGATACTCGGCGGGCTCACCGACCGGAGTCGGCCTGACCAGGTCGGCGAGCCGATCACGCCAGGTCGTACGGCACAGCTCGTGCACCAGCGCGTGGCTGGGCGCGCCGAAGTTGCCGGGGACCTGGAAGGCGAGCCAGCCCCCCGGCGCGAGCGCCTCCACCCAGCGCGGCAGCAGGTCACGGTGGCCGGGAACCCACTGCAGGACGGCGTTCGACACGATCACGTCGACCGGTTCGCGGGGACGCCACCGGGTGACGTCCCCGACGGAGAAACTCAGCCCACCCGCCGCCGGGGCCCCGGCGAGCATCGCGGGCGAGGAGTCGAACCCGTGCACCTCGGCCTCGGGCCAGCGTTCGGCCAGCGTGGCGGTCAACTCACCGGTGCCACATCCCGCGTCCACCACCCGGCGCGGGCTCCGCGCCGCTATCCTCGCGACCAGGTCGAAGAAGGGCCGCGACCGCTCGTCGGCGTACCGGCCGTAGACCCGTGGGTTCCATATATCTCTTGACATCAAGACAACTCATAACGGGTTATTTATCTCGATGTCAAGACAGATAGACTCACCACATGACCGTGCACCGCTCCGGCCGCGACCTCGACCGGCCCCGCGACGAGGTGGACCGGCTGGTCACCGCCTGGCGCCAGGAACGCCCCGACCTCGACGTCGAGCCTCTCCAGGTGCTGAGCCGGGTCTCCCGGCTGGCCCGTCACCTGGACCGCGCCCGCCGGGCGGCCTTCGCCGAACACGGCCTGGAGAACTGGGAGTTCGACGTCCTCACCGCGCTGCGCCGGGCGGGCGAGCCGTACGAGCTGAGCCCCGGCGCGCTGCTCAGGGCCACCCTGGTCACCTCGGGAACCATGACGAACCGGATCGACAGGCTCGCCGCCGCCGGTCTGGTACGGCGCCGCCCCGACCCCGAGGACAGGCGAGGGGTGCTGGTCTCCCTGACCGACGCCGGACGGGTCCGGGTCGACAACGCCTTCGCCGACCTGCTCCGCCGCGAACGCGACTTACTGGCAGGCCTCGGAAAGCATGAACAGCAGGCCCTCGCGGGCCTGCTGCGCACGCTACTCGTCCCTTTTGACGCGACCGACATCGGAGCGCACTGACCCCACTGCCCTCACGTCAGGGGACAAACCTCTGACTTTCACTCGCCCAGGCGGTCGGCCAGCTCCAGCCACTCGGTCTCCACGGCCTCCTTCTCCGCGAGGACCTCCTTGAGCTCGGCGTCGAGGGAGGCCAGCCTGCCGTAGTCGGCGGCGGCGTCCGCCATGGAGGCGTGCAGCTTCTCCTCGCGGGTGCCCAGCTTGTCGAGCTGACGCTCAAGACGCGAGAGCTCCTTGCGCAGCTCCCGCTCCTCCTTCGCCGACAGGCCGGTGGTCTCCGTCGGCTGCGGCGTGGCACGGACGTCCGTCGAAGCCGCGGCCCTGGCCGACAGCGCCCCGCCGGAGGCACGCCGTTCGAGATACTCGTCGACACCGCCGGGCAGCATCGACAGCCTGCCGTCGCCCAGCAGCGCGACCGTCCTGTCCGAGACCCGCTCCAGGAAGTAGCGGTCGTGGCTGACCACGATCAACGTGCCCGGCCAGCCGTCGAGCAGGTCCTCAAGCTCGTTCAGTGTCTCGATGTCGAGGTCGTTGGTCGGCTCGTCCAGCAGCAGCACGTTGGGGTCGTCCATCAGCAGCCGCAGCAACTGCAGGCGGCGCCGCTCGCCACCCGACAGGTCACCGACCACCTTCCACTGCGCCTCACCCCGGAAACCGAGGCGTTCCAGCAGCTGGGAGGCGGTCCACTCCTTCTTGCCGACCTGGATGAACTTGCGGATCTCCTCGACGGTCTCCAGCACCCGCCGTGTGGGGTCCAGCTCGGCCAGCTCCTGCGACAGATGAGCCAGCCGGACGGTCTTGCCCCGCACGACCTTGCCGGAATCAGGTCGCACCGTGTCGGCCAGCAGCCGCAGCAGCGAGGACTTGCCCGAACCGTTGACCCCGATCAGGCCGACCCGGTCACCGGGGCCGAACTGCCAGGTCGCGTGCTCCAGAACCAACGGCCCCGCCCCGGGACCGCCCGCGTGCAGCGTGACGTCCTCAAGGTCATAGACCGTACGGCCCAGCCTGGCGGCGGCGAACTTCACCAGCTCGACGCTCTCCCTGGGCGGCGGCTCGTCCGCGATCAGCGCCTGGGCCGCCTCGATGCGGAACTTCGGCTTCGAGGTACGCGCGGGCGGGCCCCGGCGCAGCCAGGCGATCTCCTTGCGCATCAGGTTCTGCCGCCGGGCCTCCGAGGCGGCGGCCACCCGGGCCCGTTCCGCCTTGGCCAGCACGTAGGCGGCGTACCCGCCCTCGTAACGCTCGACCGTGCCGTCGACCACCTCCCACGTCCTGGTGGAGACCGCGTCCAGGAACCACCGGTCGTGGGTGACCACCAGCAACGCCGTACGGCGCGCGGACAGGTGCCTGGCCAGCCAGTCGATGGCCTCGATGTCCAGGTGGTTGGTCGGCTCGTCCAGAATGATCAGATCGTGCTCGCCGACCAGCAGCCTCGCCAACGCCGTACGGCGCCGCTCACCACCCGACAGGGTCCCGGCCAGCGCGGTGAGGTCGATGTCGCCGAGCAGACTGGCCATGATCTCGCGGATGCCCGCGTCACCGGCCCACTCGTGCTCGGGCCTGCCGCCGACGACGATCTCCTGCACCGACAGCGCCGGGTCGAGGTCGTCGCCCTGGGACAGAACCCCCACGTGCAGACCCCGGTTGTGGGTGACCCGTCCCGCGTTCGGCGTGAGGGCACCCGCGATCACCGAGATGAGCGTGGTCTTACCACCACCGTTGCGGCCGACCACCCCGACACGGTCACCGGCCTCGATGCCCAGGGAGACATCCCTCAGCAGAGGCTTGGGACCGTAGGAGTGGGAAACCGACTCAAGATTGACCAGATTCATCGTTTCATAAGGTTACTGCGTTGATGGCGGGGNNNNCGGGGCTTGGGCGCCCCGAGTCGGCGCTTTCCCTCGTCACTCCGTCGCTGCGCTCCTTCGCTCCTCAGTCCAAGCACCGACGCACCCAAGCCCTGTCTCTTTGCTCCGCCTGGCGGCGTCGCAGGTTCGGGCGCCTTGAGCCAACGCTTTCCCTCGTCGTTCGTCCGCTTCGCTCCCTCACTCCTCAGTCCAAGCGTCGGCGCGCCCGAACCGAAACTCCACACGCTTGGGGCCGGGAAAGCACAAGGTGTGCCGCTTTGCGGCGTCGCGGGCTTGGGCGCTTCGGGTCGGGGTCTTCCCTCGTCGCTCCTTCGCTCCTCAGTCCAGACACCGACGCGCCCAAGCCGGACACTCCTCACGCACGGCATCGGTAAGGCCGAGATCGAACCCTTCATGGCCGGCGCCGATGGTTGTGAGTCGGACTGGGGAGGGCGGCACCTTGGCCGAGCTGTCGCGCTGTCTTGCCGGGGATCGGGGCCGCCTGGAGGGGCTGGGAACAAGGGAGTGGGGCGGGGTGGGGTTTGGGACTCCTCTGATGATCATTTTTGGGTGTTCGCATTGGCTGTTTGCTGATCAAGCGGTGAATATGTGGCATATGGTGCGCGGATGCGTCCTCCTGAGCAGCCTTCCCCCACGGGCCCGCCACCCGGTCGGCGGCCGGAATCGCCGCCGCCGCGGAGTCGCAGGAACATCGCGGTCTTCGTGGTCATCGCGGCCGTCGCGGTGATAGGCGTGCTCAGGCTGTTGGGCGGCCTGGTAGCCCCGCCCGACGGCGGCGGCGGGACACCCGTGGCGGAACCGGTGGCCTCGACGCCGACGCCCATGAGGACACCGCCCCCGGTCGAGGAGGACACCGGGCCGAGCACGCCGAGCATGGAGCCGACGGCGGCACCCGACCCGTCGGCGTCGGCACTCGAAGCGGCGTTCACGGCGGCGGTGAGGCAGCGGAAGGCGCTGAGGGACGCCGACCCCTACAAACTGGGATGGCTCGGCCGGAACATGTGCGCGGCGCTGGAGGAGGGAAAGGGTTTCGCCGCGGCCGCGCACCTCGGGACCAGCGGGTTCGACCCGGAGACGTCCGCGTACATAGCGAAGCTCGCCATCGTCAACCTGTGCCCGCACCAGCGGGATGCGATTCCCGGTTAACGCGCTCCCCGGGCCTCAGACGACCGTGGGACCCGGAGTGGGGCCCTGGGCGGTCAGGACGTCCCTGGCCACTCCGGCGGCCCGCAGGCAGACGGCCAGGGTGACGGCGTGGTCGGCGGACTCGGCCAGGAAGGCGCAGGTGGGGCCCGAGCCGGAGACCAGGGCGCCCAGGGCTCCGTGTTCGCGGCCCGCGTCCAGGGTCCTGGCCAGGCTGGGGCGCAGGGACACGGCGGCGGGCTGCAGGTCGTTGGCCAGTTCGGCGCCCAGGGCCTTGGCGTCTCCGGCGCGCAGCGCGGCCAGCAGGGGCTGTGACGCCCGGGGCGGGCCGACCGGGTCACCGCTCTCGGCGCGCAGGCGGTCGCACTCGGCGTAGACCCTCGCCGTGGACAGGCCGCCGTCGGCCAGGGCGAAAACCCAGTGGAACGTGCCATCCGCCTCAAGGGAGGTCAGCCGCTCCCCCCTGCCGGTGCCGACGGCCGTACCGCCAAGCAGGGCGAAGGGCACGTCGCTGCCGAGGTCGGCGGCGATCTCCATCAGGTCCTCGACCGGCAGGCCGAGGCCCCACAGTTCGTTGCAGGCGACCAGGGCCGCGGCCGCGTCGGCGCTGCCGCCGGCCATGCCGCCCGCGACCGGGATCGCCTTGCGGATGACGAGACTGACGCCGTAGGACCTGCCGGCGTGCCCGGCGAGCGCGAGGGCGGCCCGGATGGCCAGGTTGTCGGCGTCCTGTGGCACCTCGCTCGCCGACTCACCCTCGACGCGGACCCGCATCCCGGTCTCCGCGACGGCCGTCACCTCGTCGAAGATCGACACGGCGTGGAAGACGTTCACCAGGTCGTGGAAGCCGTCGTCGCGGAGCGGCCCGACCGCGAGCCGCAGGTTGACCTTGGCGGGCACCCGGACGGTCACCGAGTTCATGCGTCCCTCTCATCGCTCGTCACGGTCCCCGATCGTAACGGGGTCCCCGCACACGTCCTCGCAAAGCTCCCCAGCAAATCAGCTCATGTGCGCTTTTCAGCGATTCGTGCGAAGTCCTCGATGGACAACTGCTCGCCACGGAGTGTGGGATCGACCCCGGCGGCGCGCAGCGCCTGCTCCGCGGCGGCGGCCGTACCGGCCCAGGAGGCGAGGGCGGCGCGCAAGGTCTTGCGGCGCTGGGCGAAGGCGGCGTCCACCACCGCGAAGACCTCCTCGCGCGAGGCGGTGGTCTCCGGGGGCCGCCTGCGGGTCATCGCGACGAGCCCGGAGTCCACGTTGGGCACCGGCCAGAAGACCGTCCTGCCGACGGGACCGGCTCTGCGGACGTCGGCGTACCAGGCCGCCTTGAGCGAGGGGATGCCGTAGACCTTCGAACCCGGCGCCGCGGCCAGCCGGTCGGCCACCTCGGACTGGACCATGACCAGGACGGCACGCAGGGACGGCAGCGTCTCCAGCAGGTGCAGCACCACCGGGACCGACACGTTGTAGGGGAGGTTGGCGACCAGGGCGGTCGGCCTGTCCTCGGGCAGTTCCTCGGGCAGCACCCGCATGGCGTCCGCGAGCACCACGGTCAGGCGGTCGGCGAGCTCGGGGGCGTGCCCGGCGACGGTCAGCGGGAGCTGTTCGGCCAGGACCGGGTCGATCTCGACCGCCACGACGCCGCGTACCTCGGGGAGCAACGCGAGGGTGAGCGACCCGAGGCCGGGCCCGACCTCGATGACCACGTCGTCGGGGCGCAGATCGGCCACCCGGACGATCCTGCGCACCGTACCGGCGTCGATCACGAAGTTCTGGCCGAGCTTCTTGGTCGGGCGGACGCCGAGCCGCTCCGCCAGCTCACGTATCTCGACCGGGCCGAGAAGGCTCATCGCCGCCCCTCACTCACCGCATGCTCCCCACGTCATCCGACAAGTGTCGCGCATGGAATCCCCCGGTGAGGACGCCCGGTCTTCCGGATAACGTGATCCGTACGGGGGTTCGTCGGCGATGGAAGGATTGCCCCCGTGATGGATGCCAACCGGCCCGGCGTCGAGGGGTTACGTCCCGGCGACCCCGGATGGATCGGGGAGCACCGGCTTCTCGGGCGCCTCGGTGAGGGCGGCATGGGCACCGTCTACCTGGCACGGAACCCGCAGGGGCGCCTGGTCGCGGTGAAGGTGATCAAGCCCGAGGTCGCCGTCGAGGACGGCTTCGCCGAACGGTTCCACGCGGAGGTGCGCAACGCCCGGCGGGTCGCCTCGTTCTGCACCGCCCAGGTGCTCGGCGACGGCAACGCCGACGACGGCAGGCCGTACATGGTCACCGAGTACA
The DNA here is from genome assembly GCF_042650425.1 of Streptosporangium jomthongense. Lineage (NCBI taxonomy): Bacteria > Bacillati > Actinomycetota > Actinomycetes > Streptosporangiales > Streptosporangiaceae > Streptosporangium > Streptosporangium jomthongense. The sequence continues at coordinate 9,128 of NZ_JBHSBC010000049.1, read as the reverse complement.
TCCCGGGCACTCCCCTGTCACGCCAGATCAGCGTGTACGGCGCGCTCGACCCCGCCCAGCTGCACGGTGTGGCCCTCGGGGTGGCCGCCGCCCTGGCGGCGATCCACGTCGCCGGGCTGGTCCACCGCGACCTCAAGCCCGCCAACGTGATCCTGTCCCTGTCCGGGCCGCGGGTGATCGACTTCGGCGTCGCCAGGGCACTGGACTCCACCCGTGGCTTCACCCGTTCCGGCGAGGTGCTCGGCAGCCCGGGGTGGTGGGCGCCGGAGCAGGTGAAGGGGCTTGAGATCACCCCGGCCGCCGACGTCTTCGCCTGGGGGTGCCTGATCGCCTACGCGGGCAACGGCCGCCACCCGTACGGCCGGGGCGACATGATCACCATGGCGACGCGGCTGCTGAACACCCCACCCGACCTGGGCTCGCTTCCCGCCCCGCTCGACGACCTGGTCCGCAGGGCGACCGCGATGGACCCCGGAGCGCGCCCGACCGCGCAGGACCTGCTGATCGCGCTGGTCGGCGGCTCCCCGGCCCCTGCGGGCCCCCTGACTGCGGGCCGGCCGGCTCCGGTCGTCGACGTGCTCGGTGACACGTGGCGGCCTCCGGCCAACGTGGAACCGGACACCACCCAGGTCCTCGGTGGCCTTGGCGCCCCCGGGGCGCCCCCCGCGGCCCGGTCCCGGCGGAGGAAATCAATCATGGTGGGACTCGTGGTGGCCGCCGCGCTCGCGGTCACCGTCGCGGTGCTGGCCCACGTCCTCGGGAGCCCTGACAGCACAGGAGGCGGAACCTCCTCGGGCGGCGGTCCGACCGACGTGGGCAGGCGGATCCCGATCGGCTCTCCGGTCGGAGATCCGCAGCTGATCGTGCCACGGGCTCCACGCTGCGGCCTGACCTCCTACGAGGGCACGACGGCGCGCGGCAGGTTGTGCGTGGTCACGCTCACCCTGCTCAACCCGGGTGGCGAACGCGTCCCCCTCAGTCGTGACCCGTTCACCCTGCTCGACGACGCGGGGACGCCCCACACCCCCGAGGCGCCCGTGGCGGGCCTGACGGACACGCTGGCCCCCGGGGGCAGGCTGGACCGGGTCCTGGTCTACGACCTGCCTCCCGAACGGCGACCGGCCCGGCTGAGCGGCCAGGTGACCGGCGGCGGACGGCGGATCGAGGTGCGGCTGTGAGGTTCCTACCGCAGGCCGCCGTGCCGTTCGCGCTGCTGTTCACCCTCGTGGCTGTGCCGTCGTCGCCGTCGTCGCCGTCGTCATCCCCGTCGCCCGCGGGCTGTGGCGGGGACACCGCCGTCGGCGACCCGTTCGCCTCCCCGGGAGGGGTGACCGGGGCGGGAGCCGTACACGTCCTGTCCGGCAGGGGCGACGAGGCAAGGGCCGTGCGCGCCCCCGCGCCCGCGGCGGGCGACGGGTTCGGCTGGTCGGTACGGCTGGCCGACCTCGACGGCGACCGCTGCGCGGACCTGGTGGTCGGCGCGCCGTACACGGACGTGGCGGGGCGGCCGGACGCGGGTGCCGTCTACATCGTGTACGGCACGGCCTCCCGCCCTCCGGTGCGCCTGCTCCCCTCCTCTCCCGAGGCGGGCGCCCACTTCGGCTGGTCGCTGGCCGTGGGGCGGGGCACGCTCGCCGTCGGCGCCCCGCACGAGGACGCCGACGGGGTCGAGGACTCCGGCGCGGTCCATCTGTTCGACGTGGGGGCCGGGTTCGGTGAGGGGCGGCGGATCTCCCAGGACACGCCGGGGGTGCCGGGCAGCGGTGAGCCCGGCGACATGTTCGGCTGGTCGGTGGCCGTCGGCAGGATGGGCGGCCGACGGGACGCGGCCGACCTCGCGGTCGGCGCGCCGTACGACAACGACGACGGAACGGGACGCCAGGAGAGCGGGGGCGCCGCGGACGCGGGCTCGATCGCCGTGATCTACGACGTGTCCGGCGCGAGGGACGCCTACGCCAGCAGGAAGTGGGACCTGCGCCGGATCGTGGAGACCCACGCCGGCGACCGGTTCGGTTACTCCATGGCCTACGCGGAGGAGGGGGAGGCGGGCTACCTCGCGGTCGGGGCGCCGCTCGGCGACGGCGGTGGGGTACGCGACTCGGGGCTGGTGCGGCTCTTCCACTCCTCGGCGACAGAGGAGATCACCTCGCTGGCCACCCTCGACCAGGGTTCCCGAGGCGCCACGGGCGACGGGTACGGCTTCTCGCTCGCCCTCACCGGGGAGGGCGGCGCCCGGCTGGCGGTCGGCGCCCCGTTCGGCGGTCCCGGCGGACGCGGCCGGGTCGTGGTGGTCCCGGTGCGAGATCCGTCCGCAGCCCGGGTGGTCGAGCGGGGGAAGGCGGGAGACCGGTTCGGCTGGGCGGTCGGGTTCGGCGGCAACCGCCTCGTGGTCGGCGCTCCGGACCGCGACGGCTCTGGGGCGGTGACGGTCCTCGGCCGCAACGACACCGTGGGAACCCCGCTGCCCCCCGCCCAGGACGACGGGGAGCCTGCGGAGTTCGGCGCCTCTGTGGGCTGAGCCTCTGTGGGCTGAAGACGAGGTGAAGCCGCCGTGGCCCGGACATCGTGGGCCGAGCGGCGCTGTGGGCAGAAAGCCGTTGTGGCGGGGCGTCGTGTGGCCTGGTTGTGTTCTGGCGGTGCTCTGGCGGTGCTCTGACGGTGCTCTGGCGGTGCTCTGGCGGTGTTCACCAGGTGCCGAAGACGGCCTCCCCGTTGGCGCTGATGGCCGTGGCCAGCTCGCCCGGGTCGATCCCCTTGACCTCGGCGAGGCAGCGCAGCGTGAGGGGGATGAGATAGGGGGTGTTCGGCTTGCCCCGGTGCGGCGTCGGCGGAAGGTAGGGCGCGTCGGTCTCCACCAGCATCAGCTCCACGGGCGCGAGCGCGGCGGCCTCCCGGAGATAGCCCGCGTTCTTGTAGGTGACCGGGCCGGAGAAGGACATGTGATAGCCCGCCTGGACGCACCTGGCGGCCATCTCGGCGTCACCGGAGAAGCTGTGGAAGACCACGACGTCCGGCGCCCCCTGGTCGGCCAGGACGTCCAGCACGTCGTCGTGGGCCTCCCGGTCGTGGATCACCAGGGCCTTGCCGGTCCGTTTGGCGATCTCGATGTGCGCCCTGAAGCTGGCGTGCTGGTCGTCCTTCGACGCCCAGTCGCGGTAGTAGTCGAGGCCCGTCTCCCCTACCGCCCTGACGTGCGGCAGCCGGGCCAGCGCCTCGATCTCGGCGAGCACCTCGGGCGTCGAGGCGTGCGCCTCGTTCGGGTGGATCGCGACCCCCGCGTAGACGTCGGGGTGCAGTTCGGCCACCTCCGCGTTCCACCGGGAGGAGGGCAGGTCGTAGCCGATCGTGACCAGCCGGGTCACCCCGACGGAACGGGCCTGGTCGAGGATGCTCTCGACGCTCGCCTGGGCCGCCTGCGCCGCCTGGGCGACGGGGTCACCCGAGGACGCCTGACGGTTGCCCACCATGATGTCGAGGTGGCAGTGGCTGTCGAACACCTCCGCGGCCAGGGGCTCGGGAGGGGCGGGAAGCTTCGTCGTGCTCACCCGCCCCAACCTATCGAGCCTGTCACGTCACCCCAACCGGGCGAGCTCCTCATCGACGATCTTCGGGTCGAGCTTGGTGAAGAGCCTGGTCGGCGGCGCGAGCGGGACCCCGGGCCGGATCGGGGTGTGCTCCCAGCGCGCCTGGCCGTCGTAGTCGCCGGTGATGATGGGGTACGGCCTGCCGTTCTCCTCGACCTCCCTGATCTCCGGCATCCCCGACCAGACGCCGGTCCCGCCGAGCATCTCGTGGATCTTGTTGGAGGAGGAGGGCAGGATCGGGGTCAGCAGCGTCTTGGCGTCGTCGACGACCTGCAGGGCCACGTGCAGGATCGACTTGACCCGCTCGGGGTCGTCCTTGATCTTCCACGGCTCCTGGTCCGCGAGGTACTTGTTGGCCTCACGGATGACGTCGAACGCCTCGTTCGTGGCGTTCTTGAAGCGGGAGCGCCCGAGCTCGGCACCGACCCTGGGGAAGGCGGCCCGGCTGCGTTCGAGCATGGCGCGGTCGGCGTCGGTGAGGTCGCCCGCCTCAGGGATGGCGCCGAAGTTCTTGGCGGCCATCGAGATCGACCGGTTGACCAGGTTGCCCCAGGCCGCGACCAGTTCGCCGTTGTTGCGGTTGAGGAACTCCGACCAGGTGAAGTCGGTGTCCTGGTTCTCCGGACCGGCGACCGCGATGTAGTAGCGCAGCGCGTCGGCGTCGTAGCGGGCCAGGAAGTCACGGACGTAGATGACGACCTGACGGGAGGAGGAGAACTTGCGCCCCTCCATGGTCAGGAACTCGCTGGAGACGACCTCCGAGGGCAGGTCCAGCGCGCCGAGCGCCCCCGGCGTGCCGTTCCTGGCGCCCTGGCCGTTGTAGCCGAGCAGCAGCGCCGGCCAGATCTCGGCGTGGAAGACGATGTTGTCCTTGCCCATGAAGTAGTAACCACGGGCGTCGGGGTTCTGCCACCACTGCCGCCAGGCCTCGGGGTCGCCGGAGCGGCGGGCCCACTCGATGGAGGCGCTGAGGTAGCCGATGACGGCGTCGAACCAGACGTAGAGCCGCTTGTTCGCCTGGTCGCTCCAGCCGTCGAGCGGGATCGGCACGCCCCAGTCGAGGTCACGGGTGATCGCCCGGGGCTGCAGGTCGCCCAGCAGGTTGAGGGCGAACTTCAGCACGTTTGGCCGCCAGTCGCCCTGCTTGGACTGCAGCCAGGTGGCGAGCACCTCGGCGAAGGCGGGCAGGTCGAGCATGAAGTGCTCGGTCTCGACGAAGACCGGCTTCTCGCCGTTGATCCTGCTGACCGGGTTGACCAGCTGGATCGGGTCGAGCTGGTTGCCGCAGTTGTCGCACTGGTCGCCACGCGCGCCGTCGTAGCCGCAGATGGGGCAGGTGCCCTCGATGTAGCGGTCGGGCAGGGTGCGCCCGGTCGACGGGGAGATGGCGCCCATCGTCGTCTTGGGGAAGACGTAGCCGTTGGCGTGCAGCCCCTTGAAGACCTCCTGGACCACGGCGTAGTGGTTGTCCGTCGTGGTCCGGGTGAACAGGTCGTAGGACAGGCCGAGCGCCTGGAGGTCTTCGGCGATGACCCGGTTGTAGCGGTCGGCGAGCTGACGGGCGCTCAGCCCCTCCTTGTCCGCCTGGACCTGGATCGGGGTGCCGTGCTCGTCGGTCCCGCTCACCATGAGGACCTTGTTGCCCACCATCCGCTGGTAGCGGCTGAAGATGTCGGACGGCACGCCGAATCCGGAGACGTGCCCGATGTGGCGGGGGCCGTTGGCGTACGGCCAAGCGACCGCGGTCAGGATGTGCTGGGACATGTAGCCAAGCCTAAGGGACGCCGACTCAGGCCTTGGTGCGCTCCCGGGGATCGGGCCGTGCCGCTCTCCCGGGAGGGGCTCAGGCCTTGGTGCTCTCTCGGGGGACCGTCTGCTCCTCGCCGTCCAGGCTGACGGCTTGGGCGGCCTCCTCGGCCGCGGAGGCGGCCACGTCGATCGGCGTCTCCTTGGAGCGGCGGATGCCCAGGATGCTGATGAACAGGGCGGCGAAGATGGTCTGGAAGCTCATGATCAGCGCGGTCGCCGAGGGGACGACCAGGCGCAGTGACTCCGACGGGATCAGCGGGCCGAAGCTGCGCGTCTGCCAGTGGACCAGCGAGGCGCCCAGGCCGAAGAGTCCGGCCAGGGCCAGCAGGCCTCCGGCGATCAGGCCCTTCTCCAGGGTCACGATGTCGACGAGCTTGCGCACGCGCCTGTCTTCGGGCAGGAAGCCCTCCTCGGCCGCGTAGACCTTGGTGAACAGGGCGAACAGGACCGCCTGGAAGCCGATCACCACGGCGGCCGATGCGCCGACCAGGGTGTCGACGTCGAAGCCGAGCTTGCCGATGTAGATCGGCCCGAAGCTCAGGGCGGCGCCCGCGACCAGGCCCAGGGTCATCAGGATCAGGCCGGGGATGAAGAACAGCCAGCGCGGGCTGTACAGCATCAGGAAGCGCAGGTGGCGCCAGCCGTCGCGCCAGGAGCGCAGGTGCGGCGGGCGGGAACGGCCGTCGGGCGACAGGGTGGTCGGCACCTCGCGCACGTCGAGACCGGACAGGGTCGAGCGCACGACCATCTCGCTGGCGAACTCCATGCCGCCGGTCTGCAGGCCGAGCCTGAGGATCGAGTCGCGCCGGAAGCCGCGCAGGCCGCAGTGGAAGTCACCGATGGCGCTGGGGAAGAACAGCCTGCCGATGAAGGACAGCACCGGGTTGCCGAGGTAGCGGTGCAGCGGGGGCATGGCGCCGGGGGCGATTCCGCCCTTGAAGCGGTTGCCCATCACCAGGTCGGCCCCGTCGCGCAGCTGCTCGACGAACGGCAGCAGCGCGGTGAAGTCGTAGGAGTCGTCGGCGTCGCCCATGATGACGTACTTGCCGCGGGCGGCCCTGATGCCCCCCATGAGGGCGTTGCCGTACCCCTTGGCGTCGACGTGCACGACGCGGGCGCCCGCGTCACGGGCGAGCTGCTGGGAGCCGTCCGTGCTGCCGTTGTCGGCGATCAGCACCTCTCCGTCTATCCCGTGCTCCCGCATGCAGGCCAGTGCCTTGCGTACGCAGGTCTCCACGGTCTCCGCCTCGTTCAAGCAAGGCATGACCACGGTCAGTTCCACGTCTCAACCTCTCAGTTACGGCACAGCCCAACCTCATCATGATGCCCTCTAACGTCTACTGTGCGGGTCAACTCCACCAAACGGCTGGCATCCTGTAATGCATGGTGACCGTCACCGAGGCGCCGCGCCTCGACTCACCCGCGGCGGGTGTGCTCTCGCGCGCGCTGGCCCTCCTCGGCCGCCACCGGCTGTTCGCCGTGGCCGTGGCGCTGGCGTTCGCGCTGCGTGTGGTCACGATGCTGGGATACGGTCCGGCGCTGTGGTTCAACGACTCCTTCGAGTACGTCTCGGGGGCGGTCAATCCTGGCAGACCCAGTGCCCTGCGACCGAACGGTTATTCCTTCTGGCTGCTCCTGCTGCGGCCCTTCCACAGCTTCTCCCTGGTGGTCCTCACCCAGCACCTGATGGGCCTGGGTGTGGCGCTGCTGATCTACGTCCTGCTGCGCAGGAGGTTCGGGCTGCCGGGGTGGGGGGCGACGCTGGCCACGCTGCCGGTGTTGTTCGACGCCTACCAGATCCAGCTCGAACACCTGATCATGTCGGACGCCATGTTCATGCTGCTGGTCGTGGGCGTCGTGACGTTGGTGCTCTGGCACAGGAAGATGTCCTGGCAGGTCGGGGCCGTGGTCGGCCTGCTGCTCGCGCTGACCGCGCTGACCAGGTCGATCGGCCTGCCGATCCTGGCCCTGGTCGCGGTCTACATGCTCGTCAAGCGGACCGGCTGGAAGCCGATCGTGGCCATGGTCACGGCCTGTGGCGTTCCGGTGGCCGGTTACATGGCCTGGTTCGCCGCGACGTACGGCAACTTCGCGATGACCAGCAGCGACGGCGCGATCCTGTACATGCGGACCGCGCTGTTCGCCGACTGCAGGACGATGAGGGTCGATCCGCGCAAGGAGCTCGAACTGGCGCTGCTGTGCATCAGCGCCCCGCCGAGCGAGCGTCACTTCTCCGGGCAGAAGTACCTGTGGTGGGCGCAGCCCGGGCAGCGGTTCCACGCCTTCGGGCCCAACACCACCTTCACCCCCGACATCAACCGGGCCGCGGGGGCGTTCGCCAGGCGGGCGATCCTGGCCCAGCCGCTCGACTATCTCGGCGTCATGGCCGGAGACTTCTTCCGCGCCTTCCGCTGGGACCGGCCGCAGTTCCCCGACGCCAACACCTACCGGCAGTACGAGTTCCTGCCGGAGGGCAAGGTGCTGCCCACCTGGCCGTCGTACAGGGGCACCAGCGACCGTGACGCCCAGACCTACGACCCGAGCCTGCCGACCGCCCAGATCCGCGGCAAGCCCAGTGTGATCGGCACCGAGGTCCACGACCCGTGGGCGAGGTTCATGCAGGGCTACCAGCAGACGGTCAGGCTGCCCGGCATCGTGGTCGGCGTGCTGCTGCTGATCGGCCTCGCCGGGGTCGTGGCGCGCTGGCGCACCCTGGGCGGTCCGGTCCTGCTGCCGTGGCTGGGCGCCTTCGGGCTCATCCTGGCGCCCGCCGCGACTGCCGAGTTCGACTACCGCTACGTGCTGCCCGCCGTACCGCTGGCGTGCCTGGCGGCGGCGATCGCGCTGCGGCACGGGTTCAGACCCAACTCCGCAAGAGCATCCGGCGCCACCACTCCTCGTGCGGAATGACGTCGGCGGTCAGCACCGGATAGAGCCACCAGAAGTTGATGATCGCGAGGAGGGCGAAGAGGCCGACCACGCCCGCTCCCACGGCCCTGCGGTTCGGTGTGGCGTCCGCGGGGCCGATGATCAGCCCGGCGACCAGGGTGATGGCCAGGATCATGAACGGCACCATGGGGATCGTGTAGAAGTTGAACATGGTGCGGTGGTCGGCCAGCGCCCAGTAGAACCAGGGCAGCCAGCCCGCGGCGTAGCCGAGCAGGGCGGCCCCGGCCCGCCAGTCCCGGGACGACACGTACCAGACGATCATGGCGACCAGGGCGGCGAGCCCGCCGTACCAGATGACCGGGGTGCCGACGCCGAGGATGGCCGAGGCACAGGTCTTGACCCCGCAGACGTTGTCCGAGCCCTCGTAGAAGAACGCCACGGGGCGAAGCATCAACGGCCAGCTCCACGGCTCCGACTGGTAGGGGTGGGAGGCCGAAAGGCCGGTGTGGTAACCCAGCACCTGGAAGTGGTAGCTCAGCCAGGAGCGCAGCGAGTCGAAGACGAAGAAGACCGGTCCCTGTGAGGTGGCCTGCGCCCAGTTGCGGCCCCAGCCGAGCGGCGAGACGAACCACCCGGTCCAGGAGACGAGATAGGTCAGCGCGGGCAGCAGGCCCATCGCCCCGAGCAGCGTCGGCAGGTCCTTGCCCAGCGCCCCGCTGTACGGCCTGCCCAGGCCGACCGCCCTGCGGGCCCCGGCGTCCCAGATCAGCGACATGACGACGAACGCGACCAGGTAGAAGATGCCCGACCACTTCACCGCGCAGGCGGCGCCCAGGAGCACTCCGG
>NZ_JBHSBC010000048.1:88712-216602 GCF_042650425.1 Streptosporangium jomthongense | reverse complement strand
GAGCTGACCGGTACTAATAGGCCGAGGACTTGACCTCAAGGTTGTTTTTGTCCATCGCAGACCATGGTTGTGGTGTGGTGGGGTTTTGCTCGCGTCCACTAGGCAATTCTGAGACAGCAAACACCCGTGTTGGTGCGGTGGTTGTTTGTGTGTTTCATAGTGTTACGGCGGTTATGGCGAAGGGGAAACACCCGGTTACATTCCGAACCCGGAAGTTAAGCTCTTCAGCGCCGATGGTACTGCACCGGGGACGGTGTGGGAGAGTAGGTCGCCGCCGGACAATTTTTTGTGGGGGGTCATCCTTTGGGGTGGCCCCCCTTTTTTTGTTTTTCAGGGGTGTGTGCGTAGGTGGGGTGGTTGTGGGCTGCCCCCCGTTTTTTGTTTGTGTTTGGCTGTTGGGGTTGTTCCCTGGGTGTGGGGTGGCGAAGGCCGCCCCTTTTTTGTGTGGGTTCCCCGCGGGGTTGGTTCTGGGTTCCCTGGGGTTTTTGGTGTGGTGTGGTGGTGTTCCAGGCGGGGCGTGGGGGGTGGCGGGAGCTGTCCTCCTTTTTTGTGTATGTCTGGCTTTGGGGTGCGTGTGGGTGTTTGAGGGGCGGCGGTAGCTGCCCCTTTTTGTTTCAGGAGCGGGGTGGGAGGGCGTGGAGTTCGCCGGACAGGACGGTTACCGCTCGGCCGGCCAGCTCCACCCGGTCTCCCCGTACGGTCGTGCGAACCAGGCCGCCACGCTCGGACAGCTGGGCGCCGAGCAACGTGTCCGAGCCGAGCCGGCTCGACCACCAAGGTGCCAGGGCACAGTGGGCCGAACCGGTCACCGGGTCCTCCGGGATGCCGACCCGGGGGGCGAAAAACCGGGAGACGTAGTCCACGCCAGGCTGCGATGCTTGGGCCGTGACGATGATCCCTCTCGCGTCCACGGCCTCCAGCGCGCGGAGGTCGGGAGAGGCGGCCCGTACCGCCTCCTCGGACTCGACCTCGACCAGATAGTCCCAGACGTTCTTACCGACCCACCGGGGCTCGACCCCGAGTGCCGCCAGTAGCCCTTCGGGAGGGGCGACCTCCTCAAGGGTCTTACCGGGGAAGTCCATGCTGATCAGGCCGTTGTTCTCCCTGGTCGTGGACAGGATTCCGCTCCTGGTGCTGAACCTGAGGGTGTCCGGCGCGGGCCCGGTGGAGTAGAGCACATGCGCCGCGGCCAGCGTCGCGTGACCGCAAAGATCAACCTCGGTCTTCGGCGTGAACCAACGCAGGGAGTACGGCTCGCCGGGCTGTCCGCCGAGCAGGAACGCGGTCTCGGAGTGCCGCATCTCCGCGGCGAGGTCCTGCATCCAGCCGTCCGGCGTGGGGTTATCGAGTATACAGACCCCCGCCGGGTTGCCCTTGAAAAATTGATCAGTAAACGAATCAACTGTGTATATATGCATGGCGTAACTCTAGCCATGTGGGAGATAAGCAGCCCAAAGCGGGTAGAGAGGCCAGACAGGACCGGTGCGCTAGCCGTACAAAGTGGGAATATGCGCTGGGCGTGTCGCGCGGCGAACCTTACTTCGTCGGTTAACGTCCAAGGTTGTAGGGACAGGCCGAGTACGGCGCGGTCCTGTAGGAAAGGACAAGCCGATGGGGGCAGTGCGTAAGGTGGCGAGCTACCTGGGGCTGGGTGGAGCTGAGGACTACGACGAGGCCTACGACTACGAGGACGAGGTCGAGGGCGAGGACTGGCAGCCGGCCTCGGAGCGTGCGGCCAAGCGCTGGCGCGCCGTCGTCGAGCCCTCCCGCATCGTCATGCTCACTCCGCGTAAGTACAACGACGCTCCGATCATCGGCAAGCACTTCCGTGAAGGCCAGACCGTCATCATGGATGTCAATTGCATGAGCACCGCGGAAGCCACAAGAATGGTGGACTTCGCGGCGGGGCTGGCCTACGGCTGCGAGGGGCACATCGAGCGCATCGCGGAGAAAGTCTTCCTGCTGGCCCCCGCGGATGTGGAGATCACCACCGCCTGATCCCCGAAGTCACAGCGGTGCCCCGGGTCGTGTGAGGCCGTACGGCTAGGCGGCCCGGGGGCCCCTGCGCAGCAGGCGGGTGAGTTCCGCCAGGTCGGAGGTGGCTCCCTGGGCGCGTTTGTCGGCCTCACGGGCGTACTCGTGCAGGGCCCACACCGCGCCGTCGGCCAGTTCCCGCAGCTCGGAGAGCTGCTTCGTGACATATTCGGCGTCCGCCCGCTCACGTCGGCGGCGCGACCAGAGCTGGTGCGCCCCTCCCGCGGCCAGCAGTAGCGCCAGCACGGCGGGGGGCAGCGTGGCCGGGGTGACGGCCGCGACGACCAGGGCGGTCACCGCCAGGGCCAGCAGGGAGTAGGCGAGCCAGGGCTTGCCCAGGGTCTGCACGCCTTCCACGGCGATGTGCCGTTCGGCGGCGGCCAGGGATTCGGGGTCGGGACCCGAGGGCCGCAGGATCACCCGGTGACCGAGGAGCGGGATGGAGACCGACTCGGGCGGCGCCACCTGCGTGGCCCTGGTCAGGCTCTCCGCGGCGGTCCGTACGATCGGCGCGGCGACGTGCAGCGCGATGGCCGCGAGGGCCGGGTCGGAGGAGGGCCGCAGGTCGTCCAGCAGGTGCTCGGTGAGCGGCTTCTCCGGCCGCTGCGGCCCCTTCACGACGCGCTCCGGCCGCACCAGGCCGCGCAGTACGATCAGGGTCTCCTCCGCCGACCACAGGGCGCGTGACGTACGGCCCGTGCCGGCGGCCCTGGTCGTGGTGATCTCGGTGCAGCGGCCGAGCAGGCGGGTGAGCTGGGCGGAGGCCTGGACCGGCTGCGCCAACTCGGGGAACTCGGCCAGTTCGGGGAAGTCGACCAGCGAGGGCGGCACGACCATCGACGGTTCGTGCGGGGTCAGCGCGCTCAACCATCTGGCGGGTTCGGATCGTGAGGGTACGGCGACCGCGTCGAGTTTGCGGAGCACGAAGATCTTGCCCGCCGGGCCGTACGCTCCCTGGGCGGCGGCGAGCCAGAGCGCGCGCTGGCCGTGGGACACCGGACGGTCGAGGGACAGTTCGCCGAAGGCGGTGCCCATCCAGGAGGCGTGGATGCGTTCGCCCTGCCCGCACAGGGCCAGGGAGAGACACAGGAACAGGGCGGTGCGCCGATCGTCGAGTTGGGCGGCGCGGCCGAGCGGTTCGACGGCGTCCTGTCCCCGCAGGAGGAGCAGCAGGGCCTCGACGGCGGGGGACAGCCAGTAGTCGGGAACGTTCGTCGAGCTCGTGGGGGCGGGAATCGTGGAACAGGTGGCGTCGGCGGCCAGGTTCGTCAGGAGCGCCTCGGCGTAGCGGTGCAACTCCGTCTTGGCGTGAGGGTTCGCGGTCAGGTCCATGCTCAAGGCAGAGAACTCTCCGAAGTTGTGACCGATGACCGCGCCAGCGTAGTGCGATTCGGTCATCCCCCTCGGGAGGCGCGCCGAATCGAACTTTGCCGGATGATCACCTCGATTTGCCGAATCGAGGTGATCATCCGGCGGAACGGCTCACATACGGTCGGGTACCGGGACGCCGAGCAGGCCCAGACCGGTGTCCAGGACACGCAGGGTGAGGGCGCACAGGGCGAGCCGGGAGGCGCGCACGGCCGGGTCGACGTCGCTCTTCAGGACGGGGCAGTTCTCGAAGAACGTCGTGAAGGCGCTGGCGGTGTCGAAGAGGTAGGCGGCGAGCTTGTGCGGGGCGGAGCTTTCGGCCATCTCCGCGACGGCGGCACCGAACCCGAGCAGTCGCAGCGCCAGGGCCCGTTCGGCCGGGTGGCCGATGACGATCGGGCCGGTCGCCTGCGCCGGGTCGACCTCGCCCTTGCGGAAGATGGAGCGGATCCGCGCCTGGGCGTACTGCAGGTAGGGGCCGGTGTTGCCGGTCAGGGCGAGCATGCGGTCGAAGTCGAAGACGTACTCGCTGTCGTGACTGACCGACAGGTCGGCGTACTTGACCGCGCCTATGCCGACGGCGTGGGCGATCTCCCTGCGCTCCTCGTCGCCGTAGTCGCTGTCACGGATGACCTCGGCGGCGCGGACCTCTGCCTCGTTGAGGAGTTCGAGGAGTTTGACCGACTCGCCGCTACGGGTCTTGAACATCTTGCCGTCGCTGCCGAGCACGCTGCCGATCTGGACGTGCTCCGCGTGGACGTGGTCGGGCAGCCAACCGGCGATCTTGGCGGAGGCGAACAGCATCGACATGTGCTGGGCCTGGGTCGCGCCGATCACGTAGAGGAGCCGGTCGGCCTTGAGGTCCTGGACGCGGTAGCGGATCGTGGCCATGTCGGTGGTGGCGTAGCCGTACCCGCCGTCGCTCTTGCGGATCATGAAGGGGAGCGGCTGGCCCTCGCGCCCGGTGAAGCCGGGCGGGAAGACGCACAGCGCGCCGTCGCTGACGACGGCGATGCCGCGCTCCTGGAGCTCGTCGCAGACCTGGGCGAGCACGGGGTTGTACATGCTCTCGCCGGCGATGTCGTCGTCGGTCAGCGTGACGCCGAGCTGGGTGTAGACCTTGTTGAAGTAGCGGACGGTGGCGTTCATGAAGATGTGCCACAGCCGCATGGTCTCCGGCTCTTCGGCCTGGAGGGTGACGACCCGGGAGCGGGCGCGCTGGTTGAACTCCGGGTCGGAGTCGAACTTGGCCCTGGCCGCCTGGTAGTAGGCGTTGCCCTCGCCCGCCTCCAGCTGGGCGACGGCGGCCTTCTCGCCGATGTCGAGCAGGTGCTCGATGAGCATGCCGAAGGGGGTGCCCCAGTCACCCAGGTGGTTCTGCCGGACGACCCGGTTGCCGATGTGCTCGTGGACACGGGCCAGCGCGTCGCCGACGATGGTCGTGCGCAGGTGGCCGACGTGCATCTCCTTGGCGGCGTTCGGCGCGGAGTAGTCGATGACCACGGTCTGCGGGGAGCCGGTCAGGGCCACGCCCGTGCGCGGGTCGGCGAGCGACTCGTTGGCCTGGGCGGTGATCCAGTCGTCGGAGAGGGTGATGTTCAGGAAGCCGGGGCCGCTGACCTCGACGGTGCCGGGGAAGTCGGTGAGCCGGTCGGCGATCTCCTGGGCGACCTCCCGCGGGGCTCGTCGCAGTCGCTTGCTCAGACTCATCGCGACGTTCGCCTGGTAGTCGGCGAACTGCGAGGGACGGATCAGCGGGTCTGCGTCGGTGTACTCAGCACCGAAGGCGGCGCCCAGCGCCTGCTGGACGCGCTCGGTGAGCACGAGTTGCGGGTCGGTCATACCTCAAGGGTATCGGTTGGTCTGTCCTGAACCGGCGATTTATCGACCGGTCGCATGACCCGGAAGACGATCGTCAGGGCGAGCGCGGCGACCACGCTGATCGCGATCGAGACCACGTCGTCGGCGGGGTCGCTGAGGGTGAGCGCGAAGAACTCGCGGGTGAACGGTACGGCGAGGGACAGCGCGAACAGCACCACCATGGCCCCGACCAGTGTGACGCGCCACCACAGGTACGGCCTGGCGATCAGGACCAGCGCCCACCAGGTCACCAGGAAGAGGGTGATGACGGCCGCGGTACGGCTCTCCTCCGGGGTCGCGCCGCGGGTCTCGGCCAGGAGGTACGACAGGTGGACGGCCAGCGCGCAGACCACTCCCCAGGGGATCGCCAGGCGGAGCACCCGGGGCACGAACCCCGGTTTGGCCCGTTCGCTGCTCGGCGCGAGCGCGAGGAAGAAGGCGGGGACACCGATGGTCAGCGCGTTGACCAGCGTGGAGTGCCGGGGGGTGAACGGGAAGGCGAGCCCGAAGATTCCTGCGAGCAGCGACAGGACGAGCGCGTAGAAGGTCTTGGTGAGGAAGAGGCTGGAGACGCGTTCGATGTTGGCCAGCACCCGTCTGCCCTCGCCGACCACGGAGGGCAGGCTGGTGAAGTCGTCGTCCATCAACACGATCTGGGCGACCGCCCTGGTCGCGCCGCTGCCGGAGCCCATCGCCACACCGAGGTCGGCGTCCTTGAGGGCCAGGACGTCGTTGACGCCGTCGCCGGTCATCGCGACCGTGTGGCCCCTGGACTGCAGGGCGCTGACGAAGAGCCGTTTCTGGTGCGGGGTCACCCGGCCGAAGACGGTGTTCGTGTCGAGGATCTCGGAGAGTTTGTCCGGGTCGTCCTCCGGCAGAGTGCGGGCGTCGACCGCGTCGCGCCCGCCGGGGACGCCGAGAGCGGTGGCGATGGCGGAGACGGACTCGGGGTTGTCCCCCGAGATGATCTTTATGGCGACACCCTGTTCGGCGAAGTAGCGCAGGGTGTCGGCGGCCTCGGGGCGGATGCGCTGTTCGAGCACGACGAGGGCCCGGGGCTCGACGGAGCCCACGGGGTCGTTCAGGGTGGCGACCCTGCCGAGGGCGAGCACGCGCAGGCCGGTCGCGGCCAGGTCGGCGGCCTGGCCGTACCCGGGGGTCTCGGGGGTGAGCAGGACGTCGGCGGCGCCGAGGACCCAGGCGCCCTTGCCGGCGAACTCCGCTCCGCTCCACTTGCGGGCCGAGGAGAAGGGGACGGTCGTGGTCGCGCGCCAGCCGGGCGGGGCGGGGTGGGCGACCCTGATGGCCTGGACGGTCGGGTTGGGGGTCTCCTCCAGGTTGGCGAGCGCGGCCAGGGCCTCAGTGGTGAGCGAGGGGGTGAGCGGGTCGTCGGCGAGGGAACGCACCTCGGCCAGGTTCATGCCGCCCGCGGTGAGGGTGCCGGTCTTGTCGAGGCAGAGCACGTCGACCCGGGCCAGGATCTCGATCGCGGGGAGTTCCTGGACCAGGCAGCGGCGGCGGCCGAGCCGGACGACGCCGACGGCGAAGGCGATGCTCGTCATCAGCACCAGCCCTTCGGGGATCATGGTGACGATGCCCGCGACGGCGCCGGTGACGGCCTGGCCGAAGTCCTCCGCCTTGTTGAGCTGGCTCCAGGTGAGCAGCATGCCGATGGGGACGACCAGCCAGGTGATGTACTTGATGAACCTGGTGACACCCGCGCGCAGTTCGGAGTGCGCCAGGCCGAAGGCGCTGGCCTCCTGGGCGAGTTTGGCGGCGTAGGCGTCGTCACCGACCTTGGTCGCGACATAGGACCCGGTGCCCGCGACCACGAAGCTGCCGGAGAGCACCTGGTCGCCGACGGCCTTGTGCACCGGGTCGGCCTCCCCGGTGAGCAGGGATTCGTCGATCTCCAGGCCGCCGGAGCCCGTGATCTCGCCGTCGACCAGCAGGCGGTCGCCGGGGCAGAGCAGGATCAGGTCGCCGAGCACGACCTTCCTGGGCGGGATCTCGGTCTCCGCGCCGTTCCTTCTGACCCTGACCGGGGCCTCGTTGACGACGGCGAGCCGGTCGAGGGTGCGCTTGGCCCGTAACTCCTGGACGATGCCGATCGCGGAGTTGGCGACGATCACCAGCCCGAAGAGGCCGTCCTGCCACTGTCCGAAGATCATGATCAGGACCCAGAGCGCGGCGATCACCGCGTTGAACAGGGTGAGGACGTTGGCGCGGACGATCGCCGACAGCGACCTGCTCGACCGCCTGCTCACCTCGTTGACCTGTCCCCGGGCCGTGCGTTCGGCGATTTCGGCCGTGGTCAGCCCTCGGTCGGCCAGCTGCTCCACGTGTCGTCCCCCCGAGGTCGGTGCGAATCCCACCATACGGGGATGAGGAACGCCTGGGGCGTCACCACAGACGATGGGGACGGTGCGCGGCCAGGCGTTCGCCGACGCGGCCGACCACGCCGGTTCTGGCCAGCTCCGCCGCCAGCACGCACGCGGCGCTCACGCCGGTGGCCTGGGAGGCGCCGTGCGCGATGACCACCGTGCCGTTCAGGCCGAGCAGTACGGCGCCGCCGTGCACCTCGGGGTCGAGACGGCGCTGCAACCGCTTGATGCGGCCGCGTTGCAGCATGCCGCCGACCCTGGCGACGGGGCTCTCCTGGATCGTCCCGCGCAGTTCGGCGAAGGCGTAGCGGACGCTGCCCTCCATGGTCTTGAGCGCGACGTTGCCGGTGAATCCGTCGGTGACGATGACGTTGACGGTTCCGGTGAGCAGGTCGTGGCCCTCGACGTTGCCGGTGAAGTTCAGGCCGGGGGCGGCGGAGAGCAGTTCGTGGGCCCGTTTGACGAGCTTGTTGCCCTTCTCCGGTTCGCTGCCGATGGTCAGCAGGCCGATCCTGGGGTCCTCGATCCGCAGCGCGGTCTCGGCGTAGGCCGCGCCGAGGTGGGCGAACTGCACGAGCATCTCCGGCTTGACCTCGGCGTTCGCCCCGGCGTCCAGCAGGATGGTCGGGGAGGGCAGGGTCGGCAGGGCGACGGCGATGGCCGGTCTGAGCACTCCCTGCTGGCCACGGAGCCTGAGCTTGCCGGTGGCCACGATGCCCGCGGTCGATCCGGCGGAGACCACGGCCGACGCCTCGCCGCGCCGTACGAGGTGGCAGGCGACGGCGATGCTGGAGCGGGGGCGGCGCAGGCTGGCCAGGGCGCCCTCGTCCATGGCGAGCGCCTCCTCGGCGCGGACGATCGGGATCTCGGCGGTCGCGTCGTGGAGGGAGAGCGCCTCCTGGAGGGGGCGCGGCGCGCCGACGAGCACCACGCCGATCCCGTGCTCCCTGACGGCCTGTACGGCTCCCGCCACGATCTCGTGGGGAGCGTGGTCGCCGCCCATCGCGTCGAGGGCTATGGGCGCCATGTCCTGCGAAGCGGCATGTGAGGAGGCGTGCGGGGCGGCCGCTGCGGCGCGGGAAGCCTCGGTTTCGGGCAAGCGGTCACCTCGTGCGGGATGGTTTGTCCGCATCGTAGGCGTGCTCCGTGGTGAACGACGCAGTCGGGGGGACCGGGGCGTGTTTCCCAGGCCTCTCACGGAGGGGCTAGGGCCTGTCCGGGAGGTTCCAGTCGCTTCGCTCCCTGGAGACGATGATCTTACCGAAGGTCGCCTTGCCGGTGACCCTGATGACGGGGCCGTTGCCGGAGCCGACCCCGCCGGAGATGCCGCGCTTGGCGAACAGCGCGCCGACCTCGTCGATGACGTGGGCGTTCTCGGGAACCCTGACGATCAGCTTGCCGAACAGGGAGGTGACCTCCAGGGTGATCTCCCGGCCGGGCAGTACCGCGTCGGACAGGTCGACGATCAGCGCGCCGAAGGTGGAGGACAGCTTCGTGTGACGGCCCGCGATCCACCGGCCGCTCCTGACGACCTTGCTGAAGACCGCGCTGACCTCCTGGTTCTGGGCGCCCAGACCGCCGGACGGGGTCGTGACCTCCGGCAGGTCGTGGGTGATCGGGGCGAGTTCGCCGACCGTGACGGCGGAGTAGGTCGCCTCAAGACGGTCGGCGTGCTCGACGCTGGTGAGGCGCCCCGAGGCGAGGGCCTCGGCCAGTACGGTCGCCACCTGGTCGCGGTCGGCGTCTGAGGCGCGCAGGGCGGGGCCGGCGCCGTTGGCGCCGTTGAGGCCGGGGTCCCGTGACACGGGGGACAGGGGAGCGAACCGAGATGTGGGTTCTGGGGAGGTCATGGGGCGATTGTACGACTATTCGAGATATATCGCGATGGTGGATGGCAAAGAAATGACGAACCGGGGAACCGGCCGCTGAGCTGGTTACGTCCGGGTATATAAGCACCAACGACGCGCGAGAAGCGGGAGAGGTTTACGTCAAAAGCAACAAAAATCGGAGGTAAAACTTAGTGAGCGTACAAGAGAGCGTGGTGCGCGGGTTTCGCGCCTACACCGCGAAACACCTCGACGGCCTGTTGCGACGGGCCGGACTCGACGAGGAGAGCCGGATCCGGGTCAGGGCGGTCGCGACCGTGCTGCCCTTTCGCACGAACGCCTACGTGGTCGACGAGCTCATCGACTGGGCGGCGGCGCCCGACGACCCCCTCTACCGGCTGGTCTTCCCCCAGCCGGACATGCTGCCCGAGGCCGACGTCTCCCGGCTGGCCACCCTGCTGAGGGAGGAGGCTCCCCAGGGAGAGGTCCAGGCCGCGGCGCACGAGGTCAGGCAGCGGCTCAACCCGCATCCCGCGGGGCAGCTCAACCTCAACGTCCCCCGTGTCGGGGACGACCCGGTGCCTGGAATGCAGCACAAGTATCCAGAGACCGTCCTCTTCTTCCCCAAACAAGGACAGACCTGCCACGCCTACTGCACCTACTGCTTCCGATGGGCCCAGTTCATCGGCGAGCCCGACCTGAAGTTCGCCTCGGGCGACGTCGCGAGCCTGGTCGGCTACCTGAAGGAGCACCCCGAGGTGACCGGGGTGCTGATCACCGGAGGCGACCCCATGATCATGGGGGAGCCGGTGCTCAGGCGCTATCTGGAGCCGTTGCTCGACCTTGAGCAGCTGGAGTCGATCCGCATCGGCACCAAGTCGCTGGCCTACTGGCCGCAGCGCTTCGTGTCCGACCCGGACGCCGACGACACGCTGCGCCTGTTCGCCTCCGTGGTCGAGGCCGGCAAGAACCTGGCCTTCATGGCGCACTTCTCGCACCCCCGCGAGATGGAGCCGCCCGTCGTCAGGACCGCTGTCGAGCGGATCCGCGCGACGGGCGCGGTGGTGAGGACCCAGGCCCCGTTGATCAGGTCCATCAACGACCACCCCGAGACCTGGGCGTCCATGTGGCGTGCCCAGCAGACGATGGGCATGGTGCCGTACTACATGTTCGTCGAGCGGGACACGGGGCCCCAGGACTATTTCGCGGTTCCCCTGGCCAGGGGGTACGAGATCTTCAGGGACGCCTACGCGAGCGTCTCGGGGCTGTGCCGTACGGTGCGGGGGCCGTCCATGTCGGCGACGCCGGGCAAGGTGTGCGTGGACGGTGTCGCGGAGGTCGAGGGCAGGAAGGTCTTCGTGCTCCACCTCATCCAGGCGCGTGACCCCGGTCTGGTCGGACGGCCCTTCTTCGCGGAGTATGACCCGAAGGCGGTCTGGCTGACCGATCTGCGCCCCGCGTTCGCCGACCGCTTCCCCTTCGAACCCTCACTGGCCGAGCGCGTGCCCCTGGCCCGGCGGTTGACGGCCTGAGTTGACGGCCTGATCGGTCGGCCGGAAGGGGTTTCCGGCCGGTGCGTTTCCCGCAGCCCTCCGTGTTGATCGCTTTCTGCGGTGGATCAGAGGTTCTGCGGGTCCTGGGGGCGCGGGGGGCGGACGGAGGTACGGCGGGCGATCTGGGCCTGGAGCCTGGCCATCTGCCAGTGCAGCTCGATGAGCTGCTCGGCGAGTTGCAGGCGTGGAATCTCGGACGGGTCCTCTGTGGCCAGGTGGTCGATCGCGGCCGACAACTCTCGCATCGCGCGCTCCCACTCCATGACGACTTCCTCGGATCGAAACAACGTTCGAATCATAGCGGAACGTCGATCACGATGTCCGTCAATTGCCGTCCGGTGTGGCTCGTCCCGAGGTGGCGCGCCGCCGACCAGGCGGGACGCCGGCGGTCGTGACGCGACACGCCGGTGCCCGCCTGGGGACGGGTCAGTTCTCGTAGACCGGGGCGATGTAGCCGCGGGCCACGGTGTGGGCGGTGATGTTGAAGCCGACGACCGCGGGCGGGGAGTCGGGGCTCACGTCGAGCTTCTCCACGTCCAGGGCGTGCACCGCGAAGACGTAACGGTGCGGCCAGCCGGGCGGCGGGGCGGCGCCGCCGTAGGCGTTGATGGAGTAGTCGTTGCGGCCGTGCACGCCGAAGGTGGTGTCCGGGCCACCCGCGCCCGCGGGCAACTCGGTCACGTCGGCGGGGATGTCGAACAGCAGCCAGTGCCAGAACCCGCTGCCGGTGGGGGCGTCGGGGTCGAAACAGGTCACCGCGTAGCTGAGGGTGCCCTCCGGGGCGCCCGACCAGCGCAGGTGCGGAGAGACGTTCTGCCCGTTGGACCCCCACCGGTCGAACACGTGGGTCAGGGACAGGGTCTCGCCGTCGCGGACGTCGGCACTCTCGACGGTCAGCGCGGGAACCTGGGGCAGGAACTCATAAGGAATCGGTGGCCGTGAGGACACGGATTCACCTCCGATGGGAGCGTAGTTCTTGGTCGCTCCTCATCCTGCCCTGTCAGGTGATCACATAGGTGTCTCAGGCGTTGTAGGCGGCGAGGACCGTCTTGGGGTCGCCGTCCATCTTGATCTTGCCCTTGTGCAGCCAGATGACGCGGTTGCAGGTCTCCTCGATCACGTCGAGGTTGTGGGCGACGAGGAAGACGGTGCCCGCCTCCTCGCGCATCTGCATGATGCGCTCCTGGCTCTTGCGCTTGAACTCGCGGTCGCCGGTCGCCAGGGCCTCGTCGATGAGCAGCACGTCGTGGGCCTTGGCCGAGGCGATGGCGAAGCGGAGCCTGGCGCCCATGCCCGAGGAGTAGGTGGACATGGGGAACTGGACGAACTCTCCGATGCCGGAGAAGTCGACGATGTCGTCGTACCTCTCCTTGACCTGGGAGGGGGTCATACCCATGGCGTAGCAGCCG
Organism: Streptosporangium jomthongense; assembly: GCF_042650425.1. NCBI lineage: Bacteria > Bacillati > Actinomycetota > Actinomycetes > Streptosporangiales > Streptosporangiaceae > Streptosporangium > Streptosporangium jomthongense. The sequence goes on along the minus strand of NZ_JBHSBC010000048.1, from coordinate 204,168 downwards.
AGGACGATGTTGCGCTCGCCGGTCAGTTCGCGCATCAACGCGGCGTTGACGCCGAGCAGGGAGGGCTGGCCGTCGGTGTAGACCGCGCCCGAGTGCGGCGGCAGCAGTCCGGCGATGGCGCGCAGCAGTGTCGACTTGCCCGAGCCGTTGCGGCCGATGATGCCGATGGCGTCGCCGTGGTAGGAGACGAAGGACACTCCCCGTACGGCGTGCACCTCCTTCATCTCCGGCCTTCCCTGGCGCTTGACCAGGCGCATCAGGGCGTTGGCGGCGTTGCCCTTCTCGCTGTCCGAGGCCGCGCCGTACACGCGGTAGATGATGTGCAGGTCGTCCACGATGACCGTCGGGGTGCCCGCGCGGGGGTGTGGAGCCTTCTCCGGAGCGGGATGCACTCTGACGTCCGTGCTGGGGACGGCAGGCTTGTCGGCCTTCACTTGGGGCAGCTCCTCGGTCAACTCAGCCACGGCCGTACTTCTCCTCGGCTCGCCAGAAGTACCAGAAGCCACCGATCAGGGCGAACAGTGCCCAGAATATGCAGGTGAACCACACCCAGGGGCGGGTGGGGTGGAACTGGATGAGCAGGTCGCGCATCAGTTCGATGTAGGAGGCCGCCGGGTTGAAGTACATGAGGTCGGCGATCCACTGGGGCATGTGCCCTTGGGCGACGACCCTGTCCTGGATGGAGAAGAACACCCCGGAGGCGTAGAGCCAGGTGCGCGTGATGAAGGGCAGCAGCTGGTTCAGGTCACGTGCGGTCGAGCCGACCCTGGCCAGGACCATGCTGGCGCCGATGTTGAACATCGTCTGCAGCAGCAGGGCGACCGGGATCAGCAGCCACATCCAGGTGATCGGCTGGCCGGTGACCAGCACGAGCACCATCAGCACGCCCATGGAGATCAGGACCTGCTGGAACTCCTGGATCGTGTAGGCCAGGGGAAGCGCGGCCCTGGGGAAGTGCAGGGCGCGGATGAGCGACAGGTTTCCGGAGATCGACTTCGCGCCGCTGGTCACCGAGCGCTGGGTGTAGGTGAAGACGAACACCCCGGTGACGAGGAAGGCGATGTAGACGTTGGGGTCCATGTTGCCCCGGGCGCCCAGGATCACGCCGAACATCAGCCAGTAGATCGCCGCGTTGAGTAGGGGCGTCAGGACCTGCCAGAGTTGGCCCAGGGCTGAGGTGCTGTACTTCGAGACGTTGCGCGAGGTCGCGTACGTCATGACGAAGTGCCGTCGTTCCCACAGTTGGCGTAGGTAGACGGTCAGACGAGGGCGTGCGATGGCACGCCGAAGTCCGTAACGCTCGGCGAGCTTGGCCAGCGGCTCCTGCGGCTTGGCAGGGGTGCCGTTACTCGGGCCGCCCGCCTGGGCGTCCGCGATCGCGGATTCCGGCTGGCTCATGGCAAGGACTCTATTGGATGCGGGTGGATGGGGTGCCTGCGGCGGTGGTCCGCCGCACACATTGGACGGGATCTCCGAGAAAGAGGTTCCAGGGCAATTGTGCGGTTCGCCGCCGGAGCCTCGAACCCCCCGCGACCTCGCCAACGTTAGCCCAGCCGCGGCCCACCCGTGGGCGATGAACGCGAGCATCCTGGACGCGAGGGTATTTTTGCGTGACCCTTCCCGTATCGCATATGACTCTATGTCGGCTTTATATCCTGCTGTGAAGTTGGGCTGGGCCAGTTGGCGGCCGTACGGCATCCGCCGGGCGTGTACGTGACCGAACTGCAACATCACAGAGACAACTCGGTGTGGAGCGGTGCGGGATAGTCGCGTCCGACCGGTGTGACGTCGGCGCGTCAGCCGGGACGGCGGGAGCGGAGGGCACGAGATCCTCCGCCGGTCGCGCGGGCTTCGGTAGTCCGCGGCGGCGCCGCCTGCAAAGGGAGGAAACACCGTAATGCGCGTTACTAAGGGCGCACAGGTCATCGCTGGTATCGCGCTGCTCGCTCTCGGCCTGGCCGCGTGTGGCGGACAGGGGGCGACGGGCACGGCGGCGGGCGATCCGCCGGTACGTATGCGGATCGCCGAGCCACAGAAACCGTTCTACCCGGGTGACACCATCGAGACCGAGGGCGCCGAGGTGCTCGGCGCGGTCTTCGCCCCGCTGGTGAGCTACAACGACGACAAGCAGGTCGTCAACAACGTCGCCGACTCCATCAAGACCAGCGACAGCCGGGTCTGGAAGATCGTGCTCAAGTCGGGCTACACCTGGCACAACGGGGAACCGCTGATCGCCGAGAACTACGTCGACGCGTGGAACTACGCCGCCAACCGTGACAACGCCCAGGGCGCCAACAGCTTCTTCAGCCGCATCGAGGGCTGGGAGGACCTGAACCCGCCGGAGGGCAAGCCGGTCACCGTCAAGGCGATGCGGGGCCTCAAGGCCCTTGACGAGCACACCCTCCAGGTCACGCTGAGCAAGCCGTTCTCCCAGTTCAAGACGATGCTCGGCTACGTCGCCTTCTACCCGCTGCCCAAGGCCGCCTTCGACGACAAGGGCAAGGTCACCGAGACCTACGCCAAGCAGCCGATCGGCCAGGGCTACTTCAAGATGGACCGGCCGTACAACAAGGGCGTCGACCAGACGATCGACCTGACCCGCTACGACAGCTTCCCCGGCACGAAGCCCAAGTTCGACAAGCTCCAGTTCAAGATCTACGCGGACTCGGAGACGGCCTTCAACGACCTGCGCTCCGGCGGGCTGGACATCCACGACGCGCTGCCGCCCGCGGCGATCGCCAGCGCCAAGGCCGAGCTGGGTGAGCGCTACATCGACCAGGCGGACGCCGGTATCGGCTACATCGGCTTCCCGCTGCAGTTCAACAGCACCTACTCCAACATCAAGGTCCGCGAGGCCATCTCGATGGCGATCGACCGCAAGACGATCACCGAGACGGTCTTCGCCGGGACGCGCTCCCCGGCCGACGACTTCATCAACCCCCTCCTGGACGGCTACCGCCCCGGCATCTGCGCGGCCTGCACCTACGACCCCGCCAGGGCCAAGATCCAGTACGAGGAGAACAACGGCCCCAAGCTGATCGAGCTGGGCTACAACACCGACGGCGCGCACAAGGAGTGGATCGAGGCCATCGCCAACAACCTCCGCGCCAACCTCGACGTCGAGGTCAAGGTCAAGACGTTCGAGAAGTTCGCCATCCTCCTCGACGGCCTGGTCAAGAAGGACTACGGCGGCATGTTCCGGATGGGCTGGTTCATCGACTACCCCTCGGTCGAGAACTACCTGACCCCGGTCTTCTCCACCAACGCCATCAAGACCGGTTCCAACTACGCGGGCTGGTCGAACAAGGAGTTCGACGACCTGCTGACCCAGGGCGACGGCGCGACCTCGCTGAAGGACGGCCTGAGGTACTACCAGCAGGCCGACGACATCCTGGTCAGGGAACTGCCGTACATCCCGATCTTCTACTACCGCACCAACGCGGCCTACTCCCAGCGCATCAGGGGACTGAAGATCAACCTGATCAACCTGGTCGAGTGGAACAAGATCGAGAAGGTCGGCTGAGAGAGGGCGGGGCCGTTCCCCGGCGCCGGGAGCGGCCCTGACGGGTCCCGGCGCCGTGTGAGCGACCGGCCCGGGAAGAGCGTCCCCGACGTGGTACGTACCGGAGGCTGAATGGGCCGCTACATCATCAGGCGCCTGGTCCAGGCGATCCCTGTCCTGCTTGGCGCGACCCTGCTCGTCTACGCCGTGGTCTTCGCGCTGCCCGGTGACCCCGTGGAGGTGCTCGCCGGGGACAAGCGGATGGACCCGCACATCGCCGCCGTCCTGCGGGAGAGGTACCACCTGGACGACCCGTTCCTGCTGCAGTACTGGCACTACCTCACCGGCCTGTTCCACGGCGACCTGGGCGTCACGGTCTCCGGCGGGTCGGTCTCCGACATCCTGGCGGGCCGGTTCCAGGTGACCGCCAACCTGGCGATGACGGCCCTGGTCATGGAGGCGCTCGCCGGGGTGGGCCTCGGCCTGTACGCCGCGCTGCGCCACGGCAGGGCGCAGGACTCGCTGGTCCTGGCCGCCACGCTGATACTGATCTCCATCCCGCCCCTGGTCACCGGCTTCGTGCTGCAACTGCTGCTGGGCGTCAGGCTCAAGCAGGCCGGGCTCGACCTCTTCCCCGTCGCGGGCCTGGCCGAGGGGTGGCGCGGCTACCTGCTGCCCGGCCTCGTGCTCGCCGGGACCTCGATCGCCTACCTGACCAGGCTCACCAGGACCAGCCTCGTGGAGACGCTGCGCGCCGACTACATCCGCACCGCGACCGCCAAGGGGCTGCCCCGGCGCCGGGTCGTCGGCAGGCACGCGCTGCGCAACGCGCTGATCCCGCTGATCACCTATCTCGGCGCCGACTTCGGCACGCTGATGGGCGGCGCGGTGATCACCGAGACGGTCTTCAACCTGCCCGGCATCGGTCAGCAGCTGTTCACCTCGGTCTCCCTGCGCGAACAGCCCGTCGTCGTGGGCGTGGTGACGCTCCTGGTGCTGATCTACGTCCTGGCGAACCTGGTCGTCGACCTGCTCTACGCCGTGCTCGACCCGAGGATCCGCTATGAGTGAGACCGCGGCCGGGCGCCGGGGGCGAGGCGGGTCGACCGGCGGCAGGCACGCCAGGGACACACCCACGGGGCCGGCGGGCGGGCCGTCCAAGCCCGCGAGCCTGTGGAGCGACGCCTGGCAGGACCTGCGGCGGCGGCCGATGTTCGTCGGCGCGGCCTTCGTCATCGCCGTCTTCCTCCTGATGGCGGCCTTCCCCTGGCTGTTCACCTCGATCGACCCGCACAACGCCGCGACCTGCCACCTGTCGGACGCCAGGCAGGGGGTGGGCGACCTGCACTGGTTCGGCACCGACAACCAGGGCTGCGACGTCTACGCCCGCAGTGTGTACGGCGCCCGCAACTCGGTGGTGATCGGCGCGACGACCGCCGCCCTGACCGCGCTGGTCGGCGGCCTGCTCGGCCTGCTGGCCGGGTTCGCGGGAGGGGCGCTCGACGCCCTGCTGTCCCGGGTCACCGAGATCTTCTTCGCGATCCCCTCGGTCCTCGGCGCCCTGCTCATCCTGTCGGTCTTCCGCACGGGAAGCGTCTGGACGGTCGTCCTGGCGCTGGCCGTACTGGCCTGGCCGATGACGTTCCGCATCACCAGGGCGGCGGTGATCACGGTGAAGGGGCAGGAGTACGTGCTCGCCGCGCGGGCGCTCGGCGCCTCCGCGGGGCGGATCATGTTCCGGCACATCATGCCCAACGCGATCGCCCCCGTGATCGTGGTCGCCACGATCAACCTCGGGACGTTCGTCGCGGCCGAGGCCGGGCTCTCCTTCATCGGGGTCGGGCTCCAGTCGCCCGACATCTCCTGGGGGCTCATGATCTCCGACGCCAGGAGGCGCTTCCTTGAGGCCCCGGAGCCGTTGCTGTTCCCGGCACTGTTCCTGAGCCTGACCGTGCTGGCCTTCGTCATGCTGGGCGACGCCGTACGCGACGCCCTCGATCCGAAACTGAGGTAGGGAAAGCCGTGTGGAGGTCCTCGACGGCCGAGCGGGACGGGCACGTCCCCGGCGGGGAGGCGCTGCTGGCCGTGGACGGCCTGCAGGTGGAGTTCGTCACCAGGCAGGGCGTGGTCAAGGCGGTCAACGGCGTCAGCTACCGGATCGATGCGGGGGAGACGCTCGCCGTACTCGGTGAGTCGGGCTCGGGCAAGTCGGTCACCGCGCACGCGATCATGGGGCTTCTCGACACGCCGTCCGTCCGTGTCCCGGCCGGAACGATCCGTTTCCACGGCACCGACCTGCTCGCGCTGCGGGAGGACGACCGGGCCAGGATCAGGGGGCGGCGGATCGCGATGGTCTTCCAGGACGCCCTGTCCGCGCTGAACCCGGTCTTCACCGTGGGCGCGCAGATCGGGGAGATGTTCCGGGTGCACGAGGGCGTGTCGTGGCGGGAGTCGGAGCGCAGGGCCGTCGAACTGATGGACCGGGTCCGCATCCCCGCCGCCGCGCAGCGGGTGCACGACTACCCGCACCAGTTCTCCGGAGGCATGCGCCAGCGCATCATGATCGCGATGGCGATCGCGCTCGGTCCCGAACTGCTCATCGCCGACGAGCCGACCACGGCGCTCGACGTGACGGTCCAGGCCCAGATCATGGACCTGCTGGCCGAGCTGCGGCGGGAGAGCGGCATGGCGATGATCCTGATCACCCACGACCTCGGCGTGGTCGCCGACACCGCCGACAGGATCGTCGTCATGTACGGCGGTCGCGTCGTCGAGACCGCTCCCGTGCACGAGGTCTACCAGGCGCCCGCGCACCCCTACACCAGGGGCCTGCTGGAGTCGATCCCCCGCCTCGCCCGCAAGGGCAGGGCGTTGCCGGCGATCGAGGGCACCCCGCCGGACCCGCTGGCCATGCCCTCCGGCTGCGCCTTCCACCCCCGGTGCTCCTACCGTCAGGACAACTGCGTCACCGACGCGCCGCCGCGCTACCGGATCGGGCCGACACGCGACAGCGCCTGCCACTACTGGAGAGAGGTCCTCGATGGCAGCCACGGGTGAACCGATCCTGGAGGTCGGCGGCCTGGTCAAGCACTTCCCGATGTACCAGGGCGTCGTCATGCGGCGGCGGATCGGGGAGATCAGGGCGGTCGACGGGGTGTCCTTCACGCTCAGGCGCGGCGAGACGCTCGGCATCGTCGGTGAGTCGGGCTGCGGCAAGTCCACCCTGGCCAGGCTCCTGATGGCCCTGGAGAGGCCGACCTCGGGCTCGGTGCGGATCAACGGACGCGAGATCACCCGGGCCAGGGGCTCCGAGCTCAGGCAGGTCCGCCGCAACATCCAGATGGTCATGCAGGACCCCTACACCTCGCTCAACCCCAGGATGACCGTCGGCGACATCGTGGGAGAGCCGTACGAGGTCCACAGGAAGGTCGTCCCCAAGCGTGAGCGGCGCCGCATGGTGCAGGAACTGCTTGAGGTGGTCGGTCTCAACCCCGACCACGTGGACCGCTACCCGCACCAGTTCTCCGGCGGTCAGCGGCAGCGCGTCGGCATCGCCAGAGGGCTGGCGCTCAGGCCGGAGATCATCATCTGTGACGAGCCGGTCTCCGCACTCGACGTCTCGATCCAGGCCCAGGTCGTCAACCTGCTCGAACGGTTGCAGGACGAGTTCGGCCTGGCCTACGTCTTCATCGCCCACGACCTGTCGGTCGTCCGTCACGTCTCCGACCGGATCGGCGTGATGTATCTCGGCAAACTGGTCGAACTCGGCGCGGAGGCCGACGTCTGCGAGCGGCCGGCCCACCCCTACACCCAGGCGCTGCTGTCGGCGGTGCCGGTGCCCGACCCCCGGGGCCGCGAGACACGGGGGCGGATCGTCCTGCAGGGCGACCCGCCCTCACCCGCGAACCCGCCGTCGGGCTGCCGCTTCCGCACCCGGTGCTGGAAGGCCAGGGACGTGTGCGCGGAGCAGGAGCCGCCGCTGCAGGCGCGGTTCAGCACCGGGCACGCCGTCGCCTGTCACTTCGTCTGACCCCTCCTCAGAGGGATTCGAGAGGGGCACGGCGGGGGCCCGAGGACAGGCGCACGTGCGCGCCCGGCGGCAGCGCGAGCCGCTGGGAGGCGTCCCCGGCGTTGACCGCGAGCGCGACCAGCCCCGCCGAGTCGGTGAAGGCGACCAATTCGCCGGGAGACACCGCGGCGAAGGTCTCCCTGAACGGCACGGCGGCGTGCCTCCTGCCCAGCCAGACCACCAGGGAGCCGCCGGGCCGTACGCCCACGACCGCCAGGTCGGCCGCGCTGACCGACAGCTGGACGTTGCCGTGGCCGTCGACAGAGAGGACCTCGCCCTCGACCTCGTCGTCACGCACCAGCGACGTCGGCGCGCGCAGCGCGACCAGCCGCTCCGGCGGGATCGGCGGCCCCAGCTCCGCGAGGGGCAGTCCGGTCGCCACCCGCGCCGCCACGGGGGCGAAGACGTCACGGCCGTGGAAGGTCGGGGAGACCGGCTTCCTGAACAGGTCCTCGTTGGTGAGCTCGTAGGCCGTCCGCGCCCCGCCCGCGGCGGAGACCGCCCATGAGAGCACCCCGTTGTCGGGGCCGAGGAAGACGTGTTCGCCGGCCTCGATCGCCACGGCTCTGCGCGAGGCGCCGACCGGGCTCACCGCGGCGACGTGGACGCCGGGCGGGAGATGGGGGATCGTCTGGGCCAGGATCGCCGCGGCGCGCCGTACGTCTCCGGTGGGGACCAGGTGGCACACGTCGATGATCCGGGCCTGCGGCGCCGTCAGGACGATCACACCGTGGCAGGCGGCGACGTAGCCGTCCGCCAGCCCGTAGTCGGTGAGAAGGGTGATCACTGGAGTCACATCTGGTGACTGTACGTCTCCGAACCGGCCATGAACAGCAGGAAATTCCCGACTATCCTGGCATCGCGCGGAGCCGTACGGCCTGCGGGGGCGCGACGGGAGGCGACAGCGATGGACGATGTGCCACCTCCCGGCGAGGGGACGGGACCGGAGAACGCTCCCAGGCCCCTCACCGAGAAGGAACGGGAACTGCTGGCCTTCGAGCGCCGCTGGTGGCGCCGTCCCGGGGCCAAGGAGCAGGCGGTGCGGGAGGCCTTCGGCATCTCGGCGACCCGCTACTACCAGCTGCTCGCCGAGCTGATCGACCGGCCGGAGGCGCTCGCCCACGACCCGATGCTGATCAAGCGCCTGCGCAGGCTCCGCGAGACGCGCAGACGCGAGCGCGCGGCCAGGAGGCGGGGACTACGTCCCTGACGTCCGGGGTAGAGCCGGTCATGCGCGCCTGACGCCGCGCCGTACGATCCTGGCCTGACGACGAGCGGGAGAACACCCCATGGAGACCCCCGAAGGACTGCGCGCGATCCTGGCCGACCCCGCCGGAGCGGTGATCGGCCTCGACTTCGACGGCACGCTCTCCCCGATCGTGCCCGACCCCGACGCGGCCAGGATCCACCCGCGCGGCCCGGAGCTGCTGGCCAGGCTGGGCGGACGGGTCCGCGCCGTGGCGGTCGTGACGGGCCGTCCCGCCGCGACGGCCGTCGAGTACGGCTCGCTGGCCGAGGTGCCCGGGGTGGTTGTGCTCGGCCACTACGGTCTCGAACGCTGGGAGGCGGGCACGCTCACCGCCCCGCCCGTCCACCCCGGCCTGGACAGGGCCAGGGCCGAGCTGCCCCGGCTGATCGAGGGCGTCGCGGGCGCCAGGTTCGAGGACAAGGAGCGCTCGGTCGCCGTGCACACCCGGGGGACCGCCGAACCGCAGGCCACGCTTGAGGCGCTGCGCGACCCGGTCGCCAAGCTCGCGGCCGAGGTGGGGCTGGCGGTCGAGCCGGGCAAGTTCGTGCTGGAGCTGCGGCCTCCGGGGACGGACAAGGGGGCGGCGCTCGGTGCCTTCCTCGCCGAACGCGGGGCGCGCTCGGTGCTGTTCGCCGGTGACGACCTGGGGGATTTGGCGGCCTTCGCCGCCGTACGGGCCTCGGGGCTGCCCGGCGTGACGGTGTTCAGTGGTTCGGCCGAGGCGAGCGCGGAGGTCGCCGCCCAGGCCGACATCGTCGTGGACGGCCCGGAGGGGGTGATGGACCTGCTGGCGTCGATCGCCGATGCCATTGAACGTTAAGTGACCGACAAGTGGGGACGGTTAACGTCCCCGGCATGAGAAAACTCGCCTTCGCCGCCGCCGTGCTCGCCGGCGCCACCCTGTTCACCGTTCCCCAGGCGGCCTCGGCCTCGACCGCGCAGGCCTCGGGAACCCTCACCTTCCGCGGCATGACCCTCAAGCTTCCCTCGGGCTGGCGGGTATACGGCGGCGCTGACGGCGTCAAGGTGGTCACGGGAAGGTGCGCGAAGCCGCACTCGGCGTATTTCACCCCGAACTGTGAGGCGTTCTGGGTCTTCGGCCCCAAGCAGATCAAGTACGGGCGTGAGCTGTTCTCCGCCTACCGGGGGGACCAGCCGTACTACCCCGCCACCGACGTGCAGCGCTGCCCGTTCGACGCCAAGAGCGGCCAGACGTTCGGCAACGCGTACGCCTCGGGGCTGCGGCAGGTGGGACGCGGGCACAAGGCCGCCTTCAAGGGCTGGCGCGGCGAGTGCTACAGCTACAACGGCAGCAAGCGGACCGGGACCTTCCACCAGCGTGAGTGGTTCCTGCCCACCTCGAAGATCCTCGTCGTGGACGTGTGGGACAACCCGCGCCTGGCGTCGGTGCTCGCGGCGGCTACCTGGAGCTGACCAGGATGCCGCCGACGGCCAGCACGATCATCACGGGCACCATGAGGAAGGCCTGCTGGGTGCCGGACACGTCGGCGAGCGCTCCCAGCAGGAAGGGCCCGACACCTGTCGCCGAACTCGAATAGAGGGAGGCGACGCCCGTCGCCCGCTCGGGACGTCCGGCCGTGGCCGTCAGCACCCGTGAGAGCGCGAGCGGGAAGTGCAGCGAGACCCCCACTCCTGAGACGAGCAGCCCCGCGTAGGCCGCCGGCGGGGCCGTACTCGTCCAGAACAGCAGCCAGCCGACGAAGGTGAGCCCCAGCGCGCCGATGAGCAGCGATGCGGGCGGGATCCGCAACGCCAGCCTGGCCCCGCCGAAGCGCCCGAGCGCCAGCCCGGCGGTGAAGGCGGTCAGCGCGCTCGCTGCGACCGCCGCGGACAGGCCCGTGTTGTCGCTGACCAGCTTGGCCGCCCAGAGGTTGAACGAGAACTCAAGCCCGACGCAGCAGAACAGCACCGTCCCCGCCAGGTGGAAGCGCATGCCGAGCCCCGGGGAACCCGCGCTCCCGGAGGGCGCCGCCTGCTCCTCCCGGGCGGGCGTGGGAACCCACACGCGGCCCATGGCGAGCGCGAGCAGCACGGTCAGCAGCGGGGTGAGCAGCAGCGCGGTCCGCCAGCCGAGCGCGCTCTGCGCCGCGAGACTGACGACGAACGGGGCGAACAGGCCGATGGTCCCGCCGACCGCGTTGGCCTCACTGATCGCCGACGGCCCCGCGGGACCGTGGTGCCGGCCGAGGACGGACATGCTCGTGTAGAGACTGATCGAGCCCATCCCGCCCGCCAGGCAGTACGCGAGGAGCGTGACCTGCGGTGTGTGGCCGAGGACGACCAGCAGCACCCCCACGTTCATCCCGGTCAGGCCCGTCCAGACGGTGACGCGCGTGCCGAGGCGGCGGGTCAGCCGGGGCAGCGCGAGGCCGGTCAGGACGCCGCCGACGGCCATCATGGTGCCGTGCAGCCCGGCGACCGTCTGCGAGAGGCCCAGTTCGGCGCGGAGCATGGGCAGGGCGGCGCTGAGGCCGTACAGGTAGGTGGCGAAGACACCGAGCTGCAGGTAGACGAGCCAGGTCGGACGGTCACGGGTGAGCCTGGCGGTCACGGGTTCCCCCGAACGTCAATGAAGCGCGAAGTCCCCTGAACTATCTCATATCAGGGCAAAATCTCAGCCGAGTGCGGCGAGCTGGTCAGCGAACCAGCGCTGCGGGGGAAGGGCGGTCGCCAGACGGGCCAGCCTGTCCCCCCGGACGGCGCGCTCGTGCTCGGGCATGACGAGGCCCTCGTGGATGGCCCGCGCCGTGGCCGAGACGTCGTAGGGGTTCACCAGCAGCGCGTCCGCGCCCAGCTCGGCCGCGGCCCCCGCCTCGCGCGACAGGACCAGAGCGCTGTTCGGGGACAGCACCGGCCCCTCCTTGGCCACCAGGTTCATCCCGTCGCGGATCGGGTTGACCAGCATCACGTCGGCCAGCCGGTAGGCGGCCAGCGACCGGGGATAGTCGTCCTGGACGTTGAGGATCAGCGGATCCCAGTCCTCGGTGGCGTACTCGTCCTCGATCTCCGAGGCGCAACGCTGCACCGCCGCGGTGTACTCACGGTATTCGGGCAGGTCGTGGCGGGAGGGGTAGGCGAAGGCCAGGTGCACGACCCTGCCGTGCCACTCGGGGTGCGCCGCGAGGAACTCCCGGTAGGCGATCAGGCCCCTGACGATGTTCTTCGACAGCTCGGTCCTGTCGATGCGCACGATCAGCCTGCGGTCGCCGACCAGCTCGCGCAGGGCGGCCATGTGGGACTCGACGTCGGGCTCGCGGGCGCGTTCCCACAGCGCCCGGCCGTCCACACCCAGGCCGTGCACGCCGATCCGGGTGGTCCGGCCCGCGTGGGTCACCGTACGGCCCGCGCGCTCGACCCGCGCGTCCAGGACGCTCTCGCAGCAGTCCATGAAGGCCCCGGCCCAGCGGTCGGTCAGGAAACCCGCCTGGTCGGCGCCCAGGATGCCCTCAAGCAACTCGGCGGCGACCTCGTCGGGCAGCAGACCGAAGTACTCGGGAGGGGCCCAGGGCGTGTGGGAGAAGTGGGAGACGCGCAGGTCGGGCCGTTCGCTCCTGAGCATCGCCGGGACCAGGGCCAGGTGGTAGTCCTGCACCATGACCTTGGCGCCGTGCGAGGCCTCCTCGGCCAGCGCCATCGCGAACGCCTCGTTGTAGGCCTGGTAGGACTCCCACTCCCTGCCGAACCTGGCGTCGAAGTGCGGCCTGTTCGGGGTGTCGTAGAGCAGGTGGTGGACGAACCACAGGGTCGAGTTGGCGACCGCGTTGTAGGCCCGCTGGAAGGTCGCCGGGGGGATGTCGAGCATCCGCAGCGCCCCGGTCTCGTATCCCGCCTGGTCGAGCCGCCCCCCGGGAGCGAGCCGTACGGCACCGCGGTCGCCGTCGGACAGGGCGGCGCAGACCCACAGGACGTCGAGCTCCTTGGACACCTCGGACAGGCCGGAGACCAGGCCGCCGCCACCCCTGCGCATGCTCAGCGCGCCGCCCTCCGACATGGTGAAGGAGACCGGGCCGCGGTTCGAGGCCACCAAAATCCCACTCATCTGACCTCCTCGCCCGGGAGGACGTGGCTTGTCCCGAAGGTTAACCAAACGATAACCGGCGACCATAGGATGTCGAGCGACCGTGACCGTTGATGGGAACCCGTGATGGCGCTGGACGAGACGACCGAGGAACTTGCCCGTGCGGCCGCCGGAGGCGACCACCGGGCACTGGGCGAACTGCTGAAGCGGATCGAGCCCGAGGTGCTACGGCACTGCGGGCGGATCCTCCCCTACCGGCAGGACGCCGAGGAGGCCTGTCAGGACACCCTGCTCGCCGTGGCCCGCAACATCGCCAGGTTCGAGGGGCGGGCGCGGTTCAGCACGTGGCTGCACATCGTGACCGCCAACTGCGCGCGCACCACCTACCGCTCGCTCAAACGGCGTTCCGCCGAGCAGAGCTCGGAGGAGTTGCCGCTGCACAACAAGCCCGACGTCGCCAGGGTGAGTGTGATCGCGGGCTCCCGCCTCGACCTGCTCGACGCGATGGAGGCCCTTGAGGCGGACAAGCCCGACCTGGCCCAGGCGCTGGTGCTGCGCGACATCTGCCAGCTCGACTACAACGAGGTCGCCGAGCAGCTCGGCATCCCCCTCGGCACCGCCAAGTCGCGCATCCACCAGGCCCGCAAGTACGTCCAGGGAGCGCTCGGCGACGCCTACGGCTTCTGAGGTTTGTCCGGTTAATGACACACTTCATCTCGTTTGGTGAGACAACTGGTCAGGAGGGGCACAAGGCGAGGTAGAGTGCTTGAGACCTGCATGTCAGGTCCACAACTGAACATTGCTCATCCAGAGGGGTGGAGGGACCGGCCCTGCGAAGCCCCGGCAACCCTCCCGGTTCAAGACTCGCGATCTGGCGAGGGGTCGACCGGGACAGGTGCCAATTCCGGTCTGTGACCAGGGTGGTCGCAGACGAAGATGAGGGAAAGGCCTCGCTTCATGGCGCTCGCGAACACCGCAACCACCACCGCTCTTGACTTCGGTCCCGCCGTCGCTCTCTCCTGTCGTGAGTGTGGTGCCCGCTACGACCTCGGTCCCAGCTTCGCCTGTATCGAGTGTTTCGGGCCCCTTGAGATCGCCTACGACTTCGGGAACGTCACCCGGGAACAGATCTCGCAGGGGCCGGCCAACATCTGGCGCTACCGCTCCCTCCTGCCCGTCCCGGCGGACGTCGCCTCCAAGCCCAACACCGAGCCCGGCTGGACCAGGCTCGTCAAGGCCGACAACCTGGCGCGTGAGCTGGGCCTGCGCTCGCTGCACGTGAAGGACGACTCGGGCAACCCCACGCACTCCTTCAAGGACCGCGTGGTCGCCATCGCCGTCGAGGCGGCCAGGAACTTCGGCTTCCACACCCTGTCCTGCTCCTCGACCGGCAACCTGGCGGGCGCGGTGACCTCCGCCGCCGCCAGGACCGGGCTCGACGCCTGCGTGTTCATCCCCGCCGACCTCGAACAGGGCAAGATCGTCATGGCCTCCGTGTACGGCGGCAAGCTGATCGGCATCGACGGCACCTACGACGACGTCAACCGCTTCTGCTCCGAGCTCATCGGTGACGAGCTCGGCGACAAGTGGGGCTTCGTCAACGTCAACCTCAGGCCCTACTACGCCGAGGGCTCCAAGACCCTGGCCTACGAGATCGCCGAGCAGCTCGGCTGGCGGATCCCCGACCAGATCGTCATCCCGGTCGCCTCCGGCTCCCAGCTCACGAAGATCGACAAGGCGTTCAAGGAGCTGATCGCCCTCGGTCTCGTCGAGGACACGCCGTACAAGATCTTCGGCGCCCAGGCCGAGGGGTGCTCCCCGGTCTCCGCGGCCTACAAGGCGGGCCACGACGTGATCCGCCCCGTCAAGCCCGACACGATCGCCAAGTCGCTGGCCATCGGCAACCCGGCTGACGGGCCCTACGTGCTCGACATCGCCAGGCGCACCGGCGGCGGGGTCGAGGACGTCACCGACCCCGAGATCGTGGACGCCATCCGCCTGCTCGCCAGGACGGAGGGCATCTTCGCCGAGACGGCGGGCGGTGTCACCGTCGGGGTGCTGCGCAAGCTGGTCGAGTCGGGTCGGCTCGACCCCGACGCGGAGACCGTGGTCCTCAACACAGGTGACGGCCTGAAGACCCTTGACGCGGTCGCTGACCAGGCACGTCCCACCGCTGTCATCCGGCCCTCACTCGACGCGTTCCGCGCTGTCGTCGCCTAGAGCTCTGAAAGGTACTGAATTATGAGTGTTTCTGTACGGATTCCGACGATTCTCCGTACGTACACCGGCGGCGCGGCCGAGGTGAACGGCGAGGGCGGGACCCTGCGTGAGGTTCTGCAGAAGCTCGACGCCGACTTCCCCGGGATCGGTGCCCGTATTCTCGATGAAACGGGCAAGATTCGCCGTTTTGTGAACGTCTATGTCGGTGATGAGGATGTCCGTTTCGCCGACAACCTCGACACGGTGACGCCGTCCGGCGTTCAGGTCTCCATCATTCCGGCGGTCGCCGGAGGCTGATCCCGGCGGAGGCCGCGCGGGGCCCTGGGCGGGCCCTGGGCGGCCTCCCGGGGCCCGATGTCGTCCACTGTCATGGAACGGCGCCCCTAGAACACCCTCACGACACCCGCACCGGCCTGGCCGCGTGCGGGTGTCGTCTTTTGTGATGCAAGCTCACATTTTTGTGCGAAGACATAATGTAATATTTAACTAACTAGTAGTGATAGCAAAACTATGTTGGCGTGTTGAATGCGTCCGTAAAGCGGTAGTTTGCTGGTTGACTCTGTTGCCCCACGGGCTCTCACAGGTATGGTCGAGGGCGATCGACGTAGGCGATGTCTCCGCCTCGGAGATTGAGGACCTCGCGAGAGGAATGGGCGACGTCCTCAAGCCCAGTAAGAGGAGTCGGAAGTGGCGCAAGGCACCGTCAAATGGTTCAACGCGGACAAGGGCTACGGCTTCATCGCGGTAGACGGTGGTAAGGATGTTTTCGTCCATTACTCCGCGATCATGATGGATGGCTACCGTGCGCTCGAACAGGGCCAGAGGGTCGAGTTCGAGATCACGCAGGGACAGAAGGGACCTCAGGCGGAATCGGTCCGGACGGTCTGATCTCGTCCTCCGTCAGCTCGTCGGGAACCCGCTGGCGCATCCCGCGGCAGCGCAGTTCGCGCGGATCGCCCTCGGCATGTCGGCCCGGCTCGTCGCTCCCATCGGCGGGCCGGGCCTTCGCCTAAGCTGACACTCAGGTCAAAGGTCCTTGGCTTGCACTCGTCGGGGGAGAGTGCTAAACAGTGGTTAGCACTCCTCATTGGAGAGTGCCAAACCTGGATCGAGACGATGGGGCCCGCCGAACGGAGTCGCGGGCCCGTATGCCGTCGCGGGCGTCGCCTCGGTCTGGTGCAAGCCACCCTGTGTTTGGGAGGTCTAGCCGTATGGCAGCCAAGATGATCTCGTTTGACGAGGACGCCAGGCGCGGTCTCGAGCGTGGCATGAACCAGCTCGCGGACGCTGTCAAGGTGACCCTCGGCCCCAAGGGCCGCAACGTCGTGCTGGAGAAGAAGTGGGGCGCCCCCACGATCACCAACGACGGTGTCTCCATCGCCAAGGAGATCGAGCTTGAGGACCCGTGGGAGAAGATCGGGGCCGAGCTCGTAAAGGAAGTCGCCAAGAAGACCGACGATGTCGCGGGTGACGGCACCACCACGGCCACCGTGCTTGCTCAGGCGCTGGTCCGCGAGGGCCTGCGCAACGTAGCCGCGGGCGCCAACCCCATGTCCCTGAAGAAGGGCATCGAGGCCGCCGTCGAGCGTGTCTCCGAGGAGCTCTCCAAGCTGGCCAAGGACGTGGAGACGAAGGCGCAGATCGCCTCCACGGCCTCCATCTCCGCGGGTGACCCGCAGATCGGCGAGATGATCGCCGAGGCGATGGACAAGGTCGGCAAGGAAGGCGTCATCACCGTCGAGGAGAGCAACACCTTCGGCCTTGAGCTTGAGCTCACCGAGGGCATGCGCTTCGACAAGGGTTACATCTCGCCCTACTTCGTGACCGACCCGGAGCGCATGGAGGCCGTCCTCGACGACCCCTACGTCCTCGTCGTCAACTCCAAGATCTCCGCGAACAAGGACCTGCTCCCGGTCCTCGACAAGGTCGTGCAGGCCGGCAAGCCGCTGCTGATCATCGCCGAGGACATCGAGGGCGAGGCGCTGGCGACCCTGGTCGTCAACAAGATCCGCGGCCTGTTCCGCTCGGTCGCCGTCAAGGCTCCGGGCTTCGGCGACCGCCGCAAGGCCATGCTGGGCGACATCGGCATCCTGACCGGTGCCCAGGTCATCAGCGAGGACCTCGGTCTGAAGCTGGAGTCCACCACGCTCGACCAGCTCGGCCGCGCTCGTCAGGTCATCGTCACCAAGGACGAGACGACGATCGTCGACGGTGCCGGTGACGCCGAGCAGATCGCGGGCCGGGTCAACCAGATCCGTGCCGAGATCGACAACACCGACTCCGACTACGACCGCGAGAAGCTGCAGGAGCGCCTGGCCAAGCTGGCCGGTGGCGTGGCGGTCATCAAGGCCGGTGCGGCGACCGAGGTCGAGCTCAAGGAGCGCAAGCACCGCATCGAGGACGCCGTGCGTAACGCCAAGGCGGCCGTCGAGGAGGGCATCGTGCCCGGCGGTGGCGTGGCGCTGCTGCAGGCCGGCGCCAAGGCGTTCGACAAGCTCGAACTGGCCGGGGACGAGGCCACCGGTGCTGCGATCGTGCGCAAGGCTCTTGAGGAGCCGCTGAAGCAGATCGCGGTCAACGCCGGTCTTGAGGGCGGCGTCGTGGTGGAGAAGGTGCGCAACCTGACCCCCGGCGAGGGCCTGAACGCCGCCACGGGCGAGTACGTCAACCTGTTCGAGTCGGGCATCATCGACCCGGCGAAGGTGACCCGTTCGGCGCTGCAGAACGCCGCCTCGATCGCGGCGCTGTTCCTGACGACCGAGGCCGTCATCGCCGAGAAGCCCGAGAAGGCCGGTGCCGCTCCCGCCGTTCCCGGCGGCGGCGACATGGACTTCTAGTCCGGAGCTTTCCCAAAAGAGGCGACCCCGAGGTGTCGGGGTCGCCCCTTTTTGTTTTCCACCCGATTTCTCACCGGCCCGTAAGGCGGGCCTTTCCGGTCGGCCAGGTGTTTTACCCGGGCCGGGCGTGCGTTTCACGGCCGCCGCGTTCGGAGACCGGACGTTTCCGGCCGCCAGGGCCTTCGGGAGGGGTGGCCTTTTCGGCCGGACGGACTTTCACGGCACGCCGGGGGAACCGGTCAGCGGAGCTGGGCGGGCAGGTCGCCGGTGTGCAGGACGGTCAGCGAGGTCACCGCCCTGGTCAGAACCACGTAGAGACGGGCGAGGCCGCGTGGTTCCGCGGCCACGATGTCGGCGGGCTCGACCACGATGACGTGGTCGTACTCCAGGCCCTTGGCCAGGCTCGCGGGGATCACCAGGAGCCGGTGCTCCTCGGTCGCGTCCTGGCTCAGCACCCGGTGCTCCACGGCCTCCAGGATGGCGGAGACCTCGGCCACCGCGGCGTCGGGGGCGATCACGCCGATCGAGCCCTCGCGGGAGAGCGTCGCGCCCACCACCTCCCTCAGGGACGCGGCCAGGTCCGCGGCGGGCCGTACGGTGAGGGAGCCGACGCCGGGTCGCAGCGAGCGGGGCGGGGCGAGGTCGGGGGCGACGGAGGGCAGCAGCCTGGCCGCGTAGTCGAGGACCTCACGGGGAACGCGGAAGCCGAGGGTCAGTTCGGTGACCACGCCCTCCTCGAACCCCAGGTGGGCCAGGACCTCCTTCCACGAGCGGGCCGACCAGGGGGTCGTGCCCTGCGCGAGGTCACCCAGGACCGTTGCCGACCCCGTACGGCACCGCCGTCCCAGCGCCCGCAACTGCATGGCCGACAGGTCCTGGGCCTCGTCGACGACCAGGTGACCCAGCGGGGCGGTCCGCTCGATCATGTCGCCGAGCTCGTCCATCAACGCCCCGTCGGCGGCCGACCACTTCGCGGAGCGGAAGGTCTTCGACGGCTTGGCCCACAGCAGCACGGCCTGTTCCTCGGCGGTCAGGTCGTCCCTGGCCGAGTCGGCGAGGAAGGCGGGGTCGCTGAACAGCCGGTGGAGGACCTGCTGCGGGGTCACCTTCGGCCACACCGTGTCCACCAGCTGCTTGACCGGCTTGGACCTGGCGACGGCGTCCTGCACCCGGTCGTCGGGGGACTCGCCGCGCTGTTCCATCCGGACGAGGACCGCGTGGGCCAGCCGCTGGGCCAGGGCCGCGCGGCCCGGGGCGTAGCGGGTGGTGCCGCGCAGGGAGGCGACGATCTCGCGGACCTCGTAGTCGGCAACCCGGTAGCGGTTGACCCCCTTGGTGAACAGCACGCCCTCGGTCGGCTTGACGATGTACGCCCACAACGCGCGGTTGAGCACGGGCACCATCCGGGCGTCGCCCTTGATCGCGCTGACCGCGGGGTCCTCGGGCGTCGCGTGGTCGCCCAGGATGTCTGCGACGGTGGTCTGGTCGACCTTGACCTCGCCGAGCGCAGGAAGCACCGAGGAGATGTAGGACAGGAAGGCCCGGTTGGGGCCGACGATCATCACACCGGACCTGGCCAGCCGTTCCCGGTGGGTGAAGAGCAGGTAGGCGGCCCGGTGCAGGCCGACCGCGGTCTTGCCGGTGCCCGGCGCCCCCTGGACGCACACGGTCGTGCCCAGTTCGGAGCGGACGATCTCGTCCTGGTCGGGCTGGATGGTCGCGACGATGTCGCGCATCGGCCCCGAGCGGGGCCGTTCGATCTCCTCGGTGAGGATCCTGCTGTGTCCGGCGCCGCCGCCGGGGGAGTCGCCCTGGTCCAGACGTTCGTCCTCGTAGGCGGTCAGCTCCCCGCCGTGGTAGCCGAACCTGCGGCGACGTCTGACGCCCATCGGCTCGGCCGGGCTGGCCTGGTAGAACGCACGGGAGATCGGCGCCCGCCAGTCGATGACCAGGGGGCGGCTGCGGTCGTCGTGGACGTGCCTGCGGCCGACGTGGACGGTCGCGGGCAGGTCGTCGTCCGTCGCGCGGTCCAGGCGGCCGAAGAACAGCGGGGTGCCCGCGTGGTCGGCCAGCGCCGCGACCCGCTGGTCGAGCAGCGCCTGGAGGATCTGCTGGGACACCCAGTCGCCCGCGGCGTCGGAGGACAGGGACTGGGCGTGCTCGCGCATGGCGCGCAGGGCGGTCCGGGAGAGGGCCAGGTGCTCGCGCTCGGCGGCGAGGATCTCGTCGGGGTCCGTGGGTTCCGCGGACCCTGAGGACCCCGAGGATTCTGTGAGGTCTGTGGGCTCTGTGAGGGGGTCCAGGGATATGTCGGGGGACAATGGATGTCCGGACACGGGAAAGCGCCTCCTGTTCGGTAAGCGGTGGTGGCCATCAGGCAGCGAATCCACCAGCCTAGCGACGCGCTTCGACGGCTCAAACCGATTAACGGCCGCATCCCTTGCGTGAGCGCGTTACCACCGTCCGTGTTTGTGCGTCCAAATCGCTAAAAAGGCGGGAAAATCCAGTGACGCGCGCAGATCATGGGGGTATGTCGCCAGTGGCCGTCGAGGCCTAGCGAGGGGGTGGTCGCTTTGGAGAAAGCCTGCGGAATCTCGTGGACCTGACACGAACGACGGCGTGTTCGCCATGGGAACGCTAGTCGTCAGCGAGCACGTCGTCAGCGTCGATGATCTGGTAGGCGTATCCCTGTTCAGCCAGGAAACGCTGCCGGTGCGCGGCGAAGTCCTGGTCCACCGTGTCACGGCTGACCACGGAGTAGAACCGTGCCCCGCCACCGTCGGCCTTCGGGCGCAGCACCCGGCCAAGCCGCTGGGCCTCCTCCTGCCGTGACCCGAAGGTTCCCGACACCTGTACGGCCACCGCCGCCTCGGGCAGGTCGATGGAGAAGTTCGCCACCTTGGAGACGACCAGCACCTGGATCTCCCGGTCGCGGAACGCCTGGAACAGCCGCTCCCGCTCCTTGACCTTGGTCTCCCCCTTGATCACCGGAGCGCCCAGGTGCTCGCCGAGCTCGTCGAGCTGGTCGATGTACTGACCGATGATCAGCACCTGCTCGTCGGGATGGCGCCGGACGAGCGCCTCGGTCACCCGGGTCTTCGACGGGGTGGTCGCGCAGAACCGGTAGCGCTCCTCGGCCTCGGCCATCGCGTAGGCGAGCCGTTCCTCGTCGCTCAGGGTGACCCGCACCTCGACGCAGTCGGCCGGGGCGATCCAGCCCTGGTTCTCCATCTCCTTCCACGGCGCGTCGTAGCGCTTGGGGCCGATCAGGGAGAACACGTCGCCCTCCCTGCCGTCCTCGCGCACGAGCGTCGCGGTCAGCCCGACCCGCCGCCTGGCCTGCAGATCCGCGGTCATCCGGAAGATCGGGGCGGGCAGCAGGTGAACCTCGTCGTAGACGATCAGACCCCAGTCACGGGCGTCGAACAGCTCCAGATGGCGGTAGACCCCCTGCCTGCGGGTCGTCATCACCTGGTAGGTGGCGATGGTGACCGGGCGGATCTCCTTCTTCGTCCCGGTGTACTCGCCGATCTCGTCCTCGGTCAGCGAGGTCCGCCTGATCAGCTCCTGCTTCCACTGGTGGGCCGAGACGGTGTTGGTCACCAGGATCAGCGTCGTCGCCTTCGCGTGGGCCATCGCCGCCGCGCCCACGATCGTCTTGCCCGCGCCGCAGGGGAGCACGACCACGCCGGAACCGCCGTGCCAGAACGCCTGCGCGGCCTCCCGCTGGTAGTCGCGCAGCAGCCAGCCGTCCTCCCGAAGCGTGATCGGGTGGTGCTCGCCGTCCACGTATCCGGCGAGGTCCTCGGCGGGCCAGCCCAGCTTGAGCAGATGCTGCTTGATGTTGCCGCGCTCACTCGGGTGGACCGCGACGGCGTCGGCGTCGATGCGCTCACCGAGCAGCGGCTGGATCTTCCTTGAGCGCAGGACCTCCTCAAGGACGGCCCTGTCGGTGCTGGTCAGGACGAGCCCGTGGACGGGGTGCTTGTCGAGCCTGAGCCTGCCGTACCTCGCCATGGTCTCGGCGATGTCCACCAGCAGGGCGTGCGGCACCGGGTAGCGGCTGTAGCCGATCAGCGCGTCGACGACCTGCTCGGCGTCGTGCCCGGCCGCCCGCGCGTTCCACAGCGCCAGCGGGGTCACCCGGTAGGTGTGCACGTGCTCGGGGGCGCGTTCGAGCTCGGCGAACGGCGCGATCGCCTTGCGGCACTCGTCGGCCCTGTCGTGGTCGACCTCAAGCAGCAGGGTCTTGTCCGACTGGACGATCAGCGGTCCGTCACTCACGGCTTCTCCCTCGTTGTACGGCGGGCGAGCCCATGGTCGCACTCCCCCGGGGAACTCGCCCACCGCCTCCCCGACCTCGTATGTCCAACGGCGCCGAGGCCCGGGACAATCCCGGAGGGTTCAGTCGAAGGCGCCGTTCACTCCGGCGAGGATGATGGCGCCGACCCCCAGAACGACCAGCCCGACGTTGATGCCGATGCTGATCCAGGTCCATTTGAGCAGTCCCTTCGCCCCCTGGGGGTCGCGCTCGACCTTGCCGAGCGCGACGCCGGCCAGGACGGCTCCGGTGATGCCGCCGATGCTGACGTAGCAGGTCAGGCCCATGAGGATGCCGACGACCAGCGCGATGATCGCGTGCGTCCTGACGCCGTCGACGTTCTGCGGGGGACCCGGGTAGGGGCCGGGGCCGTAGGCCGGGGGGTACTGCCCGTACGGCGACTCGCCGTAACCCTGGACGGGGCCGTAGCCGGGCTGGCCGTAGCCCTGCCCGTAGCCCTGGTCGTAGCCGGGCTGCTGGCCGTAGCCCTGGTCGTAGGAGGGCTGCTGCTGACCCGACCCCTGGCTCGGCTGGGTGTTCTGCAGGCCGTACGCGGGAGGCTGGCCGTAGGCGGGAGGCTGGTTGTACGTGGGGGCGTCGTAGCCGGGGGTCTGCCCGGGGCCGGTGCTGTAGGGGCTCTTCCAGTCGTCGGGGTTCGCGCTGGGGCCTTCGGGGGGACCACTGCTCACGGGAGCCTCTCACTTCCTTCTTTCGTGCGCCAACGATCCCACCGTAGGGGAAACCCGGAAATCCGGGCGTTCACTCGACGTCGGAGATCCCGGTGATCCCGGTGATGCGGTGCAGGGCGAAGCGGTGCACCGCCGCCCGGGTCTCGTCGTAGGCGGTGAGGTAACCCCCCTCCATCCGGGCGGGTTCGAGAATCCTGCTGGTCGCGTTGCCCTGGGAGTCGAGATAGCCGATCCAGACCTGGGACCCCTGCCGGATGGCCTCCCGCAGGGCGTTGATCGTCGCGGTCGCCGGGGAGCGCGGGACCTGCCCGGTCGGGGCGTCGACGGGCGCCCTGCGGGCCAGGTGCGCCGCGTCACCCGCCCTGACCGCCCGTACGGCCGCCGCGACGACCTCGGCCTCCGGGCCGGTGAACGTGACGACCTGACGCGGGAGGGGCTGCCCCTCGGTCCTGCGGACGTCGAGCTGCGCGATGATCACGTCACCGTCGAGCGACTCGGCGGCCGGGGCGTATCCCATCGCGCGCAGCGAGTCGACCAGCGTCCCCCGCGAGGTCTTGGAGGCGATCACGGTGGGGGCGAGCCTGCGCAGCCGCAGCGGGACGGCCCGCCGGTCGGCCATCACCTCGTCGAGCAGGGAGGAGTCGTCACACCTGATGTACGCGCTTGCCGTACCGACGCGCATGCGGCCGTGCCTGCGGGCCACGTCGGTGACCAGGTAACTCAGGGGCTGCGGCACGGGCGTCGTCGAGTGGCGCTCCAGCATGGACAGCATCTCGTCGGCGCCCTGCCCGGCGTCGAGAGCCCGCCTGATGGACTGCTCGCAGAACCGGTAGACCGTCGCGCCGCCGGTCGACTCGACGTCGGCGGCCAGCGCCAGCCAGCGCCTCAGGTCACCGGTGAGGGGACCGGGCGCCACGGCGGTCAGGTCGGCCTGCAGGAGCACGTGGTCGAGCGGCTCGGGCAGCAACGGCGCCAGGGCCAGGGCGACCGCCCCGGAACGGCCGCCGCAGGACAGCAGGGCGCGGCCGTGGCCCGCGAGCGCACCGAGACCGGTCACCCCGATCTGCTCCGCCTCACGCAGCGTGAACTCGACCAGCTGGTCGCGCCTGCCGCCGCGACGGCGCGGCTGCTCCCACGTCAGACGCCCGAGCACCGACTCAAGGCCGGGCGCGACCCCGGGGCCCGCTGCGGCGAGGAGGCCGAGCGTGGTCGCGCGCACCTCGGGGGCCGAGGAACGCCGCAGGTCGGGGTGGAGGGCGTTGAGCAGCCGGTCACGCTCGTCACGCTCGCCGATCACCCCGGGAACCCGGTCCGTGGACAGCCAGCCGGACGCCAGCGCCACCCAGCGGTCCTCGGTGCTCTTGATCCGCCAGGCGTCGTAGAGCGGGGTCGGCAGCCAGTCACCGTCGACCGAGCCGCTCGCGGCGATCAGCCCGACCGTGTGGGCCACCTCGATGACCAGCCCCGTCGCCCACTCGGGCAGGTCGAGCAGGCCGGAGGTCCGCTTCAGGTCGCGTACGGCCAGCCCTCCGCCGCGCAGCACGCCGGGCGGGTCGGCGCTCCAGCGCTCGCACAGCTCCTCGACCGCCCGCACGAAGGTGAAGGCCTGCCCCGCCGCGGTGCGGTCGACCAGCGCCTGGTCACGGCCTGCGCCGTCGAGCGGGGGCGGGACGGGTGAGAGGTCACGGTGTATCCGGCCGCCGCGCAGGAACAGGCCCACCTCGCGGGGCAGGGTGACGCTCTCGTCGCCGGTGGCGGCCAGCAGCGCGCGGGAGAGAAGCTCCTCGATCGGGGAGTGGGCGTTCGCGGCGCGCACCTGCCTGCGGGCGTTGGGCACCCGGCCGCTCGGCGGCCCCCAGGCCAGCTCGTTGAGCGCGGACCTGGCCTGCGGCGAGACGCCCTCGACGAGCCGCGCGACGACCTCACGGTCACCGAGCAGCTCGGCCAGGGCCTGCCTGGTGTCGCCGCTCTCACCACCGGCGTCCCGGATCAGCTCGGCCAGCCGCTCGGCGGGATGGTGCCTGAACGCCTCGACCGCGGGCGGGCCGAGCCCGGCGGGTGTCTCCAGGATCTCCCGCACCCCGGGGGCGGGCAGCAGGGCGTTCTGCGGGCCGTACACCAGGGCGAGGGTCCGCAGCCGCTCGACCGTCTCCTTCAGGGCGGCCCGCAGCGCCGTGGCGGTGACCCCCTCGGGCAGCGCGCGGGCCATCTGCTCGCGCAGCGCCCGCTGGTCGGCCGGGGAGGGCAGCACGACGAGCGTCTCGACGACCGAGAGCGTGAACCGGTCGAGCCGGTCGAGCACGCGCCCGACGGCGGAGGGACTGCTCGCCCGCCCCGCCAGGCCCTCGACGTGGGCGGGGACCGGCGTGATGAGTTCGGGGCGCACCGTGACCAGCGCCCGCAGCTGCTCGTCGCTCCGGTCGCGCAGCCACTCGGTGAACTCCGTGCTCATTCCGTCAATGGTAGGAGCCCTGACCGACAAAGCTAGGTTTGGGAAAGTTCGGGTTCACGTGGACATCCTTGGGCCACGGGCAGCAGGCCGAGTGCGAGGGACACCCAGGAGGTGACGAAACGCTCGCGTTCCGTCCGGCCGGGGGGTTCGCCGACTGTCTCCTCGAAGAGGAGACAGTGGACGAGGGAGCCGCCGAGCACCGCGCCGACGGAGGACCGGTCGAGGTCGGCTCCGGCGTACTCGGGCTGGGCGCACAGCCAGGAGCCGATCGCGTCGAACATCGGCTGCAGCAGCCTCGCCCGCACGACCTCGACCAGCTCGGGGAAGCGCCCGAGGTCGCGGAAGAAGACGCGGACCAGCTCGTCCTCCTCACGGATCACGGCCAGCCCCGCCTCGCACAGGCCCGTCAGCCGTTCCGTGACGGGGGCCGCGGGGTCGGCGGCGCCCATCGCGGCGACCCTGGCCTCGACCCGCACGACACGTTCGTTCACCGAGGCGGCCAGCACCTCGTACTTGGACCTGAAGTGCCGGTAGAGCCCGCCCGCGCCGGGGGACAGCCCCGCGGCTGACTCGATCTCGGCCACCGAGGTCGCCGCGTAGCCTCGCTCAGCGAACAGGCGCAGGGCCTCTTCGAGGATGCGCTCACGCGTCGATCTGGTCATCTCTGTGCAGACACCTCCACCGCGACCCTATCCAGCGAAAATACGAAGTGTGGGTTCTGCCGGGCGGGGATTTGGCATCCTGCCGGGAGCGCCGCACGGAGGACTCCATAGGGTCTTTCCGCGAGGGTCTTCGGCAGGAGAAGGCCTTTTCGTGAGAGCTCTCACGAGGGTTTCGTGGCTCCGTGGGGCTCTGTGGGAGCTCTGTGAGGCTTCGCGGGGGTTTTCGCGGGCGGGAGAGGAAAGGGCGTGGGCGGGGCGATGGACGCGGTCGGGTTCGACCTGGACATGACACTGGCCGACACGCGCGCGGGCATCGCCGCGGTCTACGACGAACTGGCGTCGCGCGTCGGGGTGCCCATCGACAGCGCCGTCGTGGTCTCCAGGCTCGGGCCGCCCCTGGAGTGGGAGCTGGCCAACTGGCTGCCCGCCGAACGCATCCCCGAGGCCGTCGCGCTCTACCGGGCGCTCTACCCCTCGATCGCCGTCCCGGTGACCACCCCGATGCCCGGAGCCGCCCAGGCCGTCGAGGCCGTACGGCGCGCGGGCGGCAGGGTCATCGTGGTGACGGGCAAGAACCTCCCGGACGCCCAGCGGACGGTCAGAGCCCTGGGACTCGACGTCGACGAGGTCGCCGGATCGGTCTTCGGCCCCGCGAAGGGGCCCGCGCTGGTGGCCTTCGGCGCCGCCGCGTACGTGGGGGACCACGTGGCCGACATCGAGGCGGCGAAGGCGGGCGGGGCGTTCAGCGTCGGGGTCGCGACCGGGCACCATCCGGTGGAGGAACTACGAGGCCATGGGGCGGATGTGGTGCTCGCCGATCTGACCGAGTTCGCCGAGTGGTACGGCGGTTGGCGCAGCCCAACCGTATTCGTGTAATTCAGGGCTGAATACACGGTCGCTCCCAGCCCGCGCTGGGCATAACCTACATCCATTCCTTTTCACGACAGTCTGAACGAGGTCACCCCTGTGCCGAGTGGCAAGGTCAAGTGGTACGACGCCGACAAGGGTTTCGGCTTCCTCACCCGCGACGACGGCGGTGAGGTGTTCGTGCATTCTTCCGCGCTCCCCGGTGGCGTGGAATCCCTCAAGCCGGGACAGAAGGTCGAGTTCGGCGTGGCCGAGGGGCGCCGTGGACAACAGGCGCTCTCGGTGCGTGTGATCGACCAGCCCCCGACTCTCGCCAAGACCGCCAAGCCCAAGGGCAAGCGCAAGAAGCCCGACGAGATGGTGGTCATCGTGGAAGACCTGATCAAGCTGCTGGACTCGGTGTCGATGTCCTACCAGAAGGGCAAGCACCCCGAGGCCGTGCACGCGAAGAAGATCGCCGCGGTGCTGCGCGCCGTGGCCGACGACCTGGAGGACTGACCGCCTCCCGCAGGCCCGTTCCGCCCGCCTCTCCCCGCGTGAGAACCGCCTCTCCCGCGTGTGGAGGGGCGGGCGGCGGTCCATCCGGCGGGGGTCAGCCGTGCGGGTTGGTCAGCGGCTTGGTACGCCTGTCCGGCGGAGGGGCGTCACGCCGGACGACGGTGGTCGTCGTGTGACCCGAGCCGTTCCCCACAGGGGAGGCCGGCCGCTCCTCCGGTCGCCGTTCGGTGTGTTCCTCGGGGTCTTTCCCGGGGTCCTGTTCGGGGCGGGGCCGGGCCGCCCTGGCCGCCTCGACCCTGGCGTCCCGGGCGTCCACCCTCCTGCGGCGCCGTACGAGGAGCCAGCCCAGTGAGCCGGCGAGCACGACGGCCATCACGGTCAGCCCGGCCGAGCCTTCGGTGAACAGCGAAAGCAGCAGTCCGACCAGGCCGCCGCCCACCCAGGAGACCTGGAGGAACGCCTCGACCACTCCGAAGGTGGACGAACGCACCTCCTCGCCGATCTCCCGCTGCACGATCGCGTCGAGCGCCAGCTTGCCGAGCCCCTGGGCGAACGCGGCGACCAGCGCCACGGCGACCGCGGCCCACAGGGTGAAGAAGACGGCCGCCACGACCGTGGTCACCAGTGAGAGCGCCAGCGTGAGCAGCACGATCACCTGCGGGGAGCGTCCGCGCGTCCACGAGGCGACGGCCGTACCCGTCAGGCCTCCGACGCCCGCCGCCACGGCCAGCAGGCCGATCGTGACCGGAGGGGCGAGCCCCGGCAGGTTCCTGTCCTGCACCAGGAAGAGCAGATAGAACAGCAGGAACCCCGAGTAGAGACGGACGGCCACGTTGGCCGCCATCGCCTCGGTCACCACCGGCCCGACGTTCAGCAGCGTGCGCCAGCGTGCGGGCCGCTCCTGACCCTCCTCGTCGGGGTCCCCGTCGAGCACGTCGAGGTCGGGGGAGTCGACGTGCCGCGGCAGCCGTACGGCCAGCACGCCCAGCAGCAGGAAGAGGACCAGGGCGGCGCGCAGGGTCCACTCGGCGCCGAGCCAGGCGCTGACACCCGCGCCGACCGGCACTGCCACACCCGCCGTGACCAGGGCGAACAGGGCGACCCTCGCGTTGGCCGTGACCAGCGCGATGTCGGCGGGCAGCACGTTCGGCATGATCGCCGCCCGGGAGACGCTGTAGGCCTTGGACAACACCAGCACCGCCAGCGCCGCCGGGAAGATCGTGAACACGTCACCGGGGACGATCGCGGCGGCCATCGCGAAACAGAGCAGGCCCCGGCCGAACAGGGTGCCCGCCATCACGAAGCGCCTGCCCGAACGGAACCGGTCGAGGACCGGCCCGACGAACGGCGCGACCACCACGAAGGGGATCATCGTGATCAGCAGGTAGAGGGCGACCTGCCCCCTGGCCTCGTTGACCGGCAGTTTGAACAGCGTCCCGGCCAGGGCGGCGGTGACCAGCGCGTCACCGGCGCTCTCCAGCGCGGTCAGCTCGATCAGCTGGCCGAGCCCGGTACGGCCCGCGCCCTGGGCGTGGGTCAGCCGCCGGGAGGCCGCGCCGACCCGGCGGGTCCCGCTCGCCGCCCCCCGCCCGGCGCGGACGGTCATCCGGCCCGCCCCCCGGCCCGCGCGCGCCGTCGCCCGGCCGGCGCCCACCGCGGAGCGTCCGATCCGGCGGGAGACGTCGCCTGCCGTCCTGCGTGCTTGTTCCCAGCCACCTGCCACGCATCCAGTCTTACCCATAGGGCGGATGGGATGTATGTGGCGGTCCGTCCTATCTAAGCCTTGAATGGTCAGTGAACAACGGGACAGGTTGCCGGTCGAGGGGAGAGCGCGTTACGGTCCGTTGGCGGCGACCCGGCGCGACCCCGCCCGGGGCCGGTGAAGGTGCTGTTCGCTCCGGGCATGGGTGAGAATGAACTGTGAGTCAGCGTAGCGAGCTAGGCAGTGGGGACAGCGGCCGTCAGGTCGCGAGGCCTGCGGAGGAGGACTCGTGACCCGTCCGAGAACCCGTGCCGTCGTCGTCGACGAGGCCTGCGCCGCCGCCGTCGACCTGGCCCGCTCCGCGATCGAGGAGAACGTCAGACCGGAGGAGATCGGCGACCACCTCGGCGTCGAACCCGAGGGCGACCGCGTCGTCACCCACTACTTCACCTGCCTCGACCGTGCCTACCGGGGGTGGCGCTGGGCCGTCACCGTCGTCAGGGCCTCCAGGGCGCGCAAGGTGACGGTCAGTGAGGTCGTGCTGCTGCCCGGCACCGGAGCGCTGCTGCCGCCGGAGTGGGTGCCGTGGAGCGAACGGCTGCTCCCCGGCGACCTCGGCGTCGGCGACCTGCTGCCGACCTCCGCGGACGACGTACGCCTCGCGCCCGGCTTCACCCAGACCGAGGACGACGTCGACCGACAGATGATCTTCGAGTACGGCCTCGGCAGGGCCAGGGTGCTCTCCCCGACGGGCAGGGACCGCGCCGTGCGCCGCTGGCACTCGGGTGAGTCGGGGCCGCACACCCCGCTCGCGCACGCCGCGCCCGCCCAGTGCTCGACCTGCGGCTTCTACTGGCCGCTCGCCGGTGCGCTGGGCATCGGTTTCGGGGCGTGCACCAACGAGTACGCCCCCGACGACGGCCGTGTCGTCGCCGCCGACCACGGCTGCGGCGCGCACTCCGAGGCCGCCGTGCTTCCGCACCAGGTCGAGCCGACGTCGCCGATCCTCGACGACCTCGCCTACGACATCGCAGAGGAGTCCTCGGAGACGGACCTCGCCGGCTCCGTGGACGACACCGCCGCCGAGCCGCTGGGTCACTCCTGATCCGACGTCATCACAGGCACGCCGGAAGACCCCGGCGTGCCCCGATGCGACGTGACCTGTGGGGCCCCCGACCTTTGGACTCATCGCTGTGACTGACATCTTCGGCACCGACCGAATGCGCTCCGCCGTACTCGCGGCCTGGACCGCCTCGCCCGCGAGGTTCCGCGAGGACGCCAACGCGGAGGAGGACTTCGCGCTCGGCGGTTATCGGGACCGGCTGATCGTCGAGCTCGCCCAGAACGCCGCCGACGCGGCGCTGCGCGCCGGGGTGCCCGGACGGCTGCGCCTCTCGCTGCGCGAGGGGGTGCTCTCGGCCGCCAACACCGGCGCCCCGGTCGACGCCGCCGGGATCGAGAGCCTGTCCACGCTGCGCGTCTCCAACAAGCGCGACGACTCCGGCGCCGCCGGGCGGTTCGGCGTCGGTTTCGCGGCCGTGGTCTCCGTCTGCGACGAACCGGTGATCGGCTCACTCGGCTCCGGCGTCGTGCGCTGGTCCCGTGACCAGACCGCCGTGCTCGTGGCCGCCGAGGTCGCCCTCTCCAAGGAGTTCGCCGAGCGTGGCGGGCACGTGCCGCTGCTGCGCCTGCCCTTCCCCGCGGGGCCGGTCGAGGTGCCCAGCGGCTTCGACACCCTCGTACGGCTGCCGCTGCGTGACAAGGCCGCCGTCGACGCCGTGCGCCGCATGCTCCAGGAGACCAGCGCCGCGCTGCTGCTCGGCCTGCCCGCCCTTGAGTCCATCGAGATCGACCTTGAGGGCGAGACGCGGACGATCCTGCCCGACGGCTGGAAGGTGGTCTCCACCTCGGGACGGTTCTCCCCCGAGGAGGCCGCCGAACTGTTCGCCGACCGGCCGACCGAGGAGCGGGCCAGGCCGTACTGGCTGGTCCGCTGGGCGGTTCCTGTCGTCGGCACGGCGACGGGGCAGGAGGAGCCCAGGCCGCTGCCCGCCCGGGTGCCGCCCGTCGTGCACGCGCCGACGCCCAGCGACGAGCCGCTCGACCTGCCCGCGCTGCTGATCGCCTCGTTCCCGATGGCCACCGACCGGCGGCACGTGGCCATGGGGCCGCTGACGGACTTCCTGGTCGAGCGCGCCGCCGACGCCTACGTCGAACTGCTGTCCGGCCTCGCCCGTACCTCCAAGCTGCTCGACCTCGTCCCCGGCCTGATGGGCAAGGGCGAGCTGGACGCCCACATCCGCAGGGCCATCCTGCGCAGGCTGCCCGACGCCGCGCTGCTGCCCGCCCTCTCTCCGCCCGCCGACGCGGAGAACCGGCAGGACACGGGTGAGGAGTGGGTCGTGACCGGGCGGCAGGCGTCCGTGGTCTCCGCCCCCGGCGAGCTGCTGCGCAAGGTCGCCCCCATGGTCCCCGGCCTGCTGCCCGCGGGATGGCCGTCCAGGCACCCGGCGATCACCTCGCTCGGGGTACGGCGGGTCGAGCTGGCCGACGTGGTGGACATGCTGTCCGGCGACGTCGTCGCCGACCGGGAGCCGTCCTGGTGGCGGTCGCTGTACGAGGTCCTGCCCGCCGACGACCCCGAGGCGCTCGGCGCGCTGCCGGTGCCGCTGGCCGACGGCCGCCTGGTCAGGGGGCCGCGCGGCACGCTGCTGCTGACCGAGGGCTCCTCCCTCGACCCGGCCGTGCTCGCCCCCCTCGGGCTGCGCGTCGTCCACCCGGACGCCGCCCACCCGCTGCTGCTGCGGCTCGGCGCCGCCGAGGCCACGCCGAGGACGGTCCTTGAGGACCCGCTGACCCGTACGGCCGTCGCCGAGTCCCTGGACAGCGCGGACGCCGAGCCGGTCGCCCAGGCGGTGCTCGCCCTGGTCGACGCGGCCGGGCTGGTCGCCGGTGAGGCCCCCTGGCTGTCCAACCTGGCGCTGCGCGGCACCGACGGCGAGCTGTACCCCGCCGGTGAGCTGCTGCTGGCCGACGGCTCGCTGGCCGGGCTGCTCGACCAGGAGACCCACTTCGGCACGGCCGCCCCCGAACTCGTCGACCGGTACGGCCCGCGGGTCCTGGCCGCGGCCGGGGTGCTCGACGGCTTCGCCGTGGTCAACGACACCGACGTGATGATCGACCCCGACGACTGCGACCACGACCTGGACCGCGAGGACGAGTGGCTCGAAGCCGTGCTCGACCTGCTGCCCGAGGTGGACGTGCCGCCGGTCGCCAGGGAGTTCTCCGCGGTCCGCGACCTGGAGTACGTCGCCGACTGGCCCTCCGCGCTGGCCCTGCTCTCCCGCCCGCCGCTGCGCGCCGTACTGAACCCGCTGCGGCTGCTGGTCGCCGGCGAGGTCGTCGAGGTGCCTTCCTACACGGCGTGGTGGCTGTCCACCCACCCGGTCCTCGGCGGGCGCCGTCCCACCCAGCTGCGGCTGCCCAACGCCGACCCGCTGCTGTTCGGCCTGTACGGCGACGCCCCGGCGGTCGTGGACGAGGCGGCGCTGTCCATGATCGGCGTCCGGACGACCCTGACCGACCTGCTGGCCTCGCACGGCGGCCCCGACGAGCTGCTCGAACTGCTCGGCGACCCCTCCGTCGAGGTGGACCGGGCCCAGCTTCGTGCCCTGTGGGTGGCTCTGGCGGGGGTTGACCCGGTTCGCGTCGCCCCGCCTCGGGCGGTGCGGGCCGTGCTTGACGGGGAGATCGTCGTCGCCGATGTCGAGGACGGTCACCTGCTGTCGTCCGGGTCAGAATCGGACTCCGAATCGGATCCGGCGGCGGGGGAGCCGGTGGTCGTCGAGGCGCCCGACCTGCTGCCCCTGGTGGCCGACCGGCCGTTGGTGCTGGCGCCGTTCGACCTGGCCGAGGCGCTGTCCGAGCTGCTCGACCTGCCGCTGGCCGGGGAGGAGGCCGCCGGGGAGGTGACCTCGGAGGGCGCGGTCCGCGAGGTGCCCGCCGCCGTGCGGTCGCTGCTGCCCACGGCGCCGACGACCTACGTGGAGCACGAGAAGCTGCTCGTGGACGGGGTCGCCGCCACCTGGCGCTTCCACGAGGGCACCGTGCACGCCTCGGGGGTCGAGGGCCTGGCACGCGGGCTGGCGTGGGCGTCCGGCCAGTGGGGTGACCGGCTCGCCGTGGCGGCCCTGCTCCGCGACCCGGCCGCCGTCCCGCTGCTGCTGGCCGAGGCCGACCTCGATAGCTGGACCGCCTCGACCTGACCCCTTTTCAGGCCGGTCGTCCGGGCCGCTCAGGGTCGTCCAGGAGTGTTCAGGGGCGTTCAGGGTTTCAGGGGAGGGGGGCGGGTTCGTCCTCCTCCCGGGACGCCTTGGAGGCCCGCCGGTCGCGGCGCCGTACGAACCACAGGCCGAAGAAGCCGCCGCAGATGCCGGACACGCAGGTCCACATCCACCACTGTTGCTCGGGGGCGGGCCGTACGACCAGGAGCACGACCAGGGCGACCGCCCACAGGACGGTCCCCACGAGGATCGTGGCCGTGTCGTTGGTCCGCAGCGGTCGCAGGTCCTGCGGGCGAGGCTGGTTCACGGCTCCAGCGTAGGCGACGAGCCCTTCCCCCAGGCAAAGCCGTACGGGGTCATCCTCGACCGAGGTCCCGCAGGGCGCCGGTGGGAAGCGCGATCCACCCCTCGGAACGCGCTGTGGGAGCCTGCTCCTGAGTGGGGGCCGTCACGCGGCCCAGAGCCGCGGCGCGGGCGGTGATCGCGGCGACGACGGCGTCCGTGGCGTCGTCGGAACGTCGGCACAACTGTTCGTGCGTCCCCAGATCCAGCCAGGAGGCCGTCTCCTGGAGCTGGTCGACCAGCAGTCCGAGCGTGCCGAGGTTCGCCGCCCGCTTGTAGCCGTTGGACGTCAGTCCCCAGCACCTGAGCGACGCCGCCGGGTAGACCTCGACGACCACACCGTTCCCGGCGCGGTCGACCGGCCGTCCCCTCCGGGCCAGTTCGGCGAGCAGGGCCGCGCAGCGCATGGCGGTGTGCCCGATACGGTCGGCCGAGACGCTCAACGGCCTCTGGCCGGTCGACTCGACGACCACCCGGTCGGTGACCCGGTAGGTGAGGTCCCCGCGCCAGGTACGGCCCGCCACCTCGGCGGGCACCTCGACGTGTCCGTTCCTGTGGGCCGTGACGAAGTCGACGAACCTGTCCGGCCAGCCGAACGGGCAGTCCACCCCGGCCTTGTCCGCGCCCATGAGAGCCTCGACGATCAGATCGTCGTCCGCGCCGACCACGACCTCACGGACCCGGGCTCCGCCATCGGACCAGTCGAGCCACGCGACCGCCGTACGGACGGCTTCAGCGGCGAGGTCCACCCCAACTGTGATCACTTCCTCACGATAAGGCGCCACCGGCGTGAGGTTCGGCGCACGGCTACCCCGTGGGGCGCAGCCGTATCCGGCCACCGTGGGGCACGTGCGGGAACATGCGGTGAATTCTCATGTCGTACGGCTGTCCGCTCCATGAGACCATGCGAATCTGCCATACAAGAGTCGAAAGGCCTGCAAGCTTGGCGCTCTGCCGTCCACCTGACCATCGGCCGGCGTAGTTTCCCCCCAGGAGTTCAAGGCATGACCCGCTACACCTCTGTCACCGGTGGCGCCGTGGCCTGGAAGGCGTCGCTGTCCGCCGCCTTCGGGGCCCTTCTCGGCCGTCCGCTCGCCGGGTACGACCGCGGTGCCGAGTACGCCGCCTACTACCACGGGCACTTCTTCCACGAGACACGCATCGACAGGGACCCGATCTGGCTGAACCCGGCGATCCTGACCGGAGGCGAGCCGATCGAGGTCGGAGACCTCTACCTGTACGACATGGGGGAGCCACCCCTGCGTTTCGACGCGGGCCGTTCGCTCTTCCAGTTCTCCAGTCACGGCCTGACCGACGCCTTCGCCGCGGACCTGGCACGGGCCTGCCTCGCCCCCGACGTCGTACGGGGCGCCGACCTGGCACCGGTGCTGTGGCGTCACGACCTCGACCTCGCCGACCCGATCCTGGCGGAGAACTGGCACGTCTGCTACGCCAGGATCGCCTCGGACGGCTCGCTCCTGGACGCGATGCGGGTCGCGACCGGCATCGGCGACGGCCCCGGCAGTCTGATCCCCTTCGAGGGCAACGCCGACGAGACGTGGACCCCGGCCCTCGACGCCGTGGCCGACCCCCGGTTGCGCGCCCACCTCAGCCTGGGCTGTTGCGACGTGGCCGAGGCCGAGGGCCTGACCTACCTGGGCGCCGACGCCCCCCTCGGTCCTCTCCTTGAGGAGGGCGGCTGCTCGGTGGTCGCGGGCTGGAAGGACGGCCACGGCCAGGTGGACGTCACGGTCCTCCAACTCGGCGCCGCCGTCGCCGGTCTGTCATGACCACCAATCGATGAGGCAGACGCTGACGCTGTCCGAGTCTTCCGACTTGTACTCCGACCAGTCCGCGCCGCCCGCGTAACGAGCCCACTCGGCCTTGCTGATCTCCGCGCTGTAACGGTCGCAGGACGCCTGCTTCGGGTCGGCGACGATCTCATCGAGGCCGGTGAGGTTCCAGAAGTAGACCCCGCTGGAACCGGCCATCAGGGCGAGGTGGCCGTCGGTGCCGAGGGCCACCGATTCGACCTCCGGCATGTGCCCGTTCAGCGTGGCCAGCCGGGCCGGTTTGGCCGGGTCGGAGAGGTCCCAGAGGGTGCCGGAACCGCTCGGCCCGGCGACCAGGACGCGCTTCCCGTCGGAAGTCAGGGACATGTCGTATGTGCCGTACAGCTTGTCGAAGGACAGGTCGAGCGTGGTGTGGCGCACCGGGCGCGCTCGGTCGTTGAGATTCCAGATCTCGATCTGCCCCGCCCTTTGTACGAGGACGACGTGCCCGTCCGCGCTCATCGCCGTCCTCGTCCCGTTCTGCGAGAACTTCATGGACAGGTCCAGATCCGCCGCCTTGACCGGGTGCTCGGCGGCGGAGGCGTCCCAGACCGCCACCTTGTTGTGATCGTCCACGGCGACGACGGTCCGGCCGTCCGCGCTGAGCGCGAAGTCGCGGATGGGGACGGTGTCCGATCCTGTTGCTGACAGGCGTTTCGGATGGGACCGGTCGGCCAGGTCCCACACGGTCATGACGCCGTCGTGATCGACGATCACCGCCGTACGGCCGTCGCGCGACAACGCCGCCTTTTTCACCCCGTTGGTGGACTGGGCGGTCCGGTCGGCCTCCATCGTCGCCAGCCGGACCGGTTTGGCCAGGTCGGTGAGATCCCACACGGTCGTGGTGTTGCCGTCGTCACCGGTGAGCGCGGTCCTCCCGTCGAAGGACAGCGCGGTCGTGTTCACGGATGCTCCTTCGCGCCCCTTCAATGGGGGAACCTGGTCAGGCTTTCTGATGGCCTTCGGGTCGGTCCAGGACTTGAGGTCCCAGACGTTCGCCTCGCCTCCGTCGTTGCTCAGGGCGACCCGCCCGTCGCCGCTCACCGTCACCTCGTGAGATGGCTCCTGAATGAGAGGCGAGAGAGCTCTGCCGTATGTGTCGACCAGCGTGTCGACCAGCCCCGCCCGGGTCTGCTCGTCGGAGTGGATCCCGACCGCGGCCGTGCCGAGCTTCCTGGCCGCGTCGAAGTCGGTGTCGCGTAACTCCGCGGCGTGCAGCGCGAGCCCGTGCGCCAGCGTGACGCGCTCCTGGCTTGAGACCCTTTCGTACGTGCGTTGCCATACGAGCCCGCCAACGACCAGGAGGACGACGAGGAGCCAGGCGAACGCGATTGCGAAAGTCCTCCAACGAGCATTCACCTGTTGAGCCCCAACCGGACCGCTCATCTCGACTCCACATCATTCGGCGTGCGGCTTTCGTGAAAGCCTTCATGAAAAGGATCATGCTCTGATGTGGACCTTAGACTCTGGGGTCTGGTGAATTCCACCTTTCCTGTGGCAGGAGGGTTTTCTGCGGCTGTTCGCATTCCCGTGTCGCGCACGTGACCGAACACACCCTTCGGGATTTCCGATCTGTCACTGCGCGTGAGGCGCTGGAGGGCCCTTCGCCGGTGCGGTTTCTCTCCCGCGAAAAGGACCCGGGGTCGGCCGGGATATCGTGATGAGTTCTGTCTCCGGTGGCCACCGTCGGGAATATCGGCGGTCGGCCACGGATGCGGTCCCCGGCTCCAACACTTCCTTTTGATAACACTCCGTGTTCGATGATGTACATGTGGTGATGGTGTGAAGGGGCTGGGGATCGTGAGACGGCCTGGCAGGCTCTGTACGGCTCACATCGAGAAAAGTTCGCGCGGAGGGAATCGCATGAGCGGGTATATAGTTAGCAAAGGTAATGACTTATGCTAACGAACCCTCCCAGGAAGGACCCCGTCGCGAGCCTGCGCAGCGACGCCGGTCTGGCTTCGGCACTGCGCGTGTCACTGGCACGCTTGAACAGACGCCTTCGCAGGCAGGCAGGGGGACACTCGTTGACCCCCACCCAGGTCGCGACGCTCGTCGCGGTGGAACGGCATTCCGGGATAACCCCCGGCGAGTTGGCCGAGCACGAGAAGGTGCAACCGCCCTCGATGACGCGCGTGATCGCCGCGCTGGAAGAGCGGGGGCTGGTGTCACGCACACCGCACCCGTCCGACCGGCGGCAGGTGAGCGTGAGCGTGACCGAGCGGGGCTCGGCCCTGCTGAGGGAGGAACGCCGCCGCAAGGAGGCGTGGCTGACGCAGCGGCTGAAGGAGCTGTCACCGGAGGAGAGGGCCGTGCTCAGGCAGGCGGCTCCGATTCTGGAGAAGCTCAGCCGGAACTAGGCGACCCCGAGGAACCCAGGGCCTCGGCCGTCCGGCAGGACGCCGAGGCAGCCCCCGCGGCGGCCCCCGAGGTCGCCGCTGAGACCACTCAGGAAGAGGCCGCCGGGACGGTCTCCAGGCCCTCTCCCCGCAGGCGCCTCGTCGGGGTGCTCGCCGTACCTGTGCGGAAGCTCGGCACGCGGGCCCGCCGCGGGCGGATCGCGCGGGCGGCGGCGGCCAGCGAGGTGCAGGCCGTCGAGACCGGGTCCGCGCAGGAGGTCCCCGAGACGCGGGGCGGGATGTTCCGCTCGCTGCGCGTCTACAACTACCGGCTCTTCGCCATGGGCGGCGTGGTCTCCAACGTCGGCGGCTGGATGCAGCGCACCGCGCAGGACTGGCTGGTGCTCGACCTGACGAAGGGCAGTGCCACCGCGCTCGGCGTGACCACCGCGCTGCAGTTCCTGCCGCAGCTGCTGTTCGGGCTGTGGGGCGGGATGATCGCCGACCGCTACCCGAAGCGGCCGGTGCTGATCGCCGCCCAGTCGATCATGGGTCTGCTCGCGCTCACGCTGGGCGTGCTGACCCTGACGGGGAACGCGCAGGTCTGGCACGTCTACGTGATGGCCTTCGCGCTCGGTCTCGTGCTGTGCGTCGAGGTGCCGACCAGGCAGTCGTTCGTGGTCGAGATGGTCGGCCGCAAGGACCTGCCGAACGCCATCGCGCTGAACGCCTCCAGCTTCAACCTGGCCCGCGTGGTCGGCCCCGCCCTCGCGGGTGTGCTGATCTACGCGCTCGGCGGCACCGGCCCGATCTTCGTGCTCAACGCCCTGTCCTTCCTCGCCGTGCTCGGCGGGCTGGCGCTGATGCGGACCTCGGAGCTGACCACGCCGGAACCGGTGGCCAGGGCCAAGGGGCAACTCCGTGAGGGGCTGCGCTACGTCATGGAACGCCCTGACCTGCTGTTGCCCGTCCTGCTCGTCGGGTTCGTCTCGCTGTGCGCGCAGTCGTTCTCGATGTCGATAGCGCTGATGGCCCGCGAGGCCTTCGGCGCCGGTGCCTCGTCCTTCGGACTGGCCTCCAGCATGTTCGCCGTCGGCGCGCTCGTCGGCGCCCTCATGGCGGCCCGGCGCGTACGGCCGAGCAGGAAACTGCTGATCGGCGGCGCGCTGTCGTTCGGCCTGTTCCAGGTCGTCACCGGACTGGCCCCGTGGTACCCGCTCTACCTGCTCCTGCTCGTCCCCGCGGGCGTCGCGCTGATCTCGGTCAACACGACCGCGAACACCAGCGTGCAGCTCGCGGCCTCTCCCGAGATGCGCGGCCGGGTGATGGGCATCTACGTACTGGTGTTCACCGGAGGCGCCCCGATCGGCGCCCCCGTGCTCGGCTGGATCGCCGAACTGGGCGGCCCCCGCACGGGCGTCGCGGTCGGCGGGGTCCTCACGATGCTCGGTGTCGGCGCGGCGATAATGCTGACCAAGGCGATCGGCAGGAGGTCCCGTGCGGTTGTTCGTGGGGGTGCTGCCGCCCCGGCGGGCGTGTGACGAACTGGCCCGCGCGCTGCGTCCCCTCAGGGGGGCGTGGCCCGAGCTGCGCTGGGTCGACCCCGCCAACTGGCACCTGACCCTGGCGTTCCTGGGCGAGGTGCCGCCGGAGGTGCTGCCGGAGCTGGAGACGAGGCTCGCCCGCGCCGCCTCGCGCCACGCGTCGATGACGCTGGCGCTGACCGGCGCGGGCGCCTTTCCCTCCGTCCGCCGGGCCAGGATCCTCTGGTCCGGACTGTCCGGCGCCCACCTCCCGCTCACCCGCCTGGCCGACTCCGTGGCGGCGGGGGCGCGGCGGGCGGGAGCCGTACGGGTCGACGACCGCAAGCGCTTCAGAGCGCACCTGACCCTGGCCAGGACACGCGCGGAGACCGACGTGAGCGACCTGGTCGAGGCACTCGGACCCTTCGCCGGAACCCCGTGGGAGGTGGGCACCGTGCACCTGGTGAGAAGCCACCTGGGATCCCCGGTCCGCTACGAGACGCTCGCGGAGTACGCCCTGGCATCCCCGGCACTCGGTGAGCGGAGCTGAGCGCCGGAGCCTGGCTCGTTCCCGTCGCCGGCTCCTGCCCGTGGTGCTCGTGCTTCTCGGGACCCCGCTCTTCTGAGGTCCCCGCGTGCCCGGCTCAGCACCCCTGGGAAAGGGGTGCTCGGCCCGCCATGACTAACAGCTCAGGCCCTGAATGAAGCCGTCCGCCTGGCCGACGCCGTGACCGGCGGCCCAGCCGCCGGCGTTCCACCAGTAGTCCAGGTAGAAGCCTCCGCCCGCGGGGACCAGGTAGAGGGCCGTTCGTCCGGGGGCTGAGTAGACCCACGTGTCCTGCTGCACGTGGCAGAGCATCTGCGCGTGCGCCGGTGTGACGCCGACCAGGGTGGCCGCGGCGACGGCGGCCGCGAGAGTGAGGGCGATCCGCTTCGGGGTGGAGATCATCGCGGTGCGCAAGGTGAGAGCCTCCGGGGTTCCGAAAAAGAGAGCCTGGCCAGGGCTTTTATTTAGGAAACTTTCCTGTCTGGAACATACCTGACCAGTCGCGCACGTCAAGGGATCCCGGACCGGTGATCCTTCCGGCACTCCGGGCGTCGACCTCCCGCCGCGCTTCGCCGCCTTCTCCACCGGAATCCCGGGCCCGTGGTCCGCTACGAGACGCGTGAGGTACGCCCTGGCGGCGTCGGCACCCGGTGGGCGGAGCTAAGCTCCAGAGCGTGGACCGTCCCCGTCGCTGGCTCCTGCCCGTGGTGCTCACCCTGCTCGTACTCCTCGTGGTGATCGGCGCCCTCGTCACCTGACCTCGTGCCCTCCTACATGAGGGCCGCTAATGGCTGCCGTAGTTGATGGTGAGGATGGCCACCACCCTGTGCTCGTCGCCGTCGGACGATGTCTTGTAGCTGTCCGAATACTGATAGTCGATGCGACCGGCGCCGCTTATCTCGTAGTGCACGGTCCTGGACCACCCTTCACCCTGCGGCTTCCCGGCCTTGCCTCGCAGGAAACAGGTCGAGGCGATCGGGTCGGACTCGCCAGGGGTCCGGCTCACGTGGTCCCAGAACTGCTGAGCGGCTTTGAGGCCCACGTTCGCCACGAGTTGTTCCCAGTGGCCGAGGAACTTGCGATGGACCAGGACCCTGTACACAGGACGCGCTTCTGGTCTGCCGCCTGGCCGCCTGGCGGGTGTGTACGGCCGGTAGGCGCTACCGCTGCCTGTCATCCACCTGTCCCGGTCTCTGAACCGTTCATGGCGTCCGGGCTCTCGGCTGGAACGTACTCATCGGAATGGTGCGCTCCCAGGAGAACTGATCGGCGTAGGGGGTCCGAGAGCTGACGCGCTGTCGCCTTCCATGCGCGAACGCACTCATCCAGGATCGCTGTGTCCTCATCGGCCTTGGCCGCGACGATGGCGTCCTGTAGTTCGGTCAGGAACTCCTCCATGTCCTCCCGGTCGAGCGACCGTAGCCATGCCAGTTCGCCGAGCTCGGACGTGCTGGGGATGCCTGTGCTTCTCCGTAGAAGAGTGCTGAGTTTGGCGTAGGCTCCGCCCCATTTGGCGAGGGCTTCGAGGCGGGACAGCGTACGCTCCGGCAGCATCACCAGACTTGTGCCGTCCGTGGCCCGTAGACGGGCGCGATCGCGCCGCGCCTCGTTGAGGAATTCCACTCGTTTGCTGCCTGTCAGGTCGGTCGCCTGGTAGATGATCTCGCTCATCGTGATGCACCTGCCTTTTGCGTACCTGCATTCATGCCCACGATCGTACCTACGATCCTACTAGGATGTCGCCTCGGAAGTGGTGGTCTGAGGTAAAGCATGGGGGAACTTCGAGTGCCCGACCGATGGCCTTTCGACGCTCAGGAGATCTATCTTTCCGACCGATCCAAGGAAACAGGTGGATGGCGGACGGTCAGCCTTGTCGTGGCCCTGCGCGAGATGCTGAAGGACGACCGGTTCAGGGGCGTGGCAACCGTGGAGAGGGCCGAGGTCTTCGAAGGGGCCGCACGAGAACTCACCCGACGAGGCCTGGATGCTGTCGCCCTGGTCCGCCATGGGCTGTACAGGGAGGTGGCCGGTGCCCTGATCGCGGGTATCGCCGCGACGAGCCTGGCCTCGGAGCGGTACGAGGGCTTCGATCATGAGTCCTGGGCGGAAGTCCTGAGGCTGCCGAACCGCATCCCGACCATCGCGGGACAGAGCCCGAGCGAAGCGGCCGACGCCTTCGGACACGTGATCGCCCCGCTTTTCCCTCAGATCATCTCCTGGATCTCAACCGCCTCGCTGCGGGACATGGTCGAGCTGAGGGCGCCCGAAACCATACGGGAGATCTCGGACAACGAGATAAATCAGTTCTTCGAGCTCCACACTCCCTATCGGTGGATGATCGACTACTTCTCCAAGACGTTCTACCGTGAGTGGACGACGGAGTCGCTCCACCTGACGCATCGCTGGCTGCAGGGATTCGAAGGACCGCCGTGCTCCCCTGAGCTGATGGACGATCGGCGGATCGATCCCGGGACTCTGGCGTTCGAGATCGCCGATCGTGCCGCTTCCAGGGATGATCGCGGATCTCATAAGGTGTCGCTCCGGAGAGCGTCACCGGCGCGCGGCAAGGAGGCGGCCGCCCTGGTGATGGGGAGCCTCGCGGGGGAGATGAGAAGGCACGCCGTGGGTCTACTGCGCCAGGGGCGGACGAAAGAGGCGGCGGCGCTGTTCGAGTTCGGCGTGAAGGGAGCACCTGACAACGCCGAACTGTACAACGACTGGGGTTTCTGTCTTATCCCGGTGGAGCCGCACAGAGCGCTGAAGCTGCTCATCGAGGCGCAGGCGCTGGGGTACTTCTTCAAGCCCCTCAACATCTACAACCAGATGTGCTGCCTGGTTTCGCTTGGACGGCATCAAGCCGCGCTTTCCTTGGCGGCGAACAGCTGGGACTCGGTAAGGGCATGCCCACCGAGGTGCGGAAACATATGGCGCCTG
The DNA here is from genome assembly GCF_042650425.1 of Streptosporangium jomthongense. Classification (NCBI taxonomy): domain Bacteria; kingdom Bacillati; phylum Actinomycetota; class Actinomycetes; order Streptosporangiales; family Streptosporangiaceae; genus Streptosporangium; species Streptosporangium jomthongense. Next base: position 161,261 of record NZ_JBHSBC010000048.1, on the reverse strand, counting down.
GACGGGTTCTCCTGGGCGTTGGAGCACACGAAGAACGTATGTCGAGAAGTTGCCGATCTCGCCGTCTCGGTCGCCACCCGTCATGGTCGGCACGACCAGGTGAAGATCTGGAGCGAACGGATCGTCGCTCTGGGTGCCTCTTGAGGGGCGGGCGCCGACTGCCGGGGAGGGGTGAGAAAAACCCCTCGCCCGGGGTCAGGGGTTTCTACCAGGCGTAGTCCTCCGGGGCCGTCTTGTGGCCGGGGAAGATCTCGTTGAGGGTGGCCAGGGCCTTGTCGTCGAGGTTGATCTCCAGGGCCCTCGTGGTGCCGTCGAGCTGCTCGTGGGTGCGCGGGCCGATGATCGGGGCGGTGACGACCTTCTGGTGGAGCAGCCAGGCCAGGCCGACGTTGGCCGGGTCCTCGCCGAGCTCCTCGCAGAACGCCTCGTAGCGCTCGATCTTGGCGCGGTGCTTGTTCAGCTCCTCGACCATGCGCTCCGACGCGGAACGTCCCTTGTCGATCTTCTTGAGGATGCCGCCGAGCAGGCCGCCCGCCAGCGGGCTCCACGGGATCAGGCCCAGGCCGTAGTCCTCGCACGCGGGGATGACCTCAAGCTCGGGGGCGCGGACGATCAGGTTGTAGTGCGACTGCTCGGAGACGAGGCCGAGCGTGTTACGGCGGGCGGCGGCCTCCTGGGCCTTGGCGATGTGCCAGCCCGCGAAGTTGGACGACCCGACATACAGGATCTTGCCCTGCTGCTTCAGGACGTCCATCGCCTCCCAGAACTCCTCGAAGGGGGTGTTCCTGTCGATGTGGTGGGCCTGGTAGACGTCGATGTAGTCGGTCTGGAGCCGCTTCAGCGACGCCTCGGCCGCGCGGCGGATGTTCAGCGCGGAGAGCAGGTTCTCGTTGGGCCAGTCGCCCATCGCGCCGTAGAGCTTGGTGGCGATGACCGTCTTCTCACGACGGCCACCTCCCCGGGCGAACCACCGGCCGATGATGTTCTCGGTGATGCCCTCGCCCTGCTTCCAGCCGTAGACGTTGGCTGTGTCGAAGAAGTTGACACCCAGCTCGTGGGCGTGATCCATGATCGCGAAGGAGTCTTCCTCCGAGGTCAGGGGACCGAAGTTCATGGTGCCCAGGCAGAGGCGGCTGACCTTCAGGCCGGTACGGCCAAGCTGCGTGTATTCCATATGTCCACCCTAGGCACCTGGAGTGCGCTCCAGGCGAGACCTTGATCCGTGTCTCCCCCCGATCCGGTGCCCCACAGGGCATGATGGCGGGATGGGGAGTAGACCGGGGTATGTCGTGATTCGCGTGCTGGCCGCCGCCGTCCTGGCCGGGGCGACGCTGGCGCCGGGACTCGCGGCGGCGGACACGGACGAGGAGGGGCACCGGCTGTTCACCTTCAAGGACAGCCGGATCACCGAGTCGAGCGGGCTGGCCGTCTCGCCGACGCACCCGGACATCTACTACACCCACAACGACAGCTCCGACGGGCCGATCTTCTTCGCGGTCGGCGCGGACGGGCGCACCAGGGCGAAGTTCACCCTCCAGGGCGGGTCGGCCCGTGACTGGGAGGCGATGGCGGCCTCCAAGGACCCGAAGACCGGGCGGGGGGTGCTCTGGTTCGCCGACATCGGCGACAACTTCGACGGGGCGTGGCCCGACGTCTCGGTGTACCGGGTCCCCGAGCCGGCCACGATGCGCGACGCGGTGATCCCCGCGACGCGCTACCGGTTCAAGTACGAGGACGGCGGCCACAACGCGGAAGGGATCATGGTCAATCCGACCACCGGCCGCCTGTACGTGGTGAGCAAGGCGTTCGTCGGGGCGGTCTACGCGGCGCCGAAACGGCTGCGCACCGACAGGACCAACGTGCTGCGCAAGGTCGGCTCCGCCCCCATCATGGCCACCGACGCCGCCTACGCGCCCGACGGGTCGAGCTACGTGATCCGCACCTACTTCTCGGCGACCGTGTACCGCCCGTCGGGGGACCAGATCGCCCGGTTGTCGATGCCGCAGCTCGAACAGGCCGAGTCGATCACCTACACGCCGGACGGCAAGGCGGTGCTGACCGGCAGCGAGGGCAGGAACAGCCCCGTCTACCGGGTGCCGCTGCCCGAACGTGTCCTGCGGGAGACGGCACCCTCCCCGGCGCCGACCCCGACCGGTCAGGCCGCTCAGGCTGTGAAGCCCACGCTCGTCGCCGACACGCGGGAGGCCGACGACCGTGAGGCGGGGGTGCCGGGCACGGCCGTGGCGCTCTGGCTGGCGGCGGCGGCCGGCGCGACCGGTCTGATCACCTTCATCGCGCGCCGCGTCCGATAAGTACCTAAACGAGATTGAGTACGGCTCCGCAAGCGGTTCGCAACCTGGGCTGGGCATCCTTCGTGTCATGCACGACCAGACAAGGCCCGGCTGCCCCGGGTGCGGCCTGCCCGTCACGGGAGCCTTCGAGCGCTGCCCGCGCTGCGCGCTGACGCTGAAAGGGCCCGCGGCGGCCGAACTGTGGCGGCTCGACGTGGAGTTGGCCGGGCTGCGGGCCAGGCAGACGACCCTGCTGGCCCGCAGGAACCACCTGCTCACCCTGCTGCGCGCGGAGAGCGCCCGCCCCGCGGCTCCGGTGGGACCCGGGGTCCCGGCGGGGCCCGCGGCTCCTGCGGGGTTCGCGGGGGAGGCCGCTCCCCGCAGGGACTTCTCCCCCAAGGCGGTGCAGAACCTGCTGCTCACCCTCGGCGGGCTGCTGCTGATCGTCGCGGCCGTGGTGTTCACCGTGGTCAGCTGGGGGCACATCGGCATCGGCGGACGAGCCGCCATCCTGGCCGGGGTCACCGCCCTCACCCTCGCCGCGCCGAGGTTCCTCACGAGCAGGAAACTGGACGCGACCGCGGAGACGATCGCGATGTTCGGCGTCGCGCTGCTCCTGCTGGACGGCTACGCGGCCCGGCAGGCGGGGCTGTTCGGCGCGGACGGCCCGCAGGCGCGCCACTACGCCGCCGCGCTGGTCGGACTGGTCGCGTTGTCCATGGCCGGATACTCCCGGCTGCTGCCGTTGCGGCTGCCGCTCCCCGTGGCCGTCGTGTTCGCCCAGATCCCGCTGCCGTTGCTCGCGTTCGACACGACGGCGCCGTGGTTCACCGCCTCCCTGGCGGCGGACGCCGCACTCGACGCCGCCCTCCTGCTGCTGCTCAGGACATCGGAGGGGAAGACGAAGAACGGGTGGGCGACGGCCAGGGTCTGCTTCGGAGTGACGTGGACGCTGGGCGTGCTCTACGGACTCCTGGACTCGGTGCTGGAGTTCACCGGTGGGGGACCGGCCGTCGCCCTGGTCAGGGGCGTGTTGCTCGTCGGCCTGGCCGCCCTCGGACTCGTCGTCGCCGGACGGGCCGGGCGGGTCGCGCTCGGGTTCCTCACCGCCGGGTCGGCGCTCGCGCTGACCATGGGCCTGGCCGCCCCGGTCTGGCCGTCGCTGCCCTCCGGGTGGCGGGGTGTGCCGTACACCCTGGGGGCGCTCGTGGCCGTCGCGGTCGCGCTGTACCTGCCGGGCCTGAACGCGCGGATCCGCCGGGCCGGAGCCGTCTCGGCGGGGGCCGTGGCAGGGCTCACGGCGCTGCCCGTCGTGCCCTGGGTCGCCGCCGAGGTGCTCATGCCGTTCGGGCTGCTGGAGCGGGTGTGGGCGTGGCCCGCCGTCCTCGACGACGGGTGGGCCGGACCGCTCGCCTCCGCCGCGGTCGTTCCCGCCCTGCTGGCCACGGCCCTGGCGGTGGCGGCCGTGCGGTGGCCGGTCACCGGTCCTCGCGGGGAGAGCACCCGGCGGTCGCTGGGCCTGTGCGCCGTGGTGACGGGTGCGGTCGCGGTGCTCGCCGTTCCCGGTGCCTTCGCGCTCGGCCGTTCGGCCGCCCTCGTCGTCCCGTCGGTCCTGGCCGTGGCGCTCGTGGCCCGCATGACCCTGACGGGCGGGGTGTGGTGGGCGCGGGCCCTCGCGGCGACAGCCGTACCGGTGACGCTGATCGGTGTCGTCACCGCGCTCGCCGGGCGGACCGAGACGTACGCCGCGCTGGCCGTGGCGCTGGTGGCGTGGGCCGTGGCGACGGTCGCGGGCCGGGAGCCGGGGGTACGGGCTGTCGCGCTGGTCATGGCGGTGCTCTCGGCGACCGGCCTGATCTGGGCGGTCGCGGCGGGGACGGGCCTGCAGCCGGCGGCCGAGGGCCTCGCGCTCGCCCTGGCGACCGGCTCCGTGCTCGCGGTGGCCGCCTGCCTGGTGTACGGCGCCGCCGTCACTCCGGAGGCTGTCATCCCGGAGGCCGCCACTTCGGAAGCCGTCGAGGAGGCGCCTTCCGACTCCGAGGAGGACGGCGCCAAGGAGGAGCCCAAGGGCGGGAGTCCGGTGGTCCGGCGTGACCCCAGGTGGGGGGCCGGGCTGGGGCTGGGGGCGACACTCGGCGCGTGCGCGGTGTCGTCGATCGCCGTTCCCCTCGCCGGGATCGTCGGCTTCTACCGCCCGTTGTTCTTCCCGTGGACGGGGCAGCGGTTCCTGTCGGCTCACCTTCCGATCCTCGTGGTGGTCGCGGCCCTGCTCACGGTCACGGCGGTCACGGTCTCCTGGCAGGTGGCGGGGCGCGGGACGGCGTCCAAGGCGGCCCTGGTCGCACTGCCGGTGCTCCTGGCGACGCTGCCGCTCTCGGTCGGTCTGCCGTACCCGGTGGAGGTCGGGCTGTTCGTCGTGGGGCTGGGGCCCGCGGCGTGGGCGGCGGCGCGTGGCCGTACCGGGTGGAGGTTCGGCGCGGTGACCGGACTGTGGACGGCGTCGCTGGCGCTCTCCTGGTCGCTCGTCGCCCAGACCGCCACGCTGGTCACGCTGCCGGTCGTGGCACTGGTCGCGGCGGCGACCGCGTTCCTCGGGCGGGAGCGGTGGGTGCGGGCAGGGGGCGCCTGTACGGCGACGCTGCTCGCCGGGGCGCAGGCGCTGGCCGTGGGCCTGGCGCTCGACTGGCCCGCGCGGACGGCGGCGTTCGGCGTGCTCGCCGTGGCCTGCGTCGCGGCGGCCGTCGCGGGCCGCTTCAGAAAGGAGACGTTCGCGGCCGGGACGGAGGCGGCCGGATACGCCCTGGCCCTGGCCGGTCTGGCGCTCGCCGCCGACGGCCTCGCGACGGCCTCGCTGGCCTGCGCCGTCGCCGGGGTGATGATGACCGGTACGGCGTTGCGTCCCGACCGGCGCCGGGCGGGATACGCGGGGACGGCCCTGCTGCTCACGGCCTCCTGGCTGCGGCTGCTGGCCTCGGACATCACGGTGGTCGAGGCCTACACGGTGCCGTTCTCGCTGGTCCTGCTGGGGTTCGGCTGGTGGCGGGCGCGTGGGAGGGCCCGTTCCTCCTGGCTCTCGTACGGCCCGGCCCTCGGCTCAAGCCTGCTGCCCAGCGCGGTCGCGACGCTCAACGGGACGGGATGGGTCAGGCCGTTGCTGCTCGGCACGGTCTGCCTGGTCGTTCTGCTGGTCGGGGCGCGGGCACGGCTGCAGGCTCCCGCGCTGCTCGGCGGCCTCACCCTGGCCGTCGTCGTCCTGCACGAACTCTCGCCGTGGATCGCGCGGGCCATGGTGACCGTGCCGCGCTGGGTGCCGATGGCGCTGGGCGGGCTGCTGCTCGTGGTGGTCGGCGCGACCTACGAGGCACGGCTACGGGACGTGCGCAGGCTGCGGGCGATGGTCGGCCGGATGCGTTGACCCGGCCGACCGTCGATCACCCTCCGGCGGGGGGTACGGCGAGCGTGGCCGGGGTCGTGACGGTGTCAGCGGTGGCGGCCTGGGTGATTCCGGTGGTCTCGGTGGTCTCAGCGCGCTCGGCTGGATCGCCGGTGGTCTCGGGGGCCGAAGCGGCCGGGGCCGTGGAGGCCGGAGTCGTGGCGGTGCCAGTGGTGGCCGGAGTGGTCGAGGTCGTGGAGGCGGGAGTGGAGACGGCCGGGCCGGTCGGGGTGGAGACGGCCGGAGCGGAGACGGCGGGGGTGGCCGGGGCGGAGATGACCGCGACGATCCGGCCCTTCGTGCACGAACCGTCCCGGTCACAGGCTTTGACCGGGACCTCCCAGATCGCCGGGGCCATCGGCCTGAGCGTCACCCGGCCCTCCGAGGTGATCGACACCTGGGGGCTCGCGGCGCCGTCCAGGAGGTAGGTGATCTCGCCGCCCTCCGGGTCGGAGGAGGAGAGGCCGCCGGTCAGTTCGCTGTTCGCCGGGCCGGTCAGCAACAGGTAGGGCGAGGTCGGCGGCACGTTTCGCACGCACGGGGGCTCGCACGAGATCTCCACCGAGTCGAGAAGATTGCCCTGGTCCGGCTGGTCGCCGGCCGTGGAGATGGAGACGAACTCGAACCGGGTGACGGTCTGGCCCGGCGGGACCGAGTACCTGCCCGTGTAGTGGCCCCACCCCGCGTTGTCGTCGGCTATGTCCGAGGTGTTCTGGCCCATGGGGACCTGGGTGACCCCGCCGATCCTGAGCTGGAGGACGTCCTCGCCCGCGGAACGCCCCCGGTGCGCGAGGTGCCAGGTCAGCGTCGCGCCGGGCACGGTCCTGACGTCCTGGGAGAGGGTGGCGGTCGCCGTACCGTTGACCTCGGCGAACTGCCTGCCCGTGTCGGGCCGTACGGAGGGCACGTCCGGGCCCCAGATCTCGATGAGACCGTCATCGGCCGAGGTGCTCCACCCGGGCAGACCGGAGCGCAGGTTGCCCTGTCCGTGCAGACTGCCGGGCTCCTCGAACCCACCGTTGACCAGCTTGCACGCGGGAGCGGACCCCGGTTCCGGGGCCGGAGCCGCTGAGCCCGGTCCCGGAACCGGGCCTGCGGCCGGAGTCGAGACCGCCGAGCCCGAGACCGACCCTGAGGCCGAATCCGAGGCGGGGACCGAGGCCGGAGTCGGGACGGGCGCCGGGGACGCCGAGGCCGGGGGGACGTCGACGGCGGCCCAGGCGGTCGCACAGGTCCATGTGGTCACGCAGAGGAGGGCGGCACTCAGGCACGCCCGGGAACGCGGTCTCTCCATCTGTTCTCCCCCGATCCGAAGGACACCTGGCCGGGGGGATCAGGCGCTGAGCGGGGAAAATGCTACAGCGATCATCGCGGCCTCCCACTGAGGGACGCGCGGGTCGCGGTGCCCCGACTGGAGCGCCGCGAACGTATGGTTACGATCCCCAGCAAGGCCCAATAAGGCGCGGTAAGTCCTTCACGTCAGGAGAAGGATGGCGCTAGCTTTCGCACATGGGCGTTCCGGCGGCGATCAGGGAGGTAGGGACGTGAAGGTCGGGGTCGTCGGTGCGGGGATCGTTGGCCTGGCCGTCGCCAGGGAGCTGGCGCTGACGCACGGGGCCACGGTGACCGTCCTCGAAAAGGAGGACCGCGTCGGGGCGCACCAGACCGGCCACAACAGCGGAGTGGTCCACGCGGGCATCTACTACAAGCCGGGCTCGCTCAAGGCCGAACTCTGCCGGGACGGGATGGCCCTGCTCAGGGAGTACTGCGCCGAGCACGCCATCGCCTACGACGAGGTCGGCAAGCTCGTGATCGCCTCGACCCCCTCGGAACGCGCCGGGCTGAACGCCATCGCCGAACGGGCCCGCGAGAACGGGGTCCCCGGAATCGCCGAACTGGACGCGCTCGGGCTGCGCGAGATCGAGCCGCACGCCGTCGGGGTGGCCGCGGTGCACTCCCCGCGCACCGCCATCGCCGACTTCCCCGCGGTCGCCCGCCGCTTGGCCAAGGACGTGGAGGAGACGGGCGGCTCGGTGCTGCTGTCCCACCCGGTGCGCGCGCTGCGGGAGACCGCCCGGGGCGTCGAGGTGATCGCGGGACGGCGCAGACTCGCCTTCGACCGCCTGGTCGTCTGCGCCGGGCTCGGCACCGACAACGTCGCCAGGATGGCGAAGGCGACGGGGAACGTGCGGATCGTGCCCTTCCGCGGTGAGTACTACGCGCTGGCCGGGGCCTCGAAGGACCTGGTCAGGGGCCTGATCTATCCGGTTCCCGACCCCCGCTACCCCTTCTTGGGCGTGCACCTGACCCGCAGGATCGACGGTGAGGTGCTGGTCGGCCCCAACGCGGTCATGGCGCTGGCGCTTGAGGGTTACTCCTGGCGTGACATCGATCTCACCGACCTGCGCAGGATCCTGACCTGGAAGGGCACCAGGAAACTGGCCGCCCGCCACTGGCGCACCGGGGTCCGGGAGGTGACCGGCTCGATGTTCAAGGGCTCGTTCCTGACGGCGGCGCGCCGCTACGTCCCCGAACTGACCGGTTCCGACCTGGTCAGGACGACCGGCGGCGTACGGGCCCAGGCCGTGGCAGGGGACGGGAGCATGCTGGACGACTTCGCCGTCGACGTGCACGGCCGGGTGGCGCTGGTGAGAAACGCCCCCTCACCGGCCGCGACCTCCAGTCTTGCGATCGCCAGGCACATCGTGGGGTTAACCTCAGTATTGACCAATTAACTCCTTTTTCATGTGGGCGAGTGAAGATAAACCCGTGACCGATTCTCCCGAGGCTCGCCTCCTGATCGTCGAGGACGAGCCCAACATCCTCGAACTGCTGGCCGCCAGCCTGCGGTTCGCCGGATTCGGGGTGAACACGGCGGGCAGCGGCACCGAGGCCGTCGCCGCGGTTCAGCGTTATCGTCCCGATCTCATCGTGCTCGACGTCATGCTTCCCGACATGGACGGCTTCGACGTCGTACGGCGGTTGCGCGGCGGCGGCAGCGACACGCCCGTGCTCTTCCTGACCGCTCGCGACGCCACCGAGGACAAGATCCGTGGGCTGACGGCGGGCGGGGACGACTACGTGACCAAGCCGTTCAGCCTTGAGGAGGTCGTGGCGCGCATCAGGGCGGTGCTGCGCCGTACGGGGGCGGGGGACCTGTTCGCCAGGCCGCCCCGGCTCACCTTCGCCGACATCGAGCTCGACGAGGAGAGCCACGAGGTGTGGCGCGGAGGCAAGCCGGTCTCGCTGTCGCCGACGGAGTTCAAACTGCTGCGCTACTTCATGGTCAACGCGGGACGGGTGCTGTCGAAGGCGCAGATCCTGGACCACGTGTGGGACTACGACTTCCGGGGGGACGTCGGAATCGTCGAGTCCTACGTCTCGGTGCTCCGCAGGAAGATCGACAACGCCGATCCCCGGTTGATCCACACCCTGCGCGGCGTCGGGTACGTGCTCCGGCTGCCCCCGGGACACTGATGAGGCCGATGATCGGAGCCGCTCCGCTCAGGGTCAAACTGATCGCCGTCGTCCTCGTCCTGCTCACCATCGCGCTGGCGTTGATCGGCTTCGGCAGTGTCTCGATCATGCGGGGCTATCTCATCGACCGGGTGGACAGCCAGGCGCAGCTGAACGCGGACAGCGTGATACGCCGTCTGCACCGCAACGGCCCCTCCACACTGGTCGGCAGGCCGGTGCCGTCCGACACCCGGGTGGAGATCCGCGACCCGCACGGTGAGATCGACCTGCTGCTCCAGGGCACCGACGTGGAGAACAAACGGGGCCCCCACCTGCCGGCCTTCGTGAGGAGCTACCCGTTCGAGATCGACGAGTGGCGGGTCCACCGCTTCCCCCTCGACGACGGCGGAAGCGTCGTGGTGGCCGTGGACATGTCCGAGGTCAGGCAGATCGTCGGCCAGCTCGCCCTGGTCGAACTGCTCGGCGGGGGCGGCCTCATGCTGATGCTCGCCGGGGTCGGCGTGGTGATCATCAGGCGGAGCATGCGCCCGCTTGAGGAGATCGAGCGCACCGCCCAGGCCATCGCGGCCGGTGACCTGAGCCGTCGTGTCCCCGCGGCCAACCCGGCGACCGAGGTCGGCAGGCTCGGCCAGTCACTGAACAGCATGCTCGCCCAGATCGAGTCCGCCTTCGAGGCCAGGTCGGAGTCGGAGCTGTCGGCCCGCCGCTCGGAGGAGCGCATGCGCAGGTTCGTCGCCGACGCCTCCCACGAGCTCCGCACGCCGCTGACGTCGATCAGGGGGTTCGCCGAGTTCTACCGGCAGGCCCCCGAGGTCGATCCCGCGCCGCTGATGCGCCGGGTCGAGTCGGAGGCGGTCAGGATGGGCCTGCTCGTGGACGACCTGTTGATGCTGGCCAGACTCGACCAGCAGCGGCCCATGGCCATGCGCCCCGTCGACCTGCTCGCCATCGCCGCCGACGCCACCCACGACGCCCGCATCCTCGCGCCCTCCCGTGAGGTCACGCTCACCGTGGACGGCGCCGCCCTCATCGTCTCCGGCGACGAGGTACGGCTGCGCCAGGTCGTCGGCAACCTGATGAACAACGCCCTGACCCACACCCCGGACGGCACCCCGGTCCGCATGACGCTGTCGGCACAGGGTTCCATGGCGGTCGTCGAGGTGACCGACGAGGGGCCCGGGCTCAGCGCGGAGCAGTGCGAGCGGGTCTTCGAACGGTTCTACCGGGTCGACTCCTCCCGGGGCCGTCGCGCCCCGGAGGACGGCGGCAGCGGCCTCGGCCTGGCCATCGTGGCCGCCATCGTGGACGCCCACGGTGGCGCCGTCGCCGTGGACTCCGACCTCGGCAAGGGCTCGACCTTCCGGGTGACCCTCCCCCTCGCCCCCGACTCGGCCTGACCACCCCGACGGCCGGACGGAAAGCCGGACACGTCGGGCTGGACGGGGCGGTACGGGATGAGCCGGCGGCCGGACGGTGAGACAGCACGGTCCCTCCGCCCGGCCGGGGCGGGTTACGAGAGGCCGCCGGGCCAGGTGCCGTCGGGGAAGCCGTCGGCGGTGGCTCCGGTGGGCAGGACCACCCGGTCGTTCTCCGCGAGGCCCGAGGTGATCTCGACGTACTGGTCGCTCCGCACGCCCGTCGTCACCACACGCTCGCCGCCGCCCTGCACGGTGACCCGCGAGACGCCGTCCTTGGTCCGTACGGCCTGCGCGGGCAGGTAGAGGGCGGCCTGGGACTGGGCGACGGTGACGGTGACCGTGGCGGTCTGGCCCACCAGAAGGTCGGCGGGGGCCTCGTCGAAGGCGATCGTGACGCCGTACCTCACGAGCTGGCCGGTGGTCGTCGCGGTCGGCGCGATGTGGGTGACCGTGCCGTCGTACTTCTTGCCGTCCCGGGTGGCCAGGGTGATCGTGGCGCGCTGCCCCAGCTTGAGGCTGCCGATGTCCGACTCGGTGAACAGTGCCTCGATCTGGAGTTCGTCGAGGTCGCCGAGGGTGACGAAGGCGCCGGTGCCCGCCTCGTCCCCGACGGCGCCCGCGACGGACATCACGGTTCCGGCGGCGGGGGCGGTGATCCGGACCCCGTTCAGCTCCTCGCGGGCGTCGGTCAGCTCGGCCTGCGCCCGCTTGACCTGGGCCTGTGCCTGGTCGACGCTGAGCGCCCCCTGCCCGCCGCCGATGCCGTCCGTGCCTTTTGCGCCGCCGTTCCGAAGGCGGGAGGCGTCCTGGCCCTGGGCGTTCTGACCGGTGCCGCGCTTGGCGCCCTGCCCGGTGCCCTGGCCGTTTCCGTTGCCGTTTCCTGTGCCTGTGCCGGTGCACGTGGTGGGGCCGGGGGTGGGCTTTCCTGTGGGCCTCGCGGTGGGCTTTCCACCGGGCTTCTCACCGGGCTTGGTGGTGGGCCTCGGGGTGGGCTTCGCGGTGGGGGTCGCCTCCGGGGCCGTGGGGGCCGGGTTCGAGGGGCCGGAGCGGGTCGGGGTGACCTCGGGGATCGCGGTGACCGTGACCGTCGCGGTCACGGTGACGGTGACGGTGAGGGCGGGCGCGGGGTGGCCCGACCCCCCGCCGTGCCGCCTCGCCCTGGTGGTCGGCGTCGATGTCGGTGTCGGTACGGCGGTGGGCCCGGTCTTGACGAGGTATCCGGCGGGTACGACCGCACCCGCCCCGGCCCGGCCCGCTCCGCCACTGGGCAGGGCGGTCGGGGTGACGGCCGGGGCCTCGGTGGGGGTCACGGTGGGGGTCACGGTGGAGGGCACAGTGGGGGAGGGGGTGCCGCCCGGCACCAGTGTCCGGCCGGGCTCGGCCGTACGGCTGCGCCCGGGTGAGGGGTTCGGCGTGGCCGTACCGGTCGGGGACGGGGCTGGGGAGGCCGGTGGACACTGCGCTCCACCGGCCGTGCCGGAACCGGCCTGGCCCTGACCCTGACTTTGGCCCTGGGACTGCCCTTGGGACTGGCCCTGGCCCTGGGACTGCCCTTGGGGCTGGGCCGGGGTGGGGGAGGCGGCTCTATCCTCGGCGGCGTCCAGGGCCTCCTGGGCCGCCGCGAGCTGTGCCTTGGCCGCGCTGTACCGTTCGCGGGCCGGTGCCGAGCCGATGGCGGCGAGCACCTCGCCCCTGCGTACCTTGTCCCCGGCCTTGACGTAGACCTTCCTGACCGTTCCCGAACCGCCGAAGGCCAGTTCCCTGGTCCGTTCGTCCACGGTGTTGCCCGCCGCCGAGACCGCGGCGGTCACGGTTCCGCGCCGGGTGGCGACGAGTTCGACCCGGGGAGCCCGCTCGGCGCCGTCGTCGAGGGCGTAGAACACGCCCGCGCCCACGAGGACGAGGGCGGCCAGGGCGAGTCCTCCTACGCGCGCGGGTTTCGGGAGGTTGGTCGGTCTCATGGCGGACCATCTTGGCGTGCCCGATTCACTACCTGCTCACAAAAACCTGAATATTTCCTGTATGTCCATATCGGTGGAAGGCTTGCAGGAAACACTCAGCAAGAGTTGGGTTTAGCCCAAGACTGATACGCCAGGGTCGAGCGCTGTGAAGCTGTCGACCAGGCGTAGGACGCTGCTCGTGAACGGGACCCTGGCGGTCCTGTTGCTGGGCGGCGTGGGAATCGCCTTCTCCTCTCTCGGGGGATCCACCTCCTCCTCCGCGGACGCCACCTCGGCCGCGGGCGGTGCGGCGCGGGCCGTCACGGTGACCCGGAGTACGGTGACCGCCTCGGTCTCCGCGTCGGGCGCCGTGGAGAGCGCCCAGGCCCGCTCGCTGGGCTTCGGGACGAACGGCACCGTCAAGAAGATCTACGTCGAGGTGGGGGACAAGGTCAGGAAGGGGCAGATCCTGGCCAGGCTGGACGACAGCGCGGCGCGGGAGAGCCTGGACGCCGCCGCCGCGGCACTCGACTCCGCGGACGACGACACCTCGACCGCCGCCCTCTACGCCCAGTACGTCAACGCCAGGAACACCTACCGGGCGGCCGAACGCACGGTGGCGGCGACCGTCATCAAGGCGCCGTTCGCCGGTACGGTCACCGCCGTCAACGGCACGGTCGGCGGCCCCGCGAGCGGCGGCTCCGCGAGTTCCTCGGGTTCCTCCGGCTCCTCGGGCTCCTCGACGGGCTCCTCGGGAGGCTCGTCGAGGACGGCGAGCGGCTCGACCGGATCAAGCTCGACCGGGTTCGTCGAGCTGGCCGACACCCGAAAACTCCAGCTCGTCGGCACCTTCACCGAGTCGGACATCACCAAGCTCAAGATCGGTCAGAGCGCCGCCGTCACGTTCGACGCGCTGCCCGGCGTCACCGCGACCGGCAAGGTCACCCAGATCCAGCCGACCGCCGCGACCAGCAACAACGTCGTCCAGTATCCGGTGACGATCTCCTTCGTCCAGGTGCCCACCGAGATCAGGCTCGGCCAGACGGCCACGGTCAAGGTCGCCGTGGGACAGGCGGAGAACGTGCTGGCCGTCCCCTCGACCGTGGTCACCACGACAGGCGGACGCAGCACCGTGACCGTCCTGCGCAACGGCGCCCAGACCCCCGTACAGGTTGAGGTCGGGGTCAGGGGCGACACGCTCACCGAGATCACCTCCGGACTCGCCGAGGGCGACCAGGTCGTCCGCCCGGCCGCGACCGGGACCAACCAGCAGGGCGGCTTCCCCGGCCTCGGCGGTGGCAACCGCGGTGGCGGTGGGCTCGGGGGCGTCAGATGACCGCCCCCGTCCTGGCGCTCACCGACATCACCAAGGTGTACGGCAGGGGCGACGCCGAGGTCAGGGCCCTGCGCGGGGTCTCGCTCACCGTCGAGCGGGGTGACTACGTGGCCGTCATGGGCGCCTCGGGCTCGGGTAAGTCCACGCTCATGAACATCCTGGGCTGCCTGGACGTCCCCTCCTCCGGCAGCTACCTCATCGACGGCGTGGACGTCGGGAGCCTCGACGAACGCAGGCTCGCCATCCTGCGCAACCGCAAGATCGGGTTCGTCTTCCAGTCGTTCAACCTCATCCCGAGGATGAGCGCGCTGGCCAACGTCGAACTGCCCATGGCCTACGGCGGGGTCACCGCCCAGGAGCGCCGGGCCCGCGCGCTGGCCGCCCTGGAGCAGGTCGGCCTGTCCGACCGGGTACGGCACGAGCCCAACGAACTGTCCGGCGGCCAGCAGCAGCGCGTCGCCGTGGCCAGGGCGCTGGTCACCTCCCCGGCCCTGCTGCTCGCCGACGAGCCGACCGGCAACCTCGACACCAAGGCGACCGGGGACGTGCTGGAGATCCTCGACGGGCTGAGCGAGTCCGGCCGTACGATCGTGCTCATCACCCACGAGGACGACGTCGCCGCACACGCCAAGCGGGTCATCCGCCTGGTGGACGGGCTGATCGTGGACGACCGCCGCCAGGCGCCGGTCGGCGGCCCCCCGCCCCGTTCGGCCGTCAGGCTCCAGTCCACGCCGGGAGGCGCCTCGTGAGCAGGCTGGAGATCCTGCGCTTCGCGCTGCGCGGCCTCGCCGCCAACAAGCTGCGCAGCTTCCTGACCACCCTGGGCATCCTGATCGGGGTCGCCGCGGTGATCCTGCTGGTCGCCTTCGGCGAGGGCGCCTCGCAGAGCATCCAGAAGAGCATCCAGCGGCTCGGGGCCAACACCCTGACCGTCTCCGCCTCCTTCGCCGGGGGCGGGATCGGCGGCCCCGTCGGGGTCGGGTCCTCCCGGCAGGGCAACGGCCCCCGTACCCAGGCCAGGCAGCTCACCCTCGACGACGCCAAGGCGCTGGCCGACCCCGAGCAGGTGCCCTCGGCCAGGAGCGTCTCCCCGGTGGTGAGCACCGGTTCGGCGACCGCCGTACGGGACGGGGCCAGTCACACGATCTCCCAGCTCGTCGGCACCTACCCCAGCTACTTCGAGGCGATGAACAAGCCCGTCGAGACCGGCTCCTACTTCGTCAACGACGACGTGCTCGCGGCGCGGAAGGTCATGGTGATCGGCAAGACGGTCGCCGACGAGCTGTTCGGCACGACCAGCCCGGTCGGCGAGCAGGTCAGCGTCTCCGGGGTGCCGTTCACGGTGATCGGGGTGCTGAAGACGTCGGGTTCCTCCGGCTTCGGCTTCCAGGACGCCGACGACGTGGCCATCGTGCCGCTGCCCGCCGTACAGCAGAGCCTGACGGGCTTCGGCGCGCTCAGCTCGATCGTGGTGCAGGCGACCGGGTCCGACACGACCACCTCGGCGCAGAACGAGGTGACCGCGGTGCTCAACCAGCGCCACGGCATCACCCCGACGGGTAGCGCGGACTACCGCATCCTGAACCAGGCGACCCTGCAGGAGACGGTCAGTTCGACCGTGGGGATCTTCACCAGCCTGCTCGGCGCGGTCGCCGCGATCTCGCTGCTCGTCGGCGGCATCGGCATCACGAACATCATGCTGGTCACCGTGACCGAGCGGACCAGGGAGATCGGCATCAGGAAGGCGATCGGCGCGCCCAGGAGCGCCATCCTCGGCCAGTTCCTGCTTGAGGCGACGGTGCTGAGCCTGCTCGGCGGGCTGACGGGTGTCGCGATCGCCTTCGTCGGCACCCGCTTCACGATCGCCGGCATCGAACCGGTGCTCGTGCCGTCGTCGATCGTGCTGGCCCTGGGTGTCTCCGTGGGCATCGGGCTGTTCTTCGGCGGTTATCCGGCGAACCGGGCGGCCAAGCTCAGGCCCATCGAGGCACTGCGCCACGAGTGAGCCACAGACGACCTGTACGACCTACGCGAGGAGAAGAGATGGGCGACGGCGCGGACGACAGGACCCCGGCGCGGGAGTTGCTTGAGACCTCCCCGTTCAAGGGCGACCTGGACGGTGAGCTCGCGGCCGGGCGTAAGCGCGGGATCTCCAGACTCACGCTGGTGCTCGGCGCGGCCCTCGCGCTCGTCGTCGGGGTGATCGTGGGCATCCAGGCGCAGAAGGCGTTCGGCGGGCCGACCGGCGACCGGACCGCCGCGATGCGGCAGGGCCCCGGTGGTTACGGGGTTCCCGGCGGTTACGGCGGACGCGGTGGGTTCGGCGGCCAAGGCAGCGGCCAAAGCAGTGGCCAGGGGAACGGCCAGGGCGGGTTCGGCAACGGACAGCGGGGCGGTCAGGGGGGTGTGACCGTCGGCACCGTGCAGAAGGTCGAGGGCGGCAAGGTCTACCTTCAGCAGCAGGACGGGACCGTCGTCACCGTGAACACCACCGACCAGACGAACGTGCGGATCTCCAAGCAGGGCAAGGTAGGCGACCTGACCACGGGCGGCACGGTCGTCGTGCAGGGCGCCAAGGGCGCGGACGGCTCCGTGACCGCGACCGCGATCAACGAGGGCGGGGTCCGACGATGACGATCTCCTCTCTCAGGAAACGTTCAGCCGGACCTGAGCTGCGTTCCAGGGGGGTGAGCAAGCCTCGTGATGTGCTGGACAAGGTCGAAGCCAGGTTGCTGATCGTCGACGACGAGCCGAACATCCGCGAGCTGCTCTCCGTCAGCCTGCGCAGATCCGGCTTCGAGGTGGTGACGGCGGCGGACGGCAGGGAGGCCGTGCACTTCGCCGAGCGGATCCGCCCCGACCTGGTCGTGCTGGACGTGATGCTGCCGGACATGGACGGGTTCACGGTCGCCGGGCGGCTGCGGGCGATGGGCGGGCAGATCCCCGTCCTCTTCCTGACCGCCAGGGACGCGACCGACGACAAGGTCACCGGCCTGCGGGTCGCCGACGACTACGTGACCAAGCCGTTCAGTCTTGAGGAGGTCCTGGCCCGCATCCGGGCCGTGCTGCGCCGTACGAGGGGGGATCTGGACCTTCCTGTCCGGTTGAAGGTCGCCGACCTGGAGCTGGACGAGGAGGCGCACCAGGTCTGGCGCGCGGGCAAGGCCGTACGGCTCTCGCCGACGGAGTTCAAGCTGCTGCACTACTTCATGGTCAACACGGGCCGGGTGCTGTCCAAGGCGCAGATCCTCGACCACGTCTGGAACTACGACTTCGGGGGAGACGCCGGGGTTGTCGAGTCCTATGTCTCCTATCTCCGTCGAAAGGTGGATATGGCCGAACCGAGGCTCATACACACCTTGCGGGGGGTTGGGTATGTCCTTCGGCCGCCTCAGAGTGGTTGAATATTCAGCGGACATTCAGCTTCGGCTCAAGTGACGCTGAGCTTCGGGTGTTCCAATGAACAGCGAGTGACCCCCGATCACCCCGCGGTCGCGCGGAAGGGTCGGGCTCGCCTCCAGCTGCGGGGGAGACGAGCTCGGACGTAGCCCTCACGCGGACTTCGGGGTTAAGGCCCCACCGCTCTACCGGGTTCGCCCCCGTGATCCGGTCGAGCGGTGGGGCAAAACCATGTCTAGGGGGCATTTACCGGGGAAAACCGCTCCTATGAGCCGGAGCGACGGGTTGCTCGCGGCGCTGCGCGAGCTGCGGCGCCATCTCGACCGCGACCTGTTCCCCCTGGCGGCCGGAGACGCGCGGGCCGGGCGCGCCGCCCAGAAGGAACTGGCCGGTCAGCTCGACGACTACCTGATCCCCCGGCTCACCGCGCTCGACGCCCCGCTGCTGGCCGTCGTCGGCGGCTCGACCGGGGCGGGCAAGTCCACCCTGGTCAACTCCGTCGTCGGCGCCGACGTCACCGAACCCGGCGTGCTGCGGCCGACCACACTCGCGCCCACCCTGGTGACCAGCCCCGCCGACGAGGCGTGGTTCACCGCCCAGCACGTCCTGCCGGGCCTGCCACGGGTGACCGGAGCCCGAGGGCAGCCGGGCACACTGCGCGTGGTCACCGCGCCCTCCCTGCCCGCGGGCCTGGCCCTGCTCGACGCGCCGGACATCGACTCGGTCGTGGCCGCCAACCGCGAACTCGCCGCCCAGCTGCTCGCCGCGGCCGACCTGTGGCTGTTCACGACCACCGCCGCCCGCTACGCGGACGAGGTGCCGTGGGGCTTCCTGCGCGCGGCCAGGGAACGCAGCACCGCGCTCGCGGTCGTGCTGTCACGGGTGCCCCCCGAGGCCATGGGCGTCGTCAGGAAGGACCTGGCCAGGCTCCTCGAAGAGAACGGCCTCGGCGGGACCCGGCTGTTCGAGGTGCCCGAGCTGACCCTGCCCGAGGAGAACGGCCGCCTGCCGCGCCCCGCCGTACGGGAGGTCGCCGACTGGCTGACCGGCATCGCCGCCGACTCGCGGGCCCGCGCCGAGGTGGTGCGCCAGACCCTGTCCGGGGCGCTGGAGAGCCTCGCCGTACGGGTGCCCGCCCTGGCCGACGCCGTCGACCACCAGCACGCCGCCGCCAGGGAACTGCGCTCGCTGACGGCCGACGCCTACACCTTCGGCCTGGCCGCCTTCGACGAGGGCATGCTCGACGGGTCGCTGCTGCGCGGCGAGGTGCTGGCCCGCTGGCAGGACTTCATCGGCACCGGAGACCTGATGCGCTCCCTGGAGAGCAGGGTCGGCCGGTTCAGGGACCGCCTGGTCGCACTGGTCACCGGCCGTCCCGCTCCGGAGAACGACCTGCGGATCGCGTTGGAGAGCGGGGTCGAGGCACTGATCAGGGCCTCGGCCGACGGCGCGGCGGAACGCGCGCTCGATGCCTGGACCGCGCGTCCCACGGGCCGTGCCCTGCTTGAGGAGGCGGGGGTCGTGACGGCGGGACGCCTCGGCAGGGCCTCGGCCGACCTGCCCGCCAGGGCCGAGACGGCGGTCAGGGGCTGGCAGGGGTACGTGCTCGACCTGGTCCGTGAGGAGGGCGCCGACCGGCGGAGCGTGGCGAGGTTCACCTCCTACGGAGTCAACGGCGCCGGGCTGCTGCTGATGCTCGCGGTGTTCGCCTCGACGGGCGGCCTGACCGGGATCGAGGTCGGCATCGCCGGAGGCACCAGCGTGCTCAGCCAGAAGCTCCTTGAGGCGGTCTTCGGGGACCAGGCCGTGCGCACCCTCACCGTCAAGGCCCGCACCGACCTGCGTGCCAGGGTGGCCATCCTGCTCAACGAGGAGGCCGACCGGTTCACCGGCCTCCTGGACGCGGTCGAACCACCGGGGGAGGCCGGCCCCGCGCTACGGGAGGTGGCGCGGGCCGTACAGGACCGCCGAGGGGAGCTTCCCGCGACCGGGGACGGACTCGGAGACGGATCGCGTTCCGGGGGTGGCCCCGGAGACGGGCCGCCGCGTGAGGTTTCCGGGGGCGGGCCGAGGGAGGTTCCCGGGGGCGGACCTGGGGAGGTGGAGGGGTGGTGAAGCTGCTGCGCCGTAAGGAGTCCGCCTCCCTCGACGACCGGCTCGACGCGCTGGCCAGGGCGGCGGACCTGGCCGACGGGCGACTGGACGAGGACGCGGTCGCCGGGGCGCGTTCCGTGGTCACCCGCGCGGGCGTACGGCGTGGCCTGTCGGTCGGGCACACCGTGGTCGCGCTGGCCGGGGCCACGGGAAGCGGCAAGTCGTCGCTGTTCAACGCGCTGTCCGGTACCGACCTGGCCACGGTCGGGGTGACCAGGCCGACCACCTCGACCGCGCAGGCCGCGCTCTGGGAGGGCGAGGGGGCGGCGCCGCTGCTCGACTGGCTCCGGGTGCCCCGCCGCCACGAGGTGCCGCACGTCGAAAGCGAGGCGGCCGGGCTGATCCTGCTCGACCTGCCCGACCACGACTCGATCGAGCCGTCGCACCGCGTCGAGGTCGATCGGCTGGTCGAGATGGTCGACCTGCTGGTGTGGGTGCTCGACCCGCAGAAGTACGCCGACGCGGCCGTCCACGACCGCTACCTGCGCCCGCTCTCCGGGCACCGGGACGTGACGGTCGTCGTGCTCAACCAGGTCGACCGGCTCAGCCGGGACGCCGCCCGGCGCTGTCTCGACGACCTGCGGCGGCTGCTCGGTGAGGACGGCCTCGGCGGGGTGCCGCTGCTCGGGGTCTCCGCGCGCACCGGGGAGGGCATGCGCGAACTCGGCGCCCTGCTGGCCGCCCGGGTCACCGACCGGCGCTCGTGGGCCGCCCGCCTCGCCGCCGACGTCGGTACGGCCGCCGCCCGCCTCGACACCGCCTCGGGAACCGGCTCCGGCCCCCGGGAGAACGTCGAAGGCCTGGCCGGACCGTTGACCGCCGCGTTGTCCGAGGCGGCCGGGGTACCGGTCGTCGTCAGGGCGGTGGCCACCTCGCACCGGCACCGTTCGATCGTCGCGACCGGCTGGCCGCCGACCCGGTGGCTGCGCCGCCTCCGTCCCGACCCGCTGCGCCGCCTGCGTCTCGCCGTCCAGGCGGAAACCGCCCGGACCGGGACCGCCCAGGCCGGAGGGCTGGTCGGCCGTACGTCGATGCCCGTCGCGTCCACCGTGCAGCGCTCCAGGATGGACACCGCGATCCGCAGGACCGCCGACGCCGCCGCCGAGGGGCTGCCCGAGCCGTGGGCGACGGCCGTACGGCGGGCGGCCAGGGCGCACGGGGACGAGCTTGAGGACGGCCTCGACCGGGCGATCGCCGCCACGTCGCTCGGCTCGGCCCGGCGGCCCGTGTGGTGGCGGGTGGTCGGGGCGGCGCAGTGGCTGGTGTTCGCGGTCACGCTGGCGGGTGGCCTGTGGTTGCTCGGCCTGGCGGCCCTGGACTACCTCAGGCTGCCCCGGCCGGACCTGCCGACGGCGGGGGAGGTGCCCTGGCCGACGGCGCTGCTGGTCGGCGGCGCCCTGCTGGGGCTGCTGATCGCCGGACTCTCACGGCTGGCGGCCTGGGCGGGCGGCCGTCGCAGGGCGCGCAGGGCGGAACGGGCGCTGCGGGCGAACGTGGACCAGGTGGCCAGGGACCTCGTGCTGGATCCGATCGGCGACGAGGTCACCCGCTACCGGGACTTCACCGAGGCCGTCGCCTGCGCCCGTTCCGAGAACAGGAACGAGAAACGCTGAAGCGGGAAATTCCAGGGAGGCGTCCGTCGCGGAAGGTTCCCCCGCGTCAGCACTGGGCGGCGTGGCCGGCGTTGTAACCGTCCACCCAGCCTTTCCTGTCCCAGCTGTCCGATTCCTCGTAGGAGAAGCTCGCGGCCTTGTCGCACATGCGGGCCGAGTCGGCGTACCCCTTCTCGTAGGCCTGCTGGTAGGCCGGTGGCTTGTCACCGGGGGCCGTCACCCGCGCCGATGCGGTGCTGGCGGGGAGGAACGCGACGCCGGAGAGGGCGAGAGCGGCGAGAAGCGCCGGGCTGGGACGATGCCTGCGGTCCATGGAATCCTCCTCTGACCAGGCCCCCGGAACATTCGCCGGAGGACACGATCGACAAGCCCAGAATACGAAGCGATTTATCCGTTAAGTCGGATTTATGGATTTATTTGGAAGGCCTTTTCCGGCCCATATCCGGCAGCGCGGAAGCCCCGAACCCGGTCCTCGGAAAGATTGCCGTTCACGGGGGTTGGGCACGCAGGACGGGTTGACGGCGGCGGCCGGAGGTGATGGAATCCCGCCTCAGCGTCGCAGTGCACCCGGCAAGGAGATCGCCGAGGGCATGGAGGCGCCGAAACATGGGACGACCATGGAAACCCCCACCAACCCGGGCGATCGCCTCGCGGCGTTCGGCAACCAGCTGATCGAGGTGCACGACTGGCTCCGCGAGGAGCTGACCAGGCTCGGCGACGACGTCGACACCTACCTCGAAGGCCGCATGGAGCGGCCACGGCGGCTGCGGGCGCACTGCCTGGCCTTCTGCTCCGCGCTGACCCTGCACCACACCGGCGAGGACGCCGGAGCCTTCCCCGCCCTCGCCGGGCGCTTCCCCGAACTGCGCCCCGTCATCGAGCGGCTCGAACACGACCACCAGCTCGTCGCCGGCATCCTGCGCGACCTGGAGAACCTGGTCGAGGGACTCGGCGACCGGCCTCCCGGCCCCGAGGAGGCACGGCGGGTGCGCGACACCCTCGACGGCCTGACCGCCATCCTTGAGTCGCACTTCACCTACGAGGAGAGGAAGATCGTCGCGGCCCTCGACGCGCTCGGTTCCCCCGGCGACCCCGACTTCAGGCCGCCCGCCTGGCTCGAATCCCTCGGGAACGACTAGTCAGGAAGACCGTTTCCTGCAAGACGCCTGCCGTACGGCCCGGCGACGATGGGGGCCATGAGCATTGATCTCGCCACGGCGACGTCCTTCATGGCCACCCACGCGCGTGTCCTCGACCGCCGTCGTTTCGAACTGTTGACGGGCCGGGCCGACCCCGGTGCCGTGCTGGCCGCGCTCGACGGCTACCGCAACGCCGACGGCGGTTACGGCTGGGGCCTTGAGGCCGACCTGCGCTCGCCGGAGAGCCAGCCGGGCGCCGCGTTGCACGCCTTCGAGGTGTTCGGGGACGTCGCCCCGGTCACCACCGGGCGGGCCGTCGAGCTGTGCGACTGGCTTGGGACGGTCACGCTGCCCGACGGCGGGCTGCCCTTCGCCCTGCCGTTGACCGTCCGGGAGGGAACCGCCCCCTGGTGGGCGGCAGGGGCCGCGACCCCGGGCTCGTCGTTGCAGATCACCGCCGTGACGGCGGCCGCCGCGCACCGCGTCGCCGTACACGACCGGGGGGTGGCCGGGCACCCGTGGCTGGCCCGTGCCACCCGCCACTGCCTGGACGTGATCGGGGCGATCGAGGAACGGCCCACCGCCTACGTGCTGCTCTTCGCCGTACTGTTCCTCGACGCCGTGCACGACACCCACCCCGAGGCGGCCGGGCTCCTGCGGCGGCTGGGGGAGCACGTCCCCGCGGACGGTGTGGTGGCCGTCGAGGGCGGCACAGAGAACGAGGTGCTGCGCCCGCTGGACTTCGCGCCCCTGCCGGGCCGTCCCGCACGTGCCCTCTTCACGCCGGAGGTGATCGCCGCCGACCTGGAGCGCCTGGCCGGGGAGCAGTGGGACGACGGCGGATGGACCGTCGAGTACGCCAGGATCTCCCCGGCCGGTGTGCTCGACTGGCGTGGACACGCCACCGTCCACGCCGTCGAACTTCTGCGCCGCAACGGAACCCTGGCCCTCAGCGAACCGGCCTGAGCCGCCACAGTGAGGTGACCTCGGCGGCGCGGGCCGCGTGCAGCGGGTCCTTCGGATCGGTCGCCCCCGGGTGCCGGGGCCGTACCTCCAGCCTGTCCGCCACCCGCAGCCCCGCCGACCCGAAGGCGGCCAGTAGCTCGGCACGGGTCCGCAGGGCCAGGTGTTCGGCCAGGTCGGACAGGATCAGCCAGCCCTCACCCTCCGGTTCGAGACGCTCGGCGAGCCCGTTCAGGAAACCCCGGAGCACACGACCGCCCGGATCGTAGACCGCGTGGTCGAGCGGGGAGCACGGCTCGGCGGGCAGCCACGGCGGGTTGCAGACGACGAGCGGAGCGCGCCCCGGGGGGAAGAGGTCGGCGCGCACGACGTCGATCCGGCCGGTCAGTCCCAGCCGTTCGACGTTGTCGCGGGCGCACGCCACGGCACGCGGGTCCTGGTCGGTCGCCACCAGCCGTTCGACACCCCGGCGGGCGAGGATCGCGGCGAGCACGCCGGTCCCGGTGCCGACGTCGAACGCCAGTGACCGCGACGGGAGCGGCGCGCGGGCGACCAGGTCGGCGTACTCCCCTCTGACCGGGGAGAAGACGCCGTAGTGCGGGTGGATCCGCCCGCCGAGCGCGGGCACCTCGACCCCCCTGCCGCGCCACTCGCAGGCGCCGACGACGCCGAGCAACTCGGGCAGCGAGACCACCGAGGGTCCTCGCGCGGGGCCGTACACCTGAGTGCAGGCCCGCCGTACGTCCGGGGCACGCCGCAGGGGTACGGCGTGCTCGTGGTCGAGCGGCACCAGCAGCCTGCCCAGGACGACGGCACGCCGGGAACGGGCCTGACGGTGCAGGTGGAAGGCCCGCGCCGGGGATATCGGGGAGACAGCCGCCTCGGACGGCGCCCGTTCCACGCGTCGCGCCATGGCGCGCATGAGCTGTCGGGCGTTGTGGAAGTCGCCGCGCCACAGCAGTCCTACGCCCTGGCGGGCCAGCCGGTACGCGGCGTCGGCGGTGAGCCGGTCGTCGGCGACCAGCACGCGGGCGGGCGGTGGCGAGCCGTTCTCGGAACGCCAGAGAGCGGACCGGGGCTCGCCGCCCTCGGTCCAGTGAATCGTGAGCACTCGGGGCTCCTCATGATCGAACCAGTGATGGTCATGAAGAGCGCCTCGTCGCGGTGTGGACGGTCTCCCGCCTGGTGACGGCGGGTTCTCGGCTCAGCGGGTGACGGCCTCCCGCGAGGAAGCGCGCGACGGGACGTCACCGAGCACCATGCCGGGCGGTGGGAAGGACACGATCGACCTCCTCGTGGGGACGGGAACAACAAGGTATGACAGACCGGCCTGTGGGCACTCCGCCGGGGAGCATGGGGCCGGAGCCAGGCGGTTCCGGCCCGCACCTCCACCCGCGAGCAGGTCACCCCCAGCGCTTGGCGGCGTCCTCCTCGGTGAGGCCGGCCAGGGCGACGAGGAGCCGGTGAAGCTGGTCGTCGCCCTGTGACCTCGCCTTCTTCGCCGCGAGATAGGCCTTGGGTTCGAACTCGTGGTTCGCCTGGGCGGTCTTCAGCACCTCGACGAGGATGTCCCGGACGTTGCGCTCACCCTTGATGGTGTAGCGGGTCAGCAGGTGCTCCACGTGGTCGGCGTAGCTGAGGAGCACCCGGGGGGCGGCGCCCGCCGAGACCACGACGGTGTCGCTGGGGCCGGCGATGTGGCACCTGGCGTGCTCGTAGAAGACCCTGGTGTGCGCCGCGCCGAGGTGGTCGAGCGCGCCCAGGACGCTCTGGACCGAGCTGCCCCTGCCGGTCAGCGTGTCCTCGGCGGTGAACAGGACGACGCTCAGCTCGCCGGGCGTGCCGAGAACGGCCCCGGCCTTGATCACGTCCGTGAAGAACTCCGTGACGCGCTCGGCGATCCGCTCCGGGGGCGTGCTCGAATCGGCGTGGGACAGGTAGGAGATGCCCGCCGTACGGCTCCACATGGCCAGCGCGGTGCAGGTGTGGATGCGCGTGGTCCACGCCCGCTCGGGGCCGACGTAGTAGTAGAGCTGCCTGGCCGGGAAGTCGGACTTGTCCTCGGCGTCCTGCTCGATCGAGATGCCCAGGTCGGACAGGTCGGCGGGGGCGCTCTCCGTCAGGTCCACGAGGTCGGTCCGGCGGGCCGGGGTGCCGATGACGAGTCCGAGGGCGGCCACCCTGTTCACCTCGTCGGGGGTGCCGTAGAACCGGACGCGGGTGCGCTCGGGGTAGGCGTCCCGTAACGCGGGGCTCAGCGGGATGAGCCTTCCGGCCTCGTCGTCGACGGCGTTCCCGGCGATGGTCATGCCGACCAGGCCCTGGGTGATGGAGCCGACGGTCCTGGGGCCGGCGAGGGTGTAGGTCACCAGACTCCCCACGGGGTGGTTCCTGAGGTCGGCCGGGATGTCGTAGGTCGCCTCGGTCTTGAGGTCGCGCAGAACCCCTGGGGTCATGAAGATGCAGCCGCTCGGCATGTAACGCTCCAAAGTGGGGGTGACCCGTTGCCGGGAATCCGAATGGTCCAGACGGGAAGGATGGGGTCGGCCCCGGACCCCAGGGAAATCCACGCTGGCGAAAGCGGACCGAAGAGGCGAATACGGACCCGCTAATTATGGATGACCGGGACTCTCGCAGCGTAACACCGGCAAGCCTCGCAGAACAGTGAGCGCTTTTCCTCCTCTGATGGCCTGTCTTGCCAGGGTCGTGGCGTGGTTTTCCGGGGGCCTCGGTCGGGTGCTCCAGATGCAGGCGATGGGCCTTTTCTGATAATTCGCCCCGTATCCGGGGGATTGTCCAGCCTGGCGACATATACCGTCACGCGAGGACCGTGCATGGTCACGGCGGCGCGATGGTGCCGCCACGGCCCGTCCGTCATATTGGAGGCGGGGGGTCGAGCCGCCGTGAAACCTGATGAGGAACGTCACTCACTCGACGACTACGTCGGCATGGCCGTCATCGGCGTGGTCGCCCTGGTCCTCCTGGCCGGGTACGGCTGGATCGTCTCCGGCAACACGCATCAGGCGATGGAGAATCTCCACATGGCCCAACGCCAGGTGCGGGAAGCGGCGGCCGAGTTTTTCCGGGGTTTCACCGCCTTACCGGCGACGGCCCAGGAAAGCGCCTTCCAGGACGTCATGAAGGAACACGCCGCCGAGATCACGGCGTTCGACGTTCGTGCCGGCCGCACCGAGGTCTCGGTCCGCATCCACAAGTACCACGACACGCAGGTGGACCATGGCGGCCACCTGCGGTACTGCTTCGCCTACACCCTGACGCCCCCGGACGTGGGCAGGTCGACGTACCGGGAAATGGAATGCGCGCCCGGATGGAGCGTCTGGGACCTGGCGTTCTGACGCCCCTCTTTCCGGCCGCCCGGAATGGTCGCGCCGGCGTTTCTCCTTGCTTCCGCCGTCCGTTCGCCGCGGTCTGTCCGGACGGATAATCCCTGAAAAGCACAACGCTGAGTGAGAGATTATCCGCCCGCCGGATTCCGATTTCCCGGCCCCGGTCACCCGGAGAGTCCCGGCGCCGGTACGGCGTGCTCGGCCGCCCGGCTGACCTCCTCCCAGCTCTCCCACGTCTCCATCCGCCGCCGGCAGACGTCGAAGGCCAGGTCGTAGACCATGCTCCCGAGCAGCAACCGCAGCGGCGGTTCCGCGCTGTCGACCAGCTTCAGCACCGCCTCCGCGGCCAACTGCGGCTCGCTGTCGATCGAACCCTCCGCCCACTGCTTCTCCAGCTCGGCGCGGAGCGGGCCGTACGGCTCCGCGGGGGTGGTCATGGCCGGGTTGGTGTACAGGTCGGTCCAGTAACCGCCGGGTTCGACGATGGTGACCTTGACGCCGAAGCCCGCGACCTCCATGGCCAGCGCCTCACTCATGCCTTCGAGCGCGAACTTGCTCGCGCTGTACATCCCGGTGCTCGGGAAGCCGCCGAGGGCGGCGATGCTGGAGACCTGCAGGATGTGCCCGGCCCCCCGCTCCCGGAGATGGGGCAGTACGGCCTGGCAGACCCACATCGCCCCGAAGAGGTTGACCTCCAACTGGGCGCGGGCCTCGGCCTCGGTGAACTCCTCGACCATGCCCATGGACAGGGTTCCGGCGTTGTTGACGACGATGTCGAGGTGGCCGAAGTGCTCGACGGCGCCGGCCACGGCGGCGAACACGGCCTCCCGGTCGGTCACGTCCAGGGACAACGTCAGCAGGCGGTCGCCGTACCGGTCGCCGAAGTCGTGCGGGGTGACGGTGCGGGAGACGGCGGCGACCCGGTCGCCGCGTTCCAGGGCGGCCAGGGCGAAGGCGCGGCCCAGGCCCC
Source organism: Streptosporangium jomthongense (assembly GCF_042650425.1). NCBI lineage: Bacteria > Bacillati > Actinomycetota > Actinomycetes > Streptosporangiales > Streptosporangiaceae > Streptosporangium > Streptosporangium jomthongense. The sequence continues at coordinate 133,781 of NZ_JBHSBC010000048.1, read as the reverse complement.
GGCTCGCGCCGGTGATGAACCAGGTACGTGGGAAGGTGCGCATACGGGAACTCCTCTTTAATTGAACCGAGACGGTTCGTCTTGCTTGATGTCGGCAACCATAGGGGGATCGTGTGGGTACGTCAAGACGGTCCGTCTCGTCTTGTGTTTTGCTAGGTTGGGCGCGTGACCACGCGACGTCAGAGCACGCCCAACTCCTCCCGGCGCAGCGACGCCTCCCGCCGGGCCATCCTCACCGCGGCCTTCGACCTGGTCGGCGAGGTCGGATACGCCAAGCTGAGCATCGAGGGCATCGCCGCGCGGGCCGGGGTCGGCAAGCAGACGATCTACCGCTGGTGGCCGTCGAAGGGGGCGGTGCTCTTCGACGCCTTCCTCGCGCTCAGCGAGGGGGAGGAAGGCGAGGCCGCGCTGCCCGACACCGGTGACCTGGAGGCCGACCTCAAGACGGTCATGCGCGCCACGGTCGTGGAGCTGAGCGATCCGCGCTACGACGAGCCGATGCGCGCGCTCACCACCGAGATCGCGCACGATCCCGGCCTGGCCGCCGTCTACCGCGAACGACTCGACGAGCCGATGAGGGAGATCAAGAAGCGAAGGCTCGCGATCGCCCAGCGGGCCGGGCAGCTGGCCGGGGACCTCGACCTCGACCTGGCCGTGGACGTGCTCTGGGGCCCCCTGCTCAACCGCTGGCTCCAGCGCACGGGCCCACTGACCCCCGAATACGCCGACAACCTCGTGAAAACCGCCCTGAACGGCCTACGCCCCCGGGGCTGACCCACGAAGTCTGGTGGGACCTCGATATCGATGGAAGAGTCTCACTTTTTGTGTTTGGGTAAACGCGAGGCGTCATAAAGAACCGTGTGTGAGAGGGGAGGCGACGTGAGCCGACGGGAGCTCAGGGGGCGCCGGACGAACGAGCCGGACGCAGCCGAGGTCTACGAGGCGGCGCGTCTCGCCTACGAGCTGGGCAAGGTCGTCCGCGCGATGCGTGAGGAGCGGGGCTGGAGTCAGGACGACCTGGCCCGCGCGGCCAGGATGACCCGGACGGCGGTGGCCCGCTTCGAGGCGGGCGTGAGCATCCCCACGCTGCCGATCCTGGACCGGCTGGCCCGCGCGCTGGACGCCGAGCTTGAGATTCGCCTGGCCCCTCGGGCACCCGCCGCCTGAGGGGCCAGTGAAAGCCGGTTCAGCCGAGGGCGTCGGCCTTGAGGACGCCGACGAGGTTGGTCCATGCGGCCGGGGTGAGGATGAGAGCGGGGCCGGTGCGGTTCTTGGTGTCGCGGAGGGCGTGGTGCCCACCGGGCAGGGCGGCGACCTCCACGCAGTTGCTCCCGTCGTCACCGGACAGGCTGGACTTGTGCCAACGGGCGGTGGAGAGGTGCCTGGTCAGGTCGTCCATCTGCGCATCGTCTCCTTGATCAGGTTGAGGGACTCGCGCCGGGGGAGGGCGTCGGCGCGGATCGCCTCGTAGCGGAACGCCAGGTTCTTCATGTCGGTCGCCCGGTCGGTGACACGGTCGTCCAGGCTCTGCGAGTCGATGTAGGCCACTGGACAGGTCTCCCTCGGCAGGTCCGCCAGGGTGAAGCTTCCCAGCAAGCCAAGCACGTTCCGCGCGGTGTAGGGAAGGATCTGTAGGGATACGCGCAGTTGCTCCCCGGCCTCAAGCAGTCGCTCGCACTGCCCCCGCATCACCTCGGGGTCGGCGATGGGGCGGTACAGCACGCCCTCGTCCAACACGATCCACAGCATCGGCGGCATCCGTCGCTTCAGGATCTCCTGCCGCTCCATCCTGGCCGTCACCTTGTCCTCGACCTGCTCGGTGGTGGCGCCGGGCTTGCGGCTCAGGATGGCCCGCGCGTAGTCCTCGGTCTGCAGCAGGCCGGGCACGATCAGGGCCTCCCATATGCGCAGGGTCTCGGCCTCGCGCTCGAACTCCAGCCAGGGCCGGAACCAGCGGGGGAGCTGGGCCTCGGCCCGGTTCAGCCGGTCGAGCAGGCCGGCGAGGGTCGTGCCGATGTTGAGGGCCTTGTCCACCCTCCTGGCCAGGGCCAGGGTCGGTGCGCGGTGGCCGTTCTCGATCATGCTGAGCTGGCTGACCGACAGATGGATGACGTTGCCGAGTTCTCGCTGGCTGAACCCCGCGGCGAGGCGGAATTTGCGAAGTTCTGTCCCGAATCTAATTCGCGGGGAAATGTGGGGATCGATGGGGTCTGTCGGTTCTGCTGCCGACTCCTGTTCCTGCTCCTGTTCCGGGGGGACGACCATCTGCAGCTCCTCTCGGCTTCGCGGATCGGTACCAGGCCATTGTGTAGGTGGATTTAGGAGGTTCGGCAGGCGTTCGCGGAACTGTGAAGGCAATGCGCACGGCTTTATGACCCCCTCGGCTCATGGCTTTGCGACCGTATGAGTGCCGCCCTGGAGCAGGACGGCGCCTTGGTCAACGAACCGAGTGAAACGGAAATCCAGCCCAATTCGGCTGGGGAAGGCGTCCCATGAGACCGGAGAAAAACAGCGAAACCAGCTTTCCCGATCACCCAGAGTCCGCTTCACGGGCGCGCGACGAAGTCCGTGAATGGCTGGGGACGGACCATCCCGCCTACGAGAACGTCCGGCTCGCCGTGTCGGAACTGGTCACCGACGCCGTGCTGTACGCGGGCGGCGAGCCGGGGGACGGCTCGCTGACGCTGCGACTGCTCGCGCTGGGTGACCTGCTGCGGATCGAGGTCGTGGACCAGGGCTGTCCCATGGCGTCGCCGGAGAGCTCCCTCCTGTCGGAGAGGGGACGCGGCCTGGTCCTCGTCGGACTGCTCTCCGGCGGGACCTGGGGCTGCCGCTCCCTTGAGCGGGGCCGTACGGTCTGGTGCGAGATCCCCGCGATCCCACGGGACCCTTTCCCCGGGCTTGAGGACTTTTTCGACCCGCCGAAATCCCTCGGCCTTCCCGAGGTGGGCGGGCCCGCCTTTCCCTCCTGGCCCGAGTGCGGCGGTCGCCGTATCTCCTGGAGTGCGACGGCATTCCCGGCCGGAACGGAATTCCGGCTTGGCGGTTCCCCCGTTCTCCGATCGCCTCCACGCGCGCCGCCTTCGCCGTACCCGTCGTCCGGTGTTCGCCTTCCGAAACCGGACGGCGAACCGCCGGTGGAAAGGAAACGGGCGTGTGCCGAGGGCCGGAGAGCCGGGACGCGGTGAATGGGTGTGAATGGAGAATGGGTTCGATCGCCCGTACGGTCCCGGTCGGCCGAGAGGGTGTTTCGGTCGGAATGATAATGACGTTTTGTGCAAGCCTCGCGTTAATTCACGAATGACGAAATATCCTGAAAAAAGGGGGTTGTAGGGCCGCGGTGAGCGGCCTCCGGTTCCGGTCAGCACGGACACGAACGGTAGGAAATCAGTGACCTCATAAGGAGGACGACAGTGCGCACTGTGATTCACACTGATGGTGTCGCGCCCGCCGAGCGGTTCGAATACTGGCGGCATCTGGTCTCCCAGACGCTGCTGCCGCTGGAGGTCGTCAGCGAGTCTCCCGCCGACTTCCACGGGGAGATGCGCAGCATGGATTTCGGTGCCGTCCACATCTCCAAGGTCAGTTGCTCGGATATATGGACGCATCGCACTATGAAACACATCCGGCAGTCCGAACCGGAACTGCTCCAGGTAGCGATTCCCCTCCGTGGCCACGGCGCGGTGGTGCAGGGCCGCGAGCACGTCGCCATGGGCCCGTCGAACATCGTGGTCTACAACAGCTGGAACCCGTACTCCGTACTGACGACGGGCGACGACGAGAGCACGATCCAGGGCATCTTCGCCATGGTCCCCCGCACGATGCTTCACCTGCCCGAAACCATGTCCGAACGGTGCACCCCCTGGGTCTTCTCCAGCAGGGAGGGGGTTGGCGCGTTACTCCTGGGATTCCTCGGCCGGCTCGTCACCGACGCCGACCGGTTCCAGCACGGGGAGGTCACCCGTCTCGGCGTGACCGTGCTCGATCTGCTGACGATGCTGCTCGCCGGGGAGAAGGGCACGACGCCCCCTCCCGACACCAGGCAACGCGTGCTGCTGGCGCGGATACACGCCTTCATCCATCGGCGGCTGGCCGATCCCGCGCTCTCGCCGGAGACCATCGCCGCGGCGCACAACATCTCCGTCCGGGCCCTGCACCGGCTCTTCCTGACCGAGGAACGCACGGTCGCCGCCTGGATCCGCGCTCTACGGCTGGACCACTGCCGCCGTGACCTGGCCAATCCCCAGCTCGAAGGCAGACCGGCCCACGCGGTCGCGGCCCGGTGGGGACTCACCGACGCCGCTCATTTCACCCGCGCCTTCCGCACCGCCTACGGCATCACCCCCCAGGCGTACCGGCGCCTGCACATCTCCGGTCGCGCACGGGCCTGACACTCACGGATAACGACCTGGCGCGTAGACGCAATGCCGTCAGAAGCGCACGCGGTTCACTCTTGTCCTGCGGCGGGCACCACGGACGACCGGCCCAACGGTCTCCTGCCTCCCGTGTCACGCCACACCCGCATCGGTGAGATCCCCGAACGCGGCCGTGAAGAGCGCCCTAGGAAGACGGCCGGGGACCTTCCGCGGAAGGCGTCGCAACCTCTCCACCAACGAAAGGACGACTGTCCATGCGTGCCATCACATCGGCAAGGCGTACGGCGCGGCCCCTGGCCGTGCTGTCGGGCGCCGCGCTGGCTCTGTTCCTCACCGCCCAGGGGGCAGGGGCCACGACCTCGCCCGACGATCCCACGAACGTGACTCCTTCCGGAGACTCCAAGAGCGTGACCCCGCCAGAGAACTTCGCGAACGCGACCCCGCCCGAGGCGCAGGCGGCCTTCGCCGAGCAGGGCAGGGCCGCGGGGCTGACCGAGGAACAGATCACCACACTGCAGAACAGCGCGAACCTCTACCTGTCCACGCTGGGAGGCAGACAGGTGGCTCTCAACAAGGTCGTCGTCGACGGGAAGGCGGACGTGTTCATCGCCCTCCCCGACGAGGACGCTCCCCGTGACCTGTCCCCCGAGGCCGGGCTCGTCTCCGCCAGTGGTTGCGCCGGCGGCAAGGCGGCCTACGGGCACTTCTGCGCGTGGCGGGAGCCCGGTTTCAGGGGCACCACGATCGACATGTACAGCTGCGGCAGATACCCCATCTCCCTCGTCGGCAACGGGTCCTGGGACAACAACCAGACGAAGGGCACGAGAGCGCGGATGTACAACAAGAGCGGCAAGCTCATCTACACCACCCCGCCGGCCCACAGCAGGGACAGCAGCGGCGACTGGACCCCTGTGCACAGCGTCAGGAACTGCTAGCGGGGTGACCCGGCTCAGTCGCGACGTCCCGTAGGGCGTCCAGAAGGGGGACGAGCAGGGGATGGTGCTCCGCGCCTCGCCGTACGGCGGCGAAGACACGGCGTTCGGGGCCCGAGACCGGGCGGACCGCCACCCCCGACAGGTCGGGGCCGCGCAGCGCCAGGCGCGGCACCATCGCCACCCCCGCCCCGGCGGCGGCCAGCGCCACGACGGCGCTGAAATCGTCCGAGGAGTGCGCGAACTCGGGGGTGAAACCCGCGTGCTCACAGGCCAGTGCGATCACGTCGTGGCAGGGATTGCCGGGGTAGGGGCCGATCCAGGTCTCGCCGTGCAGGTCGGCCACCGTCACCTCCTGCCCCGCCAGCGGGTGCTCGCGGGGCAGGACCACGTCGAACGGCTCCGAGTAGAGCGGGATGCGTGAGAGCCTGCGGTCGGTCTCCGCCGGGGCACCCCGGTACTCGACCGCGACCGCGAGATCGACCGCGCCGTCCAGGACCATGGTGAGGCTCTGGTCCCCCTCCGCGTCCAGGACGCGCACCCGGATGCCGGGCTCCTTGTCCTTGAGCCTGCCGACGGCCGGGGCGACGAGCAGGCCGATGGCGGTGGCGAAGGAGGCCACCGTCACCTCCCCGGCCGTGCCCGCGGTGTAGGCGGCGATGTCGGCGTCCGCCCGCTCCAGCTGGGCGAGCACCTCGTTGGCGTGACCCAGCAGGATGCGGCCGACGGCGGTCAGTCGTACGCCCCGGCCGTCGCGTTCCAGCAGCCGGTGGCCGACCTCGTGTTCGAGGGCGATGAGCTGCTGGGAGACGGCCGAGGGGGTGAGGTGCAGCGCGGCGGCAGCGGCGGTGACCGTCCGGTGGTCGGCCACCGCACGCAGGGTCCTGAGCCGTCGCGTGTCTATCACCTGCCCATTTTCGCCGGAATTATTTACAGACGGGTACAAACAGGGGTTGTTTCCGGCCCGCCGGCGGTTATCCACAGGTTGACTTTCGGCGATGGGAGCACCCTCCGGGGGTGGATAACGTTGCCGGGATGGCTACGGGGACAGGGGGAAAGACGCTCACGGCGGTGCTGCTGTGGGCGTCGTTGGCCGTGCCGGTGCTGCTGGCCGGGTTCACCTCAAGGACGGCCCATCCCCTCGCGTGGTGGGGGGCGTTCACCTGCCTGGCGGTGATCGGCGCCGGGGTGGCGCTCGGCCGTGCCCGGCCGCTGGCGGCGATGCTGCTGGGGTCGGGGCTGTGGCTGGTCGAGGCGACACGCGGCAACCCGTTCACGGTGCTGGCGGCGATGGCGGTGTTCGCCTACCTCGCCGGGGTCCGGATGGACAGGGCCGGTCAGGCGGTGGCCGCGCTCGGCGGGCTGCTGGTCCTGGCGGGGACGGTGACACCGCTGGTCAGCGACGCGGGAGCCGGGTTCGTCGCGGTCTCGGGCGCCGTGCTGGGCGCGGTCGTGCCGTGGCTGGCGGGACGCGCCCGCAGGCAGTACCTACTGTTGGCGAGGGAGGGCTGGGAACGGGCCGAGGAGCTCGAACGCGCCCAGCGGCTCATCGCCGAGCAGGCCAGGGCCCGCGAGCGCACCCGCATCGCCGGTGACATGCACGACCTGCTCGGGCACGAACTCGGGCTGGTCGCGCTGCGGATCGGTGGGCTTGAGGTGGCTCCCGGCCTCGACGAGCGCTACCGGCTGGCGGCGGGCGAGGCGCGCAGGGCGGTCACGGCCGCCTCGGAGCGGCTGCAGGAGATCGTGGACATGCTGCACCACGACACCGGGACCGTCCAGGAGGAGGGCGTCCCCGAGCTGGTCGAGCGGGCTCGGGCCGCGGGCATGCGGGTCGAGCTGAGGACCATGGGTGACGGCCCCCTCCCCAACGGCTCCCGCCCGGACGGCCCTCCCCCAGACGGCCCTCTCTCCGGCGGCTCTCTCCCGTCGGCCATGGCCGAGCGGGCGTTGCGGCGGGTGGTGCAGGAGGGCCTGACCAACTCCGCCAAGCACGCCCCCGGTGCCCCGGTCATCGTGACGGTCGAGCACCTGGCCACGGAGACCGTGGTCACGGTGACCACGGGTCCGGCACGCCGCCCCCAGGACCGCGCGTCCGGTGGACACGGGCTCGAAGGGCTCAGGGAGCGGGTCCGGCTGTGCGGCGGCTCCCTGCGGGCGGGGCCGAAGAACGAGGGGTTCGGGAGGTTCGGGGAGCCGGCAAGGGGCGTGGGGCTCGGGAGAGGGGCCGGCCGGGAGCCCGGAGAGGGAGCGGGCATCGAACCGGCCGGGGAACCCGGCGAGGGGTTCGAGCTGAGCGCGCGCCTGCCCCACGCACCGGGACAGATCGCCGAGCCGGGGCCGGTCTCGGTCTCGGCGACCCATCTGGCCAGGGCACGGCTCAGGGCACGCCGCACGCGCGTCACCGCGGTCGCCACCGCCGTCACCGCCGTCACGGTGGTCACCCTGGTGGTGGTGGCCTTCATGATCTACGACGCCGCGTCCTCGGTGCTGACCCCCGAAGATTTCCAGCGACTGCGTCCCGGCCAGGACCAGACGGCCGTGGCGCGGGTGCTGCCCGGCCGTTCCCGCATCGACGGGCCGGTGCCCGGCGAATCGGCCAGGCCACGGGGGGCGGACTGCCGTTACTACGGCACCCACGCCAACCCCTTCGACGCCTCGCACCGTGAGCTGTTCCGGCTGTGTTTCGCGGGCGGGCGCCTGGTGAGCAAGGATTTCCTGCCCGCGAACCGGAGCCCGTAGAAGCCACACGAGGGGTTCCGCAGGGCCGCGTGAGGGTCCTGCGGGGACACGTGTGATGTCCGTGGGCTTCCGCGGGGCCGTGTGAGATCCGTGGGCTCGCATGAGGGTTCCGCGGGGCCATGTGAGGTGAAGAGGCCCACGGGTTCTCGTACGGAAGTTCGACAGGGCCGGGTGAGAGGGGGACGACGGTGGTGCGAGTGGTGCTGGCCGACGACGAGGCGGTGGTCCGCGCCGGGGTGCGGATGATCCTGTCGGCCGATCCGGAGATCGAGGTGGTCGCCGAGGCCGCCGACGGGCGGGAGCTGGTCGAGGCGGTGCGTGCCCACCGGCCGGACGTGGCGCTGGTCGACATCCGCATGCCGCGCCTGGACGGCCTGGCCGCCACCGCCGAACTGCGTGCCGTGGCACCCGCGACGGCAGTGCTGATCATGACCACGTTCAGCAAGGACTCCTACGTCTCCCGCGCCCTCGCCGACGGCGCCACCGGCTTCCTGCTCAAGACCGGAGACCCGAGGGAGTTCCTGCTCGGGGTCCGGGCGGTGGCCGGGGGCGGCGCCTACCTCTCACCCAGCGTGGCGGCCCGGGTCATCAGGGAACTGACCGGTGACGACCTGTCCAGGACGGCGCAGGCCCGTGACCGGGTCGCTGTGCTGACCAACCGTGAACGGGAGGTGCTCGCGCTGATCGGCGCCGGGCTGTCCAACGCGGAGATCGCCCGCCGTCTCCACCTGGCCGAGGGCAGCGTCAAGACCTACACCAGCATGATCCTGGGCCGCCTGGGCGTGCGCAACCGAGTCCAGGCCGCGGTCGTCGCCCACGACGCCCGGCTGGTGCGCCGCGAGTGAGAGCGACCCAGGTCAGAAGCGTGATCATCCGGCCGGGTGTGGGCGACCCGGGCCGGAAGCGTGACCACCGGCTGGGTGATGGCGACCCCAGCGGGAAGCGGGCCTCGGGTGTGGTCATCCGGTACGGCGGGCGGCCCGCGAGCGGGAGCGACCCGGGCCGGAGTGAGCCTCAGGTGTGAGACCGCCGGGGGCGAGCAGCAGCGGGCGCAGCGCCGCCAGTCCGCGCAGCCGTTCGACCAGCGCGGTCGCGGGACCGCTGAGCGCGAGCACCACGACCGGCGCCAGCACCCCGCCGAGCAGCAGCCCCACCACCACGTCATGCGGATAGTGCGCGCCGACGAAAACCCGTGACGCCCCGCCCAGCAGCGCCAGCACCACCACGTACGGCGCCAGCGCCCGCCAGGCGAGCACCAGCCCGGCCGCCGCTCCGGCCGCGAGCGTCGCGTGGTTGCTCGGCAGGGACCAGTCCCCGTACGGCGGGCACGGCACGATCGTGGGCACCCCACGCAGCGCCCGGCACGGCCGATCCTCCCGCAGCACCACCTTGACGACCTCGCTGACCACGTAGGCGGCCACCGTACCCACCGGGCCGAGCAGCGCCAGCGCCATCATCCCGGCGGAGCCTCTCCTGGCCCGCCACCACGCCCACAGGTACAGCACGGCGAACACCACGAGCATCCCGTCGGTGCCCGTCTCCGCCAGCCCCCGAAACCACTCCGGCGTTCTCGCCGCGAGTTCCACGACGTCCCGATACAGTCCGTCATCCATGGCCCCTCCGCATACCCCCTGGTCAACGACCTTACGAAGGTAGGAATCAGGGGATATGGCACACAGCCGCCGATCGTCGCCGGTGTGCGTTGACTTTCGTCAACCGTCAGGAACCTGCGGCGACCGTCGGTCAACCGTCAGGGCCGGGAGAGGTCACCTCCTGGCCGCGACGAACGCCTCCACGGCACGGTCCACGTCGTCGAGCGAGTGGGCCGCGGACAACTGGACCCGGATGCGGGCCTTGCCGTGCGGTACGACGGGGTAGGAGAAGCCGATCACGTAGACGCCCTGTTCGAGCAGCCGCTCGGCCATGGCGCCCGCCTCGGCCGCGTCGCCGATCATGACCGGGACGATGGGGTGGTCGCCGGGCAGCAGGTCGAACCCGGCCTCGGTCATCCGGGTACGGAACCGCTCGGTGTTGGCGCGCAGCCGTACCCGGGCGTCGTCGGAGGTGCTGATCAGGTCGAGGACGCGCAACGAGGCGGCGGCGATGGCCGGGGCGAGCGAGTTGGAGAACAGGTAGGGGCGGGACCGCTGGCGCAGCAGCTCGCAGATCTCCCTGCGCGCCGAGACGTAGCCGCCGCTGGCGCCGCCGAGCGCCTTGCCGAGGGTGCCGGTGATGATGTCCACGCGGTCCATGACGCCGTGCAGCTCGGGGGTGCCCCGGCCGCCGGCGCCGACGAAGCCGACCGCGTGCGAGTCGTCGACCATCACCATGGCCTCGTACCGCTCGGCCAGCTCGCAGATCTCACGCAGCGGCGCGACGTAGCCGTCCATGGAGAACACACCGTCGGTGACGACCAGCCTGCGCCGGGCGTCCGAGGCCTCCTTGAGCCTGGCTTCGAGGTCGGCCATGTCACGGTTGGCGTAGCGCAGGCGGCGGGCCTTGCTCAGCCGGATGCCGTCGATGATGCTCGCGTGGTTGAGCGCGTCGGAGATCACCGCGTCCCGTTCGTCGAGCAGCGTCTCGAAGACCCCGCCGTTGGCGTCGAAACAGGAGCTGTACAGGACCGTGTCCTCCTGGCCGAGGAAGCCGGCCAGCCGTGCCTCAAGCTGCTTGTGCACCTCCTGGGTGCCGCAGATGAAACGCACCGAGGCCATGCCGAAGCCCCAGCGGTCGAGTGCCTCCCTGGCCGCGTTGACCACTTCGGGGTGGTCGGCCAGGCCGAGGTAGTTGTTGGCGCAGAAGTTCAGAACCTCGCCGCCTCCGGCGACGGCGATGTCCGCCCGCTGGGGGGTGGTGATGACCCGCTCGGGCTTGAGCAGCCCGGCGGCGGCGATCTCGTCGAGGGTGTCACGCAGGTCGGCGCGGACGTTGTCGAACATCAGGCGGTCCAATCCATGATGACTTTTCCGGTCTTGCCACTCGCCGCGGTGTCGAAGGCCGCGTCGAAGTCGCGGTGGGAGAAGCGGTCGGTGATGACGGGGGACAGGTCAAGCCCCTTCTCCAGGAGAACCGACATGGAGTACCACGTCTCGTACATCTCTCTGCCGTAGATGCCCTTGATGGTGAGCATCGAGGTGACGACGGTCGAGAAGTCGACCGCGAACTCCTCGGCGGGCAGGCCGAGCATGGCGATCCTGCCGCCGTGCGTCATGTTGGCGATCATGTCACGGAGCGCCCTCGGGTTCCCGGACATCTCCAGGCCGACGTCGAAGCCCTCGCGCAGGCCCAGTTCGTGCATGCCGTCCGCGATGGAACGTTCCGCCACGTTCAGCGCGAGGTTCACCCCCAGCTTGCCCGCCAGCTCCAGCCGTTCGGGGCTGACGTCGGTGACGACCACGTTGCGGGCCCCGATGTGCGTGGCGACCGCGGCGGCCATCAGCCCGATCGGCCCGGCCCCGGTGATCAGCACGTCCTCGCCGACCATCGGGAAGGTCAACGCGGTGTGTACGGCGTTGCCGAACGGATCGAAGATCGCCGCCACGTCCGGGTCGACCGGGGTCCTGTGCACCCAGACGTTGGACGCGGGAAGCGTCAGGTACTCGGCGAAGGCGCCGTCACGGTTGACCCCGAGGCCGACCGTGTTGCGGCACAGGTGCCGCCGCCCGGCCATGCAGTTACGGCACTTGCCGCAGACCAGGTGCCCCTCCCCGCTGACCAGGTCGCCGACCGCGACGTCCTCGACGCCGGGCGCCACCTCGACGACCTCGCCGCAGAACTCGTGCCCGACGATCAGCGGGGGCCGCAGGGTGTGCCTTGCCCAGGCGTCGAAATCACGGATGTGCAGGTCGGTGCCGCAGATGCCGGTACGCAGCACCCTGATCAGCACCTCACCCGCGCCCATGACCGGCTCGGGCACATCGGCCAGCCGAAGTCCGGGCTCCGCCCTCTCCTTGACCAGCGCTTTCATAGAAGATCCCCCCTCAGCTTCCGACCCTACGCACTGTGCCGGGCCGGTTCTTGAGGTGTCCATCGCGGTTTTCTTAACCCGTCCCACAGCATTGCTTCATGCTTGTGCCGAGCTGGGCTTTTCCTCCGCGACCGAGGGGATCTTCCAGGGATCTAGCGTTCGGCTCTGTCCCGGTTCCTCGTCTCCAGGGGGTCGGGCATCGCAGGCGCGCCGGGGCCGATCTGGCGGGGGCCGATGTCGCTCTCCGCGGCCTCGGCGACCGCCTCCGCGGCGGCCTGCTCGGCCTGGGCGGTCTCCCTCTCGGTCGCCTCCTTGGCGGCCTCGTCGATCGCGGGGGTCTCCCTGGTCGCGCTCGACCGGGGCAGCGACTCGGTGAAGGCCTTCGACACACCCTGGAGCGCGGAGGTGACCTCGCTGGGAATCACCCAGAACGTGTTGCCCTGGCCCTTGGCCAGCTCGGGCAGCACCTGGAGGTACTGGTAGGCCAGCAGCTTGGGGTCGGGGTCGTTGCGGTGGACGGCCTGGAAGACCTCGTCGATCGCCTGGGACTGGCCCTGGGCCTTGAGGATCGCGGCGCTGCGCTCACCCTCGGCGCGCAGGATCGCGCTCTGCTTGTCACCCTCGGCGGTGAGGATCTGGGACTGGCGCTGTCCCTCGGCGGTGAGGATCGCGGCGCGCTTGTCCCGTTCGGCGCGCATCTGCTTCTCCATCGCCTCCTTGATGGTCTTGGGCGGGTCGATCGCCTTGATCTCGACCCGGTTCACCCTGATGCCCCACTTGCCGGTCGCCTCGTCCAGCACGCCGCGCAACTGGCTGTTGATCGTGTCGCGGGAGGTGAGAGTCATCTCCAGGTCGAGTGAGCCGACGACGTTGCGCAGGGTGGTGACCGTGAGCTGCTCGACGGCCTGGATGTAGTCGGCGATCTCGTAGGCGGCCGCCCTCGGGTCGGTCACCTGGAAGTACAGCACCGTGTCGATCTCGACGACGAGGTTGTCCTCGGTGATCACCGGCTGCGGACGGAAGGAGACCACCTGCTCACGCAGGTCGATCATCGGGTAGACGCGGTCGATGTAGGGGATCACGAAGTTCAGGCCGGGCTTGAGCGTGGTCTGGTAGCGGCCGAGCCGCTCCACGTTGCGTGCCCGGGACTGGGGGACGATGCGCACCGCGCGCAACACCGTGAACACGGCGAACAGCACGACGAGCAGTCCGGCGATCAGCAGCGGGTCCATGTGGTCACCTGTCGTCTACGAGTTGGAGGTCTCGTCCTTCGGGGCGGGAAGGGAGGCTGGAACGGCAGGGCATGCCGTTGTCGCGCGGGGAGGCTCGCCGCCGGGCGGGCCTGAGAACCGTGAACCTCAATGTGACCTCCTTTTCGTGGAGTCCCCGCTTTGCGGCGGGAGGATGTCAATCCCGGGGATAGACGAGCGCTGTGGCGCCCTCGATCTCGATGACGTCGACGACGGCTCCCGCCGGGATCACCAGCGTCTCGTCGTACGCTCTCGCGGACCATTCCTCGCCGCCGATCCTGACCCGGCCGTCCCTGCCGGTCACCTCGCTCAGGGCGTAGGCGGACTTGCCGACCAGGGCCTGGACGCCGAACCGTCTGTCGGCGGGCGGCGGTTTGAGGTGGCGTCTGGCGATGGGCCGTACCACGACCATTCCCGCCACCGTGGTGACCGCGAACACCAGGAACTGAAGGGGAAGCGGCAGGCCGAGGGCGGCGGTGACGGAGGTGATCAGCGCGGCGCCGCCGAGCAGCCCGAGGGCGGTGGTCAGCGTGAAGATCTCAGCGACGCCGAGCGCCACCGCGAGAATCAACCAGATGACCCAGTAATCCATCTCCGGCCCTCCTTAATAATGAACGGCTCGGATGTCCAGGAGGTTCCCTTCCCTACGGTATGCCGATATTTGAAACCCGGTAGTCATTCTGCGGGGGTGTTTCGCCGCGTCTCGATGCCGTCGAGCAGACAGTCAAGTCCGATGGTGAAGGCCGTGTCCCAGTCCTTGCCGATCGGCGGGCCGTACTCGGCGAGGGTGGGGTAACGCTCACGACGCGTCCGCAGGTGCTCCTCGGCCGCCTCCCGCGCCGCCCTCTCGTCCCGCGCGAGCCAGGTGGCCTGCATCAGCGCCGAGCCGATGACGTAGTTGGACAGGCCGTACGCCGCGGCGGACAGGTGTGGTTCGGTGAAGCCCGCGGCGACCAGTGTGGCGTGCAGGAACTCGGCGCGGTCCAGGACGTTCGGCCCCATGAGGGGGCGGCCGAGCAGGGCCGCCGACCAGGGATGGCGTAGCAGCGCGGCACGCCACCCGCCGATCAGGGCCGTGACGTCCGCGCGCCACCGGTCCGCCCCGCCGCCCGAGGGCAGCCCGACGTCGCCGAAGATCGCGTCGAGGGCGAGGTCGAGCACGTCGTCCTTGGTCCTGACGTGCCAGTACAGCGTGGTCGAGCCGGTGCCGAGGCGCTCGGCGAGCCGCCGCATGGTCAGCCGCTCCGCCCCCTCCTCGTCCAGCAGCGCGACCGCCTCGGTCACGATGCGCTCCCTGCTGAGCGGAGGAGCCTCCCTCCTGGCCCGCGCCGGCCGGAACCACACCTCCCCGGCCCCTTGCCGAGCCGTACGGGATGCCCTCACCTCTTCGTCGTCCACACGACCAAGTCTAGTATGGTGATCGACCACTGGATCAACGGTCCAGTAACTCGATCGTTGGTCTAGGGGGGAGGAGGGGTCGTGGGGCATGTCGAGGTTGAGCGGGTCGGGTATCGGTTGCCGGATGGGCGGGTGTTGCTCGACGAGGTGTCCTTCCGGGTCGGTGAGGGCGTCAAGGCCGGGCTCGTCGGCCCCAACGGGGCGGGGAAGACCACGCTGTTGAAGCTGGTCGCCGGTGACCTGCGGCCCGACTCCGGGCGGGTGGTCCACTCGGGTGGCCTGGGGGTGATGCGACAGTTCATCGGTGGGGTCGGGGACGACAGGACGGCGGGCGACCTCCTGCTGTCCGTCGCCCCCGACCCGATCCGTACGGCCGTCGCCACCCTGCGGGACGCCGAGGCCGTACTGGCCGCGCGGGACGACGAGCCCGCCCAGCTCGGCTACGCGCAGGCGCTCGCCGACTACGGCGACGCGGGCGGCTACGACATGGAGGTCGTCTGGGACACCTGCGCGACGGAGGCCGTCGGCGTGCCGTACGAGGAGCTTCGCGACCGGCCGGTGAACACCCTGTCGGGCGGCGAGCAGAAAAGGCTCGTCCTTGAGGCGCTGCTGCGCGGTCCCGACCAGGTCCTGCTGCTCGACGAGCCGGACAACTACCTGGACGTCCCGGCCAAGCAGTGGCTGGAACGGCGCCTGCTGGAGACCGCCAAGACCGTCCTGCTCGTCTCGCACGACCGGCGGCTGCTGGCCACCGTCACCGACCGGGTCGTCACCGTCGAGTCGCGCCGGGTCTGGGTGCACGGCGGCGGGTTCGCCACCTACGCCCAGGGGCGTTCCGCCCGGGTCGAGCGGCTCGACGAACTGCGCCGCCGCTGGGACGAGGAGCACGCCAGGCTCAGGCACACCGTGTACACCCTGCGGCAGGGCGCGACCGCCAACGACGCGCTCGCCTCCGCCTACCGGGCCGCCCGCACGCGGCTCGTCAGGTTCGAGGAGGCGGGGCCACCGGAGGCGGCGCCCAGGGCGCAGAACATCCGGATGAGGCTGCGGGGCGGACGCACCGGCAAACGGGCGGTCCTGTGCGAGAACCTCGAACTGACCGGCCTGATGCGGTCCTTCGACACCGAGATCTGGTACGGCGAGCGCGTGGCCGTCCTGGGTTCGAACGGCTCGGGCAAGTCCCACTTCCTCAGGCTCCTGGCCCAGGCGGCGGACGGGGCGACCCCCTCCGTGCGCCACACGGGGACGGTGCGGCTGGGGGCGCGGGTCGTTCCCGGGCATTTCACCCAGACCGACGTCCGTCCCGACCTCTACGGCCGTACGCCCGCGGAACTGATCACCACCGGGCACGCGCTGACCCTGAACGAGGCCATGGCCGCCCTCGCCCGCTACGAACTGGCCCCGGCGGGTGCCAGGCCGTTCGAGACGCTCTCCGGCGGGCAGCAGGCCAGGCTGCAGATCCTGCTGCTCGAACTGTCGGGGGCGACCCTGCTGCTGCTCGACGAGCCGACCGACAACCTCGACCTGGCCAGTGCCGAGGCGCTCCAGGAGGGGCTCGACGCCTTCGACGGGACCGTGCTGGCCGTCACCCACGACCGCTGGTTCGCCGACGACTTCGACCGCTACCTGGTCTTCGGCGCGGACGGGCGGGTCCGCGAGTCGGCGGAGCCGGTGTGGGACGAGGGACGGGTCCGCTGAACCCGGCCCCTCGGACGGCTCGGCCGGGCCTCCGAAAGTGGAGGCTCCTGGTTTCTCGACCCCCCTTCAATTACTCTTTGTGGCCAGTCAACAACAAGGAGTGATCAGCTTGCGACGTGCAATGTCCACTACTCTGGGCGCTCTTGCCGCCTGTGCCGCACTCGTCCTGGCCACCCCGGGCCTGGCCTCTGCCGCGTCCGGAACCTTCGAGTACACCTCCGCCGGACTCCCGAACTCCTTGCTCACGCCGAAGGACAACCTCTGCTACGGCGTCGGTTACTCCGCCGGGGCCACCAACAAGACCAACCGTGACGCGCTGCTGTACGAGGGAAACAGCTGCCACGGCAGGGTCATCAAGGAACTCTCCCCGGGAAGCTCGACGGACACCCGGTTCGAGAGCGTGAAGTTCGTACACTGACCCGGCTGATGCCCGTGCCGTGCTCGTCGGAGCCGGTGTGGTTCGAGGGACGGATCCGCTGACCCGTCCCTCGAACCAGGAGCGACTCAGCGGGCGGGCAGGACGGTGCCGGAGACCTCGCCGAGGGTGATCACGGTGCCGCCGGGGCCGGGGGCCGTCGCGGTGATCGTGACCGTGTCGCCGTCCTCAAGGAAGGTCTTCGACGAGCCGTCGGGCAGCTTGAGCGGTTCCGTGCCGTTCCAGGTCAGCTCGATCAGCGATCCCCGCTGGTCGGGGTCGGCGCCGGAGACCGTGCCGCTGGCGTACAGGTCGCCGGTGCGCAGGCTCGCGCCGTTGACCGTCATGTGGGCGAGCATCTGGTCGGGCGTCCAGTACATCCCCCGGTACGGCGGTCGCGAGACGACCTCCCCGTTCAGCGCGACCTCCAGCGTCAGGTCCAGCCCCCACGGCTCGTCCCTGCGCAGGTAGTCAAGCGGCTCGGGATCCTGCGCGACACCGGGGGTCCGCGCCTCCGACAGCGCGTCCAGCGGCGTGATCCACGGGGAGACCGAGGTGGCGAAGGACTTGCCGAGGAAGGGGCCGAGCGGGACGTACTCCCAGGCCTGGATGTCCCTGGCACTCCAGTCGTTGACCAGCGTCACCCCGAAGACGTGGTCGGCGAACCGGCCCGACCGCTCGCCGAGGGCGGTCGGCGTGCCGACGACGAACCCCAGCTCCGCCTCGATGTCCAGCTTCGCCGACGGCCCGAACACCCCCGCGCCACGCTGTCCCGACGGCCTGACGACCGGGGTGCCGGAGACGACGACGGTTCCCGCCCTGCCGTGGTAGCCGACGGGCAGGTGGCGCCAGTTCGGCTTCAGCGGCTCCTCGTTCGGCCGGAACATCCGGCCCAGGTTGGAGGCGTGTTCGAGGGAGCAGTAGAAGTCGACGTAGTCGGCCACCTCGAACGGCAGGTGCAGCCTGACCTGGTCGAGCGGGACCAGGTGCGCCTCGACGGCGCCGGGGTCGGTGCGCAGCTTGTTCTGGAGCACCGTCCTGGTGTCCCGCCACGCGGCCGAGCCCCTGGCCATGAAGGCGTTGAGCGAGCCGGTGGCGAACACCTCGTCGTGCAGGACTCCGGCGAGATCCACGACGTGCTCGCCGTAGCGCACCCCGACGCGCGGGGCCTCCCCCTCGTGCCGGGAGAAGACCCCGTAGGGCAGGTGTTCGACACCCCAGGACATCACACGTTCTCCTCTACTGCGTTCTCGATGAGCCCCAAGGCTCGCAGGTCCTCGATCGGCGTGCTCGTGCTGCACGAACCGTAGGAGACCAGCAGCTGCCTGGCGCGGGTCGCGACGTCCTCGGAGACCTCGCGGGCCAGCCGTACCAGCTCGCCCACGTCCGTCGAGCCCAGCACGGCGGCCGGGTCACGGCCGTCGACGGCGGCGCAGACCGCCAGGACCAGGTTGAGGAAGCCGTGCCGGTCGACGCCGAGCGCCGGGTCGAAGTGGCGCACCGCGTTGTGCAGTCCGGCCGTGGCCTTGAACGGGATGCCGCGTTCGACGCAGTGGGAGATGAACGCGCCCAGATCCTGGGCGGAGGGGAAGGCGGTGGCGACCGTCCCGCCGCACCTGACCTTGAGCCCCACCCCCTGTGGCGGGTCGAAGGGCAGCTGGGCCGGGGTGACCTCGACGAACAGCCGGGCCTTGAGGTCACCGAGGTCCACGACCCTCCCGGGGACCTCGACCAGCTCGACGTCGAGACCGTCGAGCGGCGGCAGGTCGGGGGTGTCCAGGACGAGACCGAGCCTGATCGGGTGGTCCAGGTGCTCGCGCAGCTCGCCGATCCGGCTGGCCGCGCACAGGAAACGGTGGGTCAGCACCGGGCTGCCCGCCGCGAGGTCCGCCCGGTGCCTGGCCAGGGCCCTGGCCATGGGCAGCGCGGTCGGCGGGAAGAGCCCGGCGTCGTCGACCAGGGCGTCGAAGAGCGTCACCGGGCCCACGTCCAGGCGTAGGCGGGGTCCTCGACGGACAGGCCGGTCGAGCCGAGGTCGAGGGGCCGGAAGGTGTCCACCATCACGGCCAGCTCGCTCGTCTGCGTGTGGCCCTGCCGTACGGCCTCGACGGAGGCCTCGACGGCGCCGGGCTGGGGGCCGTGGGTGAACCCGGCGGGGTGCAGCGAGATCGAGCCGACGTCGATGCCCGAGCCCTTGCGTGCGGTGTAGTCGCCGCCCGCGTAGAACATCAGCTCGTCGGAGTCCACGTTGTGGTGGTTGTAGGGGATCGGGATGGCCTCGGGGTGGAAGTCGAGGGGCCGGGGGCAGAACGAGCAGACCACGAAGTTCGGTCCCTCGAAGGTCTGGTGCACCGGCGGCGGGGCGTGGGTGCGCTTCACGACGGGTTCGAAGTCGCTGATGTTGAAGGCGTAGGGGTACAGGCAGCCGTCCCAGCCGACCACGTCGAAGGGGTGGTTGCGGTAGACGAGCCGGGTCAGCCCGCCGCGCGTGCGGACCAGCACCGGGACCTCCTCGCCCTCGGCGAGCATCGGCTCCTGCGGGGTGCGCAGGTCGCGCTCGGAGTAGGGGGCGTGTTCGAGGAACTGGCCGTACTTCGACAGGTAGCGCTTGGGCGGCCTGATGTGCCCGGCGGCCTCGATGACGAAGGCCGTGACGCGACCCTGGGGGACCCAGCGGTGGATCGTCCCGGTCGGCACGACGACGTAGTCGCCCTCCCCGGCTTCGAGCGCGCCGTAGGTGGACTCGAACGTGACCCGTCCCGAGGCGATGTAGACGCACTCGTCGCCCATGGAGTTGCGGTACAGCTCGCTGGGGGCCTCGGTCGCGGCGTACGACATGCGGACGTCGGCGTTGCCCGCCAGCAGGCCGCGCCCGGAGACCAGGTCACCGCCGGTCGGGAGGTCCTGGGTGCGGAAGTGCCTGGGGGAGAGCGGAAGGTTGGGGGTGAGCGTGGTGGAGGGGGAGTCCTCGACCGCCTCCGCCTTGATGATCGCCGTGGGCAGGTACCGGTGGTAGAGGAGTGAGGAGTCGCTGGAGAAGCCCTCCTCACCCATCAGCTCCTCGGCGTACAGCCCACCGTCGGGCCGCCGGAACTGCACGTGTCGCTTGCGGGGAATCTCACCCACGACGCGGTAGTACGGCATCCGCTTCTCCAAGCTCGTCCGTTTATCGGACATTGTTGTCCTTTATACGTACAACCTTCCGTCAACGAGTGAGCCGATGTCAAACATGGACTCCCGTGTCGAGGCGAAGTACCTTGATGTCGAGATACTTAGGGGGTTGTGATGATTCACCACGTGCAGCTCGCCTGTCCTCCCGGGAGCGAGCAACTGTCCCGCGACTTCTACGAGGGGGTGCTCGGCCTGACCGAGATCCCCAAGCCTCCTCTCCTCGCGGCCCGTGGCGGATGCTGGTTCAGGGGACACGGCATCGAACTCCACCTGGGTGTCGAGGCCGACTTCCGCCCGGCCCGCAAGGCGCACCCCGGCCTCATGGTCGAGGATCTCGACCACTGGGCCCGGCGTCTGGGCGAGGCCGGTTACCCGGTCGACTTCGCCGACGACTTCCCGGGGATGCGCCGCTTCCACAGCGCCGACCCGCACGGCAACCGCCTGGAGTTCCTCTCACCTGAGGGAGGGCGTCCGTGAACGCCCGAGGGTGAGCGCGGCGACCGCGCAGAGCAGGGCGGGTACCAGGAGGGCGCGGGCCGTGCCGGCGGGGGCCGGGGTGAGCAGGGCGCCCATCACGGCGACACCGAGGGTGGCGCCGACCTGCCTGGCCGCGTTGAGCAGGCCGCCCGCGGCGCCGGCCGTACCGGTGGGGGCCGCCGCGACGACCGTGGTGACCAGCGCGGGCAGCGCGAAGGAGACCCCGAAACCGGTGCAGAGCAGACCGGCGACCAGGAGCGGGTAGGCCGACCCGGTCGTGACCGCGACCGCGAAGATCACACCTCCCGCGGTCAGCAGGGCCAGGCCTGCGGTCACCGGCCCGCGCGGCCCCGACCTGGCGACGATCCTGCCGGTGACCAGCGGGTTGACGGCGAACGGCAGCGTCATCGGCAGGAAGGCCACCCCGGTTTCGAGCGGGGACAGCTCCAGGGTCCGCTGGAAGAGCAACGGCAGCACGAACAACACCCCGGCCATCGTGAAGTTGACCGCAGCACCGGCCAGCAGCGCGGGCGTCATACCGGGGGCCCGCAGTACGGCGGGCGCCAGGACCGGCTCGGTGCCGCGCCTCTCAAGCGCCGCGAAGGCCAACCCGGCGGCGACGGCGGCGGCACCGGACCCCAGCGCGTGGACCGGCTCGCCCGAGCCGAGCGCGATGAGCGCGTCGGTGCCCAGCCCGAGGGCGACGCAGACCGCGAGCTGGGCGGGCCAGCCGATCCCGCGGTCGCCGCGCGGGCAGCGCACCGCGCGCCCCGCCGTCAGCGCCAGTACGGCCGCCGCCAGCGGGACGTTGATCAGGAACACGGCCCGCCAGCCGGACAGGCCGACCAGCAGCCCTCCGGCGATCGGCCCGGCGGCAAGCGCGGCCCCGCTGACGGCCGCCCACACCGACAGTGCCTTGGCGCGTTCGGCGGGAACCGGGTAGAGCGTGTTGATCATCGCCATGGAGGCGGGCACGCAGGCCGCCGCCGCGGCGCCGAGCAGCGCCCGCGCCGCCACCAGCGTCCACAGGTCGGGTGACAGCGCGCTCAGCAGCGAGCCGACCCCGAAGAAGGCGACGCCCGCCCGGAAGACCCGGTGCGCGCCGAACCTGTCGCTGATCGCCCCCGCGGACAGCAACAGGGCGCCGAACACGACGGTGTAGCCCGACACGGCCCACTGCAGGCCCGCGACCGAGCCGCCGAGCGAGCGTGCCAGATCAGGTTCGGCCACCGAGAGCACGGTCATGTCGAGCAGGACCGTGAAGTAGCCGAGGGAGATGCCGAACAACGCCAGGGAACGCCTGGTGGAACCGATGGTCATGCGGGTCACTGTCGTGGGCCGGGCCGTACGGCTCCACCGGAGAGAACGCAGGCTCCGTTCGGAATATCCGAACGCTCGCCGGGGGTTCGCCCGACATGGAGCTTCGCCAGTTACAGGTCTTCGAGGCGGTCGCCAGGCACGGGACCGTCACCGACGCCGCCAACGCGCTCGGCAACGCGCCCTCCTCAGTCTCGGCGCAGATCCGCGTGCTGGAGAGGTCCCTGGGAGTGGCGCTGTTCGAACGCGGGCCCAGGGGGATGGGCCTGACCCCGGCCGGCGAGCGCATGCGGTCGTGGGCGCGGCGACTCCTCGACCAGGCCGAACAGGCCAGACTCGACGTCGCCGGAGGCGGGCGGGAGCTGCGTCTGGGTGCGCTGGAGACCATCGCCGCGACCCACGTGCCCGCGATCCTCACCCGGCTGGCCGTGCGGCGCCCCGAACTGCGGGTCGAGGTGAGCTCCGACGCCGCCAGGGACCGGCTGCTGGCCGGCGTCGCCGAGGGCGACCTGGACGCGGCGCTGCTGCTGGACGCGGGGGAGGGGCTCGGCGGGCTCGGCTTCGGCCTGCCGTCGGCGCCGCTCGACTTCCTCGACCTGGAGACCGTACGGCTCGTGCTCGTCGCCGCCCCGGGGCACCCGCTGTCCGGGAGGCGAGAGGTGACCAGACGGGACCTGCGCGGCCAGGACCTGCTGGTCAACGTGCCTGCCTGCTCGTTCTGGCTGGCCGGGGAGCGCCTGTTCGGGCAGGACATGCGCCGGGTCAGGGCGGGCGGGGTCTCCGTCATGCGCGCCTGGGCCGAACGCGGTCTCGGCGTCACCCTGCTGCCCGACTTCGCGGTCTCCGCCCAGCTCGACGAGGGCACCCTCGTACGGCTCGCCGTCGAAACCACCCCGCTGGCGCTGCGGCTCGTCTGGCGCGCCGACCGGGAGGACGTCCCCGGCCTGCGCGAGGTCCTGTACGCCGTGGCGGACCCAGGCCGTAGGTTGGGCGGGTGAGCACGTGGAGCGCGGAGCGGCGGATCTCCTCGGCGACCGGTTACCTGCTCCTGCGCCTGGGCGGTCTCGTCCGCGACCGGGTCGAGGACGAACTGCGGCGGTGGGGGATAACGGGCAAGGAACTGCGGGTGATGAGCCTCGCCGGCGACCGGGAGGCGTCACAGCGTGACCTGTGCGGACTGTCCGGCCTCGACCGCACGACGATGGTCGCGGTGATCGACAAGCTGGAGCGGCTCGGCTACGCCCGGCGGGCCCGCAGCGCGGCCGACCGGCGCAAACAGCTCGTCCTGCTGACCGAGGAGGGCAGACAGGCCGTCGAGGAGGCCGTGACACGGATGACCGAGGTGGAGGCCGACTTCCTCTCGCCCCTCGACCCGGCCGAACGCGAGCTGCTCAACGAGATGGTCGCCCGGCTCTACACGGTCCACAGCACCTCGTGAGATTACTGACCGTTTTGGTGTGACTACATAGGGAAATGGTTCCTTATGTGGATAGCGGGGGCGGCCCCTGGACTGAAGATCGACTGGGCCAGGATGCCCACCTACAACACGATCATGGCGGTCGCGGCGGGTGTGGGGCTGGTCCTGGTGGTCGCACTCGGGCACAAGGTGCTGCGCGGCAGGATCAACGACCACTTCGAGGGCTGGGCGCTGGCCTTCGGGGTGCTCGGCCTGATCCTCACGACGACCGGCCTGCACATGACGCTCACCTGGCCGCTCGCCGGGCAGGGCTTCCCCTTCGACAACATCGTCTTCGGGGAGCCCGCACTGGCCTTCGGGGCGCTGCTGTTGTTCGCGGCCTTCTACCTGTGGCGCAAGGGCGTGCTGCTGGCCGCCGCGCTGGACCGCCCCGCCCTGCTCGCCCGCACGGCGGGCCCCGTCTCCCTGTTCGTCGCGGGCATGGGGCTCGGGTGCTTCGGCATCGCGGCGGCCGGATGGACCTACACCCTGTTCGCCGCCCCGCCCCAGGAGCCCATCTCCGGGGCCTTCGCCGACATGCCGTTGCTTGAGGCGACGTTCATCTCCGGCCTCTACGTCCTGGTCGGCCTGGGCGCGGTGCTCTTCCCGCTGGCGCTGCGGGCCAAGGGGGGAGGGCTCACGACCGTCGTCGGGGTGTGCTGGGGGGTGGCCGGAATCGCCTTCACCCTGTTCGGGGCGCTGAACTACTTCACCCACATCGGCCTGATCGTCAACACCATGTAGGTCGGGGTCAGGCCAGGGCCCGGGACAGTTCGACGGCCGAGGCGGCCACCCGGGGGCCGACGACCTCGGGGTCCAGCGGGGTGAAGGAGACCACGCCGACCGACGCCTCAAGCCACGGCAGCCCGGGCACGGGCGCCGCGATGCCCCTGGCCCCCTCCTGGAGGTGCCCCTCGGTGACCACATGGCCCGTACGGCCTTCGCGCAGGGCGAGCACGGCCAGTCCTGCGGCCCCCTTGGTCAGCGGGTGACGCGACCCCTCGCGGTAGGCGACGTGCATGTCCGTCCACGACGGTTCGACGACCGCGACGGCCAGTCCGTCCTCCCCCTCGGCGACCGTGAGGTGCGCGGTCGCCCCGACCTCCTCGGCGAGCCGCCGCAGGGCGGGCAGGGCGCCCTCACGCAGCAACGGCTGTACGGCCCTGGCCAGGACGAGGACGCCGAAGCCCAGGTGGAGACGGCCCTCACCGTCCCGCCTGACGAACCCCTCGTTCTGCAGGGTGGTGAGCAGGCGGTAGACCGCCGGGCGGCTCAGCCTCAGCTCCGCGGCCAGCTCGGTCGGGGTCCGGCCGGGCCTGCCGTCGGAGAGCAGGCGCAGCAGGCGCAGACCGCGTTCAAGGGTCTGCGAGGACTCCGCGGCCATCAGGGCGTCCACAGGGCTGGGAACATGCCCCGATTATCCGTGGTGTCCCAATGTGATGTCCGCGCGGCCTCCGCCGTACGGGACCGTCGGTATGGCATTTCGGTATGGCCAAGCTGAGCTGACTGGGATATGGCGGGTTTCTGGCTATTTCCTGACTAAGCCTGTTGAGGGATCAGAGATCTGTATAGGGTGCGAAACGATCGTTTTGACTGGATCACCGGGAGTTCGGGACATGCGAATCAACCTGCGACGGACTCTTGCCGTCGGCGCGGCCGTCGCGGTCATCGGAGCGCTGGCGCCGGCTGCGGCGGCCTTCTCACAGGACGACGATCGCAGCTGCAACGATCTGATGGGTGACGACGCCCCCGCCTTCATCGTGTGCCGCTGGCTGGCCAAGCCGGACGAGGCATACGACATCGTGAAGTTCTGGAGCGCGAACGACAACGCCAACCTCAAGTCCGCCACCGCCACCGACGGCCAGTTCATCGACTGCTCGGCCCCGGGAAGCTCCTGCCCCCAGCTTGAGGGCGACGGCACCGTGGGCGACGAGAACACCCCGCTCCCCGAGGGCGCGGACGCCGACGGCGCGCCCGAGTGCGAGGCGGGCCAGGAGTGCGCGGTCGGCGGCTACCAGGAGGGCGGCGACGGCACGCAGAGCGCGCCCGAGCAGAGCAGCGGCCTCAAGCCCACCGGCCAGGCGAACACCGCCCAGAACGCCACGGCCCAGACCGCCCAGCAGGCGGCCGCCACGGTCCCGACCCCGCAGGAGGTCACCGCCGCCGCGCAGGGTCCCGTCGGCCAGGTGATCACCACCGCCAAGGGCACCGGCCTGCGCGTCTGGATCGACACCGAGCTGGCCGACGACTGGAAGGCGGGGGCGCAGAACTTCTCCGCCGCTGTCAAGCGGGTCGCCGCCCTGGCCGCCCGCCCCGAGGTCGCCGGAATCCGGTTCAGCTCCCAGCTCGGCTACAACTCGACCTTCAAGACCGACGACGAGGTGCTGGCCTTCGTCACGGCCGCCTCCGCCGCGCTGCGCCAGGCCGCGCCGGGCAAGCGTCTCGGCGTCCACACGGTCGTCCCCGAGCTGGCCTGCGGCGGTGACGAGGCCTGCAAGACCGAGATGCGCAAGCGCTACCCGCTGCTGGCCCCCGAGCGGGTCGAGTCGCACCTGATCTCCGGCCGGGTCGACCAGTTCTCCCTCGACAACGGCCTGACCTACGGCGGCTACACCGCCTGGAAGATCACCCCGGAGCAGGCCCAGGCCAACCAGTGGATCCAGGTCCGCGCCCGCGCCTGGGACGCCCTGGGCCAGGTCGCCGCCGAGGAGACCGGCCTGGTCGGCCAGGTCACCGCGGAGCAGATCGCGGCCAGGGTCTCCAAGCCCGTCCTGGACGGCTCCGCCCAGCAGGTGAACGTCTGGACCCGGGTCCAGGACGCCAAGGGCACCGTCACCCGGCTGACCGCCTGGGACGAGTTGAAGAAGCTCGCCCCGATCCAGCGTCGCATGGCCGCCGTCTACACCCCGGCGACCCCCGAGGTGGACACGGCGACCGACCTCAAGAAGATCGCCGAAACCTTCAGCCAGGTCTACCTGACGATCGCCTGACCTTCCCAGGCCGAACGCGGAAACCCCAGCCCACGACCCGAACCGTGGGACTGGGGTTTCGTGTTTCCACCGAACGGAGGAGCGCCCTGGGGCCGGTCAGAAGACCGGGCGCCAGGAGCTGCCCACGCCCTTCTCCGCCTCGAAGGCGGGTCTGGCCGTCACCGTGTCGTAGATGATGTGCAGCGCCGTGACGCGCCCGTCGTCGGCCAGTTCGAGGACGTCGACGCACTCGAAGTTCGCCGGCTGCCCCGAGGGCAGGGTCCAGTCGAAGCGGAACCAGATGGTCACCAGCGGGGCTCCGGTGACGGTCCTGCCCTGTGTCGTGCCGAGCAGCAGCAGTTTGGCGCGGCCCGTGTCGGCGAACAGCGCGGGGTAGAACTCCGCCGCGGGCATGGGGCCGTACAGGGGGGAGTGGACGATCCCTCCCTCCTGGTACAGGCCGAGCACGGCGTCGAGGTCGCCGCGTTCGAGCCCGTCAAGGTAGGCGTGAGCGAGTTCTTCCGGGGTCACGGTCTTTCACCTTCTCTGAGATCGTCGCTGTTCGGGGTCGTGAGGCGTTCGAGGATGTCGAGGTCGAGCTCCATGGCGCTGGTTCCCGGCGGCAGGTCCATGGCGCCGACCGTGTCGGGACTCAGCTGCCCGGCGTGGCCGAGCACGGTCGGACCCGCGAGCAGTGCGACACAGCGTCCGGGCAGCCACGGCGGAGGACCTCCCTCCCGGGTGGTCAGCCGCAGGCCGTCTCCTGAGGCGCCCGCGACCGTGCGGGCCGCGTCGACCAGCTCAGCCCAGCGGGGTTCTCCCGCCAGCGCGGCCGCCAGGTGGTACGGCTGCGCGGGGACGAGGTCCCGCAGCGCCCGCAGGTCGGCCTCGCCGGGCCGCGCCCCGGTGGGCACGCGGGGCGCCCGAGCCATGAGGACCGGGGAGGTGAAGACCGTGCCCTGCTCGAACAGGCCGAGGTTCGTCCGGCCGCGTGCGACGTCCCGGCGCAACGCGCCCAGCAGGCCGGGCAGCAGCGTGGTGCGCAGCTCGGGTTCGCCGGCGTCGAGCGGGTTGACGAGCGTGAGGGTGCGTCTGCGCGGGTCGTCGGCGGCCAGGCCGAGGGCGTCCCAGGCGGCGGTTCCGACGAAGGGGGAGGTCACGGTCTCGACGTATCCGGCCGAGGCCAGCGCCCTCCCGGCCGCCCGCCTGACGGTCCTGGGGCGGGACGGACCGGGCGGCTCCTCGGGCAGCGGCGTCTCACCGAGGGCGCGGATGTCGTCGAGGCCGTGTTTGAGCATCAACGTCCGCTCCACACCCACGCCGAAGGCGAATCCGCCGTACTCGGCCGGGTCGACACCGCAGGTCGCCAGCACCCTGGGGTGGACCATCCCGCAGCCGCCCCACTCGACCCATCCCGCTCCCGAGCAGGTACGGCACGCCCGTTCGGGAACGCCGCGGCAGACGGCGCACACCACGTCGATCTCGGCGGACGGCTCGGTGTAGGCGAACCAGTGGGGCCGCAGCCTGGTCACCACGCCGTGGCCGAACACCGCCGACGCGAAGTGGTCGAGCGTGCCCGCCAGGTCGGCCATGGTCAGGCCGCGGTCCACGACCAGTCCCTCGGCCTGGGTGAAGACCGGGCTGTGGGTGGCGTCGGGCGGGTCGGGGCGGAAGACACGCCCGGTGCAGATCATCCGGATCGGCGGAGGGGAGGAGAGCATGCGCCTGATCTGCACCGGGGAGGTGTGTCCCCGCAGCACCAGGCCACAGCCGCGTCCGTTGTCCGACGGGTCGGCGACGTAGAAGGTGTGGTCCCGGTCGCGGGCGAAGTGGCCCTTGTCCATGTTGAGGGCGTCGAAGGCGAACCACTCGGCCTCCACCTCGGGCCCGTCGGCGACCCGGTAGCCCAGGTCGGCGAAGACGTCCACGATCCGTTCGGACATCACGGTCACCGGATGTCGGGCGCCGGGCGGGGCGCAGGAGACGTACGGCGAGGCCGTACCGGTGTGGGGGGCGGGAACACGCCCCCCGGTCGCGGCTATCATCATCCGTCCTTCAGGGTCCAGGCGGCGATGCGCTCGTGGACCAGGTCCATCTGGTCCCACGCCCGCCTGCAGGTCTCGGCGAGCGCGGGAAAGGCCGAGGGGGGCAGGGCCGTCAGGTGGGCCCTGCCGACGTTCCTGTGGTCGTCGTCCGCCTGGGCGTGCAGGGCGAAGTAGCCGCCCTCCTCCTGGAAGATCTCCGAGGTGGTGAGACCGAACAGGTGGCCGCTCGACTCGACGACCATGTGCACGAGCACGATCCGCTGGGCCTCGTCCATCTGGTACATCTGGGCGACGAACCAGCTTCCCGCCGCTTCGAGGATCGGGTCGTAGACGTCGGTGCCCGCGTCGTACTGTTCGAGCAGCAGGCGGTCGTGACCGAGCTCCTCGCGCAGGTGCTCGCCGTACTCCGCGCGCAGGCGCTCCTCGGAGCAGGTGGCCTGGCGGGCGTGGAGCATCCGCTGGAAGTAGGTCGCCCACACGTAGAGAGCGGCCAGGAAACGCGCCCGGAGCACGGGTTCCCTGGTCAGCCTGCCGCTGTCGAACAGGGTGAACAGCGCGTTGCCCCGGTGGCGCAGGAGCAGCGTCTCGTTCAGGCGTTCGAGCTCGGCCAGCGCCTCCCCGGAGCCGCCGAAGCTCGCTCTCGGCGTGTGCCCGTCCTCGTAGAGACCGGCCCCCTCGAACTGCACGGACAGACCGTGGAACTCCTCACCGGGACGGGTGCGGAAACCGTGGTCGCTCTCCGGAGGCACACACACGACGTCCCCCTCGGACAGTTCGCGTTCGTCGGAGCCGAGCAGCAGCACCGAGCCGCTGCAGACCAGGATCATGGACTTGGTCGGATGCCGGTGCACGGCCAGGCTCTCCCCGTCGCGCAGCCGTACCCAGGCGAAGGACGGTCTGCCCGCCTCGGGCAGGAAAGCGGCCAGGGCGTCGTTGCGGCGGAAGTCGCGTTGCTGGCCGAGCTGGTGGATGTCGCCGTCGATCCTGACCGAGGTGATGGCGCGGATGTCGTGGCGGGCGACGGTCGTCACGGACAGCGCCGTGGTCGTCTCGGTGCTCATGCCTGGAGTCCTCTCCCCCGGATCGCGGCGATCCCGCCGCGTGCCATGCGGAACGTCGTTTTCCTCACACCGACCGAGGGCTCCTGCGCCGTACCGGCGGTCCCCTTGAGTACGGCGAGCAGCCGGGTGTTGTCCATGGGCCGTCCCACGGAGACGCGCACGTGCCCAGGCCAGCCCATCGGCTCGGGCAGCGTGTCGAAGCCGGCCCGCCAGAGTTCGTCGGCGAGGGCGTGTTCCCCCTCGACCGTGACGAAGCCCGCCTCGGCGAAGACGCGCCCGACTCCCGGGCATCCGGCGAGCCCGGCCGCCAGCCGGTCGCGCTCCCCGGTGAACGCCGCGATCCGTTCGCGCAGCCGCGTCGGCCGTGACAGCTCGGCGACGGCCCGCGCCGCCACCGGTCCCGGCAGGGCGTACGGAAGCCGCGTCTTGCGCAGCGCCGTGAGCAGGTCGGGATGGGCGAACACGGCGCCGAGACGCAGAGCCGCGAGGCCGAGCGCCTTGGACATCGACCGCACGACCACGAGGTTGGGGTGCTCGGGGATCAGGTGCCGGTACGACACACGCCCAGAGCACTCGACGTAGGCCTCGTCGATCACGACCAGGCCGTGGAAGGACCCAAGGAGCGCCAGGACGTCCCGTCGGTCCAGGCAGGTGCCGGTCGGGTTGCCCGGGTCGCACAGGATGACGCCCTTGACCGGGAGTGCGGCGAGCCGCTCGACGTCGAGCCGGTCGAGCCGCTCTCCCCGTAACGGGACGGGCAGGCGGGCGATCCGGTAGACCGTGGCCAGTTCGTCGAAGAGCGCGAAACTGGGCGGGGTCACGGCGACCGCGTCCGAGGCGGGTTCGAAGAACGTCCTGAAGACCAGGTCGAGGCCGTCGGCCGCGCCTCGTGTGATCAGGACGCTTTCCGGCCCCCACCGCCACCTGGGGCGGGTGAGGCCGTCGGGCACGGGCTCGACGACGTCGAGCGCGCGGGTGTAGGCGGCGACCAGGTCGTCGTTCCCGTTGTCGGGATAGTGGCGGTGCGGTCCGCCGAAGGGATTCTCGTTGTCTCTCAGATTGACCAGGTCGTGGCGTTCCCGGCGGGGCGCCGTGGGGAACGTCGGTCGCATCGACCGGATCACTTCACGTGCGAGACCTCCGGCCATGTCTCACCTCCTGCGGAGAAAGCCGGATGGAGGACCCTGGAGACCGATCGGTCGTATGCCTGGGAATCTCCGGCTGGCTCCGCGCTGTCGCGGTGAGTCGGCGGGAGGTCGGCGAGGGGACGACCGATCCGCTGCGCAGGATTGGGGTCAGCTCACGCTGGAAAGCTGAACCGGGTGTGCGTGTGGGAGTCTTTCGTGGTGCGTACGGTGCTCGGAAAAGGCGTTCAGGGGGGCGTTTCCGGGGGCACGGTGCTCATGGGCCGTGCCGTGAGCGGGCGGACGACGTGACCGTGTGACGCATTGAACCTCACCTCATCGCTACATTATGAAGCTCATTGGCTACTTTAAGTTATTAGGTCGTGAATGGAGAGTCAATAGCCCGCAAGGGCAGGAGCGAATGCTTTGCCATATCGCCGATGCACCACCGAATTTCATCTATTCAGGCGGCGTATTAGCGGATAAATCCACTTGAAGTGGTAAATGTCCGGCGACTATGGCGGAAGGTCGGGCGGGGGGCCGTCACGGCCCCCACGGCCCTCGATGAGGAGAAACGGGGGAAATCAGCCGAGATATCCGGCGAATTCCTCCAGGGAGATGAGGCCGTCGCCGTCCTGGTCGATCCTGGCCACGGCCTCGGCCGCCCCCTGAGGGGTGAGCGGCTGACCGAGCACCTCCATCAGCCGTGCGAGCTCGGGCGCCGAGATGAGGCCGTCGCCGTCCACATCGATGATCCTGAACGTCGTCGCGTAGTCTTCCGCCACGGTGTGTCTGCCTTCCAGAGGTCGGGGGGAACCGGATTCCCAGCACATTAGCGGCCCGTCCCCTCCCCGAGGAGGGGCCCGCCGAACCTCGGCGCGGGCCCCGCCCCGGGCGTCCTGAGAAGGCTCAGAGGACCGCTCCCGACCCCTCCCTCGTACGGCTCCGCGTGGCCTTGGGACGCGGCGGCGCCGCCTTGCCACGCCGCTCGAACTCGATCGCCAGCGGCGCCGCGACCAGCGCCGAGGACAGCGTGCCGACGACGATGCCGATCAGCAGCGCGACCGCGAAGTCGGTCAGCGAGTCACCCCCGAGCACGGCCAGCGCGCCGAGGATGAACAGCGCGCCGAGACCCGTGTTCACCGTACGGGGCACGGTCTGCAGGATGGCGGTGTTGACCACCTCGGCGAACGGCGCCTTGCGCCGCGCCCCCCACAGCTCGCGGACCCGGTCGAAGACCACGACCTTGTCGTTGACCGAGTAACCGATCACGGTGAGCATCGAGGCCAGGAAGACCCCGTCGATCGGCTTGCCCAGCCAGGCGAACGCGCCGATCACGGCCGCGGCGTCCACGACCAGGGCGAGCACCGTCGCCAGACCGAACGTCCAGCGGAACCGGAAGGCCAGATAGGCCAGCTGCGCGGCGAGCGCGACACCGAGCGCGATCATGGCGTTCCTGCGCAGCTCCTCGCCCAGGCTGGGGCCGATGAGCTCGTCACGCTGCTTGGTGACCGTACCGCCCCCGCCCTCCAGCGCCGTCTCGATACGCGCCTGCTCGGCCTCGCCGATCCGGCCGGTCCGCACCGAGACGCCCTCGTCCGAGGACTGCACGACCGCGTTCGGGAACCCGGCCTCGGAGACCAGTTCGCGGGCGGCGTCGGCGCTCAGCGGCTTGGTCGTGGAGTACTCCATCAGCCTGCCGCCGGTGAACTCGACGCCGAAGTCCAGCCCCCTGACCGTGATCCCGCCGATCGCCGCGACCATCAGCGCCGCGGTGACCAGGAAGTACGGCATCCGCCTGCGCATCAGGGCGGGCTGACGCTCGGTCAGCCATCTGCGGACCCGGCCGACGTCCGCCAGACCGGTCAGCTTGGGCCGCCTGGCGACCGGGGGCAGGTTCACCGCCCACTGGGCCAGCACCCGGGTGACGACCATCGCGGTGAACAGCGAGGCCACGACGCCGATGACCAGCGTGACGCCGAAGCCCCGCACCGGCCCCGAGGCCAGGAAGAACAGCAGGCCGGCGGCCAGCAGCGTCGTGATGTTGGAGTCGGCGACCGCGCTCCACGCGTTGCGGAAGCCCTTGTCGAGCGCGGGCCGCAGCCGGGGCTTGACGGCGTACTCCTCCCTGGCGCGCTCGAAGACCAGCACGTTCGCGTCGACGGCCATGCCGATCGCGAGCACGAAACCCGCCAGACCGGGCAGGGTGAGCGTGGCGCCGAGCGCGACCAGCGCGGCGTAGGAGATCAACGCGTAGCAGAGCAGGGCGATGGTGGCGATCGCCCCCGCCAGACGGTAGGTCACCACGATGAACAGCGCGGTGAGCAGCACGCCGATGACGGCGGCCTGGGCGCTGGCCAGGATGGCCGCGGCGCCGAGCGTCGGGCCGACGGTCCGCTGTTCGACGATCTCGACGGGCACGGGCAGCGAACCGCCCTTGATCAGCGCGGCCAGGTCCTGCGCCTCCTCGACGCTGAAGGAGCCGGTGATCTGCGTCGAACCGCCCGTCAGTCCGACCCGGCAGCCGACGCCCTCGTTGACCTGCGGAGAGATGAGGACCTTGTCGTCGAGCACGATGGCGACCCTGCGCTTGGGGTCGCCGGGGGCGTTGCAGGCGGCCTCGCCGGTCAGCTTCGCCCACTCCTCGCCGCCCTTGTCGCGGAAGTCCAGCGTGACGAACCAGCCGCCGCCGCTCTGCGGGTCCGTCCCCGCCTCGGCGCCGCTGACGCCGTCCCCGGTGAGCCTGGCGGGGCCGACGAGCAGCTTGGCGCCGTCCTCGTCGGGGATGACGAGCCGGCCCTTGCCGGGAGTCGTCTTCTCGTCCGCCATGCCCTCGACGGCGTGGAAGGTCAGCTGCGCGGTCTTGCCGATGACCTCGGCGGCCCTGGCCGGGTCCTGCACACCGGGCAGTTCGACGATGATGCGCCGCTCGCCGGAACGCGACAGCGGGGCGTCCGCGACACCGAGCGCGTCGGCCCTGCGCCGCAGCACCTCAAGGGTGCGGTCGGTGGCCTCGGCGTCGGCCTTGGCGGTCGGGGAGTCCCTGGTCTCCAGCACGATCTGGGTACCGCCGCGCAGGTCGAGACCGAGGCGTGGCGTCATGGTGAACGCCACGAAGAGTGAGATGGCGATGACGGCGAGCGCCGTCACCGCGCGCACCACGGGGGCACGCGACATGGAAGCCTCCACAGGCTTGGAAGAAGTCCTTGGGTTACGGCCCGCGGGTGCGCCGGAGCGCCGTTGAGGCATGACCAGGGCATGAGCAAAGGCACTGGTCAGGGCGCCGTCAGGGCATCCGCGGGCGCGCCGGGACGTTCGCGGGTACGGCGAAGCCCGGAAAGGTGTTCCGGGACGTCCCAGGCGGTTCGACCGTCAGGGAACGGGCCGGACGGCGCCGTCACTCCGGACGTGCCGGGGTGCTCCGCCGTCCCGAACGTCCCGGACGGTGTCGTCCGCCCGGCGTGTGGCCGGGCGGTCAGGTGGCGCTCAGGCGCCTGTGGAGGTGGCCGGAGGGGCTCTGGCGGGGCCGGTCCCCGGTGCCGGGGATGGGAAGGGAGCCTCGCCCGTGGCGCGGGGCCGTGGCCCGGTCGGCAGCAGGGCGGGCGTGAGGTCCGCCTGCGGGACGACGGCCGGGTGACCGCCGCTTCCCGCCGGTCCGGCCAGGATCGAGAGCAGGGCGGAGGTGAGGGTCCCCGGGAGGTGCGGGCGCTCTCCCGCCGACGACTCCTGGGAGAGCGGGCGCCGCTCCGCGATGATCGCGAAGTGCCGGGGGGCGGCGGCCGTACCGGTGAGCGAAGCCGGGGAGGGGAAGGCGCCGGGGCCGGCCGCGACGAGCAGCGGGAACAGCAGGCTGAGCAGCCACCCGAAGGGCGCGCCGTGCCTGAGCTGCCGCATGGTCCCCTCCACAGTCCGGCCTCCACCGTAGCCGTACCGGCGCCATAAGGGGAACGATCACTACTTAATACCCCCATAAACGGGTAAAGCCCGGGTAGTGCGGGCGCATGCGACTGACCCACACTGCTGATCTGTGGTGGAAGAACGCCGTCGTCTACTGCCTCGACGTCGAGACGTACAAGGACGGCAACGGCGACGGCGTCGGAGACTTCAGGGGACTCACCCAGCAGATCGACCATCTCGACCGTCTCGGGGTGACGTGCATCTGGCTGATGCCCTTCTTCCCCACCCCCGGCCGCGACGACGGCTACGACATCACCGACTTCTACTCGGTCGACCCCCGCCTGGGCA
Organism: Streptosporangium jomthongense; assembly: GCF_042650425.1. NCBI lineage: Bacteria > Bacillati > Actinomycetota > Actinomycetes > Streptosporangiales > Streptosporangiaceae > Streptosporangium > Streptosporangium jomthongense. The sequence continues at coordinate 99,138 of NZ_JBHSBC010000048.1, read as the reverse complement.
CCCTCGGCGACTTCGTGGAGTTCATGCGGACCGCCAGGGACCGGGGCATCCGGGTGATCGCCGACCTGGTGGTCAACCACACCTCCGACGAGCACCCGTGGTTCCGGGAGTCCAGGTCGGGCCGGGACTCGCCGAAGCGCGACTGGTACGTCTGGCGGGACGAGCCAGGACCTTTCGACCCGAAGGCGATCGTCTTCCCCGACAAGGAGGACAGCATCTGGGAACTCGACGAGGGGAGTGGCCAGTACTACCTGCACAGCTTCTACCGCTTCCAGCCCGACCTGAACGTGGGCAACCCCGAGGTCCGCGACGAGATCGCCCGCATCCTCGGCTTCTGGATGGAGCTGGGCCTCTCCGGCTTCCGGGTCGACGCGGTGCCGTTCCTGATCGAGGGGGCCGGCGGCGACCCGCACTCCTTCCTGGCGGACCTGCGCGCCTTCATGAACCGCCGCGACGGCGGCGCGATCCTGCTGGGCGAGGTCAACCTGCCCTACCCGGACCTGATGGCCTACTTCGGTGACGGCAACGGCAACGAGGTCACCATGTGCTTCGACTTCATCGGGATGCAGCGGCTGCACCTGTCGATGGCCCGGGGTCGTCCCGCCGCCCTGGCCGAGGCCCTGCGCGAACGGCCCGCCCCGCCGAAGGACTGCCAGTGGGCCACCTTCATCCGCAACCACGACGAACTGACCCTGGACAAGCTCACCGACGCCGAGCGCCAGGAGGTCTTCGACGCCTTCGCCCCCGAGAAGGACATGCAGGTCTTCGGCCGGGGGGTACGGCGGCGCCTGCCACCGATGCTCGACGGCGACCGGCGGCGGCTCGCGCTGGCCTACAGCGTGCTGTTCTCCCTGCCCGGCACGCCGGTGCTCTTCTACGGTGAGGAGATCGGCCTCGGTGAGAACCCGGAGGGGGAGGGCCGGATGGCGGTCAGGGTCCCCATGCAGTGGACGGCCTCGGGAGGGTTCTCACCCGTCGCCGAGCGGACCCCCGTCTCCACCCCGGCCGGGCCGTACGGCCCGCGTGAGGTCAACGTCGAGACCCAGCGCCGCGACCCCGACTCGCTGCTGCGCTGGATCACCCTGCTGATCGAGCGTTACCGGGAGTCTCCGGAGCTGGCCTGGGGCGCCTACCGGGTCCTGGAGACGGCGGACGAGGCGGTGCTGGTCCACCGGGCCGACGCCGAGGGCGGCACCGTGGTCGCCGTTCACAACTTCGCCGACCGCGAGGCGAGGGCCGAGTTCGTCCTGGACGGCCTGGACGAGGGGCAGGTGCTGACCGACCTGCTGGTCGACGGCACGCTCGACCTGCCCCCCGACGGGAGGGTGAGCTTCACGCTTGAGCCGTACGGCACGCGCTGGCTGCGTGTGTCGGCGCCCGACGAGCCCCTTGAGGACGCCTCGGCCAAGGGGAGCTGACCGCTGCGGGAGGTGGCCGTCGTGGGCCGGGTGCGGGGCCACCCGTGGGACCGCATATGCTTCGCATGGCCAGATTTATGGATTTAGTGGGACTTAAAGGGAGAAATTGACCGTGTACAAGGAGTTCGCCGTCGAAGCCGTGGTGTGGCTGATCCCCGTCGTCGTCCTGCTGGGCCTGGCCTTCATGATCACTGCCTGACCGTCGATCTCCCCGGCGGCCCGGTGCCCGTTCCGCATATCAGCTTTTATGACCGTAAGTTCGGGAAAGCCGCTGAACGACCACTGGATTCGCCTGAATCGGATCACCGGCGGGGTCGCCGCGACCCCTCCGCACCTCTCCCCGCTCGTCATGCCGCCGGCCATGACGGCGGCGGTCCTGGCCGGGCGCCGGGCGCCCACGGGGAGCCGAGGACGACCTCGGCTCCCGGCCAGGACGCTCAACCACGCCACGGCCAGGCGGGGACGCCTCAGCGTTCGGCCAGGACGATCACCGAGTCACCCTCCCCGAGGGTGACCGGGCGGGACTTGTCGGGGTTGAGGACGACGCCGAAGTGCGGCGCCTCGTTCGCCCGCTCCGCCAGCCGGTAGCCGATCGCCGTCTCACCCCGGCGTCTGGCCGACTCGATCACCGTGGCGAAGCCGACCGGCGTGTCCCTACGGACGTACCGGGTCGCCGGGCGCGGGTAGATCTCCGACCCCCTGGAGTCGAAAAGGTAGCCGAACACCTCCGCCAGGTGCCGGTTCTCGGCGAGCTGGGCGAGCAGCAGGCCGATGACCGTGTCGCTGATCACGATGTCGTCGGCCTCGGTGACCTCGGCCAGGCTCCGGTTGTTCTCGTCGTGCATCTCGCTGACGATCGAGTACCGCTCGCCGAGCGCGGTCTGCATGTCCCTCAGCTGCAACAGCGTCATCAGGGTGCGGGTGTCGGCGTGCTCGGCGGGGTAGCGGTCGTCGGAGAGCACGATCACGTGCTGGTAGACGCCCAGGCCCAGCGATTCGAGCGCGTAGCGGTCGGTGGTCTCGCACTCCTTGGCGTTGACCGTCAGGTTGGCCAGCCCCTCGAAGGGGACCGCGGCGTCCGGATGGTCGGATGCGATGTCCAGCGCGGAACCGGGTGCCACGTAGCCGTCGAGGTAGTGGACGACCTGGCGGCCCCTGCCGTTCCAGTTGAGCACGAGCGTCCGCTCGGGGCCGGGCCTGACGTGCGGGGCCTCGACGATCGCCTCCTCGTCGGCCTCGGCGCCGCCCTCGGCGAGGTGGATCAGCGAGTCGTCCTGGGCGATCACGATGACCTCGTCCCGCGCCGTGATCACCGTGTCCGCCGGCGGGTTCAGCATGACGCCGCCGGGGCCCCGCAGCCCGATGACCGTGGCCGTCCGGTAGGCCGGGAGCGCCTGGCCGTACGTCAGGCCGGTGAGGTCGGGGTCGGAACGCAGGTAGATCTCTCCGGCGTCGAAGTTGAGCAGGTCCATGCAGACGACCGACATGCCCGACTGCCTCGACGACTGCACGATGAGCCGGGAGGCGGTGTCGTCGGAGTCAACCAGGTGGACGTCGGGGCCGCCCGCGAGCCGGGCGGCGGCCATGTTCGCGGTGCGGGCGATCGCGGCGACCACGGGAGGGTGGTCGCCCGCCCGCTTGGCCAGCGCGAGCAGCGTCTTGATGACGTGCGCGTCCGGGTCGTCGCCCTGAGGGGACAGGACGACCACCGAGCGGGCGGCGTCGAGGTTCATCAGGTCGAGGTCGGTGGGCTCGGTCGGCCGCCCGGTCCTGCAGACCAGCTTGGTCCTGCCGAGGTCCCCCACGTGACGGCGGATCTCGTCCTCCATCCGGGACTTGTCCCGGTCGGCGAGGACCGTGATGACCGACCCCCTGCCGCTCGCGTGCGCCTGGATCAGCTCGGTGACGATCGTGAAGACCTGCTCGGACCAGCCGAGGACCACGATGTGGCCGTTCTCGATGATCCGGGACCTGCCCTCACGCAGCTGCTCGAACTTGGTCTTGAGCCCGTTGGAGAGCACGCCGACCAGGGCGCTGACGATGAACAGGCCACCCATGGAGGCGATGAACATCAGGGCGACGAACAGGATGCTTCCGGTGTCGCTGGCGACCTTGCCGGGACTCAGCGTGCGCATCAGCGAGACCCACAGCATGCCGGGCAGACCGCTGTTGCGCGCGGCGTCCTTGGGAGTCAGCCACAGGCTGAGCAGGCTGACCAGCACGATCAGCCCCAGCGAGATGAGGGCCAGCCAGCCGATCAACGCCACCGTGCCCCGCGACATGGTGTTGTCGAACCAGTACCGTAACCGCTCCCGGACCGTCGGCCTTGACACGGACCCCTCCCCGTAGGTGAACACCGGACCAACAATCGCACAAAAGTTGCATGTCGCTCTGGTGTTCGCAAATTCATGAAATATAGCGCGTTTTCCGTGTTTCTCGTGCCGTGCCGGGGCGGAGCCGGAGCTTTACGGCCGCCGGGCCGGCAGCACGACGATCCGCCGCAGGTCGACGTGCCGGGGACGGCTCGTCGCACAGGCGATCAGGCCGGCGCCGTCCTCGGCCGAGAGCGCGCCGACGGCCTCGAACGTCCGGCCGAGCCGGCCGTCGAGGACCGGCTCCGGCCTGCCGGTGCGCACGACCGTGCCGGGCTCGGAGCCGGCGGGTGAACTCGCCCTGACCACGCGGGGCGCGTCCCTCAACCGGTCGTGAGCTTCGTCCACGGCCCCGGGGGATGGTCGTCCCTGGGCAGCCACAGCGAGGGCTGCAGGTCACGCAGCCGGGGCGTCGCCTGGGCGTCCCAGGGGAACAGGCCCACCCTGTCCGGCCAGACGACCTCCATGAAGGACAGCGGGGGCCTGCGGTAGAAACGCAGCGCCACACCGAACAGCGAGCGGTACCAGCTGTGGTCGACCGTACGCGTGACGACCGGGTAGTTCCTGATGACGTCGTCCCGCTCCTGGCCGTCCGCCATCAGGTGACCGGCCGCGACCCGGTCGGCGAGGGTGTTCAGGCAGCGGCGCATCACCTCGACGTCCAGCCCGAACATGGCCGCCTCCGGCGACCTGAAGGTGTGCCACAGCCCGACGGTGAACGCCCACCCGGGGCCGTCCTCGTCCTCGGGGACCATGACCACGGCCCACCCGTCACGCTCGACCCTCCGTACGGTGCCGCGGTCGAACTCGTCGAGTTCCTCGTCGTGCGCGGCGCAGAGCGGACATTGGCAGATGAGCCGGTCGAACATGCCTCTGAGCGTAGTGGTCAGGTGGTCTGCCGCATTTGAGGGGCTTGCCAAGGTTGCGTGTGGGGGTGTCCCGGCCTCGCGAAACTGTCGGTGGCGGCCCCTAATCTGTCGGAGCAGGGTTCCCGCCGGGCCCCGCTGGACGACCCGAAGGGCCCACGCCGTGACGACCCACAACGACACCCTCACCGGTGAGCGCGCCGACCTGCTGGAGACGCTGAGCGCGCACCGGGCCTTCCTGCGAGGCACGGTCGACGGCCTCACCGACGAGCAGGCCGCGACGCGCACCACCGTGAGCGAGCTGTGCCTGGGCGGGCTCATCAAGCACGTGGCGAACGTCGAGGCCCGCTGGATGCGCTTCGCGACCGGTGACCCCGAGGCGATGACGATGAACGAGACCGACTGGACCGGCCAGTTCCGCATGCTCGACGGCGAGACGCTCGAAAGCCTGCTCGCCGCCTACGAGGAGGTCGCCCGCACGACCGACGAGCTGGTCGCGACACTCGACCTGGACGTCTCGTATCCCCTGCCGCAGGCCCCGTGGTTCCCGCCGAACGCGCGCAGGTCGGTGCGCCGGGTCCTGCTCCACCTCATCGCCGAGACCTCCCAGCACGCGGGTCACGCCGACATCATCCGCGAGTCCCTCGACGGCGCCAAGAGCATGGGCTGACCCCCCGCGGGTCCCGTGCCCGGGCGCTTTCGGCGGCGGTCCACCTGCCCGGTGGGCCGCCCGGCTCAGTCTGAGGACACACCTTCACCGCACGGCACGCCGCCCTCCGGGCCCTTCGGAGCCGCCCCCTGCCGGGCCCCGGCCTCGGTGGCCTCGAAGAGCCCCACGAGGGTCCGCAGCCCCTCCAGGATCTCGGCTCCGGTCGGCGCCTGCTCCGGGTCGGCCAGCCACTGCATCATCACGCCGGACAGCAGGGCCAGCTGCACCGAGCCGAGGGTGCGCGTCGTGCCCTCCTGGAGCGCGTCCTCCTCCACTCCCAGCAAGATCGAGGCCAGCCCCCGGCGGCCCTCCCGCTGGCCGTCGGCGAGATACCTCCGCAACTCCGGTGAGTGCTCGGCCTGCACCAGCGCCTCGACGCTGGCCGCCCACAGCTTCCTGTGGGTGCCGAACGACTTCGACAGCCGTGTCCACAGGGCCTCGTACCGCTCCTCGGGGGTCGCGGTGAGGTCGTCGTAGACGGCGGAGGCCGTCTGCCCGGTCTCCAGGCCCCACTCGTCGATCGCCTGGATGAGCGCCGCGTTCAGCAGCGCCTCCCGCGAGCCGAAGTGGTAGCCGATGGCCGCCATGCTCACCCCGGCCGCCGCCGCGATGTCGCGCACGGTCGTTCGCGCCCACCCCTTCTCCTCCAGGCAGCGCCTCGCCCCGGCGAGCAGGTCCTCGCGATTTCCCATAGCGGGATGCTACTCGCCCTGTTCACGGCGCCACGCTCTCTTGCGCAAATGCCTTAGGCATACGCATTGCGCAAATGCCCAAATCGCCGGTATCTTCATGACAGGCGAGAGAGCGGGCCGTACCGGCACCCGCTCGCGAAGCCGTACGGAAGCCGAGTTGAGGAGAGAACCATGAACCATGTCATCGCGCCGACGGTGGCCCCGGTGCGGGCGGGGCTGGACATCGCGGGCCGCCGCCTGTCCTACGTCGACTTCGGCGGGCCGGGGCGTCCGCTGCTCGCCCTGCACGGGCACCTGTCGGAGGGAACGAGCTTCGCCGCCGTCGCCGCCGGGCTGGCTCCCGAGTGGCGGGTCATCGCACCCGACCAGCGGGGACACGGCGAGTCCGGCCGGGCCGTCGACTACTCCCGCGAGGGCTACCTGGCCGACATCCTCGCCCTGCTCGACCACCTCGGCCTCGACCGGGTGGTGGTGATGGGCCACTCACTGGGCGGCATCAACGCCTACCACCTCGCCGCCCGTCACCCCGAGCGGGTCACCGCCCTCGTCAACGCGGACGCGCCGGTCGTCCTCGGCATCGACGGGGAGCCCAACCCGCTGGCGTTCCTGGAAAGCCTGCCTTACCAGGCGCCCACCCGTGAGGGGCTGGTCGAGGCGCTCGGCGAGGCCGCCCCCTACTTCACCAAGACCCTGCGGGAGAACCCCGACGGCACCTGGCGCCTGCCCTTCCACCCCCAGGACATGCTCGCCTCCGAGGAGCTCAACCGGGGTGACCACTGGGCCGCCTGGCTCGCCACCACCTGCCCCGCCCTCGTTATCCGGGGCACGAAGGGCAGCGTCATCCCCGCCGACCAGGTCCAGGCCATGATCGACCGCCGTCCGAACACCCGCCTCGCCGAACTGGCCACCGACCACTTCGTCTACGCCGGCGACCCCGAGGGCTTCACCGCGGCCGTCCGCGGGTTCCTCGGCTCCCTGGCCTAGGGTCCCGGGGTCAGCCCCCCGAGGCGTTCGGCCTTCGAGCGCAGGTAGCGCTGCTCGGGGATGCTGGCCGTGTGCCGGGCGGCCAGGAGGTACTCCTCGTGGGCCGCGCGCGGGTCGTCGGCCATCTCCAGCAGGTGGGCGCGCACCGCGCGGAAACGATGGTGCCTGGCCATCCGGTCGTCGCCCTCCAACTCCTCAAGGAGCAGCAGACCGGCCCTCGGTCCCTCGGTCATGGCGACGGCGACGGCCCGGTTGAGCGTGACCATCGGGTTGGGCGTGAGCCGTTCGAGGATCTTGTAGAGGATCGCGATCTGCGTCCAGTCGGTGTCCTCGGGGTCGGCCGCCTCGGCGTGCACGGCCGCGATGGCGGCCTGGAGCTGGTACGGGCCCAGACCGGAGCGCGACATGGCCCCGGTGACCAGCGCCGTGCCCTCCGCGATCGCGGCGGCGTCCCAGCGAGACCTGTCCTGCTCGGCCAGGGGAATCAACGCGCCGTCGGCACCGGTCCTCGCGGGTCGCCGCGCCTCGGTCAGCAGCATGAGCGCCAGCAGCCCGGCCACCTCCCCGTCTTCGGGAAGCCGCCGCAGCACCGCGCGCGTCAGCCGTACGGCCTCGCGGGTCAGGTCGGTCCGGTGCAGGTCGGGGCCGCAGGTGGCGGTGTAACCCTCGTTGAAGATCAGATAGAGCACCTGGAGGACCACGCGCAGCCGTTCGGCCCGCTCGTGCTCCGGCGGCTCCTCGAAACGCGCGCCCGCGGCCCTGATGCGCTGCTTGGCCCGGCTGATGCGGGGCGCCATGGTCGCCTCGGGGACGAGAAAGGCACGGGCGATCTCCGCGGCGGTGAGCCCGCCGACCGCGCGCAGGGTCAGCGCCACCTGGGAGCCCGGGGTCAGCGCGGGGTGGCAGCACAGGAACAGCAGGGTCAGGGTGTCGTCCCGGTCACCCCACGAGTGCTCGTCGGGCCCCGGTACGACCTCGGGGAGCTGCGCCGCGACGGTGGCCTCGCGGCGGCGCCTGGCCTGCTCGGCGCGGAGCAGGTCGACCAGGCGGCGGGAGGCGACGGTCGTCATCCACCCGCGCGGGTTGTCGGGGACCCCTTCGACCGGCCACTGCTGCGCCGCGGCCAGCAGCGCCTCCTGGACGGCGTCCTCGCAGAGCCCGAAGTCGTCGTACCTGCGGGCGAGCGTGCCGAGAACCTGCGGCGCGAGCGAGCGCAGCAAGTCCTCGAATCCGTTCGCGGCTGTCATGCCCCTCCGCTCACCTCAGGGCTGTCCGGCCTCCAGTGTCACACCGGGCTTCCCGCAGAGAACATGATGGGCCGGACCTCGATGCCGATGCCGGGTACGGAGGCGTCCGGGATCATCGCGGCCAGTTCGAACGCGCGCTCCCTGCTCTCGCAGTCGATCATGTAGAAGCCCGCGAGATACTCCTTGGTCTCCAGGTAGGGGCCGTCGGAGACCACCGGGACACCGCCGTTCACCCGGACGACGGCGCTGGTCGAGGGACCTTCGAGCACCTGGTGACCGACCAGCTCGCCGGACTCCTCGACCGCTTTGATGAACGGCTGGTGGCCGTTCATGATCTCCTTGCGTTCCTCCTCGGTCAGCGAGTCCCAGATCTCGGGGTTCATGTGCATGATCAGCAGGAACTTCACGGGGTTCTCCTCTCGGCCCGTACCGGCTTTCCACGGTGAGGTCGGAGACGGCGTCGAATTCTTGACTCCCCGGCGCAAGATCTGAGAACCCGTTCCGACCTCTCAGTGAGAGGTAACCCTATCTGTCACCTCCTCACCAACGGGACGCATCCACGAAGAGGAGCCCAATATGTCCGTCAGTAATACGGAGGAGACCGAGCCAAAGGCGACAAGGCGCACCTGGATGGGGCTGGCGGTGCTGGCGCTGCCCACGCTGCTGGTCGCGCTGGACATGAACGTGCTGTTCCTGGCGTTGCCGAGGCTGACCGCCGAGCTGGGCGCCGACAGCGTCGAACAGCTGTGGATCACCGACGCCTACGGGTTCATGGTCGCCGGACTGGTGATCACGATGGGCACGCTCGGCGACCGGATCGGGCGGCGCAAGTTGCTGCTGACCGGGGCGGTGTTCTTCGCGATCGCCTCGCTGGCCAGCGCCTACGCGCCCAACCCGACGGTGCTGATCGCGGCCAGGACGGTGCTGGGCATCGCGGGCGCGACGGTGATGCCGTCCACCCTGGCCCTGATCACCAACATGTTCCGCGACGGCCAGGAGCGTGGCAAGGCCATCGCCGTGTGGGCCACCTGCAACTTCACCGGCGCCGCGCTCGGCCCGGTGGTCGGCGGCATCCTGCTCGACCACTTCTGGTGGGGGTCGGTGTTCCTGATGGCCCTGCCGATCATGGTGGTCGTGCTCATCGCCGGGCCGCTGGTGCTGCCGGAGTTCCGCCCGCCGCAGGCCGGACGGCTCGACCTCACCAGCGTCCTGCTGTCCATGCTGGCGATCCTGCCGATCGTGTACGGGATCAAGACCCTCGCCACCGGGAACGGCACGGCCACCGTGTCCGTCGTGGCGATCCTGGTCGGCCTGGTGTTCGCGATCGTCTTCGTCCGCCGCCAGCTCCGCCTGGAGAACCCCCTGCTCGACCTGCGCCTGTTCACCCGGCGCTCGTTCGCCCTGGTCGTGCTCGCGCTCTCGCTAGCCGGGATCGTGATGGCCGGTGTCGGCCTGCTGGTCACCCAGTTCCTGCAGAGCGTGCTCGGCTACTCCCCGCTGGTCTCGGCCCTGTGGTTCGCGCCGATGGGCCTTGCGGTCGCGGTCGGCACGATGGTCACCCCGGCCTTCACCAAGTCCCTCAAGCCCAGCGTCGCCATCGCCGGTGGCCTGGCGGTCTCCACGCTCGGCGCCGCCGTACTGATCGTGGTGAACTCGACGTGGGGGCCGGTGCCGGTCGTGATCGGCATCGCGATCCTGGCGGTGGGCACCGGGCCGCTCTTCACGATCGGCACCGGGCTGGTCGTCGGTTCGGTCCCGCCCGAGCGCGCGGGCTCAGCGGCGGCCATGTCGGAGACCGCGAACTTCCTCGGTGGCGCGCTCGGTCTGGCCCTGCTCGGCACGATCGGGGCGGCCGTCTACCAGCACCAGATGACCGGGGCCGTCCCCGAAGGGGTGCCCGCGGCGGCGGCGGAAACCGCCCGCGAGACCGTCGCGGGGGCCTCCTCCGTCGCGGCGAGCCTGCCCGCCGACCAGGCCGGCGAACTGTTGCGGCAGGCGCACGGCGCCTTCACCGCGGGCCTCAACGCGGCCGGTGTGCTCTCCACCGTCATCTTCGGTCTCTTCGCCGTTCTGGCCGCGGTCTTCTTCCGCAGGGCGGGCGGTGAGCAGAGCTGACCACGCCCCGAGTCCCCGGTCCG